>JAPYRX010000007.1:68149-86300 GCA_029936815.1 Dehalococcoidia bacterium
ACATAATCCTATGCATCGAATGGATGGGCCACCTATACACGAATAAACTCCTATGCTCGATAAAAAGAAAGCAGTAGATTTTTATTATAGAAACATAAAATCATTTCAATTAAACAATTATAAATTAGGAATGGTGAAAATTTATAATATCACTGGAATAAAATTAGGATTTAATGACGATAAAAATGTCAAAATAAATTACATTTCCCCTTCAAGTAGTGCTGCAGAATCAGGGTAAAAGTTGGCGACGTAATTTTAATCATAAATAATACCCTCTTAAACTCTAAGACACCTATTGATATATCGAAATTAATGATTAATTCCAACAACAAACTAATTAAATTACAAGTTGAACGATATGGAGAAAAATTCTCATTTACTCTTGAAATTTGAAAATATAGAAAATAATTCTATATTTTCAAAGCAAAATTAATAGATTTTAATCATGTATAAACCTATTTCGAATGATTAAAATCTATTATAATCTATTTCAAAATACTAATATTTATTAAGCCTCTTTGAAATTCGAGCCCCTGTAGCTCAGAGGATAGAGCGTCGGTTTCCTAAACCGTGCGCCTGGGTTCGAGTCCCAGCAGGGGCATACTATAATTAAAATGAAAAACATACAATTATCATTAATAATATTTTCAATAATAAGTCTTATAAGCTTAATTACTAGTATATCCATATTTTACAACTACAATAATGAAAGCCAAAATACCAGTATATTGCTGACTAAATTTGATGCTGACATTGAAAGTATAAAATCTCAACCTATTGCTAACCTTGAAAATTCCCTTACTACAATTGCATCAAACCGAACTTTGATAAAGAATATGATAGAAATAACAGAAAAAAGGGAAGAACTCATTGCTTGCCTTTGGTACGGGGATATGATCCTTAATCTAAGCACACCAAACAATCCACAATTTGAGGATTACTCTGAAACTTACAATAATTTATTGAATTCATTAGCTTCTACAGAAGATAAAAGTAATTTGATCAGAGAAATTAATAATTACTGCAAACAAAATGAGACATTGATGTATTTTCTTCTAGAAGACAACCTTAAAATATTAATTGATAAAGCAACAAAAAATAATGATTAAATCTATATTAATTAAGCTAAACAACAAACCAACATATATCTCTCTTTTGATTCTTTTTATTGTCACACTGATATATTTTGGGTTATCAATGTATATTACAAGTTTAGCTTATAAAACTATAATAAATTCTCCGGAAGACAATCCTAAGCAATATGGATTAGAGTTTGAAGAAATAGAATTTATATCTGCAGACTCATCTGGATTAATTCTTAGAGGATGGTGGATCCCTGCTAAATCAACCAATGCAATAATTTACTTACATGGAATAGATGGACATAGAGCGGGGCATACAGAAGTTCTAGCATCATTTCAAAAAATGGGCTATTCAGTATTAACATTCGATCTTAGAGGTCACGGAGTGTCCGATCCCTCTACAGTTGGACTTGGAGTAAAAGAAGTCCCTGATGTAATAGGTGCTATAAACTTTTTACAACAAGAAAAAAACATCAAACAGGTTGCTCTATACGGAGTAAGTTATGGTGCTGTTTTATCTATACTAGCAGCAAGCGAAGATGACAGGATTAAAGGAATATTTATAGATAGTCCTTATAATAAATTAACAGATCTGATTTCTTCTGAAGTACCAAAAAGAACACCTATTCCGTCTTTTGTAGCCAATTTACTATCCCAAGGTATTAATTTGAGTTCAATAATGCTCCAAGGTATTAATTTAGAATCAATAAACCCCGCTGAATCAATAAAGAATTTAAATTATCCTGTTCTTATGGTTCATTGTATAGATGATGACAGGATACCTATATATCATTCAGATGAAATAAATAAAAATTCTCCACAAGACACCTTGTACCATAAATTCGAAAATTGCAAAGGACATTCAGAATCATGGAAAGTTCATGAAACTTATTATCTTGGCTTTGCTGAAACTTATTTCAAAAGAATATTTAATTAATGAAAAAAAAACTTGTTAAATATGAACACAATATAAAACTATCTACAAAGCAGATGATAAATACAGCCAATGATTTTTTTAATGTGATAAAAAAAAGAAGAACAGTAAGAGATTATGATCCTGCAACAGACGTTCCAATAGAAATTGTTGAAAACGCAATAAAATCAGCAGCTACCGCTCCAAGTGGCGCAAACCAACAACCTTGGCATTATGTACTCGTAAGTAATCAAAATTTAAAAAACAAAATAAGAATTGCAGCTGAAGACGAAGAAAAAGAGTTTTATAGTAGAAGAGCTCCTGATGAGTGGCTTAATGCTCTTGAACATATAGGAACTGATCAAAACAAACCACACTTGGAAAATGCCCCCTTCTTAATTATTATATTTGCGGAAAGATACTCAATCGATAAAAATGGAAATAAATTAAAAAATTATTATGTTTCAGAATCAGTTGGAATAGCCACAGGTATTTTACTATCTTCATTACACATGTCAGGATTGGTAACCCTTACACACACTCCAAGCCCCATGAAATTTCTAAGTAAAATTTTAAAAAGACCCAAAAACGAATCTCCCTATCTAATCATTGCGACTGGTTACCCAAGCAAAAATGCAACAGTCCCAATAATAACAAAAAAATCTCCGTCTGAATTTTTAACAAAATACTTATAGATTGACTATTATTAATAAATTTTATTGGATAAAAAATGTTTTTCGAAGGATTTGGGACAGTAATAAATTCTTTTGTGATGATTATTACGGGATGTATAGGAGTGTTTATGGGCACAAAGCTTCCACATAGAATAAGAGATATTACACTTTCAGGATTAGGATTATTCACAATAATGGTAGGAATAGAATCTTTCCTTAAAACATCTAATGCTGTAATACCAATGATTGCTATCCTGCTTGGAGGAATACTTGGATCTATTATTCAAATAGAAAAAAACCTTGAATTGATAGGCGAGTGGCTAAAAAAGAAAACTTCAAATACAACAAACCCTACAACAAAAAACTTTGTAGAAGGCTTTGTTGTATCTAGCTTAATCGCATGTGTTGGGCCAATGGCAATATTGGCTCCATTTAATGAAGTTATATCCAAAGATCTGAATTTAATGTATATAAAAACAGGCTTAGATGGAATAATGGTTTTCATATACTCAGGAACCATGGGAGTCGGAGTAATTTTCAGCTCAATATCAGTTTTTATCGTTCAGGGTTTTTTTACTATAGTAGGTATAGTTGTAGGGAATACTTTCTTAAATGAAAATATGATAAATGAACTCTCTGCAACTGGTGGAGTTATGATTTTATCAATTGGATTAAGGCTATTAAACATAAAAAAACTACCATCCGCTGATCTTATTCCAGGATTGATTTTTGCACCTGTTATAGTTTATGTTCTCGAATACTTCTAATATTAGTTACTCTTTTAATTCGCTAATTGAATTCAAGACTATCATAGGAGACATAGGTAAAGTATTGAGCCTGATACCGATACTATCAAATAACGCATTCGCTATTGCAGCCGGAGGAGGAACAATATTTGCTTCTCCTACCCCTCGAACTCCAAATGGATGTCCAGGATTTGCCACTTCAACAATTACTGTATCAATCATTGGTAAATCTAAACTAGTAGGCATTCTATAATCTAAAAATGAAGAGTTTTTCAGATCACCGCTTTCATCATAAAAATATTCTTCATTTAAAGCCCATCCAACACCTTGTGCACTACCTCCTTGCATCTGACCTTCAACATAACTTGGATGAACCGCTTTTCCAGCATCTTGAAACACAGTAAATCTTAAAATGTCAACTTTTCCTGTATCTTTATCAACTTTAATATCAATAATATTTCCGCAAAAAGATCCTCCGACACCTGTTGGAGATACTGTCCCCTTGCCAGTAATTGGGCTTCCTGAATCAGCTAATCTTGAAGAAAGATCTTTAAAAGTCATTTGTAACTCATTGTCAGATTTAGATATAAATAAACCATCGACATAATCAACGTTTTCTTCATTAATTCCCCAAATCTTAGCTGCCCGCAAAATCATTTGGTTTTTCACATCTCTAGCTGCTTCTATAGCTGCCCACCCTGTAGCAAAAGTTGTCCTACTTCCTCCTGTTCCGTCAGAATAGCCTATACTATCTGTGTCTGCAACACTGGGGTAAACATCTGTATAATCTATTTTTAATATCTCTGCAGCTTGCATAGCAATTGATGCCCTAGATCCTCCTATGTCGGGAGATCCTTCAACTAATATAATTGTTCCATCAGGATTAACTCCTATGGTACATGTAGATCTATTCCCACCATTAAACCAAAACCCAATGGCCATTCCGCGACCAACATTATCGCCTATCAAATCACTATTCCAATGATCATGTTTTTTCATGGACTCAAGTAATTCTATAGCTCCAATCTTCTGAAATTTAGGCCCATCCGCTCTACGTGTTCCTTCTTGAGAAGCATTAATCAATCTAAAATCAATTGGATCTATATTTAATTCTCGGGCAAGTTCATCAATTACAGTCTCAGTTGCAAAAGTTGCATTTGTTGCGCCAGGAGCTCTGTATGCTGCTACTTTAGGTTTATTGACAACAACATCAATTCCTTCTACGGAAACATTTGGAATATCATAACAAGCAAACATACATTTACCACCTGCTTCTACTGGAGATCCAGGGTAAGCGCCAGCCTCATAAGCTAAATACCCTTCTGCAGCTACAATTTTTCCATTATTGGTAACCCCGATTTTACACCACAATCTAGATCCTGACGTTGGGCCAGTTCCTTCAAACACTTCTTTTCTAGACATTATAATTTTTACAGGCTTGCCTGCCTTCTTCGATAATAAACATGCAACAGGCTCTTGATACAAAGGAAATTTGCCTCCAAATCCTCCTCCGATTTCCATGGGAGTTACTTTAATTTGCGAAGTTCTTAATCCTAAAGCTTTCGCAGTGACTTCACGAACCTGAAAAGGGCCTTGCGTGCTAATCCAAATATGAATTCTTGAATCATTATTCCAATGAGCTGTAACATTCATTGGTTCAATATATCCTTGATGTACGGTTGCAGTATTAAATTCTTTTTCTACAACAATATCAGCAGTATCAAATCCTTTTTTTACATCCCCAATTGAATGCTTAAATCTACTAGCTATATTTGTTTTACCACTTTCTTCATCTACAAATGTATCTGTTGTCAAATCATCATGTAATATTGGAGCATTTACTGAAGATCCGAAGGGAGCATCTAAAACAGGCTCTAACATTTCATATTCAACTTTAATTAAATTAATGGCTTCTTCTGCTATGTGTGGATTTATGGCAGCTACTCCAGCAATAGCGTGTCCTACATAAAGTACCTTGTCTTGTGCAAGGCTATTGTTACGCAAATATTTGTCAGCCTTATTTTCTGAGTTAGGAAAATCTTTACTAGTTACAACAGCTAAAACTCCATGTAAATTTTCAGCTTCTGAAACATCAACAGATTTTATTTTAGCGTGCGCATGAGGACTTCTTAATATTTTTCCGTGAATATAATTGGAAGGGAAGATATCTGCACCGTATCTTGCAATTCCTGTAACCTTATCAGATCCATCAGGTCTAATAGGTCGAGTACCTACAACGTCATAGTCTTTATTAGATAAAACAATATTTTGTTTATAATTCATTTGATATTCCACCTAGTTAATTAATTATTTTTTTTATATTTTAATTGAAAATTAAAATAAATGAATAAATTAAATTAAATTAAGCATATTAAACAACTGCATTAAAATCAATATTTTGTATAATTATGATATACAAAAAGGAGATTATAATGGCAATATTAAAAGGAAAGTCTGCTGTAGTAACCGGCGGGGGCAGAGGAATTGGTAGAGCAATTGCATTAAAATTAGCCGAAGAAGGCGCAAATGTAATAGTTAATGATATTGGGTGCGAAGTTGATGGATCCGGATTTTCAAAAGATCCTGCAGACTCTACCGTAGAAGAAATAAACTCAAATAGTGGAAAAGCTAAAGCTGATTATAAAAATATGAGTATCATGTCTGATGCTGAAAATTGCATTAAAAACTGTATAGATACTTTTGGTAAAATTGATATTTTAATTAACTCCGCAGGGATAGTTAATGATAGATTAATTTTTCAAATGAATGAAGAAGATTTTAACTTTTTAATAGACAACAATTTGAAATCTGTATTTGCGCCAAGCAAATTTGCATCAATTTTATTTAGGCAACAAAAAAGTGGAAGAATAGTTAATATAACTTCAGATGCCGGTTTAGGAGACATAGGAAAATCAAATTACGCAGCAGCTTCTGAAGGTATCGTGGGTATTACAAGAACAACTGCCACTGATCTAGGTAAATATGGAGTTACTGCTAATGCAATTTCTCCGGTAGCAAAAACAAGATTGAATTCTGGTACAGTGAATACTTACATTTCATCAGAATTAATGACTAGTAATTCTGATGACAAAGCTGGAATAGGAATTTCCGACCCGTCCCTAAAATGGAATCCAAGTATTGAAGATGGCACAGAAAACGTTGCAAGTTTAGCAGTATGTCTTTCAACAGAATATTTACCTAATGTAAATGGTTATGTTTTTGGAGTAAACGGAGGAAGTATATATGTTTATTCCAACCCTTCTCCAGATAAAAAGATATACAAAGCTGGAGTATTTAATATGGAAGAAATGGATCAACTAGTACCCAAAACTTTTGGGTTAGGTTACTAAAAATATAAGGAGTGAAATATGAAAAGATTAGAAGGAAAAGTCGCAATAGTTACTGGCGCAGGCAGAGGTATTGGTAAAGCAGTTGCTGAACTAATGGCAGAAGAAGGTGCTAGTATTGTTGTAAATGATTTAGGCTCAAGCCTAGATGGATCAGGAGTTTCAAAACAACCAGCAGACGAAGTTGTTGAATCTATTAAAGAAAAGGGTGGAAATGCAGTATCTAATGCTGATTCTGTATCAGATTTCAATGCATCAAAGCAAATAATTAATTGTGCATTAGATAACTTTGGCAAATTAGACATTTTGGTTAATTGTGCAGGGATATTGAGAGATAGAATGATATTTAACATGACAGAAGAAGAGTGGGATTCAGTAATTGAAGTTCATTTAAAAGGAACATTTAATATGGTCAAACATTCTGTAGAACAAATGATGTTAAACAGATATGGAAGAATAGTTTTATGTGCTTCATCTTCTGGATTGGGATCTTCCGGGCAAGCAAATTATGCTGCTGCCAAAGAAGGAATAGTCGGGTTTTCCAGAGCTATTGCGAGTGAAGTTTTAGAATACGGAATAAATATTAATTCTGTTTACCCAGGCGGAGCAACACGAATGACAGCATCAATTCCTCAAACCACTAGAGATTTAAGAAAAGAATTAGATGCAAAAAAGAAAGGCACTGATATTCAAGAAATGCCATCTAGTGAAGAACCTCCAGAAGCAAATGCTCCGGAAAACAATGCACCTAAAATGGTTTATTTATGTACTGACCCAGCTGGAGAAATCACTGGGCAAGTTTTCGGAACATATGGATGGAATATGTCATTATATTCCCCAAGACACGTTACTCATTCAATTAATAAAGTTGGGAATTGGAGTGTAAATGAACTTTCAAATATTCTCCCAATTTCTTTAGCAAAAGAATTAATCAACCCTGTACCTAAAATAGAACCTAAAGAAAAAAAATGAATGCTCTAGATATTATATTCTTAATATTTTCTTGCATTATTTTATTTTTCGGATTAAAGAATGGTTTAATTAAGATAAGTGTGTTTTTTGGAGCATGTATTTTTGGATGGATATTAGCTGGAATTTTTGAACCTAACTTATCCAAATTCTTCCCTGAAATAAATATAGATAATAATATTATTTCAGGACTTATTTACTTTACGTTGATTTCTATCACAATATTAATTTCAAACATCTTGCTTAAACCCATCAAGTCATTATTAACAATTTTCACATTTGGACTCACTTCGTTTGTTGATAAAATCGGAGGGTTATTGATAGGATTAATATTTTCATTTTTAGTAACAAGTATAATTTTAATTTCTTTATCAAGAGTAACATACCATTTCGAAGTCTCAGATCAAAATAAAATCTACGACTATGCTTCTGAAACACCTTTGGTAAAAAATAAAATTAATAATATTGAAAATCAAATTCAGAATTCAATAATATCAAAATTTGCAATAAAATCTATAAAATCTCTGAACTTGCATCAATTACCTATAATCCCTGGAACTTTTACAAACTCTTTTGAAATTCTATACTCTAATACTAATAAATAACATGACCTATATAATTGAAAAACAAGATACAATTACTACTTCCAAGATAAATAATCCTGTTTTAATTTTAAATGTTGATTATTCTCCTCTTGGAATATGTATAGCCAAAAGAGCTATAGTTTTGATTTTCTCAAATAAAGCTGAAACTGTCATTCATTCTAATAAATCAATCAACACTATCAACAGTACGTACTCAATTCCTTCTGTCATTAAAACTCTAAACTATATAAAGAGACCATATGGGAAAAAAATATCTCGACTTGGTATATTTGCAAGAGATAATTTCACATGCCAATACTGTGGGAACACAAAAAAAACATTAACAATTGATCATATTATCCCCAAGTCTAGAAATGGCTCTCATTCATGGAATAATGTGGCGGCTGCATGCATGGATTGTAATCATAAAAAAGCAGGGAGAACTCCTTCAGAGGCAAATATGACACTAAAGAAAAAGCCAAATATTCCCAACCTAAACATCCATATTCTTAAGTATTCAAACAAAACACAAAATTCATGGAATCAATTTTTATATAAATAATTTTTTAATCAAAGTTATTATCACTTAAATGTTTAGCTAAGTTTAATCATGGCAACCCTGTTCCGACAATTATAATTTCTGATTTGATTTTAATCTCTCTAGTGAATTCATATAGAGTAAGTCATATTATCTATGATTAATGAAGGATTAACATTTTTATTATAATATTTATCAAAAGAATTAAGAGTATCAATTATTTCAATACATTTAGAATTTTCATAATCATCAAATCGCTTTTTGAAGTATTCAAATATTGGATCGATATTACTTTGATAATACCTTGATAAAATAACATCTTTAATAATATGAATTGTTATTTCAGTTAAAAAAACAAATTTTGAATAATCGTTTTTGAGCATATCTAAATAATAATCTGAGGATTGGATTTTGTTATTTAAAGGATAAGATACAAAATTAATAAATTTATTTATTTCAGATAAATATTCATCTGCTAGATTAATGTCATTAATCATCAAGTTAGAAAGATTCAATTTTCCTCTCGCAACAAACCATATTTTCGATATTAATTTCGAATCAGAAAATCCGATTTCTGTATTACATAAATTTACAAAATTATCTTTTGATAAAATTGGAATTGTGTAAACCTCGCATCTGGAAATAATTGTTTTTGGTATGTTATTTATATTGTTGGTAGTAAGTAAATATATGTTTCCAGGCATCGGCTCTTCATATAATTTAAGCAATACATTCATTGCTTGTTTTGTCATATTATGAGAATTAATTATTGCAAAAACTTTACCTCTCACATTTGTTGAGCTTAAATATGATTTACGGATAATATAATCCTCAATGTCTTCAGATTTAATTTTATCTTCATTATCATTGTCTATTTTATGAAAATCAGGATAAATAGATTTACTTATTTGTTTACATATAGAACATTGATCGATATTTGAAAAGCACATTTCAGAACACAAATAACCAGATGCAACATTATTCACTAACGAATTAATTCCATCATCTCTAGAACCTATAATCAAAACAGGTTTTGGTATAGATTTAAGATCAAAATTCATTAATATATTTGTGATAAGTTTTGAAAATCCTAAATTCAATAATAAATTATTATTTTTACCCAAATCTATACATCCATTTTAAATAGATCCGCAAAAGTTTCTCTTTTTCTTATAATTTGATCCATCCCATCTTTAAGTGAAACAATTTCTGGCCTAGGGTTCATGTTATAGTTACTTGCCATAGAAGTAGAATAGGCTCCACTGACTGGTATAGCAATTAAATCCCCTGATTTTATCTCAGGTAATTCAATATCTTTAATTAATATATCACCTGATTCACAGTATTTACCCACGATGGTTACTTTCTCTTTAGGTCTCTCATCCCACAAACGATTTACCACTATAGCTTCGTATTTTGCGCCATATAGCGCTGGCCTAATGTTATCACCCATTCCTCCGTCAACTGAAATAAATTTCCTCACATTTTCAATGTTTTTAATTGCTCCTACAGTATATATAGCTACTCCCGCTGGTCCAGTAATGGCTCTTCCTGGTTCAATAACCAATTTCGGTTTGGGTAAATTAAATTCAGAAATAACGTCATTCATGGTATTACATATTACAGAAGCATAATCTTTTACTTTAGGAGGGGAATCTTCGCGTGTATAAGGCACAGCGAATCCTCCTCCAGGGCTAAATTCTTGTAAATCAAAATTAT
Organism: Dehalococcoidia bacterium; assembly: GCA_029936815.1. GTDB lineage: Bacteria > Chloroflexota > Dehalococcoidia > Lucifugimonadales. The sequence continues at coordinate 78,722 of JAPYRX010000007.1, forward strand.
TAAAATCGGATATAAATTGAGCTACTTTTCTTATTCCTAATTCATACGGTTTTGTGCTGAATAAAGGAGATCCTAAATGAAAATGGATACCAATCAAATTCAAATTTCCATACTCAGAAATCAAATTTATAGCTTTTTCAGCATCTCCATTGTCTATAGCAAATCCAAATTTACTATCTAATATTCCTGTTGTAGTATATTCGTGAGTTCTTTCATCAAGTTCAATAGCTGGAGAAAGTCTGATCATTATATCTTGAACAATTCCATTTTTCTTAGATAATGAGTTCAATAGTTCCAATTCATAAAATCCATCGACTACAATTTTTGTTAGTTTTGCTTCTTGTGCTAATTCCAATTCAGTAGGAGTCTTATTATTTCCATGAAAATATATTTTATCTGGAGGAATCCCAGATAAAACTGCCAAAGTTAATTCTCCGCCTGAAACAACGTCAACTCCTAATCCTTTTTCAGAAATTATTTTAAATATTGATTTATTAGCAAAAGCCTTTGATCCGTATACGACTTGTGTATTATCATAAATATTATTAAATTCATTAACATACTCGTCACAAACCTGTTCTATATGATGAGTGTCATAAATATAAAAAGGAGTTTGATGTTTTTGCGCTAATGATTCGATGTCACAACCTCCTATTTCTAATTTGCCAGCAGAAGTAATATTAGTAGTAATTGGGAAAGTGTTTTTGATAACATCCATCTTTTTCTCTCATTAAATATTTGAATATATGTATATTAAATCTTAAGGTTTATTCTATCAACTTTAAATAGAGAGCAACTCAAATAAAGTGTTATAATTTATTTAGTTCTTTAATATTTATCAAACTTAAGAGATTAAATTAATGCAAAAAACAATTTATGGTGAATTAAAAATCTTTTCAGGAACAGCGCATCCAAAATTTGGAAAAAAAATTTGTGACTATCTAAATATAGAACCAGGCAAAGCTGAACTATTTAAATTCAGCAATGACAATACATTTGTTAGAATCCTAGAAAATATAAGAGAAAAAGATGTTTTTATTATCCAACCTGCATCATCTCCTGTTAATGACAATTTGATGGAATTATTAATTTTCATTGATGCTGCTAAAAGAGCTTCTGCAGGTAGAATATCTGCAGTAATACCATACTTTCCATATGGTAGAACTGACAAAAAAGATCAACCACGTGTGCCAATAACTGCTCGCTTAGTAGCTGACTTACTTACTGTTTCAGGTGCTGACAGAATACTTACTCTAGATTTACATGCAGGACAAATACAAGGATTTTTCAATATTCCAGTAGATGAATTAACAGCAAGTACAATTCTTGCTTCTAAATTAAAAACCATAATGAAAGATGAAAAAGATTATGTAGTAGTAGCCACAGATCTTGGTGGAGCAAAAATCGCAAGAGAAATTGCCACAATCTTAAAAACACCAATTGCAATCATCGATAAATCACGAAATGATAATACTGAAAAAGTTATGTCTCATCACTTAATTGGAGATGTAGCCGGAAGAGATGCTTTTATTGTAGACGATGAAATAGGTACAGGCGGAACAATTGAATCTTCTGTAAATGTACTAAAATCAAATTTTGTAAAAGATATATATTGTGCTTCAACTCATGGAGTTTTCTCCGGTAATGCAATACAAAAGTTATCTGACCTAAGCATTAACAAGTATTTTGTGACTGACTCTATTCCTCACGACTACCAAAAGTACACAAAATATAATCAAATATCAGTTGCAAATTTATTTGGTGAAGCTATAAAAAGAATTCACGAAGGGTCTTCTGTGGGAGAATTGTTCAACAACAATAAAAAGTGATTAATGAACAAATTTCTTAAAAAATTATTTCCAGATAATGATAGTAAATTTATCAATAAAAGCAACCAAATTCTCTCTTTAATAAACGAAGAAGAATCTCATTTGTCTGAACTTACGGACGATGAATTGAAAAGTATGTCTTTAGAATTGAAAAGCACTGCCAAAAACATAGATGATTCAATTCTGATTAAATCTTTTTCAATTGTAAGAGAAGCTTCTAAACGAGTATTAGGAATGAGGCATTTTGATGTTCAAATAATTGGGGGATTAGCTCTAAATGAAGGTAATATTTCCGAAATGAAAACAGGAGAAGGAAAAACTTTAGTTGCAACACTCCCTGCATACCTGAACGCTATTTGTGATCAAAAAGTTCATGTAGTGACTGTAAATGATTACTTAGCAAAAAGAGATGCTAGTTGGATGGGGGAAGTGTTTGATTTTTTAGGGCTAAGTATAGGATTTTTACAAAACAATGATGCATACATACTTCTTTTTGATGAAGACGGTATTCCAAAAACTATACAAAGTGAAAGAAAAAAAGTTTATGAATGCGATATTGTATATGGGACTAACAGTGAGTTTGGATTTGACTATCTTAGAGACAACATGATTTATGATATTAGTCAAAAAGTACAATCAGGGTTAGATTTTGCAATTGTTGACGAAGTTGACAATATTTTAATTGACGAAGCGAGGACACCTCTGATTATAAGTGGGAGCTCTTCCGAAAATAATAACAATTATTTAAAATTTGCATCTTTAGTTAACGCATTAATTGTTGAAACAGATTTTGAAATTGATGAAAAAAGTAAATCAGTTTACCTTACTGAAAATGGGATCAACAAATCTGAATCATCGTTAAATATTTCAAATCTGTACGATACAGATAATGTTAAAGATTTACATTTTTTAGAAAACGCACTAAAAGCCAAAATCATGTTTGAAAAAAACAAAGATTATGTTGTTAACGATAGGAAAGTTATACTTGTTGATGAATTCACAGGAAGACTTATGCCTGGAAGGAGATATTCTGACGGCTTGCATCAAGCAATAGAAGCCAAAGAAAGAGTCCCTATACAGAGTGAAAATATAACTCAAGCCACAATAACTCTGCAGAACTTTTTTAGAATGTATAGTAAATTGTCCGGAATGACTGGAACAGCCGCAACTGAGTCAGAAGAATTAATGAAAATATATGGAATTGAAGTAGTGACAATCCCAACGAATATGCCTGGTATTAGAAATGATTTAACAGATTATATTTTCAAAACAGAGAAATCAAAATATAAAGCAGTTATAAATGATGTGAAAAATGAACATTCCAATGGTAGACCTATCCTAATTGGAACAACTAGCATAGAAAAATCTGAAATAATTAGTAATTTATTAAAAAAAGAAAAAATACCTCATCAAATTTTAAATGCAAAAAATCATGAAAAAGAAGCCTCTGTAATTTCAGAAGCAGGAAAGTTCAAATCAGTTACTGTGGCTACTAATATGGCCGGAAGAGGAACTGACATAATTCTAGGCGGATCAGAAGAAGTTGCAAAAGAAAATTGGGATCTAGATCATCAACAAATTGTTGATTTGGGAGGATTGTATGTTATTGGAACCGAAAGGCATGAAGCAAGAAGAATTGATAATCAGCTGCGAGGCCGATCTGGTAGACAAGGAGATCCTGGAAGTAGTAGATTTTTTGTTTCTCTAGAAGATGAATTAATGAATAGATTTGGAGGTGAAAGAATAAAAGGATTTATGGAATGGGCTGGATTGGAAGACGATGTTCCTATTGAAAATAAAATGATTACTAAAACTATTGAAAACGCCCAAGTCAAAATAGAATCATACAATTTTGACATCAGAAAACACTTAGTTAAATTTGATGATGTTACCAATACACAAAGAGATATTATATATACGCTAAGAAAAAATTTATTTGAGGAAGATAGTATAAATTCAAATATAAATCAAATCTTCAAAAACACAGTGGAAATTTTTTCAGATAATCTAATAGATTTTGACAACAAAAATAATCTAGAAAATCAAATTAAGATTGAATTTAAAAAATATTTCGGAATTGAATTCAATAGTTTCAATAATAATTTTAGCGATTTAAATAAATCCAAATTAGAAGATATATTTATTGAAAATCTGAAAACTCATCATGAGTCAAATAAACTTCAATTTATAAATATCGTAAAAAATGATTTTTTAGAGATAACTTCAAATTTATGTGTGAAAATCATAGATTATTATTGGATAAACCATCTAACAAGTATTGAAAACTTAAGACAAGGGGTAGGTCTTCAATCATATGCTCAAAAAGATCCTCTAATGGCATTCAAGCAGGAAAGTTTAAATTTATTCGAAGAATTAATTGAAAATATCAATGTAACTATTACTAAAAGCCTTATGAATACCGAATTTAAAAGTATAAAAAATAATATTACAAAACATAAAAATGAAAAATCAAATGTAATAAATCCTAATAATTCTAATAAGATCAAAAGAAACGACCCATGTCCATGTGGGTGTGGCTTAAAAGTGAAAAAGTGTCCTAATGGACAATTAATGTTAAATTCGTAAAATGATTTCTTTAATAAAAGATTTACGCGAAAATGTTCATAATGGTGATAATTGGCACAAAGCAATCATTGATTGCATTGTATTATGGGTCGCCAAGGAAGAATTTTACAGAGGTTACAAATACTCATACTGGATTGATAATGAAGCATTTGATTGGATAACTTTAACTGAAAGACTAGTATCTGCTATAAAGTCATATATACCTAAAAAGGATTATTATAATGTAACATTTACAGGATTATTACCGAGTATCGAAAGTTATTCATATTTGAAAACCAAAATCTCCAAACCAAAACTAAGTCAAATGAGAAATTACTATTATGGAATAATCATCGAAAATTTCATATACCATTATAAATTAATACAGTATCAAAAAAATACTTTAGATTATATAAAACAAGAAGAGAGTTTTTATGAAGATATATATGGTGAAAAATTAAATTTACTTTACGATCAATTTATAAGTCAGACACGAATAACAAATAGACACAGATTAAACATTCATGAATACAAACAATTTTGTTATTGGTTATTTAAATACAGAATCAAAAATTCAGATAAAGCAAAAATGGCAAATGAAACAAATTTGGCTCTTCATAATGCTCAAAAAAGCTTAGATAGAAGAATACTAATACTATTTGAATGATTGTGTCTTACGTTTAATTATTAGCAATATTGTTAAGTTATTAGCTAATAATTAAATAATCATTCAAAAACTTAACAGAAGGGTTGACAGATTTCCTTCGTACCAATATTATTTATCCACATATATTATAATCAACTTTATCCGATTTTAGTATTTATCGAAGTTATATTAATTTATTTCTGCGATTATTATACGAATTATGAGGAGGAATAATAATGAATAAAACAATAAAAAAAATATCTATGCTCTCAGTAGCATTTTTATTAAGCCTTGCTTTGTTTGCTTGTGCTGGACCTGCTGGTGCAGCTGGTAACCCTGGTTTGCCTGGTTTAGCTGGTCTTCAAGGACCTGCTGGTGACCCTGGTTTGCCTGGTTTGCCTGGTTTACAAGGTGTACAAGGCGGAGCAGGACTACCTGGTAACCCTGGTCTTCCTGGTTTACAAGGAGCAAAAGGTGATGCCGGTCCTTCCGGTCCTCCTGGCCCTCCTACTTACTTAGTTGCTGATGCAACAACTGCTGGAGGATCTACTTCCATTTACGGTGCAGGATTCAAAGCTAACGGCCAAGTTGCTGTTACTGCTATGGCTGCAAAAGGTGGAATGGACAAATTCCTAGTTGGTGGCTTAGCTAATGCAAGTGGTGCTGTTGAACTAACAGTTACAGTTGCTGCTGATTGGCCAGCTGGAGTTTATACTTTAGTTGCTGAAGGAGAAGGCGGAGGCACAGCCGCTGCTGCTCTAAAAATAAGCGAGTCTAAGTAATAAGTAAAGTATTTTAAACGTAATACTATAATAAATAACAAAAAAAGGAACTCATAAGTTCCTTTTTTTGTTATTTTTAATCAAATATTATTAATAAAAATAAGAGAAGGTAAATAATGTTAAATAATTATAAAAAATTTCTATCAATCACATTGGTTTTTCTTCTATCAGTTAGCCTAGTAGCTTGTGCAGGTTCCGCAGGTTCCGCAGGTGACCCTGGTCTTCCTGGTCTTCCTGGTTTACAAGGAGTTCAAGGTGACCCTGGTCTTCCTGGTCTTCCTGGTTTACAAGGTGTAGCTGGTTCTGACGGATCTGCTGGTTCTTCGACATCAATGTCTGCTACAACTGCTGCTGCTGGTGAGGATACTCACATTATGATAGCTGGTTTTGGAGCAAGTTCTTCCGTTGCGATTACTGCGATAGCTGCAAAAGGTGGCATGGATAAATTCCTTGTCGGTGGATCAGTTAACGAAAGTGGTGCTTCAAAAATGACTGTTGGAATCGCTGCTGATTGGCCAGCTGGAGTTTATACTTTAGTTGCTGAAGGAGAAAATGGTTCTCAAGCCGTTGCTGCTTTAGAAGTCACTGCTGCTGCAGAATAATATTCAAAACTTTATAAAAAAGAAACTATAGTATTTAAACTATAGTTTCTTTTTTTTTTGGAAAAATACTACAATAATCTACGTAAAACAAATTACAAATATAGTTTTAAAGACCTAAAATACTAATATTAATTATCCAATAGTGTTTGTATATTGAAAATAAAAAATAAAATTTTTAAATATAATGCACCTTTTTTAATTATTTCTCTACTCATTCTTACTGCTTGTGCTTCTGAAGGACCGGTTGGACCCATAGGACCCGATGGGGAAAAAGGACAAGTGGGAGAACAAGGTGATCCCGGAATCCCTGGTATCCAAGGAATAAGTGGGCCTCCAGGCCCTGTCGGAACTCCCGGCCCGATTGGTAAAGATGCTCCTCACCCACAAGCAACTATTATAACGATTAACAATACTGAATTCACTTCTGAAAATTCCATCGAAATATGGGGGTCTGGTTTTTCTTCTCAGGAAACTATCACAATTTCAATACAACTATCCAATACTCTAAAAACAATTATCGGAACTGTAGTGTCAACTGAAAGTGGATCATTCACACTTGAAACTAAGCCATTATCAAATAATCCTAAAATAAAATCTCAACTTACTGAAGGAACAATTTATACCTTGTTAGCTGAAGGATCAATGAACAGTAAATCAAGTACTGCAATTAAACTTATTAACAAACAAGTAATTCCATCACATTTAATTTCACCAGATGCTAATTTGATAGTTGCTGCGGCTGTGCCTAACGGATCTACTGTTGCATATGGCTCTGGGTTTATGCCAAGTGAAAATTTCATTATTTCTGTAGTGCTAAACAAAGATACTTCTCAAATACTAGGTGGCGGTAGTGCGAATAATTCTGGTGCCTTCAAACTTGAATCAATAATAAATTTAAGCCCTGGTATCTATACTGCGATAGCCACAGGTGGTGAAGGTTCTACAGCAAGTGCGCCGCTTCTTATTTCATTAGATAAATAATTTAAAGTTGAGTCTTATTTCTGTTTATAGCAGGAACACCATAAGCTAATTGGTTTTTCTCTATATCTTTTGTTACAACTGATCCGGCACCAATTGTAACATTTTCATGAATGACCAAAGGGGCAATCAACATACTTCCAGATCCTATAAATACATTGTTTTTGATAATTGTAC
>JAPYRX010000029.1 GCA_029936815.1 Dehalococcoidia bacterium
ATTAATTTCAAATTTTCTATGATAAGGTCTTGACCTTTTCTGTATTTGACTTCCCCAGTACAAATTGCAATAAACTGATCATCATTACCAAACAGCTTTTTTTTGACATTGGATTTTGAATTCTGGGATATTTCCTCCACTCTTTTTTCCCAAACACAATTGGGGATATAAAAACTTTTTGCAGCATCTATTTTACTGAATTTCAGCCATTTTTTTCTGACCAAATCTGAAACAAAAATAAAATAATCATAATAATTGAAACGATTTAAAATAGATTCAATGGAACTACTTTTATATAAATCCGGAGACTCACGAACAATTAGGGTTCCGGACCAATTATATTTTTCTTTTATTGGTTTCCATAATGAATGGCTACCCATAGAATTTACAAATGACATTCTTGGTGAGATATTTTTCAATTTATTCATTAAAAAGGGTTTTACAACAATATTGCTTACTTTTTTCAGATTAAATTTTGAAGTACCATCTATGGACCTTGGACTTAAATATGACTGAGAGTATAAAACTTTTTTACCATCCAACTCATTGGGGATGTCATTTTTATAAAGATAAATCAATGCCATTTCAGGGTCAATTTGCCCCAACGAAATCAAAACATCCAATGCAGACAGAGAGGCACCATTCCCCTGTCCAATATTTTTTGCAACAAGAGTTAGCACTTATTAACTAATGTGGTATAAAATTTTTCCCAATATTTTATGGGATATTTAAATTGAAATACATTGGGAATAGTTTCCTCCAATTCAGGCTTATTATAAAACCAATCCAACAGAATTTTATTATCCCCAAAATTCTTTTCAAAAAAATTACCTTTCCACATGGGATTAATTTCCAAAAATATTGGTTCATCATCAACAAGCAAGAAATCTACAGCCCCCATATTTGTAATGGACTTCATAGCCTTTAAGATTTTCTTTTTAAATACATCGATTTTCAACAATTCAGTAAATTTTGTATTAATTCTGACAAATTCATTCAAATCGCTGGTTTCTAATTTGGTCATACTAACTACTAAAGTTTTACTGATGGCAACATAGAAACTGATGATTTCATCGTTCAAAATATGGGCACGAAATGCATGGGTGTAATTTCCATTTCCATTATTTATATGTTCCACGGCAATAATATTGGTATGTACTCGTGCGTTTCTATAACCTAGCACTTTTGCGCTTAACTTTTCTAATAGCTGAACAATATCCTTTTTGGCAAAATTGGAATCAATCTTTTGCATAGCCATACCGCCGGTTCTGTTATTTATCCGTAAAAGAATGGACTCCTTTGTGGATAACATAGTGGTTATCTGTTCAATGGATTCATCTATATCAAGTGGATTAAGCACACAATAATCCGGGCATCTAACATCATTATTTTTCCAGATATTGAAAGTAATATCCTTATTATCTACATTATTAAAATCTTTGACATCATTTATTACCAACTTATCTGCACGATGATTTTTTATTACAGAATCAATTTTTTTGACCTGCTGGTCTGTAGTACTTTCAGGTTTATTTCGAATAAATATTACATCAGCTTTATTAATTGCATTGACAATTTTTAGATTAGTGACTTTTCTTAATCCAGCTAATTCTTTATTCCGGGAATTTTCTAAAAACCATCTTGAATTTGTAAAGGGGTATAAACCCTGTCTTCTACCGATAAAATTAATGGAAACTGAGGATTTCATGATTGATTTTCCTGCCGTGATATAGATTTATCATCAATAACTACGTTCCAATTTTCCCTAGGAATTTTCCAATCATCTCCATATTTCGCTTCCAGATATTCAGATGTTTTTCCCGGAGTAGAATATTCACGACCATAGAAAGATATTGTGCTTAATTCTTCCAATAATTTATAATCGTAATAGGCATTTTTATTCCAAACCCCATATTTGTAAACTTTCTTATTATCTGATTCTAGTACAGAATGGTAAAAAATAAAAATGTCTAAACATAGTTTTTCATGAAAAAATAAATACTTTCTGGGATAAACTTTAATAATTCTATACTTCCCAAGACTCCATACATTTTCCTCCTTAGAGAAAGGCATTGCTCTGATGTAATATATTTTTCTTAATTGTGAAATTAATATTTCAAGAGTTTCATCATTTTTATATTTGACCCCAATATCTAAATCATGGTCCCATGGGATTAATTTTTTATCCCTTACAGCCCCAAGCAAGGTGCCCCCGTCCAACCAGTATTGACAATTTATATCTTCTAAATTATTAACAACATCTTCAAGGAGGTTAATAGCTTCCATTTCTGTTTTACTATTAAAAGATACCGGAAATTTTTGATATATACCTGATAACAAATTTCCATTATACTTCTCCTTAAAATCCTGATAATTGTTAGGGAGAGTATAGGTTTGCTTATTTATTTTAATTTTAGATATATTGTTTTCATGCAGGTCATCAATATTAAAATAAATAAAACGCCCTCCAATAAAAAATTTATACGTGCTATTTTCTATTTCACCAGGGAATAATATATAAAACTCAGGGTTTTTGCTAAATAGGGAGTTCTTTTTTCTCAGCTTGAATCGTAAATGACCTAATTTAAATTTCGGCTTTAAAAGTATCCCCTGAAATAAAAGACGAAAAAAAAGAATGAATATTTTATACTGATTATAATTAAAAATATATAAGGTTATATTATTTGTGTACTTGGTCAGCGCGCCTATCGTTAATCCGATAAATGAAGAACCCCCTACAATATGGGGAATTTTAGAAGCAGTGAGGCATTGGCATATAATAGAGGTATTCTTATCTATCATTTATAATTGTTTATTAATTTGTTCAAGATCATCCAAAAAATCAATCTCCATACATAGATATTTGTTTATATCAACCGGTATGATTTTCATTCCATCCTGAATGGATAGCTCCAGAGCTTTTTCAAAATAATCCTGATTATTACATTTTTCAAGATTTCCTTTAAATAGGGATAAATCTGATGAGATTATTTTATTAATACCCACAGCCTCTCCAAGTGCAGGAGAAACTGTTTTGGAGACCTCTTTAATATTTCCGTCATCAAATACATTATATTTTATTTCCTCTTCCCCCACAAAATTGGTATTCACTGCTATACAGGATGTTGAAGACTGAATGATTTGGGGGAGTAACTCCTTTTCAAAAACCACATCTCCATTTAGCCATACTACATCTTCATTTTCAATTTTAATTAATCCAGCCAGAAGAGATTTGGATGTATTTGTGGTATCGTAAAAATTGTTATACACATAGAGAAGGTTCGGGAAGGATTCCATAATTAAATCTTTTTTATAGCCCACAATTACGATAATATTATTTTCACCAAAATACTCAGATAAAAAAGCAACCTGCCTTCCCAAAATGGATTCGCCATTTTTCAATTTTGTCAATGGCTTTGGGTTGGAATTTCCCAATCTTGAGCCAA
>JAPYRX010000030.1 GCA_029936815.1 Dehalococcoidia bacterium
CTTACGCAAAAAACAATAATCGGTGTTATTACTATTTATTTTGGCATCATTTACAGTGCTAATTCCCAAGAGTCATTCGTTGTAAGTGAGGGCGAATATAAAGCATTTAATGGTAATGTTTACGCTTCATATTTTACGGTAACCGATAATTGTGTTATTTATATTTCAAAGGATGATATCTCGGACGAGCAATTAAATGATCGAGCGACTCTTGTTAAAATATTTACCCGAGTCGATGCTCTATATTCATTTTTCGTTAATAATCTTGGCTATGAACCTCCTGGAGGTAATGTGTTATATGGAAATAAAGTAAATGTGTTTTTTGGCCAACCTTCTTGTGGTGCAGGATGCGGTTTAGTGGGAAGTAAAGGAGTGGAGTTAAGTGGTTTTAATAGCATATTTTATAATATAAAGCATTCTCTAAATGTTAATGCAGATGTAATTGTTGCTTATGAGATGGGAAGGAATTTTTTTACTTTTGGTGGGAAAGTTCAATTTCCCTTTGATTCAAGCGATCCCAGTGCAAAGAATGGTGGATTTGCAGAAGCTTTTGCAAACATAATGGTACTTTATGCATTTGATGATGCCATGAAAGACCCAAAAGCAAGGCATCTAAACGAGACGTTGATAAATAAGCAGCGATATCTAAACAAATATTATGCCTATATTAATGATTTAGATGCTACACCTTATAATTCTTGGGCAAGATGGCAGAAAACAGGTTTACTGGACCCATCTAGAGTTGGGGTGGCAGGAATAGATGGAGCAGCATATCATTCATCTTGTGTACTAGTAGGAATTATAGAGACACTAGGAAAAGAAATAGTTTTTCCAGATTTTTTTATACATTTAAGAGAGATGCATGATTCCAATTCAATTGAAGACTCATTATCAAATATAGCATACTCTTTTTCACTGGCAACTAAAAGTAATTTAAGTAGTTATTTCGAAAATATACTTAAATTCAAAATCACTTCATTAATCAAAAATAAAATTTCTTTGTTGCCGGAACCAGAGAATAAATTATTACCTGACAAAGATAGGTTATGGATTATTGACGAAAATCAAAAAGTTCCTTTTAAGGTTCGAACTTTAAATTATTTAACAGATAATGCCACTTATGTTATTTATGTTAATGGAATAGAATATAAATCCAATAAGGATGGTAATTTCGAATTATCTATCGAATTTTTGGGTGCTGATAAAAAAAGAATTATAAGAGCTTCAGCATTTTCGAAAGATGGTGAAATTATTGGTACTTATGAAACAAGGCTTGAACGTAGAACTAATGTCACAATTTTGGATCTTAAAGAGAATATATATGCATATTATACTGCAAATAAAACAACTTTAAACTACATAGATGATCAACTTGTGCTTCATCAAGTAAATGTTGATGCGAATTTTAAAAATGATCATGGTTTGTTATGGGTTGATTGGCCGTTTTCACAAAACCGAAGTTATAATCTCAATGGAAAGATCAAAAATGAATACATAGATGGTGCGTCTACATTAGGGTTATCAACTCCTGCTAGGTCTACTGGATCAATACCGATTAAAGGTACAAACCTTGAAGCTAAAGATGGGTTTTACGAAGTAGAGTTTTCTGAAAATACATCCCTTTTTTTTGAGAGGAAAGAATTGAAATATGTATGGGGTAGAATTGCTTTTAATTCTGCAGGTTCGGTTGAACACGCTTATTTTAAAGATGTTATTTTTACAGACATAACAGATAATAACAACAATGACATACCCGATTTAAATGAAAATTATGCAATCGATTCTGATAATGATGGATTAGATGATTATATAGATGTTCAGCCTAATATATATAACGAAATAGTTCCGAAGATAACAAAACAGCCCAAAGATTTAACAGTTAGTCTTGGTGAAACAGTTGTTTTAAGGGTTGAGGCAGTTGGAACCGGTCCTATGTACTATAGGTGGAAAAAAAATAATTATTTTATAGGTGCGGCATCAACCAACAATGAGCTGAACCTAGAAAGCGTAAACGAGTTAGACGCTGGAAATTACAGTGTAATCGTATCTAACTCAGTTGGAGAAGTGGTCAGTAATCTAATTAACATTAATATTATTAACATTAATGTTATTTCAAGAGCATTAGTTCTTGAATCCAAAAATGACGGTTATGCAAGACTTGTGCAGGATGTATCAATAGATTCCGGTGAATACTTACTAGTGCTGGTTACAAATATAAGTTATGATCCGGATAAAGACAATCTACCGAATTTTTTCAGAGTAGAACCTTCCACAGCCCCACATCCAACTAAAACACCGTGGAAGACTAAAAAAATTAATAGCGGGCTCTTTGAGCATCAAAGATACTTAAGTTTTAATAGCAAACTATCTGGGACAATAGTCTTTTCCGCAATTAATAATCTACCTATAGAATTCCGAAAAATAAGTTTAACGAATAGTCAAGGCAAAGAAATTATTAATAATCCAGAATTTAAAGAAAATAATGCATGGAAATCAGAGGGAGGAAAAATTTCATACAAAACGATTGAGAGCAAAACTCTGAAATTCACTAAAATTAATAGAAACAAAGATAAATTGGATATCACTCTTGAAGGTAACATTGGATCAATTATAGATATTCAATACTCAGATGATCTTATTCATTGGAATAAATACAAAACTGTTGAGTTAAATGATGATAAATTAGTGATAAGTGTCCCGAAAAACGCAAATTACAATAAATATTATCGAGCAGAATTAAAATAAACAATAAATAGTAAAATTAAAGGATTAAATTGCCAATTGAAGATTATGATGCTTATCTTTTGTTTGTATTGAATAATTTCCAAAACGATAGGACATGGGAGAAAGATTTCAAGTTGTAAGATTTGAAATCACATATAGATCATCAATTAGGTCAATATTAACCTGTTTTTAATGTTTATAAATTAGTGTTAACGAAGGGATTAATAGGTTACTCGCGCAAATCTCGTTGATTGACCGACGGTGATGTTTTGGTAGATTCGTAGCGCAAATTTTCCACTGATTTTTAATTACTCAATGTTTACAATCGTTTCTGAAAGGAATGACTTGATTTCAGAATCCGCTCTATTCCTCAGAAAAGAATGATGTAAACCGTTCGCAATGAATGCTTTCTATAATGGGCTTGGGAAACGGCTTTGAGGATTTAAATTTGGATGAATTCTTCACACAAACCACCTCTTAACTTTTAACTGTAATACAGATTACCAAAACCTCTGAAAAATAGAGGAGAGAGGGGATTTGAGGGGGTATGGTAGAGGGATTATACCCATCTCATCCAATAATACCTACAACCCCCTTTTATGGTGATTTACTAACCCTTCCCCACTCTCTGTAAATGTTAATGAGAAAAGAGTATGTAAATGTTATCACTAACATTTAGGGTAAATGAGAAATTCGTATATCATTTTGTTTGATTTAAACAC
>JAPYRX010000031.1 GCA_029936815.1 Dehalococcoidia bacterium
GATTTAGATATAGAAAATTATTTAAAACTATTGAAAAATCTCCACTTACTAATTTACAAAAGAAAGCTATTATTTTAAATGAAAAACGTTCTTTAGTAATAGCAGGAGCTGGCACAGGAAAAACATCAACAATAATAGGCAAAGTTGCCTATTTATTGAAAAATAAAAATGCAAAAGAAGATGAAATATTAGTTTTAGCATTTAATAACAAAGCTGCAAAAGAATTAAAGAATAGAATGAAACTTAGAATAGACGCTAATGTTAGGGCGAGCACATTTCATAGTCTAGGTTTTGAAATTTTAAAACAAACAGAACATAATCATCCCAAGTTGTCTGATTTAGAAGGTCAAGATATTAAATTAAAACAGTATATTCAAAATATAGTAGAAGAATTGTTACTGAATTCAAATATCAAGGAAAATGTGAATACTTTTTTTTCAGAAATGTTAATTCCTCCAAAAGATGAATTTAAATTTAAAACTTACAAAGAATATAACGAGTGGTCTAATAAAAAATTAAAAAGCTTTAATAATGAGCAATTAAAAAGTTATGGAGAATTATTTATAGCTAATTATTTAACTTTAAACGGAATAAAGTACGAATATGAAAAACAATATAAACCGAGTGTGAAAAGTAATAATAACAAACATTTCAAAGATCAGTACAGCCCTGATTTTTATTTAAGTGATTATGATGTTTATATTGAATATTTTGGATTTGATGAAAAAATGAAAACTGCCAAATATATTGATAATCGTAAGTATACTAATGATTTTAAATGGAAGATAAAAACACATAAAGAATATGGCACCAAATTAATAGATCTTAGGTATGCAGATTTAAAACAGAAGAAATTGATGATCAAATTAAAATCCAAATTAATAAAACATAAAATTAAATTAAATCCAATTTCACAGAAAGATATTTTGTCTAAAATTCAAGACAATAAATATGAAAATCAATTTGTTGACTTAGTTAAAAATTTTTTACAACACTATAAAGCTAACATCGATTTAATTTCTTTTGAACAATTAAAAATAGATGCAAAGAAAGATTCAAGAAAAATAATTTTTATTGAAATATTCGAATTGATTTTTGAAAAATATCAACAAAGATTGAATGAATCAAATCAAATTGATTTTTCCGATATGATTTCTAATGCAACTACTAAAATTAATGAGAAGAAATATATATCACCATGGAAATATATAATCATTGATGAGTTTCAAGATTTATCTCAATCAAGATATCAATTGATTAATTCTTTATTAATACAAAATTTAAAAACAAAACTTTTTTGTGTGGGCGATGATTGGCAATCAATTTATAGATTTTCGGGTTCTGATTTGAATTTGATGAAATCGTTTAGGCATTATTTTGGTAAAGCAACAATTGTTAAACTAAATTTAACTTTTAGATTCAATGATATGATTGCGTATACTTCTGAAAAATTTATTATAAAAAACAAAAACCAAAAAATAAAAAATATCTATACTAAATTTTTTTCTAAAACTCCCAAAATTTTTATTTGGTATCTTTATCCTGATATTAATAAATCTCTTTCTATATGGATTGAAAAAAACAAAGAACGTTTAAAAGGATTAAATCTTCAGTTACTTTCTAGATATACACATAGTGTTGAAGATGTAAATAAAAATAAATTAGATTCAAAATGGTATTCTGATGTTTTAGAGAATATTACAATACATAAATCAAAAGGATTAGAATCTGATGTAGTAATTGTAACAGACTTAACACAAGAATCAGGATTTGGATTTCCTTCAATGAAAGAAGATGATCCTATACTTGAACTACTGTTACCAGTTGCTGACAAATATCCATATGCAGAAGAAAGAAGATTGATGTACGTAGCAATGACTAGAGCAAAGAATGAAACTCATTTGTTTACTTATAATGAATCACCATCAAAATTTATCAAAGAACTAGCTAATAAAAAAATCTATAAAACAGAAGTATATAAAAATAACGAAAAAATTAATTATTGTCCAAGTGAATTTTGTGTGGAAAATAAAGGTATTATTATGAAAAAGACTTATGAAAAGAAAATTTCATTTGAATGTTCCCTTTATCCAAATTGTAAATATATTCCTGGGCTATGCTTAGATTGTGAGCAAGGCTTTACCCAAATTCCTAATATGTTTTGCTCTGATTCTGATTGTTCAAATAAATCTGATGAAGATCTATGTCCAAAATGTAAATTAGGAATCATGAAATATAGAGAAAATAAATATGAAACAAAAATGAAGTGTAGTAATTATAAACAATGTGATTATAAAGAAAATCTAAAACCTGAACCCCCACCAATGCTTACAGATAAAGAGATTCTTAATTTTAAGTAAGTCAAATTATTAAATAATCATTTCAACAACTATTACTGCTTCTATTATATATGCCTTTTATTTCATAAATAAGAATATTCCTAATTTGAAATTTACGATATTATAATAATATTATTAATTATTAAAAATTTATGAATATTGAGAAACAAGAATTAGATCAGAGATTGAATTTGATGAGACAAAAGATGTTTGCAGAATCTTTTGATGCATTGATTATATTTTCTGATGAATACAGATCAGGAAATTCTACATATTTCACGAATTATAAACCCATAAACGTTATAGAGGAATCACCTCAATTAATTATTTTAGTTAAGAATGAGGACCCTGTTGTTTT
Source organism: Dehalococcoidia bacterium (assembly GCA_029936815.1). Taxonomy (GTDB): domain Bacteria; phylum Chloroflexota; class Dehalococcoidia; order Lucifugimonadales. Next base: position 2,698 of record JAPYRX010000031.1, read on the forward strand.
TATTGGTAGATTAAATGCATATGCTGCTCAAGATAAAATTCCTATAGCCGATGTTAGATCAATAAGTGAAATCGAATCTCATATTGAATCAATATTTTCTCCTCTTAATAACACAAAATTTAAAATAGGAATTATTGGTGATAATTTATTACCAATTAAATCATTTAATTCTATAAAAAATTTATTAGGCGATGCAGAGTTTATTGAGTGTGGTAAATTACTTTCTGATATTAGATCAATTAAAAGTAATTCAGAAATCCAATTATTATCAAAAGCAGCATCAATAAATGATCATGTTTTATCTCAAATTGTTAACAAATGTGAAATCGGAATGACTGAAATACAAATTGCTGCTGAAGCGGAATATATTGGGAGAAAAATGGGAGCGGATTTAGGATCTGCTACAGTGATTATGTCTGGCCCAAATACTAATTATCCAGCATGGAGACCCTCAAATAGAGTAATTGAAGAAGGAGATTTTGTAATGATCGACTTCAATCCATCTTATGAAAATTATTGTAATGATTCTGGTTTTACTATATTAATGCCAGGTGCTAGTGAATTAAAGAAAAAATCTGTTATTTCATGCCATCGAATAATTAAAGAAATCATACCTATGATCAAGCCACATACATCTTCATTAAGTATTTATGAATCTATTTTGGAAAGATTAGAACCTTTAGGATTTGCTGACAACTTTACTCCATATGTATCCGGTA
>JAPYRX010000008.1:0-82500 GCA_029936815.1 Dehalococcoidia bacterium
ATATTTAGGTTGTTTAAAATCGAATGTTTCCCATATTTTATTTTTTGTAAGAAATTCATCAATAATGTAAGTATTAGATTTGATTTTTTCTGCTTTTTCTTTGTATTCATCGTCTAAGAGGTCAAGGAAATCACTTTTGAATCCTAGTATACAACTAGGCTCTATCCCTACTATATCTATTCCTTTTTTAACATATTCATATAATAAATCGATATTATATTTTACATTTAATTTAGCTTTGTCTATTTGCCCTGTAGATAGCATCGGTCTTCCACAACATTTCGTATTGTCAGGGACCAGAACATTATATCCTGCTTTATTTAATACTTTATTGATGGCCAATCCTATTTCCGGATTTTGGTAATTATTGAAAGTATCAGGGAATAGAACTACAGATTTACCATATGTTTGTGTAACAAAGTCCTTAGAAAATGAAACAAGGCTTCTCTTTGCAAATTTTGGTAATTTTCTTCTAGAATCAATTCCAAAAAATAACTCTAAAAATTTTCTGGTAACAAACAAATTTGATATGGTATTTGTAAAAAATGATGTTGCAGATCCTATCTTGCTCATTAAGTTTATATTCGCAATTATTTTTTGAGAAATAGGTAATTTATTATATTTATAATACTGATAGAGATATTCGTATTTTAATTTGGACATATCTACATTTGATGGGCATTCAGATTTGCACGCCTTACATTCTAAGCAAAGATCTAATATCCTAAATAAATTTTTATCCTTCCATTTAGAATTAGATAATTGCCCAGACATCAAACCTCTTAGAGCATTTGCTCTTCCTCTTGTAGATAGTTCCTCATCCCTTGTAACCATATATGATGGACACATCACTCCCGATGTGACTTTTCTACATGCTGCTTGGCCGTTACACATTTCAATTGCAGAAGAAAATCCTAATTCTTTATCAAAATTAAATCCTGTTGTAATAGCATCTGTTTTGTAATTTGGGTTAATTCTTAAGTTTTCATCAATATCTTGCGAATCCACAATTTTACCAGGATTCATTAATTTATATGGATCAAAACTATCTTTAAGTAATTTAAAAGCAGAATAAATTTTATCTCCAAACATTTTTTTATTCCAATAACTCCTAACGAGTCCATCTCCGTGCTCTCCGCTTATAGAGCCTCCATATTTTATAACTAAATCTGTAATTTCATTAGAAATAGACTTCATTTTAAGCACTTCTTTTTTAGATTTCAAATTTATCAGAGGTCTGATATGCATACATCCAACACTTGCGTGACCATAATATCCTGCAGTAGTATCATGTGCTCGAACTATTTCATCAAAATCTTTTACAAATTCAGGTAAAACTTTAGGGTCAACAGCAGTGTCCTCTACAAACGGAATAGCTTTGAAATCTCCTGGTGAACTCATCATTAATCCCAATCCTGCTTTTCTAATATTCCACACATTTTGCTGGTCGGTAATGCTATATAAAATTTTAGTGGAGTAACCATATTGTTGTTTGCCCAAATCGATTTTCAATTTTTCTAGTTTATCTCTTAGTTCATTCTTGTCATTTGCTATCATTTCTACAGCCAATATTGATTCAGGATCTCCGTCAATAAATGTCATCATCCTTGAATATTCCAAATTGTTTTTTGCTTGTCTTAAAATCATACTGCCAATATGTTCTACAGCCGAAGGATTATGTTCTAAGATCTGAACTGTTGCTTCCATAGATGAAATCAAATCATCAAAATGGATTAGAGCTAATCCAACAAATTTAGGTTTGTCGTGTACTAAAATCTTAGCTTTCGAAAAAGCAACCAAAGTTCCCTCTGATCCTACAACAAATTTTGCAGAATTAAAATTATCAATATTTACAAGTTCATCTAAATTATAACCCGATACCCTTCTTTGGATAGAAGGATATTTTTTTTGAATTTCCGGAATGTAATTTTGTCTTATAGATTTAAGTGTTTCTAATATAATACCCTCTTGCCCAGGTAAAGTTTTTTCAAAATATGAAGAGCCTTCAAATCCTAATTTCAAATTATTACCACCAGCAGTATATGCATTCAACTCCAACACATTATCTATAGTTTTTCCATAAAGTAGTGAATGCGCTCCACATGAATTGTTTCCTATAGCCCCTCCGATATTTCCTCTATTACTCGTACTAGGATCAGGGCCGAATATCTTCCCTTCATTAGACATATATTGATTTAATTCATCTAGGATTATTCCAGGTTGAACTTCAATCCAGTTTTCTTCCGGGTTATATTTTATAACTTTATTCATATGCATAGAGAAATCAATAATTATTCCGCTACCAACAGTAGCTCCTGCAAGACTTGTTCCTCCTCCTCTTGGAGTTATAGGGATATTGTTTTCGAAAGCATATTTCATAATTTTTTGAAGATCTTCATCATCTTTTGGAAAAGCAACAGCTTTTGGCACAATTTGATATATGCTAGCATCAGTGCTAAAAATCATTCTTGTTTTTTCATCAGTCCTAATTTCACCTGATATTTTATTATTCAGATTATGTTGAATATCGTTTTCAAATGATTTGATTTGTGTAATTGTATTAATTTTTATGCTCTCTAACAGAATTTACAAATTTTTTAATTTTGTACTTATCTTTTTTTTCATTAGTTTCTACTCCCGTTGAAATATCAACAGCCCAAGGATTCATTGTATCTAGTATGTTAGTAATATTTTGCGAATTCAATCCTCCAGCTAAAAATACGTCATGTTTATCAATTATGTTTTGTGCAAGAGATAAATTAATCAATTCGCCAGAACCTCCGTAATATCCTTTTTTATACGTGTCAACAGATATCATGCCATTTCTTGACTTAACAAATTCGATTTCTTCAAATATTTTATCGAAAATAATATCTTCTTTTAATTTAATTTGTTTTATAAAAGGAATAGTTAAATTATTCATATATTCCTTATTTTCATGCCCACATAATTGAACGTAATCAAGAGAAAAATCTTTAGCTATTTTTTTAACAACATCGATTGGTTGATCTGCAAACAATCCTACTAATTCAGGTGCATCAATCATGTTTTTAATAGTAGTAGATATAGATTCAGCTTCGGATAAAGTCACTTTTCTTCTAACATTCTCAACAAATATCATACCAAGATAATCAACACCAATTGATGAAGCAAATTTAGCATCTTCATTATTTTTCAATCCACAAATTTTTATCTTTGTCATATTATTTCAAATTCATTAATTCAATAATTTTATTATATGGATTAGGTGATGTGATAATTGATTCCCCAATTAATACAGCATTACATCCTTCATCTCTTAATTTTTGCATATCTTTTTTGGTATAAATACCACTTTCACTAATTTTAATTATATAATTAGGGATGCTATTAACAATATTTGATGTGGTATTAAGATCAACTTCAAAATTATTTAAATTTCTATTGTTAACACCAATTATTTTCACTCCAGAATTCAACGCTTTGGATAGTTCATCTTCTCCATGAATCTCTAACAAAACATCCAAATCCAAATCATATGATATATTTACAAATTCCTTTAGTGTTTTTTCATCTAGTAAGCTAGCAATTAGTAAGATAGCGTCAGCATTGAAATATTTAGATTCATGAATTTGATATTCATCAATAATAAAATCTTTTCTTAATATAGGAGTAGAATTATATTCGTTCAATTTTTTAATATTATTTATATTATTTAAAGAACCATTAAAAAAAAATTTCTCTGTGACAACTGATATAGCATTAACATTTGCATCTAGGTAATTTTTTGCTAAACATAAAAAATCTTTGTCTTTCATCAATTTGCCCTTACTTGGTGAAGTGTCTTTAATCTCTGCTATCAAACTCAAATAATCATTGTTTAATGAATCATAAAGACTAAGTGACTTAATATCTAAGCTTGATTTTTTCTTTAATGTTTCAATAGACAATATTTTTTTCCGTTCTACTAGATCTATTTTAATTTTATTTACTATTTTTTCGAGTATATTCATTCAAAAATTACTTGAGAGATTATTTATTAATTGTGCTGCACTTCCATTTTTAATATTATTTTTAGAAATTTCAATTCCTGATTTGATATCTTTTGATTTGCCTGCAATATACAACCCTAATCCTGCGTTAAGTGCTATACAGTCTAATAACTCATAATTATCACCTTCAAATAATTCAATAATTTTCAATGCGCTTTGTTGAGGAGAATTTACAATTAATTTTTCTATTGGAATTTTACCAAGTCCAAATTGATCAGGGTTTATTTTATATTCTTTTAAAGAAGCAGTTGATGAAGCAAGGCTTCCTAGCTTACTAGGAACATTCTCTTTTGCTGAGCCTGGTCTGATTTCCCATACATACGTATCACCAAAAATACTTGCTTCGTCTAATCCTTCCATCCCATGAACTACTAATGCTGTTTTATTTAAGATTCGAAGCGCATTAGATATTTTATTTCCAGTATCAATATCGGATACTCCTATCATCAAATACTTAGAATTTGCAGGATTTGTAAGAGGTCCAAGATTATTAAATATAGTTTTGAACCCTAATTCTTTTCTTGTTGGCATAGCATATTTCATAGATGGATGAAAATTTTGGGCAAACATAAAAGAAAAGTTGTACTTGTCTAACATCTCTAGAGATTTATTAATATCAACATTTATATTTATGTTTAAGGCTTCTAAAACATCTGCACTACCTGTGCTTCCAGAAGCTGCTCTGTTTCCATGTTTGGCTACTTTTACTCCAGAACAAGCTGCAACAAGAGCTGCAGTAGTAGACACATTAAATGTTGATAGCTTATCTCCTCCTGTACCAACTATATCTAAGCAGTCATAGTTAGTTTCTAATTTTAAAGCTTTCTCTTGCATAGATTTTGCCATACCCGCTATTTCATCTTCCGATTCTCCTTTAATTGATAAAGAAGTAAGTATGGAAGAAAGTTTAATTTCAGATATTTTACCAGACATAATTTGATTCATAAGATCATAAGATTCATCAAATGAAAGATTGTTTTTATTTAGTAATTTATTAATTATTTCATTGATATTTATCATGTCACAGATTTAAAAAATTTAATAAAATTTCTTCTCCAAAATCAGTACCTATTGATTCAGGATGAAATTGTATACCATACATAGGAAAAGTTTTATGTGAAATACCCATAACTAATTCATCTTCAGTCCATGCTATTTTTTCGAAATCTTTGTGTAAGGATTGTTCATTAATTATTAAAGAATGATATCGCATAGCATTGAAGGGATCTGGCACTCCAGCAAATATTTCATTATCATTATGACGTATTAAAGAAGTTTTACCATGGAAAATCACTGGAGCTTTTTCTATGTCTGAATCAAAAGTATAACCTATAACTTGATGGCCTAAACAAATACCAAGTATAGGAGTGTTCGGCCCGAATTCTTTAATTACATCGCTACAAATACCTGAATTTTTAGGGTGTGAGGGGCCTGGAGAAATTATTATTTTATCTGGATTCAAATCACGAATTTCATCTAATGAAATACAATCATTTCTGTATACAACAGTATCTTTGAAATGATTAGCTACAATCTGATAAATGTTATAAGTAAAACTATCGTAATTATCTAATATTAATATCATTATATATATGGAAGCTCCTCTTCCTCTGCAATTTCAATTGCTTTTATAACTGCTTGAGCCTTATGTAAATGTTCTTCAAATTCTAATTTCGGAATACTATCGTATACAATTCCTCCGCCAGATTGTACGGATGCTATTCCATTTTTAATTAGTAATGTTCTAAGCGTTATGCAAACCTCTATATTGCCAAAGAAATCAAACAATCCTAAAGCTCCTGCGTAGGGTCCTCTTTTGTCATTCTCTAAATCAGATATGATTTGCATTGCCCTAATTTTCGGCGCCCCTGACACAGTTCCTGCTGGAAAGCATGCTTTGAAAACCTCTAAAGCTGAAACATCTTTTCTTTTTTTTCCAGTAACTTTAGATACTATATGCATAACATGTGAGAATTTTTTGATATCCATATATTCGACAACTTCTACCGAGCCAGGTTCGCTAACTCTTCCTACATCATTTCGAGCTAAATCTAACAACATGATATGTTCAGCATTTTCTTTTGGATCTGATAACAATTCATGTTCAATTTCTATATCTTCATCAACTGTATCACCTCTTCTTCTAGTTCCAGCGATCGGAACAGAAGTGATTGCTTGATCCTCTACTTGAACAAGCAATTCAGGAGATGCCCCTACCACATAATGATCATCTAAATCCATGTAATACATAAATGGAGATGGATTTACAGATCTCAAAGCGCGGTAAATCATAAATGGGTGTGCAGATGTTTTCTTGGAAATCCTTCTTGAAAAAACAGCTTGAATTATTTCACCTTCTTCAATATATTTTTTGATTTTCTTAACATTGTTTTCAAAATCATTTTTAGAAATATTTTCCTTTGAATTAAATTCATTAGTATCAGATGATTTTGTATAAACTTTTGATTTTTCTGAATTCAATCTATTTTGAATGTCATCAATTTTTTCATATGTCAAATCGTATACTTCTCGACTAGAACCTTTAGAACAATCTGCGTAAGAGACTATATATAATTTATGTTTCAAATGATCATACACAAGAAAATCTGTAACAAATAAAAAACATGCTTCTGGTAGGTCTAATCCATTATTATCAGGTAATTCAATTCCATCAAAATATTTCACAGAATCATAAGATACATATCCTACTAATCCTCCAAAAAATCTCTCCAACCATTCTGGTTTAATTATATTAATGTCAAGGAGTTCAGTAATTAAGTTTATTGGGTTATCATCAAATAAAGCAAATTTTTCATATCCACCTAACCCTATAAAACTGTATCTACCAATAGTTTCTCCACCTTCAATACTTTCCAATAAAAATGAGTTTTTCCCGTTAGATACTTTCAAAAAAATTGACACAGGCGTTTCAAGGTCTAAATATAATTCTCTACCCAGTGCAATATAACTTTTGTGGTCAAATTTTGAATTGAATTCCTCAAAATCTACTATGTTTTTCATTTTATATAAAACCCATCCTTTCTTTCATTTCAGATACTTTAGGTTCTGAAATAGTTCTTGCATTTTCAGCTCCAACTTCTAATAATTTATCCAATTCTTGTGGATCACTTATATATTCTTTATATTTTGCACGAATTGGGGTGATTATTCCCAATACTAATTCAGCTACGCTTTCTTTTAATACACCATAACCTTTTGCATTTGCAAAGTCTTTTTCAACTTGCATCGAAGATTTACCAGTTATAACTTTATAAATACCAAGTAAATTATTTACACCTGCATTTTCTTTGTCATTTGAAAAAACAATTTGATTTCCTGAATCAGTGACAGCTCTTTTAATTGTTTTTAATATGCTATTATCATCATCAAGTAATCCTACAACGCCACTTTCGTCCTCATCAAAACTTTTAGACATTTTTGATAAAGGATTACTCAAATTCATAACACGAGCACCTACTGAAGGAATAATTGGGTCTGGTAAAACAAATGTTTCTCCAAAAAGATTGTTGAATCTTTGAGCTATGTCTCTTGCTAGTTCAACATGTTGTTTTTGATCTTCCCCTATAGGGACTTCGTTTGCATCATATAAAATAATATCTCCAGTTTGTAAAACCGGATAATCTAGTAACGCAGCTGAAATACTATTTAATTTTTCTTTTTTATCTTTATATTGAGTCATTCTCTCAAGCCACCCAATAGGTGTTACACAATTCAATAACCAACATGCTTCTGCATGAGCTCTTACCTGGCTTTGAATAAAAACTGTTGATTTATTAGGGTCTAAGCCACAAGCAAATAACATTGCTGCCAAACTTCTAATATTATCTCTTAACTCTTTTGCATCTCTCAAAATAGTATGAGCATGTAAGTCAACTATACAATAAAAATTTTCTTTTTCTTTGTCTTGATTTTCAACCCATTGTTTCACAGCGCCAAGATAATTACCCAAATGCATATCTCCAGAGGGTTGTATTCCGCTGAATACTCTAATTTTTTTCATTTTATTAATCTATTTTATAAATAAAAAAACCGTCCTCAAAGGGACGGTAATACCGCGGTGCCACCCTAATTACTATTAAACTAGTCACTCTTTTATTTATAGCTTACAGGTCCATTCTATACTTATGCATCAATTTGGATCTCAACTAGTATTTCACTATCCAAAATTCTCTCAATAATACATTGTTAAATATATACTATTCTGATCATCGCTATATTTTATATTTAATCAAAAGTATAGTAGCCATATTTTTTTATGTCAATTATGATTGATCTAAATTAATTTATTAGATAAAGAAAACTCAATTTCAAAGGCGATTTAATGAATATATTGGATGGATTAAAAGTGGTAGATTGTACTCAAATTTTGGCTGGGCCTTTCTGCACTATGATGCTTGGAGACATGGGAGCTGAGGTTACAAAAGTAGAAAAACCCAATGGAGGAGATGATATAAGAAGATTTGGGCCACCTTTCATAGAAGGAGAATCTGCGGCTTTCCTAATGATTAACAGAAATAAAAAAAGTATAGCTTTAAACATGAAAGACCCAAAGGGTTTAAAAATACTCAAAGAACTAATCAAAGATGCTGATGTTTTTATACAAAATTTCAGACCAGGGGCTCTAGAAAAAATGGGATTAGGATTTGATGATGTGATAAAAAACATAAATCCTAAAATAATTTATTGTAGTATATCTGGGTTTGGATCTAATGGCCCATATAAAAACAGGCCTGGATTCGATTTGATAGCACAAGGAATGTCTGGTTTAATGAGCCTTACAGGAACTCCTAACGGTGAGCCTGTAAAAATTGGAGTTCCTATATGTGACTTAAACGCTGGTGTATATGCAGCTCTTGGAATTCTTGCATCTTATATTAAAAGACTAAAAACTAATAAAGGGCAATTCGTAGAAACTTCACTTCTTGAATCAGGACTTTCTTATACCATTTGGGAATCAGGGATATATTTTGCAACAAAAGAAGTATCAAAACAAAGTGGAACCGCTCATAGGCTATCAGCACCATATCAATCATTTAAAACATCAGATGGATATATTAATATAGGTGCTGCAAATCAAGCAAATTGGGAAAAATTGTGTAGTGCTCTAAAAAGAACTGATCTAAAAGAAAATAAAGAATTTATTGATAATGCATCTAGGATGAACAATATTAAAAAACTTGTAGATATATTAAATGTAGAATTCACAAACAAAACTACTTCTGAATGGGTCGAGATTCTGATAGAAAATGGAGTTCCATGCGGACCAATATTAAATATTGACGAAATATTAAATCATGATCAGATAAAAGAAAGAGAAATGATAATTGATATTAACCATACAAAGCTTGGAAAAATTCAAAATTTGAATTTCCCGATCAAATTTTCCGATTCTGAAAAAAGGACAATATTACCTCCACCACTACTTGGAGAACATAATGAAATGATTCTTAAAGATCTTGGATATTCTAAAGATGACATACAATTATTTGAAAAAGAAAATGTAATTACTAGTTAATTTCATGAAGCTCTTTCATACTGGATTTTGAATCCATTATTATCTACATAAACTTTATTAATAAAATTTAATTTCAATTCATCTTTAGCTAATATTGAATCAAGGTTAATTTCATATTTAACAGATTTTTGTATCTGTTTGTAATGAATTAAATATAATTTAAGTACATCAACGCCGATTTTTCCTTTTGAAGTATTAATCAAAGCATCTTTAAATAATTTTCTCGCATTAAGAACGGCATTATTTCTTTTAAGTTTTATTTTTTTTAAAATTGTCGGGAGCTTTTTTGTGTAATTTACTCTACGAGTTAAAAGATCTTTGTCAAATTTAGATATAAACTTTCTTTCGAAATTTTCTGCAGAAATCGAACTAGATTCACAATGACCTGAATTTTGTTTTTTGGAGCATTTATAATATCTATATTTTTTTTTATTTAAATTAGTATTGTTGACATACTTAATCTTTTTTGTAACTCCAATCATCTTAGAGTCACAAAAATTACAATATAAAATACTCGACAACAAATAATTCTCAACATCTATACTAGTTCTAACAGGCCTACGAAGATATAATTTCTTTTGTGCTTCCATATAGATGTGAGTATGTATAGTATTAGGATGCGAATTAGGAATAGAAACACCAAATCTTTTAGAAGTCCCTATATAAACAGGATTTTTTACCAAATTATAAACAGTAGATATATTCCATAAATTATTCTTCTTTGTTTTATATTTTTTTTCATTTAAAATTTTAGTTATTTTTCGAATACCCAATTCTTGGTTAACATATAAATCAAAAATTTCTTTAACGATTGTTGATTCTTTCACATTAATAGTTAAATAACCATTAGAATTCAATTCGTACCCAAATGGTAATCTACCCATCCATTTACCCGTGGCAAATTTATTTTTCATTTTTGTAGAAATAAAAGATGACCATTGAAGATTATCATTATTCTTGTATAGATATCTTTGAACTGTATCTTGGTATGGGTCCGGATTTTCTTCATCGACACACAATACTTTACATTTATAGTCTTCAAACCAAATTAAATTCTCAATGATTTCTTCGATAGATCGACCTAGATCAGAAGAATTTTTTATTACTACCAAATATTTTTTGTTATTTAATTTAATATCTTTGCGTAATTTTTCAAATTCACTAAAAATAGATAATCTAGTCATACTATTATCAACATATGTTTCAATTTCAGTATGATCATTAAGATAACAATAATTTTTTAATATCTGATTATATTCATCTTTAAAATTTTTCCCATGTTTATTTTCATGTAAAAAATATCCAACTGCTTGCATTTGTATTGTTTTGTATTTGAATTGGTAAATATTTATTAGACTCTTTTTCATGTAACAATTACAATTATTTCTAGGTATAATTTAATTAAAATTAATATCATATCTTTTTCCAAATCAAATGAAAAATCTTTTACTATTTAACACACTTAGTAAAAAAATTGAAACATTTAAATCTATAGGCGAAACTGTAAAAATATATACGTGTGGACCTACAGTATACAGAGATGCGCACATAGGGAATATGAGAACTTATATTTTAGCTGATGTATTGAAAAAAACATTGAGTCATTTAGGGTATAAAGTTATTCATGTAAAAAATATCACAGACGTTGGTCACATGAGACAAGAAATGTTAGAACAAGGCGAAGACAAAATAGTTGCTGCAGCTATAAGAGAAGGAAAATCCGCAAAAGATATCGCCTCTAATTATACAGAGAAATTTTTTGCAGACGAAAAAAAATTGAACATTTCAAAAGCCGACTTCAATCCCAAAGCAACAGAACATATCGATGAAATGTTAAATATGATAGATAAACTGGTAAAAAAGAAAATTGCATATGTAAATAATGCTAATGTCTATTTTGATATTACAAAATTCAAAAACTATGGAAAATTATCTGGAAATATTGCGAATTTATCTACATTAAATAATAATGTAGAGATTGATCCAAGCAAATTAAATCCTAATGATTTTGCATTATGGAAATCTGCAGATAAAGACAGAGAATTGATTTGGGATAGTAAATATGGACCAGGGTTCCCCGGTTGGCATATTGAATGTTCTGCTATGTCACAAAAATACCTCGGGGAACATTTTGACATACATACAGGAGGAGTAGACAATATTTTTCCTCATCACGAAGGAGAGATAGCTCAAAGTGAAAGCATTTTTAACAGCAAACATGTGAATTACTGGATACACGGACAGCACTTGTTGTCTGAAGGAATCAAAATGTCTAAATCAAAACAAAATGAGTATTTGATTGCCGATATTTTTGAAAGATCAATTGATCCTTTAGCTTTTAGATATCTATGCTTAATGACAAATTACAGAACAAAATTAAATTTTACTTTTTCATCATTAAAATCAGCTCAAAAAGGCTTAAATAAATTAAGACACAAATATTGGATTTTTAAAAGTTCAAATGAAAAAATCAATCAAAACAAAACACATTCATGGTTCGAAAAAATTGATGATGAATTAATTAATAACCTAAATACTTCTAAAGTTCTTTCATTGCTGTGGAAATTAACAAAATCAGATCTTAACGGATCTGAAATATGTCATATATTTGAGTACATAGACCCTATAATATGCCTAGATTTCAAAACACATTATGAGGAAAAAAATAATCATACAATCCCGACTGAAGAATATAAAACAAGAAAAACATTAAGAATAAATAAAGACTACTTAAATTCAGATTCTATCAGATCAGATTCGAAAACTAATACAAAATTAAAGTACTACGATAATAAAAATGGTGACTACTCTGTAAAAAAATTATCAGAATATGAAAATTTTAACCATAACAAATATATTTCAGGATCTGTTGATATCAAATCTAATTTGTTTAGTATAAGTAAATTTGATTTATCAATAGGGATTGTAGTAGATGAATATATTGAAGATTTTGAAAGATGTATAGATTCAATAATAAAATTTATCCCTGAAAATTTAAGCTATGAAATATTAATAGCACTTAACGGCACTACAGATTTACAAAATCAAAATCTGAAAAACAGACACTCAAACAATCCAAATTTATTTTTCATTGCAATTGATCCAGTATGTGGAGCAGGATCAGTTCGAAATATATTAATTAAAAAAGCATTAGGTAAGAATATATTTTTAATTGATACTAGCTTAGAAATAACTGGGGATATTTTCAATTCTATTTTAATTGACCTGAAAAATATAAATATTGGTATGATAGGTCCGTATGGGCTGAAAACCAATGATTTGCATCATTTTCACGAAATTTCCGAATCAAAAGAATATGTAGATGCGATTCAATTATATTTAATGGCTTTCAGAAGAGAAATTATTAACTGGTCTGGATTATTTAGGGAAAATTTCAGATTTTATAGAAATTTGGATATAGATTTTTCATTTCAAATCAAAAATGCTAAGTTAAAATTATTATCAAATCCTGATTTAGAAATAATAAGACATGACCATAGCGTATGGGAGAACACACATCCTAAAACTCGTGATGAATTAAGTAAAGATAACTACAAGAGATTTTTAGACAAATGGAAAGATTACAAACATTTGCTTAATAACGCAAAATGAAACTTTTAGTTAATGCTAAAATTTTTAGTTCTAAAAGGCCTCAATCTATATTAATCCAAAATGAAAAAATAATTTTCATAGGTGATTTCAAAGATATAAATATATCAAATGATTCATTAGAAATAATAGATTGTAAAAACAATTCAGTCTTACCTGGCTTCATCGATGGTCATTGTCATCCTTTTGAGACAATATCAAATTTAAGTAGTATAGATTTATCAAACGAATCATTCAGATCAAAAAATGATATATACAATTTTTTCAATAATTTAAAATTTAACCAAGATCTCAAATTATTGAAATTCCATGGTTTTGAGCATAGATATTTAAATTCTGATTTAAGCTTAAAATTTTTTGATGACTTAAATATTAATATTCCATTAATAATTAAACATCGAACCGGGCATCTTATTTTTACGAATTCACTCGCAATGAAATATGCAAAATTAAATATAAAAAACCTGGAATATCCAATAAATTCTATGGAAATACACAAGAAATTTTCAGATTTATCTTCAGAAAATTACTATTATAATTTAAAAATTTACAATAGTAATTTAATAAAATTTGGATATACCACAATAGTAGATGCGGGGGCATCAAATGATATTTTAAAGTTCGAAAAATATCAGGAATTAAAATCCGCGAAATCTCTATCTCCGAACATATGTTTTATGATTGGAAGTAATCACATAAATGAATTTCAAAATATAAATAATAATAAAGAATTATTTATTGGCCCAACAAAATTCATGATTAATGAATATCTTGATATTTTAGAAATAGAAAATTTACTCAAAAAACATTTGATTTACTCAAAAAACGATATCGCATTTCACGCAATAAGTTCAGAAATGATTTTCAAAATAATTCACATATTATATGAAAAATTATCAATACTCTTGTCTGATAGAAATATACGATTAGAGCATGCTACTGAGTTCATACCTGAATTTTATTTAAAATATCAATCAAAAAACTTATTTTTAATTTACAATCCAAATTTCATTTATGATCATGGTGATTTTTATATAGAGAATCAAGACGAATTTGAAATCGGAAGTTTATTTAATTTAGCTGAAAGCATGAATAAAGGATATAATGTCGGTCTTGGAACAGATGCCCCTTTCGGAAATTACAATCCGTTCAGAATGATTTTCACAGCGTTAAATAGAATCACAAAAAATAACAAAATAATTAAAAGTGAAACTAAGATTAATATTGAAGATATATTAAAATCGTTCTCGATAAATAATGCTAGGGCTATAAATACAAATGGGACAACAGGGTCTGTTAATATAGGTAAAAATGCAGATTTGATCATACTGAACAATGATATTAACAGTTTATGTGATGATTCAGAAATATTAAATACAAAAGTGATACATACCATAATCAACGGTAAATCAGAATATAAAAGTTGCTGATTCTAATAAGATTTAATAGAATCAGCAACTTTATATAGAATGTTTTTTAATTCAATAGATTCAAATGTGGCCAAGGATATTTTAGATTTATTAATATATTCATTTCCTATTTCTAATGATTTAGTTATGAACCCCTTATCGTTCAAATATATTCTTAATTGATTAATATTTATTTTTTTGTTTTTCAAATTATACAAATATACAGGGTTGTTTTTTCTGTCTTGTTCAAATGATAGAATTATAGGTAAGGTAAAAATCCCGTTTGAAATATCTAATCCAACATTTTTACCTGAACGATTATTTTTTTCAAGTTCTGTGAAATCTTTTATATCATCAAAAATTTGGAATGCATATCCTAAGTTTTTACCATAATTTTTAAGCATATCGGAATGATTTTTATCAAAACCTGCTAATTCTCCGCCGGACCAAGTTGCTGTTTCAAATAATGAAGCTGTTTTTTTTTCTATTCTATAAAAATATTTAGTCTTATCTTGCGTCAAATCATTCCTACTATTCATTTCATGCAATTGTCCCATCGACAAATCAACTATTGTATTAGCAAATTTATTTACAACATCAATATTTTTTGTTTCACAAACATACATTGCTGATTTCGCAAAAATAATGTCACCCATCATGACTGCCATATCATTACCATACAAATTGTTAAACGACTTTTCCCCTCTCCTATGTGTAGCGTTATCTACGATGTCATCATGGATCAGGCTAGCAGTATGTAAAAGTTCAATGGCAATAGACATATTAACAATACTTGATTTGACTGTATCATTATAAGAAGGGGATAATTTCCCAATAAGTAGAGTCAAGATTGGTCTTAATAATTTTCCGTTTTTTGAAGTAGATGTAACTTCTTTGACTAATTTTGTAATATATTGATCATCGAAATCGATGTCTAACAATTTGTTTTTTACTAATTCAAATTCACTGGTAATTAGTTTGTTTATACTATTTTTCAAAGGAATAGAAATTGGCAATTCATTCCTCTAATTTTTTAAACAATGGACCATTGAAATTAATTTGTTGACCACCAGGCAAGTCATTTTCAGACCATTCCCATTGTATGTCTTCATTCTCTTCAAATCCTAATACTTTATTAAGATTTACTGATGAGAAAGGTAAATAGGGAGTAAATAATACCTTTAAACAATTAATTGCTGTTAAGCATATCCATATAACTTCAGCTGCTTTTTCTTTATCATTTTTCACTAATCTCCATGGCTCTTTTATATCTATATATTTGTTGATACTAGCGGACAATTGCATGATTTGGGTCAAGCCTTTTCTAAGTTTAACGTCACTAATTTCATTTTTAACATTTTCAAGTGTTTGGTAACATTGATCCAAAATTAATTTCCCCTCATCATCAATGTTTTTAGCGTGCGGAACTTTTGAATCAAAATTTTTTACACAAATATTAACTACACGATTAACTAAATTTCCATAAGAAGCTACCAATTCATGATTGTTTGATCGAATTAACTCGCTTAAGCTAAAATTAGTATCAGAATTTTCAGGTAAATTTGAAGCTAATGCATAACGTATAGTATCAGCTTCATACATATCGCTTAATTCATTGGCCCATAATGCCCAATTTCGACTAGAAGATAATTTTTGACCTTCCAAATTCAAATATTCATTTGCAGGAATATTATGAGGTAAGTTCAACTCACCTCTCCCCATCAAAATAGCAGGTAAAATAATTGAATGAAAGATTATATTGTCTTTTCCCATAAAATAATATGACTCGCTTTCATTTTTCCAATATTCTTTCCATTGATCTGGGTCAGTATCTTTAGAAAAATATTCGATCGATGCAGATAAATATCCTAATACTGCTTCAAACCAAACATAGATACGCTTTTTTTCCCATCCTTCAACAGGTACTTTTATACCCCAATCTATATCTCTTGTTATAGGTCTGTCTAATAATCCGTCAGACATAAATCCAAGGGACGCTTTTTGCACATTAGATTTAAAATTATTTTTAGAATTCAACCAAGTTTTCAAATCGTCTTCAAAATGACTTAATTTCAAGAAGAAATGGTCAGATTTTTTAAAAATTATCACATCAGATTTAGAGCATATTTTACATACCATATCAATCAAATCTTTTGGGTCTAAAGTTTTTCCGCAATTATCACACTGATCACCTCTGGCATCTTTTGAATTACAATCAGTATTAGGGCACGTGCCTTCAACATATCGATCTGCCAAAAATCTTTCACAATCAGAACAATAAGGTAAAATCATCTCTTTAGAATATATAAAACCTTTATTTAATAAATCATTAAATATATCTTGAACTATAAGCTCGTGATTTTTTGTACGCGTGGATGTAAATAAATCAAAATCAATTCCTAATTTATCCCATGATTTAAGTATATCTTTATGATAGTAATCAAATAATTGCTCAGGAGTTTTATTTTCTTGAATAGATTTGATCACCACAGGTGTTCCGTGAGCATCACTTCCTGAAACCATCAATACGTCATTTCCTAACATTCTATTAAATCTTGCAAATATATCTGCTGGCAAATAACATCCAGCTAAATGACCAATATGTATACCACTGTTGGCATATGGCCAAGCGACTGAAACTAAAATCTTTTTCTTATTTTTATTCAAAATTATTCACTATTTATTTTTCTATCCAAATATTGTAGATATCTTTTCTTGGTAAATCGAATATTTCTGATATTATTTTAGTAGCATTTTTAAGAGACACACCATTTTGTATCATATATTCAAGTTCAACTTTAACATATTTATCAAAATCTTCATCAAATAGTTCATTTTTGGAATTTTCTCCAGATATTAAAATCACAAATTCACCAATATTAGGAATAGTAGCAGTATCTATTTCGTTTAAATTAAAACTTATAACTTTTTCATGAAATTTAGTGAGTTCGTGAAAAAGTATAATGTTCCGATCTTTCAGTTTTTCTTTTAATAAATTTATAGTATTAGAAATTCTTTTTGGGCTTTCAAATACAAAAGTGTCCTCTTTTCGTAAATTTAATTTAGATAACAAAATTAGTTGATCTTTATTTGTCCTTGGGAAAAATCCGTCAAACACAAATTCATTTAATTGTTTACCTGAAATTGAAATAGATGCCATTAAAGCTGAAGCTCCTGGAATTGAAATCACAGGTATATCATTCTCTCTAGCTAAATTTATCAATTTATACCCTGGGTCAGATAATAAAGGTGTGCCAGCATCAGAAATCAAAGCAATATCACCAGATAAAAGCTTCTCTAAGTAAAAATTATGTCTATGATCATCGATATATCTTATTAAAGGTTTAGAAATGTTGTAATGTGAAAGTAGTGTTTTGGTTACTCGAGTATCTTCACAAAAAATAATATCTACTTCATTTAAAATTCTAATAGATCTAAAAGTCATGTCTTCTAGATTTCCAATTGGTGACGCAACAACATATAACATAAAAAATGCCAATAATAATTATATGTAAGAGAATATATCCCTCACTAAAATAAAATTATAACATCAATGATAAAAAAATAATTAACAATATTTATTTATAAATAATATATATAAATGCATGTTTCTCTAGGCTTAAATCTTTTATACTATCTGAAGATTTTATTAAACAGGAAAATTTATGAAATTAGGTATAATTGGCGCAACGGGTGCAGTAGGAAAAGTATTTTTAGATTTACTTCCTAAATCTAAACTAAATGTTTCAGAATTAAGGTTAACTGCATCAGAAAGATCAATAGGAAAAAAAATAAAATATAATAATACTGATTATATAATCCAAGAAAATTCTGAAGATTTTTACGTTGGATTAGATTACGTTTTCAGCTCAGCTTCAGCAGAAGTCAGTAAAAAAGCTGCTGAAAAGTCAAAAAAACATAATGCCATTATGATCGATGATAGTTCGGAATTTAGAATGAATGAAGATGTACCTCTTGTGGTTCCAGAAATAAATTCAGAATCACTGAAATCACATAATGGAGTAGTTGCTATTCCAAATTGTACAACAACTCCACTAGCAATGATATTAGACGCGGTAAGATCCGAATATAATTTAAAAAGAGTTATTGTCGATACCTATCAAGCTGTTTCTGGAACAGGAAACTTAGCAATAAAAGAATTACTAGATCAAACAAAACATTATTTAGACAATGGAACAATTTCAGATAAGAAAAATGTTTACTCACATAATATTGGTCTAAATCTAATTCCTCATGTTGAATCTCCTCTTGACAATTTATACACGAAAGAGGAAATGAAAATGTTATATGAAACAAGAAAAATTTTATCTGACCCCGAATTAAAAATATCAGCCACTTGTGTAAGAGTTCCCGTAATAAGATGTCATTCTGAAAGTATAAATATTGAATTTGATAAACCTCCAAATATAAATCAAATTTCAAAAATACTTAATCAATATAATGGAATCACTGTATTAGATGATATTAAAAATGATTTATACCCTACTCCCTTATTTGGTGAAGGCAAACATGATATATTTATTGGCAGATTAAGAAATGATATTTCAAATGAAAATGCGATAAATTTATGGGTAGTAAGTGATAATTTAATAAAAGGTGCAGCTTTGAATGCAATTCAAATTCTTGAAGTATTTGAAAAAATTGGCTAATATGTTTTAACTAATTAATTTTATTTCACTTAGAGAATAATATGGAAATAGGTAGACTTTTAACGGCAATGATCACTCCTTTTTATGAAAATGGTGACATAAATTATGAAATGGCAGCTAAACTTAGTAAAGCAATTGTGGATAGTGGTAGTGATGGTTTAGTAATAGGAGGAACCACCGGAGAAGCTCCCACAATTTCTGATGAAGAAAAACTTAAATTATTTTCTATTGTAAAAGAAAGTATAGGATCTGAGAATGCACTGATTGCGGGAACTACTAACAATGACACTAAAGCTAGTATTAAGTTAAGTAAATTAGCAGAATCTGAAAATGTAGATGGATTATTGTTAACTGTCCCATCATATAATAAACCTACACAAGATGGATTGTACGAGCATTTTGAAGCAATATCAGAATCAGTATCTATCCCTTGTATTTTATATAATGTACCTAGTAGAACAAGCCTAAATATGACTGATGAAACAACAGTTAAATTAAGCGAATTAGATAATATAGTAGGCATAAAAGAAGCTAGTAATGATTTAGATCAGATCACTAGGATAATTAATAACACTTCTGATGATTTCAAAGTTTGGAGTGGTAATGACAATGAAACTTTATATATTATGTCTGCAGGTGGATACGGGATTGTTAGTGTTGCTGGCCACATAGTCAGCTCTCAAATCAAGCAAATGATTGAATATTTATTAGAAGGCAATATCGAACTTGCCGGAAAAGAGCACAGAAGATTATTAGAATTATTCAATATTATTTTTATAGTCACGAATCCTATTCCAATAAGATACTATGTCAAAAAATCAGGATTCGATATTGGGTCACCTAGACTACCTATGACAGAGCCCGATGCTGAAACAAAATTCATACTAGATAAATCTTTAGAAAAATACAACTCAGATTTGAAAAATACTTAATCTAAAAATATGGCCTGCTCTCTCTTAGGCCCGGTCGAAATAATCTTTAGAGGAACTTCTATATATTTCTCAATATATTCTATATATTGACGAGCTTCATATGGTAATTCACTTAATTTAGTACATCCAACAGTTGATTTATTCCATGGTTTAAATTCTTTTAGTACAGGAGTTGATTTTTCTAAGGTAAAAATATCTGAAGACATAAGATTAGTTGTGTTACCATCAATCTCATAATTTTCAACTATATTTAATTCACTAATATTGTCTAGGCAGTCTATCCTAGTTAAGATCCATGAATTGAAACCATTTATTCTAGCACTATATTTTGCTGCCACTGCATCAAACCATCCTAACCTTCTAGGCCTTCCTGTTGTAGTTCCGTATTCTTGAGCAATTTCTCTAAGTTTATCTGCCACAGGACCTTCTATTTCACTAGGGAAAGGACCAGAACCTACTCTACTAGTATAAGCTTTATATATCCCAATAACTTTATCAATTTGGAAAGGATTCACTCCCAGTCCAGTTTGAACTCCTCCGATAGAAGCATTAGATGAAGTAACAAAAGGATACGTACCGTGATCCAAGTCTAGTAAAGACCCTTGAGCACCTTCGGCTAAAATATTCTTTCCGTTTAAAAGAGATTGTTGAATTTCATTCTCTACAGGGCCAATATATTTCCTTAGTACATTAAAGTATTTATCACAAAAATTTATTATATCTTTAACATTATGAGGAGTGCCTCCATAAGCTTCGATTATAACATTTGCATGTTGTACTGCTTGCGTTATTCTATCTGTGATATAATCATTTTCTTTACTGTGTAAGAAATCTCCAGCTCTGATTCCAATCCTAGAAGCTTTATCTGAGTATGCGGGGCCTACTCCTCTGCCTGTAGTTCCAATAGAATCTTTTCCTCTAGATTTTTCAACCAGATGGTCAATATCAATATGATAAGGAAGGATTAGATGAGCTTTTTCGCTAATCAAAAAACGGCCTTCAATATCAATACCCGATTTTATCAAAGAATCAATTTCTTCAACCAATACTTTTGGGTCAATTACAACTCCATTCCCTATAAAGTTTCTTGAATTAGAGTTAAACATTCCAGACGGAAGAAGATGAAAGAAAAAAGTTCCATGTTCATTTATAACTGTATGCCCAGCATTATTTCCACCAGAAAATCTAGATATAATATCATAATCACTTGCTATAAGATCAATGATTTTACCTTTACCTTCATCACCCCATTGAGCTCCAAGGACTACACTAACTGACATTATGTCTCCATATAAATAAAACTTTATTAATATATCAAATGTTAGAACAGTATTAAAGAACTATATTTCTTAAGTTACTTTTTTTTTCTGTAGTTTTTTCTATATTTAGTATTTCGTTGTTTATAACCATTATTATATCTAGGTTTATTATTCATCCATAATTCAGAAAAATAATTGGGGAACAATTGAATTAGTGCATCAGATTCGTCTGCTAATTGTTTTGACAAATTAGATGAAAAAGCAACAACTTCAACATATTTACCTAATTCTTTTATTGCTTTAACTGCATACGTGTAATCGCCATCACCACTAACAATTATCCCGATATCATATCGATCATCCCATGCATACTTCAACATGTCTGTGGCAAGCATAATATCAACACCTTTTTCAACAGTGGTTTCTCCTCTTTGTTTAGAATTTCCTAATCTGACTTCGTATTTAGGTTTGTTATTTAATGTACTAAGAAAAGTTTTATGCGAAGCATATGCTTTCGGATTAATATCTTCATCTCTTTCCGCATTATAATAATAAGTTCTATATAATTGTTTGTTATTTGATAATTTTTCTGAAAATTTTTCAAAATTCAAATCAGATCTTTTACAATTTTCTTCTAAACTATGATAAAGGTTACTACCATCTATAAATATGGCTACTCTCTCTTTTTTTCTACTAAATCTAAAAAGATTTTTAATTTTAAATATTTTCACACCTCCGGTATAAATGAATTTAAATAATTTTTATCACTATTTATAGCTATTTATCTAGCATTCTATAGTTTTATAATTTGTTATATTTTATTATACTCTTTTGATCAATTTATATTTTAGGCAATGTAGCTCAGGGGTTAGAGCGAGCGCTTCATAAGCGTTAGGCCGGAGGTTCAAATCCTCCCATTGCCACCAAAATTCAATTTCATGCCATCAAAAAATAAAAAAAATAAAAAAAATAAAAAAAATTGATTTAAGTTGCAAAATTACTGGTGGCAAAGAATTATATGATTTAATTGATCTATTATTTAGGTAATATCAACCTTTAAATAATGATAATGATTTCTTATAATATAAATCCAAGTATGTGCTCGTAGCTCAATTGGATAGAGCGTAGCCTTGCGAAGGCTGAGGTTGTGGGTTCAAGTCCCACCGGGCGCGAGAAAAATATTTAGGGCGATTAGCTCAGTTGGTTAGAGCGCCTGCTTTACACGCAGGAAGTCGGGGGTTCGAGTCCCTCATCGCCCACCACTCTCTTTTTATATTCAAACCCCCCTATTTTTCTCATTTGAATATAAGATATTCTATTGTTATTATGTAACTCTTTAATCTAAAAATGGACACATATATGCCTAAAGATAAAATTAAATGGGGAATTATAGGAATAGGTGCAATGGGGGCAGCTCATGCGAAAACTCTTATTTCTAATTTGGTAGAGAATGCAGAGCTTCAAGCAATATGCGATATTGATATTAAATGTAAAAATAAATTTCCTGATATCAAATTTTTTACAAACAGCAATGATTTTTTTAATGATAAAAATATTGATGCTGTACTTATAGCAACTCCACATACAACACATGTTCCCCTTGGAATTCAATCATTAAAAAGTGAAAAACATACTTTGGTTGAAAAACCTTTAGCCGTTACAACAAAAAAATGTTTAGAATTAATTAATATTGCAAATTCTTGTAATGTTTCTTTTGGTGTAATGTTAAATCAGCGTACAAATCCAATATATAAAACACTAAAACAAATGATTACTGATAATGAATTAGGAGAAATTCATAGAATACAATGGGCAATAACTGATTGGTTTAGAAGTAATTATTACTATAGTACTTCCAATTGGAGAGCTAGCTGGAAAGGAGAAGGAGGCGGAGTACTAATTAATCAAAGTATTCATCAATTAGATTTGTGGCAGTGGCTCTTTGGTATGCCAGACAGTGTTCATGCTCATATCAATCTCGGCCGTTTTCATAATATAGAAGTAGAAGATGATGTGACTGCCTTATTTAAATACTCTAATGGTTCTCATGGTTTATTTATCACCACTACAGGAGAAGCTCCCGGTGTAAATAGGTTAGAAGTAGCATCAGATAATGGATTAATGATTATTGAAAATAACAAGATGATATGGAATAAAAATGAAATATCTTCAACAGAATATTTGAAAAGATCAAAAACACCTATGGAAAAACCTAATATCAAAATTGAAGAATTAAAATTTGAAGATATTAATTTTAATTTAGAACGTAAAAATATTATTCAAAATTTTTCAAATCAAATCTTGGGAATAGAAAAATTATTCGTAGACGGAAAAGAGGGAATTTATTCAGTGGAACTTATGAACGCGATGATTTTTTCTGGACTAAATAAAATTGAAGTTAATATTCCTATAAATAGCGAAAAATATGAAAAAAAACTTGATGAAATGATAGTTGAAAATCTAGCAACCGATAGAGATTAATATGAAAAAATTAAAAATCGCAGCTATGGGTGTTGAGCACAGACATATTTTCGGACAAATTACAGGAATGTTAGATGTAGGTTGTGAATTCGTAGGATGGTGGACTGAAAATGATAACAAAATTTCTAATGATTTAGAAAAAAAATTTCCCGATATTACAAGAGTAAAAGATAAATATGTTCTGTTAAACAATACTGATATTGATTTAATTTTAATAGCTGACATACCTTCAAAACGAGCCAGTTTGGCTATTGAATGCATGAATGCAGGTAAGGATGTTATGCTAGATAAACCAGGTTGTACAAATTTGGAACAGTTACAAGAAATAAAAAGTACAATAGATAAAACAAAACAAATATTTTCAATTGATTTTTCTGAAAGATTTGAAGTCCCAAGTGTCCATATGGCATCAAATTTAATTAAAAATGGGGAAATTGGGAAAGTGGTTCAGACAATAGGTTTTGGTCCACACCGATTAAATATCGATACTAGACCAGAATGGTTTTTTGACGATGAGTTAAATGGAGGAATATTATGCGATATTGCCTCTCATCAAATTGATCAATTTTTATTTTTTACCGAATCCAACTCAGCTGAAATAATTAGCTCAAGTATTGGCAATTTTTCAAATCCTGATAAGACAAAAATGCAAGACTTTGGTGAAATTTTAATACATGGAGACCATGGACAAGGTTATATTCGTGTAGATTGGTATACTCCTGATGCATTACCAAATTGGGGGGATGGAAGATTAACAATTTTGGGTACAGAAGGATATATTGAACTTAGAAAATATGTTGACATTGCTGGAAGAGAAGGAACTGATCATCTTTTTTTAGTGAACAAACAAAGATGTGAATATATAGATGCATCAAAACAGCCACTTACTTATTTTAAAAACTTAATGAATGACGTTTTTAACCGTACTGAAACTGCAATGAAACATGACCATTGTTTAGAAGTTATGAGACTTGCAATCAATGCACAAAATTCGGCAAAACGTTTAGGTAATTTAAAATTTATTTAATAATCCTAGCCATATAAAAGTATAAAGTTTTGATGAAAAACTTTAGTTAGTATCAAGAATAAGTATCCAAATCTTCTTAAAAAACATCCCTAAATGTACGTACATGTAATTCCAAGAGGAATTTGTATGTATATTGATGAGATGTTATAGTCAATAAATGCTAACTCGAACCTTGGTTAACAACTTCAAACTTACAATACAATGATTTGAATTTTATAATCGGCAATTGTAAACACAAAAAATATTTAATTTCATATAAGTAGGTACAGATATGGTTAAAAGAATTATGGTTGATATGTCAGCTACTGTAATTCATCATGGGCATATACGATTGTTAAAAAAAGCTTCTGAATACGGAAGAGTAATTGTCGGATTAACATCTGATGATGAAATCATTAACAATAAAGGATTCCAATCAGAATTGGAATATGAATATCGTAAAGAAATACTTGAATCTATTAAGTATGTAGATGAAGTTATTTCTGTCCCTTGGCTAATAGATGAGAATGTTATGGAACAATACAATATTGATTTCTTAGTGCATGGGACTGATAATTTTAATCTTATTTCTAAAGATAAGCTCAAAATTTTTCCACGAACTGAAGGTATAAGTAGTTCTATAATGCGTAAGAGTTCACTTCGAGCTATCACTCAGATAAATAATAATAACAAACTAATGCTTACTCCGGGACCTGCAGTAGTTTTACATGAGAATTTGCAGTATTTAAAGCCTCTATTCGGAAGAGGAGATGACGAATATACAAAAATGTCAGAGGATGTTATAGACTGGATTAAACAAATAAGTGGGCAAGATGAGGTGGTGGCAATGCAAGGTTCAGCGACTTTAGGATTAGAACTAGCCGCACACTCTTTCGTTTCGGGCAAAATTTTATTAGTTTCCACTGGTTATTATAGTGATAGATTGAAAAAACTTTTGCCAAAGGATTGTTCGGCAACTATTTGTGAATACAAGGATATTGAAAAAATAAAAGAAAATTTTGATTGGGTTATGTGTGCTTATACTGAAACCTCCGTAGCATTTAAAATAGATTTACAAAGTGTTAGGAATAAGGCCGATGAATGCGGTGCGAAATTATATGTAGATGCTACAGGATCAATTGGATTAGAAGATAGTCACCAATTAGCTGATGTAATGGCATTTAGTTCTTGTAAGGGATTATTTGGCTTAACTGGGGCAAGTTTTGTTGCGTACAAATCTAATTTGAATCCTAATAATCTAGATACATTTTATTTTAATCTAAACACTCAAAAAAACAAAATGACTACTGGTCCTTATCATGCTATTGCCTCCCTTTATGGAGTTATTAAAATTCATGATATCCTCAAGCAACGTGTAATTAATAGCAAGAACGCTATTTTAGAAAAATATAAAGGTATTGTGCAGAATAAAAATCAACCGCTACTTTGTACGTATTTAGATGGGGAAGTTGTTCCAAATGATAATAATATTATTTTATATTCCCCTCGTTCAAAATTAAGCGGCTCAGTTATTTGCCATTTTGGCGAAATTCATCATGATGTTGTTAATATTGACCAAAGAATTGAAGTAAAATGAAAATTAAAATATATGATGCAGGTTCAATTAGTAACCTATTAAATGAATAAGATAAGCAATATGTATAAAAATTGGCAGAGATTTTTTAATTATATTTACCAACTTAATTTATTAGAGGTCGAAAATGTTAGATACAGGGGATACATTAGAAAAACTTGATTTAATTGATATTAATGGGCAATCATTTGATATTGCAAATTACAAAGGAAAAAAACTTGCAATTTATTTTTGGGCTTCTTGGTGAAATTGTAGAACTCAATTGCCTGGATGGCAATCATTAGCACAAAAAGCAGAAGGAAAAAACATTCAATTGATAAATGTATCTCTTGATTTTCAAGGCCCTGAAAAAGTCATTCCATATTTAGACGAATACGGTGTGAAAATTAAAACATACATTGATATAGATAATTCTTCTGGTTTGTTATTTGGTTTCAAAGTTGTTCCAAATTTACTTATCTTTGATGAAGATTTAATATTAAAATTCAAATGTATAGCCAATATTAATATTCTTAAACATGAGCATAAGCTTTTAGTTGAAAATTGGTTAGATACCGGGAACTTAGAATCGTTAAATAATATTAATTCCAAACCAGCAAGTATACCTGCTAAAGAATCTGTAAATATTTTGAGAGAAGGAAACCAAATTCTTGAAACCGGTCAAGGTGATGCAAAACAATTATTGAAAAATATGGTTTCAGATGATCCTGAAAATTTTATATTTAGAAAACAATATTGGGCTATTAATAATCCAGAAAAATTTTATTCGGGCAAAATCGACACTGCTTGGCAAAGAAAAAAATTAGAGAATAATGAAGATTAACATTAAATTCAATTAAAGTATTAAAACCAATGAAAGTAGATTTAATTATTAAAAATACAAAATGTGTAGGACTGAATGAGTTTAAAGAATTCAAAACTCCTGTAAGTAAATCTATTGTGATCAATAATGGTGAAATAATTGATATCAATGATAATTTATCATCAATATATATATCAAAGAGAACAATTGATGGATCTAACACAGTTACATTTCCTGGATTTGTTAATAGTCATACTCATGTATCTCCAACTCCAATCTTAAAAGGATTTACTGAAGATAAAGTTGATGGTTTTTATGGTTTGGCTTTACCAATGGAAAAACAATTAAATGAAAAAAACACCTATCTTACAGCTAAATTAGGAATAGCAGAAGCCGTGAAGGGAGGATATACAACTATTAATGATATTTGGCATTATCCGTGGTCAATAGCTCAGGCTGCTAAAGAGGTTGGAATAAGAGCTGTAATATCAAACAAATTAAAAGATACAGATTTATCAAAAATACAATTTTTTAAATATGAACGTGATGATCACGAAGGTCAGACAAAATTAAAAGATTCAGAAAATTTCATTTCTAAATGGCATAATACAAATAACGGATTAATAACATGTAGGATCGGAATACATGCTCCGGATACTCTTTCTAATAAGTTAATTAAACAAGCAAAAGAAATGGCTGGTCATTTACAATTAGGTATACATATGCACATGGGGCAAACGGTTACAGAAAATAAATATATGAATACAGAATACAATATGGGTTCTGTTGAATATCTGAATTCTTTTAACTTTTTTGATAATACAAGTGTTATTGGAGCTCACTGCAATTTCGTTACAGACAAAGAGAAAGATATACTTTCTAAAAATGATTTTACAGTAGCTCATTGCCCGGTAATCGGAGCTAAAAGAAGCCACTATGCAAATATCTCAAGTTATGAAGAGAGAGGTGTCAAAGTAGGATTAGGCACAGACTGGTTAACTTTTGATGCTTTTGAAAATATTAGGGCAAGTATATATTTCCACAGGTTATCTACAAATAATGTTGAGTCCACAAATGCTATTGATGCTGTAAAAAAATCCACAATTATTCCTGCGGAAAGTCTTGGATTAAAAAAATCGATAGGTTCTATAGATATCGGTAAAAAAGCCGACTTAAATATAATAAATACAGCTGATTTACATTTTGGAGGTATAACTAAATATCACGATTTGCTTAGTTTAGTAATTTATAACGCTACTGCAAAAGATATAAAATATTCAATTATCCAAGGAAAAATAATATCTGAAAACAATATAATCAACACAATATCAGAATCGGAAACTTTAAAAGATGCCGAATTAGAAATATCTAAAATATGGACAAAACATTTCAACAAAACTGAATAAAATCATTTTGTTTTATGAACTATTTTCATGAGAAAGAATACGAATTTGAAAGAAAATAAATCGATTAGCAAATATCTCATTGAATTCAAATCATAAGTAAACATATAATTGTAGTTTAATCTCTTTACAAGAAAACGTGAATAATAGAGCAATCGATTCGAAAGTAGTAATTATTGGCGCAGGAATAGCTGGACTATGTATAAGCTTCTATCTAGCAAAGCAAAATATTCCTCATATAATTATAGAAAGAGGAGAGGTTGCTAATACTTGGATTAATGAAAGATGGGATAGCTTTCATTTAGTGAATCCAAATTGGGCTATTAAGATACCAGAATTCGGATTTGGAACTGAAACTTTTCCTTCTGATAATGCAGATGGATTTTTAAATAAATCTGAAACTGTTAATTACATTAAATCTTTCGCGAAATATATTGGTACTAATATTCTTACTAATGAAAACGTAAATTTTCTGACTAAACAAGGAGATGATTTTATTATCACTACATCTAAAAGAACTATTAAATCAAATAAAGTCATAATCGCATCTGGAGCATTTGGGAATTCGTATATACCTAATATAAATTCAGAATTAAATAATAACATTTTGCAAATCCATTCAACAGAGTTCAAAAATAGTAGCAAATTACCCAAAGGTGGAGTATTAGTTGTAGGATCAGGGCAGTCAGGAGCTCAAATTGCTGAAGAATTGATAGAAGATGAAAGAGAAGTTTGGTTAGCAGTCAGCAAATGCGGTAGAAGACCCAGAAAGTATAGAGGTAAAGACTCATCTTGGTGGAATTATGAAATGGGTTCATTTGATAAAACTGTTGATAATACCCCTGTTAAACAAAGATGGACGTGTAGTCCTCATACTTCTGGAAATAAAGGGGGGCATGATATTAATTTGATTAATCTTGTAGAACATGGGTTAAATTTATGTGGAACAGTTGAAAATTGTGGGGTTAGAGAAATTTTATTCAAAGACAATCTATACCAAAATCTAAAATTTTCCGATGACCATGCAATCAATTGGGCCAAGAAAGTTGATGATTATATTTCAAAAAACAACTTAAAATTTCCATTCGAAAAAATAATTAGAGATAAAAGAATAGAAAAATTTAAAACAATAAATAACAAAAAAATTTCAGCACCTCAAGATATCAAAAGCATCATATGGGCAACTGGATTCAGATACAATTATGATTGGATCAATTTAAATATCACAAATAAAAAGGGTCATCCAATTCAAAAAAGAGGGATGACTGAATATGATGGATTATATTTTATGGGGCTTCAGTGGATGCATTCATCAAAATCCGCGCAATTTGTTGGCGTAGCTGAAGACGCTGAATTTATAGTTGAAGATATAGTATCAAAAAATAGAAAAAGAAATCAGTGAATAAAATATATAAATTAGCCGAAAAAATAAACACTGCAAAAACCGAGGGTGGAGTAATAAAACTTGAAGAAACTGATGTAATCAAGTCAATAAATGAAGCTTATGAATTTCAAGATATTGTTACAGAGATATCTAATATGAATAGATGTGGATGGAAAGTAGGTGCTACAAGTTATAAAGCTCAAAAAGAACTAAATACGAAAGAACCAATGATTGGACCTGTATTTAAAGAATATATTCTCAATAGTCCTGCTAATTTTTCTATCTTTTCTGATCAAAATACTAGCGTAGAATGGGAATTTGCATTTAAGTTTAAAAAAGTTCTTCCATCCAAAAAAGATAAATATAATTTAAAAGAAATATTATCAGCAATAGATTGTTTAGTACCTGTAATAGAAATAATAGGAAGTAGATATCAATCAGGTTTCAAAAATATTGGATCAATAAAATTAACCACTGATATGGTAGTACATATTGCTTAAATAATAGGAAATGAAATCATTCAATGGGAAAACATAGACTTAAACAAACAAAATATAACACTTTATAAAAATGAAACTAAAATAATTAGCGGTAATAGTTCTGAAGTTCTTGGTTCTCCTTTTAATGTAGTTGAATGTGTAGTTAATCATCTTTCATCGCGAAGAAAATCTATTAACAAAGGAGATATAATTTCAACAGGAACATGTACTGGTATTGTCCCAATATTTCCTGGTGACAAAATACTAGCAGATTTCAATGAAATAGGTGTCGTAGAATTAAATATCTCTTAAGTTTAATAATACTTATCATTTGTTTTTGAGGCAATAATTTTCGCTTTGAATATTTTTGTTATTTATATACTGAAAATCATAACAATTAGTTGAAGATCCCCTGTATTTCAAAACCGTTTTTTTACCATTTGAAAAATAGTCTAAAACAATCCAGCCAGCTTTAGATTTCGAATATGTTTTTTCATTAACTTTTATTGGCGTCCCGGATTGCCTAATAGGAGTTGTTCTAGGTTGCAAAGAATAATCAATTTTAGATTTATGGCATCCAAATGTATATGGATAATTTTTGGAAAAATGATAATGGTATAAATAATCATCATGAATATGACCCTGACATAAATCAGTTTCAACTTTAGCATGATTACTATCATTTTCTATAATATTATATATAGAATGCCCATCAAGACTGAACCCCATTGGAACATCATATTGAGCTAATTGTGTCAAAACACAGATAGGAGCAATATGATAATGATAATCATCTGCTCTACCCGCATGTCCTCCACATATATCTAACTCTCCAGTTAAAATGTATCTGTATGACCATTTTGCTTAGTAGGATCAAATATAGGAACACCATTAATTGCTACTCCAATAGGACCAATACCAGTTAATTTCATAGGTTTGTCAACAAAAATAAGGTTTATAGGAATTTTCCAAGCATTTGAAGATTTGTAATTTTGTGGCAGCGTTATCTGTTGATTCCAGTTTTTTATTCCTGCAATAATAACATGTTCATATATTTCACCACTATCGTTTATAGAATAAGGTAATCCATCTGACTCAATTATTAAATATTTTTCATCACAAGAATAATTAATAATCTTAGAAAATAATTTTCTCCAAATACTTTCTTGATCACATTTGATATCTATCTTAAGAGTTTGTTTTATGTCTTTATTTTTACTATGTGATTTTCTATTTGGATCTAAAGATAAAAAATCACTCATTTCTTTTAACATTATTTTAGCTATTTCTGGATGTTCATCATATAGATTATTTGTTTCATAAGGGTCATCATATATTTTGTATAAATGATTTGATTCATTCAATTTAATCACGAGTGAAGGCTTTGTATCTGGGATAACAATAATTTTCGTAGTATCTTTAGTGGTGGCTGAAGGTATCGGTTCCTTAGATTTTGTATCTGGGTTTGAAGAAATCAAAGGTACTTCTGATATATTGTTAGATTTAACTTCTTTAGGTTTTCTATCAGGTATTGCATTAATTTTAGTTTGTGTATTTGAATTTATATCAGTGTTAGGATTTGATGTAATATTTGAGGAATTAGAACAGGATAAAATTAATATAAGCACAAGAGAAAAAAGAATAAATTTAAGTTTGTTTTTAATATAATTCATTGTAAAAATATAACTCAATTTGTATCAAAACACAAAAAGCAATATAGTGTACTTAAGGATTTAGAATGTCAGAAAAACATCAAGTAACAAATAAATGGAAAAATTATGAAAGGTATTATCATTATGCTCCATTAATACATTTTCAAAATATCGTACACAAAGATAAATTTATCAAACCTGGGGAATCTAAAGTTTCTGAAAATACAAAACGAAAAACAGATAATGTTGTATGGCTTTTCAGGAACAAAATTAATGATAATAATATCAATAACGTTCCAGAAATGCTAATGATACCAAGCGTTCTCGGTAAGCAACATGACAGACCTAAAACTCAGGTTGAATTTGCGTTAATGCTACCCAAAGACGACAAATTACAAAGAGCAGATATATTCTATAAAGAACAAAAAGCAGATATAAGCTGGATAAGAACTTTAGAAGATCTAGGCGGAATGAAATATGATCAACAATGGATATATAAAAATATTATTCCTTTAAGTTTTTGTGTAGGATTTAGGTTCTTGTTTAGTTTCATAAATAACGAAGAAACTAGATGGGTGAATGCCTGGTATAAACATAATAGTAATTCTATCAAACCATATGGTAAGGAGAAACAAGTTCTAATAAACAAACAATGGCATGAAAAGGGAATAAGGTTTTAAACATGGATGACTATTATGTAAATACTATTGCAACGTAAGTTACACTAAAAGCATGTTTTGCAAACCCATGAATTTCTCTTTGAATACAAATTAATGCAATAGATGTGATATTGTAAAAAAACAATTAAAATCCTTATGATAAAAGTAAATAAATTTAAGAATGGGTTAATAATTCATCCCGGGTTATCAAAAGAAATTGGATATAATATTCAAGGGCCTTCTTTGATAAAAGCGCCTGATTGGTTGCCAAACATTCTTGGTAAATATTATTTGTATTATGCAGATCACAAAGGTGATCATATTAAATTAGCATACTCAGATTATTTACTTGGCCCCTGGAAAATTCTTCATGGAGGAACTTTACAATTACAAGAGTCAAAGTTTTTAACAAAGAAACCTAAAATACCTAAGAATTTTAAAGTTGAAGAATTAGGGATAAGCCAACCAGACGGATATAATCCTGTCGAATCCCAAAAAGAATTTATACCAAATAGAATTGATGATATGACTATTCCACATATTGCCTCTCCAGATGTTCATGTAGATGAAAAAAATAAAAAAATCATTATGTATTATCACGGATTAGAAAAATTTGGATTCCAACAAACAAAAGTTAGTACTTCTAATGATGGGATCAAATTCGAAGCTCAACCTCTGATTGTAGGTAAATCATATTTCAGGCGATTTGAATTTAATAATAAAAAATACGGGATGTCTATGCCAGGAATTTTTTATGAAAATTGTGGGAATATTTCAGAATATAAAGAAATAACCAAATTGTTTGATTCCAAAATGAGACATTCTGCTCTGATAGTAATAAAGGATTTATTGTATGTTTTTTATTCACAAGTTGGAGACACACCTGAAAGAATATATTTATCCACAATAGATATAAATAATCCAATTAATAAATGGAAAGTATCTAACCCTATAGAAATTATCAGACCTGAATATGAATGGGAGGGAGGAAATTTACCTCTTGAAAAATCCTCTAGAAGTTCAATAAATATTCCTGTTAACCAATTAAGAGATCCTGCTATATACAAAGAAAATGATACGTTATACCTTTTGTATTCTGTAAAAGGAGAAAATGGTATTGGAATCTGTACTTTAGAAATTAAATAGTTGATGTATTATATTATGCATACACTCTAAATTAAACAAATAGAATTTAAGAATGGATAATAAAAATAATAATTCCGATTTGATAATATACGGAATAAATCCCGTAAAAGAAGCTTTGTCAAATGGTAATGTAATTCAAATACATATTTCAGAAAATTTCGCTAAAAATAAAAGAGTTATTGAAATAATTAAAGCTGCAGAAAATAATAATATATCTATTGAAATAATTAACAATAATACTTTTAAAAATAAATTTAGCTTCAACCATGGGCAAACCATTGCAGCAAAAATATCGTTGAATTTTAATTTGCACATAGAAGATATAATTAATACAGAGCCTGGGGAAAATTCAAACATCCTAATTATAGACAAAGTACAAGATCCTAGAAATCTAGGAGCTTTAATTCGGTCTGCAGAATCAGCAGGATTTGATGGAATTATTATTTCGAGTAATAATTCAGCAAAAATAAATTCAACAGTTGCAGAGAGTTCTTCGGGAGCAATTTCACATATACCTCTAATAACTAATCAAAATATAAACCAATTAATAAAAAAACTAAAAGATTATAATTATTGGGTTGTAGGACTAGACATGGATGGAGACAAGGAATATAAAAATTATGATTTTACAGGAAATGTTGCATTAGTAATTGGAAATGAAGGTTCTGGGATTTCTAAACTTACGAAATCCCTTTGCGATCAAATTTACAAAATTACAATGTACGGAAAAACCGAATCTTTAAATGTTTCTGTAGCTGCAGGTATAATGATGTTTCAAATGAAATTCTAGAGGAAGAATTGTATGGAAAGATATCCAATAAATTTACATGAATATGAAGAATTAGCAAAAAAAATATTACCTCATAATATATGGGATTACATAGAAGCAGGAAGAGGTGACGAAATCACTCTGAAAAGAAATAATGAAATATTTAATGAAGTATTTCTACGCCCAAATAAAATGGTAGATATATCTACTATAAAACTTCAAACAACTATATTAGGAGAAAAAACTTCTTTCCCTCTCATGATTGCTCCTGCAGGAGGTCATACTTTCTGTGACGAAGAAGGAGAATTAGCTACTATTAGAGCCGCAAAAAATGAAGATGTAATCGCTGGAGTGGGAACAAATTCGTCTTTCACAATCGAGGATATTTCTAACGTAACAGATAAACCATTATGGTTTCAAATTTATCACTTAACAAAAGAGATAGATGAAATGTTAATCATACGTGCAGAGAAAAGCGGATATAAAGTAATCGTTCTAACTGTTGATGGCCCTGTTCCCGGAATGGATCATTTAAGACCAAAAGAAAGAGATATTAGAAATGCATTTGTAAATCCTGTTAATACTGAAAGAGTAAATTTAATTGGCGAAATAGCAGGAATGGGTTATAAAAAAGGAGATAAAGAAATACAGCTTGGTGGATTGAACCCTAGGGAACAATTATTATGGGAAGATATAGAGTGGTTTAAGTCAATAACAAACCTTCCAATCGTAATTAAAGGACTCCAATCATCACATGACGCAAAAAAAGCAGTAAGTTGTGGTGTTGATGGAATTGTAGTTAGTAATCATGGTGCCAGAGGTGTAGATACTCTTTTGCCTAGTCTACAATCATTGCCAGAAGTTATAGAAGCTGTTGATGGAAAATGCGAAGTATATCTTGATGGTGGAATCAGAAGAGGTGCTGACATTTTAAAAGCCCTAGCTTTTGGTGCTAAAGGAGTAATGATTGGTAGGCCATTTTATTGGGGGCTAGCAGTAGGCGGTGAAAATGGCGTGATAGATGTTATTAAAATATTAAAAGAAGAACTAGAACAAGCAATGAAATATTGTGGTGTAACTGATGTTGATAATGTAGACTCAAATTTACTATCATATAGTTTTAGTTAGCTTAAAGGATTTTTATGAATTTCGGAAATTACAAAATCAACAATCCAGACTCATTTGAAACACCAGAATATCTGATATTTGAAGATGTATTAGAACATAATCTCAAAACAGTTTTAGAAATGATAAAAGATTCTTCACGATTAATACCTCATGCTAAAACACATAAATCAAAAGAGATTTTGAACTTGCAAATTTCAAGAGGGATAAAAAGGCATAAAACTTCTACTTTAGAAGAATTGGAAACGCTTGCAGAATGCTCTCCTGATGAATTGATTTTAGCTTATCCAATATCTTCAAAAATAAAAGCTGAACGTTTAGGAAAGATTGTCAAAAAATTCAGTCACATTAAATTTAGCGCTATAATTGGTACTGTTTACCATTTGGATTTGTTATCAAGTATTGAAGGATTAGATGGAGTATATATAGACTTGGATACTGGAATGCACAGGACTGGAATTGATGTTAATGAATCTGATCCATTATTAGAAAAGCTTTTTAATTCTTCAAATATTAAATTCAAAGGTATACATGCGTATGATGGGCATTTAGTTGGAAACACAGAAATTGAAGAAAAGCATGAGATCGTAAATGAAAGTATAAATATTATTGAAAAATTTAGGGAAAAAATATCTAAATTCTCTAGTGATACAAATTATGACATAATTGTTGGTGGATCTTGGTCATTTCAATACTATTTAGATAAAACTGATTATAAGGTTTCACCTGGAACATGGATATATTGGGATTCAAATAATATTCGACAACCAGATTTAAATTTTGAAGTAGCTGGTCTAATTTTAGGACAAGTTATCGATGAAGATAAAATCAGAAACACTGTCACAGTTGATATCGGAGCAAAGTCAATTTCTTGTGACCCTCCTACACCAGAGAGGTTCACTTTAGAAGGTAAACCTAACGCTAAATTACTCTCTCAAAACGAGGAACACGGTGTTATAGAATTAAATGGTGAAAATTTGAAAGTAGGTGATTACATTCTTGGATCTCCAGGGCACGCATGTACAGTTCCTCCAAAATATCCTCATGCACTTAAAATAAATTCGATTGGCGAAATATCAGGTAAAATTACTACAGATGCAAGAGATAGAAAATAATTAAACTATTTGTTTTCATTCATAAATTTTTTAACAAAGTCTTTATGCTCTTTTGATTGCCTGGATTTAGAAAAAATCTCATTTTCAATAGAGAAAACATCGTCATAGTTTTTGATGTAATTATTATAAATCATATCTTTTATCACTCTATTATGCCAATCAGAATTAGTTGCAATATCTTCGCTTAATTTTAATGATTCTGAATATAATTCATCTGAATTAAAACTTTGAGAAACCAATCCAATTTTAGTGGCTTCTTTTCCACTTATAAACTTTCCAGTCAACATTAATTCCGATGATCTACTAATTCCTATCATATCTGATAACCTTCTAGTACTTCCAAATTCTGGAGTTAAACCAATTTTTACAAATCTGAATGAAATTTTCGCAATATGGGAAGCAACTCTGATATCTGAATATAAAAATAATGTTATACCCATTCCCACTGCAAATCCATTAATTGAAGCAATAATTGGTTTAGATCTTATAAATAAATTTACTAATTCTTTCCAAGAACGTGCATGTCTTTTTTCAGCGTTGTTTTCTTGAAATCCTGCTACATCCGCTCCTGCGCTAAAAGCTTTACCATTGCCTGTGATTAATATTGCTCCAACATCTGAAGAAGTATTAAATTCTTCAATTTTGGTATAAAGGGATTCAGAAAGATCGTAATTAAAAGCATTCAATGAATCAGGCCTGTTTAATTTTATAATCCCTACCCTGTTTTCTATATTGCTTTGAATTACATCAGACATTAATTTCTTTTCCTAAGCCTTTAATTATTGCGAGTTGGTACAGTTTGTAGGCCAAAACCAAATCCCATAAAGCTAGTCCCTGGGATTCAAAAATAGTTATATCATCTTTGTTTCTAACATATTTATTAGGAAATCTGAAAATATCAGAAAAACTAGCTATATTTCTCCATTGAATTAAGCCTAATGACTCTGGATAAATCAAATCTCCACACTCATTCTTTGCCTGATCTAAATCATCTACGAATATTTTATTAGCTTTTAATATAGTTTTTGTATCTAACTCTCTTCGTAAGGCATGATTAGATCCAGCAGCATTAATATGTATACCAGCGGTTATAGTATTGCCATCTAGTACGGGAGTTTTAGAATTTGTTATAACATTTATAATGTCGATATTCTCTATTTTATTGGATACACTTTCAATTGCAGTTAATTTGGCATGAATTTTAGGTTGGTAATTTTTAATAAAATTATTTCTGTTTTCTTCAGATCTACTATATACATATACTTCTTCTAAATCAAAAATATTGTCTAAAGATAATATTTGAGTAAAAGATTGAAATCCTGTTCCAATCAATAATGCTTTTCTTGAATTAGGGTTTGCAAGAAATTTACTAGCTACCCCTGAAGCCGCTCCTGTTCGGTATTGCCCTAACATATTGCCTTCAATTATTGAAATCAGTTCTCCATTTAAGGAGTTCATAATATGTACATAAAATTTTGTACCTTTAGGATTGGGAACATATACTTTTAGCCCTGTAATATTTTCTATGTTAATCCCTGCAGACATATAATTCATACTAGATATTCCTACAGGCAAACGTTCTCTTGACTTTGTGACACCTTGTCCTGTTGCAATTAGCTTGAAAGATTCTTCTACAGAATCAATTGCTAATTGAATATCTATTATTTGACTTATTTCTGATTCGGTTAAATATAATGCCATATTAATAACTTAATTTATAAAAATGATTTAACGGCCCATGGCCTTTACCTAATTCCACTGAAGTTTTCATAGCAGAATAAACATATTTTTGAGCAATTTTAACACTATCTACGTAATTTTGTCCTTTTGCTAATTCTGCAGTAATTGCAGATGAGAATGTACATCCAGTCCCGTGAGTATTCTTTGTGTTTATCCTCTTTTGTGGTAATTCAACTAATAATCCTTCTTCTTGATTAAATAGTATATCTATTGGGTCGCCCTTCATATGACCACCTTTCATTAACAAATATTTCGGGCCAAGTTCAAGGATTTTTTTACTAGCTATTAACATATCTGATCTTGAGTTTATTTTCATCCCTGCTAGCACTTCTGCTTCTGGTAAGTTAGGGGTTAGAATAGTTGATAAAGGGATTAAACTGTTCTTCATAATTTCAATTGCACTGTCAGAAATTAATTGATCGCCACTCTTAGCAACCATAACAGGATCTAAAACTATAGGAATATTCTTCATTGGTGATAATAGTGCACTTATAAGAGATACCACTTCTTCATTCCCTAACATTCCAATTTTTATTGAATCGGGATAAATATCTGAAATCAAAGCATTGAATTGGCTGGAAATCATTTTATTATTCATGATTTCAAAATCTAAAACTCCTATCGTATTTTGAGCAGTTACAGCAGTAATTACACACGTCCCATAAACGTTTAAGGCAGCGAATGTCTTTAAATCTGCTTGAATACCTGCTCCCGCCCCAGAGTCAGAACCAGCTATTGTCATTGAAATTTTAGTTTTTCCCATTGTTGACATACTTTTTAAATAATTTCAAAGCTTCAAAATAATCGTTTTTTACATTTAGGTCTAATCTAATTAATATATCATCAAATTCAATTGCATTAACATCATATTGCGACATTATAAAATCCTTTATAGTTTTACCCTTCAATATATACTCACGTAGTTCGGGTATGATTTTATTGTCTAAAATTATTGGATGCCCTCCACGAAGTTTACCGTTTATAGATTTATATTTAGGTATAGTAATTAAAGAATTGGATTCAATATGGTTTTTTATAATTTTGTCTAACATAATTTTAGGACGTGGTTGATCAACTGAAAGTAAAAGAATATTATTTTTTCCAGGTATACAGCTTAGTCCTTTCAAAATAGAAGTGGATTTTCCTTTTTTATAATCTTGATTAACTACAAATTCTGCATCAGAATTTTTTGTCTTTGATAATACAACATCGCTTTTAAAGCCTAATACTACAATTGGTTTTATTCCTAAAGAATTAAACAATTTTATTTGAAATTCAATTAATGTCTCACCATACCAATCTAATAATGGTTTAGATTCTCCCATTCTATTTGAAAGACCAGCGGCTAATATTAACCCGCTTAAAGAGTTCATTTTATTTTATTATTAGTAACTAAGTTATTAATTTTACTTGTTATTTTTTTCCATATATTTCCAGGCATAGCCATAGATAAGCCTGTACCACCTTCTCTTATCATCAGCATCTCTGCAATTATACTTACTGCTATTTCATCAGGTGATCTACCTCTCAAATCTAAGCCGACAGGTGATCTGATAGCTTTCACTTTATCTTCAGGGATACCATTTTTTAACAAATCTTCGAAAACTAAAATTGCTTTTCTCATACTACCAACCAAACCTATATATTTTGCATCTGTACTGACCGCAGCTTGTGTGGCTACCAAATCATACCTATGCCCTCGTGTAGCTATAATAATATAAGTATTTTCGGTCACCGGTAAATTTTTCAAAGCGTTTTCAGGGAGGTCATTAACAATTCTTTCAGCATTAGGAAATCTGTTACTATTAGCAAATTCCTTTCGATCATCAGTAATCCATACGTTAAAATTCAATTTATGCGCTAGTGGAGCTAAGCTATTAGCAATGTGACCACCTCCACAAATTAATAAAGTTGAAGGAGTTGTATATATTTCAACGTACCATTCATTTCCATCGTCTAATTTAACACATTTGCTTTGTCTATTATTAATCACATCTTCTATTTGATTAGAATCAATAAATATTTCATCATTTTTAATATTAGAGGTTTGGTCAAAATCATAGGTTTTTTTGGTTCCAATCATTATGTTACTATTTTTCGAATCTACTAGGGTAATAGTACTTTTTCCACCTTCTTTTCCATTCAATGAATTTTGAAGAGTTCTTAAATATTCTACATTGGATTTATTAGGTTCTAATTTATCTAACAAAAAGAACATGGTTCCTCCGCAAACCAACCCTTCTTGTTCAGCTAATTCTTGATTCAATGTATATTCTCTGTATCTAGATTCTTCAAGGGAATCATCTTCTAACATAGTTTTAGATTCAAACCATATATCGCCCTCAACACAACCACCACCAAGTGTTCCAACTGTAGATCCATCTTTTCTAATTAATAATTTAGAACCGATTTTTTGAGGAGTAGATCCTTTAGTATTTACGACAGTAGCTAGAACAATGTTTTTCCCTTTTTCTAATTCTGTTAAAGATTTTTCGATTACTTCATACATAACAAATTTTTTTTTAGTGTAATTAATTATATAATTATACCAATAATTTACACCAAAAATGTATAATGGATCAAATTATATTTGTTGGAGAATCCTATGAATGAAAATTTAAGCACGATATCTAGTTTTGTAAAAGCAGAAGCAGTCTCAAATAATGGTATGGTTGCAACTAAAGATAAATTGTCAACTGAAGCCGGATTACAAATGCTTGAATTAGGTGGGAACGCTGTAGATGCTGGTGTGGCTGCTTGTTTAGCAGTGGGAGTAGTAGAGCCGGAATCCAGTGGTATTGGAGGCGGAGGATACATGACTTTCCAAGTTGGTAATGAAGGAGGAGTTATTGGATTTCCTATGAAGGGACCTTTAAGTGGGAAGCCTGATATGTATGAATTAACAGGGGAATCATCTGTCGGTAGCTTTGGGTGGGCAGGAGTAAAAAATGATGAAAACATTCACGGGTATAAATCTATAGCAGTACCTGGATGTATAGCAGGATTATTAGAAGCACATAATAGATTTGGTAAAATCCCATTATCCAAAGTAGTTGCACCTGCTGTCAAATTAGCTAGAGAAGGTTTTTATCCTGAATGGTTTACGTTGTACAAATTTGCAAGCCTCACAAGTATGCTACTAAGATACGAAGAACTAGGAAATACATTTATGCCATCTGGTTCTCTTCCATTTGGAGGTATAGATGGCCCTTTTAATTTAAAACAAACAAATCTTGCAAATATATTAGAATCTATAGGAAAAGGTGGTACCGACGCATTTTACAGAGGAGAAATCACAGAACATATAATTAAAGATATCAAAAGTAATGATGGAATTCTTACTATGGAAGATTTTGATCAATACAAGCCATTTTATTGGGACAAAGGAATAGAATTTAAATATAGAGATAAAATTATCAGAGTACCGAAATTTGCCTCTGCAGGAATAACAAGTGCTATGACTCTAAAAACTCTTAACGGGTTTGATATATCCAAATTAGGACATAATTCAACAGAAATGCTACATACATATATAAGTTCAGCAAGAATGGCTTACGAAGACAGATTTGAATATGTAGCTGACCCTGAATTTGCAGATGTTCCATGGAATGGATTGATATCTGATGGATATATAGAAAAAAGACAAAAACAAATTCAAGATAATGCTCCGCAAAGCTATAAACCCGGTAACCCTTGGATAGAAGAAGGAAGGGAACCTAAATTTGTATTGGAAAGTAGTCAACCAAGGCCAGATAGTGGAACAACTCATTTAGGAGTTATAGATGGAGAAGGCAATGCTGTATCTATAACCAATACTATCATGTCCGGATTTGGTTCAGGAATCATCCCAAAAAACACAGGTATAGTTATGAATAATGGAATGATGTGGTATGATCCAACTCCTAATAGAGTCAACTCTATTGCGTCTGGCAAATTTCCTTTAAACAATATGACTCCTGCACTAGTAATTGGCAAAAATGGAGTAGAAATATCTGTGGGCGCGTCTGGAGGAAGAAGGATAACAAATTGCGTTA
Organism: Dehalococcoidia bacterium; assembly: GCA_029936815.1. GTDB lineage: Bacteria > Chloroflexota > Dehalococcoidia > Lucifugimonadales. The sequence goes on from JAPYRX010000008.1 coordinate 42,836, forward strand.
CGTCATTAATTGTTAAAATGATTGATTTTGGAATGACTCCTCAAACTGCTATTGATGCACCTAGGATAGATTGTAGTTCAAGTTCAACTGATGTAAGCCCAAATCTAGATTCAAATGTAATTAAAGAATTAAAAGAAAAAGGTCATGATATAAGGATTTTAGGTGAAGGATATACTCAAACCGGATTTGCGAAATTTGCAAGCCCTGTTGCAATTACAAAATATGGAAATGAATTTCGTGGGGGAGTTGATACTTTTCATTCTGCTCACGCAGAAGGGTTGAAAAAATAAGTTTGTATTTTAACAATACAAATTAATCTGTATAATATATTAATGCAAAAAAAAATAGGTAAAATCACAACAAACAAAAATTTGGAGAGCCAAAACGATGCTCCTCCAGGACAGTTTATAACTGAAAAATTTCCTGTTTTTTCAGCTTTCCCTTCTCCCGAAATAGATATCGACCAATGGGAACTATCTATTAATCAAAACAATGAATTGTTATGTTCATTCAATTGGGAAAAAATAAACGCAATGAAAACTTCGATTATAAAAGAAGATTTCCATTGCGTAACTCAGTGGTCTAGATTACAAACAACCTGGAAAGGGTATCTTACTTCAGAAATACTTAGAAATTTAAATATTAATTCAGAATTAAATTATGTAACAATATCTTGCTACGATGGCTACACTACAAACTTGCTTAAATCAGATTTGATGAATGAAAAAACTATCCTAGCAAAAGAATATGAAAATGGAAATCTAAAAGAAGAGCACGGGTTCCCATTAAGATTAGTTGTTCCTCATTTGTATGGATGGAAAAGTGCGAAATGGATTAAGGAAATTCAATTCACAAATAATGCTACTCCAGGTTTTTGGGAAGTAAGAGGATATCATATGAATGGAGACCCATGGAAACAAGAAAGATTCTCTTAAATCTTTCTACTCTTATCTAATTTCAGTCACCGTACTTGACATGACATGTATCAACATATAAAATACATCCGATAACAATAATAGTGACAAAATGCAATGGGATTTTTCTGAATCAAATATAGAAGGTGTCTACGTTATAAGCGTTGCATCTAAAATGCTTTCAATGCATCCTCAAACATTAAGGAAGTATGAAAGGATTGGGTTAGTACGCCCTAGTAGAACAGATGGCATGTTAAGGCTGTATTCGCAAGATGATATAGCAAAATTAAAACTAATTAAATATCTTGTTGATGATTTAGGATTAAATCTAGCTGGGGTTCAACTTATATTAAGAATGTTTAACGATTTATTAGATATAAAAAAAGGAAATGAAATATTAAAAGGATCACAATTAAAAATATTTCTCAATGACAAACTATGTGAAATTTTCGAAACCCTAGGACTAGAATATGACAGAAACTAAAAAAACAAAAAAGACTACTTCTAAAAAACAAAAAGCATTAGAAATTGAAATTGAAAAACTAAAAGAAGAGACAGATCAATTGCATTTGAGTGCAAAAAGATCACAAGCAGATCTAATTAATTTAAAAAGAAGAACACTAGAAGAAATTCAAATAAATAAACGTAAAACTAAAATTGGATTGTTTTCAAAATTTCTTAACACACTTGATGAATTAAATATGACAAAAGATTCGCTCCCTAAAGATGAAGCATTCAAAAATTGGCTAACAGGAATTGAAATGATTATAAAAAAATTCGAAACAACTTTAACAAACGAAGGACTAACAAAAATAGATCCTCAAAAAGGAGAGGATTTTGACCCTTCAATTCATGAATCTATAACTACAGAAGAAACAAAAACAAAAAAACTAGACGGAAAAATATCTCATACCTTTAAGAGTGGATACACAATAGAAAATACAATTATTCGCCCGGCTCAGGTAATTTTATTAAAACACATAAATAATTAACATTAGGAGAACCAAAATGCCAAAAATTTTAGGAATTGATCTTGGAACTACCAACTCTTGCATGGCAATAGTTGAAGCATCAGAAGGGGAAGTATTAGAAAATTCTGAGGGTGGTAGAACAACGCCATCAGTAATAGCAATAAATCCAAAAAACAATGAAAGATATGCTGGCCTTATTGCAAAAAGACAAGCTGTAACAAACCCAGAAAACACAATTTTTTCAGTGAAAAGATTTATAGGAAAGAAATATAAAGACACTTCATTAAAAGATGATTTAATTATGATTCCTTATAAAGTAAACGAATCAAAAAACGGCGATATTTCAGTTCATATGGCAAAAAAAGATTATTCTCCTCAAGAAATATCATCAATGATTTTAGCTAAATTAAAATCAGATGCTGAGTCAAAATTAGGTGAAAAAATAACTCAAGCAGTTATAACAGTTCCGGCGTACTTCAATGATAGCCAAAGAAAAGCTACGAAAGATGCAGGAACAATAGCCGGTCTAGATGTATTAAGAATAATCAATGAACCTACTGCTGCTGCTTTGGCTTATGGATTAGATAATAAAAAAACTGATCAAACAATAGCTGTTTATGATTTAGGTGGAGGAACATTTGATATAACTATATTGCACTTAGGTGATGGAGTTTTTGAAGTAAAATCCACAAACGGTGACACACATTTAGGCGGGGACGATTTTGATCAAAGAATAGTAAGTTGGCTTGCTGATGAATTCAAGAAGGAAAATGGCATTGATTTAATGAAAGATACTATGGCCATTCAAAGACTGAGAGAAGCAGCAGAAAAAGCAAAAATAGAATTATCAACAGTTATGGAAAGTGAAATTAATCTTCCATTCATTACTGCTGATGCTTCTGGCCCTAAACATTTAGTTAAGTCCATAACAAGATCCCAATTAGAGAATCTAATTATGGATTTAATCGAGCAAACCATAGAACCGTGTAAAATGGCATTAAAAGATTCGAAACTACAAAATTCCGATATAAATGAAATAATATTAGTCGGAGGAATGACTCGAATGCCAGCTATTCAGGCAGCCGTGGAAAAATTCTTTAACAAAGAATCAAATAAAGAAGTAAATCCAGACGAAGTGGTTGCAATTGGAGCTGCAATTCAAGCAGGCGTTCTTCAAGGAGATGTTCAAGATGTATTACTTTTGGATGTAACACCCCTAACTCTTGGTATAGAAACTCTTGGCGGTGTTTCTACTCCTTTAATTGAAAGAAATACAACTATCCCAACGCAAAAAACTGAAACATTTAGTACAGCTCAAGACAATCAACCTAGCGTTGAAATACATGTGTTGCAAGGAGAGAGGTCTATGGCAAACGAAAACAAAACATTAGGTAAGTTCATATTAGATGGAATACCACCGGCTCAAAGAGGTGTTCCGCAGGTAGAAGTAACATTTGATATTGATGCAAATGGGATACTTAATGTTTCTGCTAAAGATAAAGGTACAGGTAAAGAGCAAAAAATAACTATAACCGCAAGTTCAGGGTTAAGTAATGATGAAATTGAACAAATGATAAATGACGCCGAATCTCATGCAGAAGAAGATGAGAAAAAGAAAAAACTAATTGAAATCAAAAATAATGCTGATTCTGTTATCTATCAAGCTGATAAATTGGTAGAAGAAAATAAAGATAAAATCTCAGAAGAAATTATTAGTAAAATCAATGATCAAAAATCATCTTTACAATCTTCTGTTGAATCAGATGATTTAGAGAAAATCGAAACAGAATTGAATGCATTTCAAACAATTTTGCAGGAAGTTGGTCAATCAATGTACGCACAAGAAGGGCAACCAGGGCCTGAGGCGACTGAAACTCCAGGTGATAATAATCAACCTGAAGAGAAAACTAAAAGAAAAAGTGCAAAACCAAAAAATAAGAAAAAAGACGATGATGTTGTAGATGGCAAAACCAAAGATAAATAAATCTATAAACCTTTAATTTTTAATGAAGTAGATTTATTATAATTTTTGTTAATATTCAATAAAAGCGGTACTTGAGATTCAATCAATAAAGATAAATCTAAAGTCCCGCATTTAATTGGATTTAATCCTTTAACAGTATTTATCAATTCTAAGAATATAGATTCCGAATTTTCTTCATTCACAAAATAGAGTAAATCATGATCTAATTCATGATCAATTTTATTTAGATCTGTGTGACTAATAGTATGAAATGATGAAACAATCATCGAATTTATCAATATATTTGATAAGTTTTCAGAAACTGAGCTAGGGATATTTGGATCTCTAGTAAATTTTCCTTTTTGAAAAATCATAGGAACAGAAGTATCTATTACAAGTTTCCCTTTCAATTCTTCTTTCAAATCCAAAACTGTATTTTCAACAACAGTGTAAGGGAGAGCAAGAAATATCACATCTGAATTTTTAGCTGTATCTTGATAGTTAAATCCATGAATATTGATGTCATTTAGAATGGATTTGATTTCTACAACAGTAGAATCTGATTTATCTTTATTTCTAGATCCTATTAATATAGTATGCTCATTCATTCCAAAGCGAAGAGCCAATGCTTTCCCTTCATTTCCAGTTCCACTTATAAATCCTATATTCAAAATAACATTCCATAAAACAAGTTATACATCAGACCAAATCGTTTTATAACCATTACCAATTATTGCATTCTTTATTTTAGATTCTTCTAATAATCGTAATTCTTCAATAGCGTCATCTAATTTAATAAATGCATCTTCATCTACCAAATAAAAAATGTTTTCAAGTAATTTATCCCATACACTATCATCAGTGAGAACTTTTAGATAAGAATGCCAAGGAATGACTATAAAATTTTTAACTTCATTTAATCCTGGTCTCAAATCATTTAAAATTTTAATTCTTTCATCAAGAGATTTTGCTATCGGAAAAACTTTAATCAAGACATCCCCATCTTTTTCTCTTCTATCTAAAACTAAAGAAGCTTCCAAGTTAAAGAAAACAATTGAAACCACATCAGAATCAGTAATATTATTTATAAAATTATTTAAATCGTTAAACATTATTAATTTTTTACCAAGTTCTGTAAAGTATCTAAAAAACCAGGGAGTATATTTTTCCAATCACCAACAGCACCAATTTCAGCATCTTTGAAAATATTTGCATCTACATTTTTATCAATAGAAACAATATGTTTAGAGTTACTACACCCCGCCATATGTTGGCTTGCACCTGAAATACCAACTGTAAAATATAAATTTGGTGAAATATCTTTTCCAGTCAATCCAATTTGATATGAATGATCTTTCCATCCCGAGTCACAAACTGCCCTAGAAGCTCCAACAGCAGCATTGAGTAATTTTGCAATTTCTTCTAAAGTATCAAAAGGCTCTGGACCTCCAAGTCCTCTTCCGCCTGCAACAACGATGTCAGCATCTTCTAATCGTATCCCATCTGATTGTTCTTGAATTCTTTCTATAATTTGCGAGTTTGTTTCAATGTTATGTTCATACTCAAAAAATTCAATAGAAGGATTAATATTTTTTTCATCAAATTCATCAAAAACTTTAGTTCTAATGCAAAATATTTGTTTATCTGATTTGATTTTAACTTTTGCTAGATAATTTCCCCCAAACACTGGTCGTACTCCAATCCAATGATTATCACTTTCTTCAATAGATAAACAATCATTAACAATTCCATATTTATACTTAAAAGCTAGTCTTGGAGCCAAATCTTGCCCAACTGAAGTTTTAGGTATAATAATTTTTTCAGGTAATAATTGATCAATAATTCCAGTTGCAAGTTTCATCAAAATATTAGGGTTAAATTGATTGGTATCAATATTTTTATAACCAACAACTTTTCCTACCGGGATATTTTGAAGTATAGATTCTTTAGAATACAAATCATCCCCTAAAGCTGCTACTATGATATTTTTACTATCTATATTTAGATCTCTCAACATAGATATCATTTCTAATACACTAGAATCAAAATCATTTTCATATATTTCAGTAAATATTAATACTTTACTCATCATAATCTCCTTGTTAAATCAAATTCTTATCTCGTAATTTCAATGCAAGATTCCTACCAATATCGTACTCGTCTTCTCCTGCTACAAATTCACAATTGGAATCTTTTTCAGGTATGAAAATCTCAATAATTTCATTAGTGCTAATCAAATCTTCATCTGTTAAGTCAATATCTTCCAAAGAAAAAATAGTAGGTTGGATTTTCCCTGCTGCCATAATTCCTCTTAAATTTGGATACCTGGGTTCACCATATTCATTACTCACCGTAACTAATATCGGAGATGAAGTTTTAACCTTCTCTATTCCTCCGGGGATAATTCTATCAATAACAATTTCATTATTATCTACTGTAATTCCTTTTGCTAATGTTACACATTCTATATTTAATAATTCAGCAATTCCAATAGGTACTTGAGCATTATCCCAATCAGAAGCATGTCGTCCGCATAAAATCAGATCGAAATCTCCTATTTTTCGAATCGCCTTATATAAAACATTTGATGTAACAAAAGGGTCTGTTTGATCTAATTTATCATCTTTGACTAAAAATAAATTTTGGCAGCCCATAGATAAAGGTTTTTTAATTACATCCATACTAAAATCCTTGCCTACAGATAGTATGGTTATGTCTGTTGCTGGAATCTGTTCTTTTATATTCAAAGCAGCTTCGACAGCATTCTCATCAAATCCATTAAGCACTTTTGACACTCCTTGTTTAGGAGAAAATTTCCATAAATCAGAATCTATATCTATCGAATTCACAGGAACCTCAGGGTCAATAACTTCTTTTACACATACTAATATTTTCATACAACACCGTTTTTATTTTAAAAAAGAGTTATATGAAATTATCTCTTCTTTACAAACCATCTGTCAAACGTTATTAGATTAAATTAATTACCAAAATTACCAAGAAAATACATACAAGTATTAAATAAATACTTGACAAGTTTTAAACATGTATTAAAATAAATGTAATTTAATAAAGGAGACATAATGCAGCAGCCAGCAGAAACATTAAGTAATCACACGACTTTAAGTAAAGTGATCTCAAATAAAAACACAGGGAAATTATTGTGCCCTAAATGTTCTAGCGTAATTGTTAGAACATATTATGAACCTCAATGCTTACAATGTGGTTATGTAGATTATTCTACTCCATTAGAAAAAATTGAATCTCCCGGAAGTACTGTGGTAGGATCAGCAACTAGGTATATGGTTCGATATAAAGGTCATTCTGAAAATTTCAAAGAAAAACTTGCGCATGTTAAAGTTGTTCGAGAAAAAAACAGAATAATTTTTAACGTGGATTGTCCATTTTGTGAAACATCTATGGAACAAACATCGTTATCAGGTAAAAGAAAAGATTTACGAGAAGAAAGGTTTAAATGCAATCAAGGCCATCGAGTTTCTTTACTACCATCAAAGAAAAGCGGCATTACCTGGAGATAGTAAATTAAATATTATTTATTACTTATATCTGACTAATACTAAGTTATAATTTTTCTATGAAAGAAAATTACTTAGTGACAATTCCTGTTTTTAAAAATTACGAAGAAATTCATCTCGAGCATTTAAAGAACTTAAATGTAAGTCACTTTATACTTCCTCAAATCTCATCTGTTAGAATTGACACGTCATCATTGGCATATTATCTAAATAAATCTATTAATAAAGAAATTATATTAACAATTAATACTGTTGATACAAACTTAAGATACATTCAATCCAGAATTTTAGGTGCACAATTATTTAATCTTTCTAAATTTATTATTACAAAAGGAGATTCGAAATCTTTACAAAAGAGTAATGATAAAGTGATAAATGATTCGAAACCTGTATTTGAATATCCTACAACTGAGGTTATTTTTCACATAGCTAACATGGCTAAAGGATACGATTTTCTGCAAAACAAATTAAATAGAAAAATTAATGCTTATATAGGAAGTACTATAGAGTTAACTGATATATCGAATAAGAATATTGAATTAGTGAAAAATAAAATAATTAATGGTACAAAATTTTTCATAACAAACCCCATATATGATTATAATAAATACAAAGAATTTCTCAATTCATATGAACAAAGATCCAATTCAAAATTTGTAACCGATATATATGTAAGTATAAGAATGGATTTACCTAGAAATTCATTCTATGACACAGAATTTAAAAAATCAAAATATCTATCGACAGGATTATCAAAAGATAAATACTATTTCAACCTAGTGAATCATTTTAAAGCGAATGGAATAAACAAATTTAATTTCATTTTACCGTCGAATAAATACAATTTTGATAAATTGAATCAAGAAATAATATTAATTAACAACATAATTGAAAAAATAAAAGTTAAAAATTAGCGATTTTAAATTGTGATTTGATACTATATACATAATAATTATTCTATAAAAACATAGAAGAGGGTTCAAATGAGCATATATCAAGAATTTGGCGTACGTACAATTTTTAATTTAGCAGGAACGTCTACAAGAGTCGGAGGCCCAGTTTTAGCTAAAGAAGTTGCTGATGCTATGGTTAACGCTTCGCAACATTCAGTTGACATGACAGAATTACAAGCTAGTGCTTCCGAATATATATCTAAAATCACAGGCTCAGAAGCTGCTTATGTTACAGCAGGAGCTTCAGCGGGATTAACTATGGCTGCCGCCTCTATTTTGGCTGGGCTTGATCCAGCAAAAATGGAAGAATTACCCAGGGTTAAAAGTAATAAAAACCAATTTATTATTTCGAGAGAACATAGAAGTGGTTATGATCACGCATTCAGATTAGCTGGCGCAGAAACAGTGGATGTGGGAATGAATGAAATTCTTTCTGGAGCCGGAGTAAGAAGAACGGAAGCATGGGAATATGAATCAGCAATCAACGAAAGAACTGCAGGAATAATTTATGTAGCGACAGAAAATTCAGAACCTCCAATTGAATCAATAATAGATATTGCTAAAAAACACAATCTTCCAGTTGTAGTTGATGCTGCAGGGCAATTACCACCTCGTGATAATCTTAGAATCTTTATTGAAAAAGGAGCAGATTTAGTCGCTTATAGCGGAGGAAAAGCAATAAAAGGGCCTCAATCATCAGGAATATTATGTGGGAAAAAAGAATATATAAGTTCAGTGGCAATGCAATCATTAGATATGGATGAATTTTTTGATATTTGGAATCCTCCATTTAATCTAATTGATAAATCAAAAATAACCGCGATTCCTAGACATGGAATTGGGAGAGGCTTTAAAGTTGCAAAAGAAGAAATAGCAGGGTTACTTGTTGCGTTACGAATGTTTATTGAAAAAGACATCGAATCAGAAATGGAAAAATGTACAAAATTTCTTGCAATAATCAGTAATGAAATCAAATCTCTGAATTCAGACAAAGTGTCAACAAATATAATTTTGCCAAAGAATACTGAACAATACCCAATATTAAATCTTACAAGTACAACATTAAATCTTTTTGATTTAAGTAATAAATTTAAAAATGATGCAGGATTATTTTTAAATGAAACAGGATTGAACGATAATCACCTTACTATACACCCTATGAATTTATCAGATGAAAATATTGGAGAAATCACTTCGAGTTTAAAAAATCAACTAAATGAATTTATGAGTAAGGGGATTTGATTATGGAAATAAAAGTAGGATCAAGAATAAGATGCTTAAAAACTTCAGCAGAGTTTATGGTAGTAAAAACAGGAAATGGGAAACTTACTAATGATGACTTAGAATTAGTTGAATCTAAATCAAGTGATATATCAGATACCAAATCAGATATGAATGGCCCAGGTAATGTTTTAGGAAAAAGATATGAATCTAAAACTGGGATTATTGTATTATGCACAAAAGCAGGTGCCGGTATTATAAGCTGCAATGATGAACCTATGACTGAAGTGAAACCAAAAAGACTTCCATCTTCAGATTAATTTAAAGTATTTTAATATATGGGGGGAAAGAAGATTCATAAGTTGATTTGTGTTTATTAATTTATTGGTATCAAACCTTTTGCTTGATAATATTGTTCGTCTGCTTTGTAAGAACTTCTTACTAAGGGGCCAGATACTACACCTTTAAAGCCTAATTTCAAGCCTATAACTCTTAGTTCGTTAAACTCTTCTGGTTTATACCATTTTTCTACTTTTACATGCTTAGAAGTAGGTTTAATATATTGCCCAATAGATAACAAGTCGCAATCTGCAGATCTTAGGTCGTTCATTGTAGAAATAATTTCATCCCAAGTTTCACCAAGTCCAACCATTAATCCTGATTTAGTAACACTATAATTGTTTAACTCTTTTGCCTTTAGTAACAAGTCTAAAGATAATTTGTAATTTCCTTTAGCACGAACAAATTTAAATACTCTTTGCACTGTTTCTATATTATGATTTAGAGTCTCAGGATTAGCATCCATAACTGATTTTAAATCATCCCAATCGCCTTGGAAATCTGGTATCAAAACTTCAACCTTACAACCTGGTGAATTTTTGTGTATCAAATTAATCGTTTGTCTAAAAATAAAAGCGCCACCATCAGGGAGATCATCTCTATCAACTGATGTGATGACTGCATATTTTAAATTTAATTTTTGAACAGCATCAGAAACTCTTATCGGTTCCTTAATATCTAATCCTATTGGTTTACCAGATTTAACAGCACAATACCTGCATGCTCTAGTACAAGTGTCACCTAGAATCATGAACGTTGCGGTTCTATTATCCCAACATTCACCTATGTTGGGGCATTTGGCATCAGCACACACTGTATTTAAAGAATTTTTCTTAATAAGATTATTAACTTCAATATAATTTTTACTTCCTGGCATTTTTGCTTTTAACCATGAAGGCAGTCTTCTAGAAGTTGTCATATAATTAACTAAATAATAAGTATTAAATAAATTATATACTAATTAAAAGAAATCCAATATAAATCTATGCTAAAAAAAATTAATAATAAATTAATAAAACTAAAGTTAACAGAAATTGGAATCAGTGGAGATACAACTGCAAATATAGAGAATGAAACTATCAGTGTTTTTGGAGGCATTCCAGGGGAAGAAGTCCTAGCTGAAATAAGAAATCAAAAACAAACAAAAAGGAAACAAAATCAAAGATTCGCAACTGTTAAGCATGTAATCAAATCGTCGAAGCATAGAGTTAGCACACCATGTTCATTTTATGGATTTTGTACTGGGTGTAATTGGCAACATATAGATTACGAATATCAATTAATTCTTAAAAAACAATTATTAGAAAATGAAATATTAAAAATCACAAATGAAAAAATAAACATACAAAATATTATCAAAAGTAAGGATCAATATAATTATAGGAATCATGCAAGATTTACAATAAGAAAAAATGGACAAATTGGTTTTACAAATAAAGTAAATAAAAAATTTGTAAGTATAAACAAATGTTTGATAATGAATGAAAAAATCAATACTCACATTCAAAATTTAGAAACATACGTCGGAGAAACATCACAAATGTCAGTCAGAGTAGGAATAAATAAAGATTCTTATTTAATTCAACCAAAATTTAAAAATAATAAAATCAAAACAATTACAGGGCAAAAATCATATTATGAAAAAATAGATGATTATAATTTTCAAATTAGTTCTCCGTCATTTTTCCAGGTAAACAGCTCGCAAATAATTACAATGAAAAATACAATTTTGTCATTGCTTAAAAATACAAATAATAATTTGTTGATTGATGCATACGCAGGAGTAGGAACATTTGGGATATTGTTAAGTAATTATTTTAAAAAAATTATAGGTATTGAACAATCATATTCTGCAGTAGTAGATGCGAAATATAATATAAGGGAATTAGGAAATTATGAAATTATCATAGGAAATTCAGAAGAAATACTTTCGACAATAAAATCTGAAATCGACGTTTTACTATTGGATCCTTCAAGAAAAGGATGTGATGAAAAACTAATACAGAATTTAATAGTAAATCCAGTGAAAAATATCATATATATTTCGTGTGAACCTAAAACATTAGCTAGAGATTTAAAATTACTAACACATCAGTCAAAGTATATAATAAAATCAATAACTCCTATAGATTTGTTTCCGAACACACATCATGTAGAAAGTATAACTTTATTAACATTAAATAATTAAAAAAATGAATATCTTTAACATTGGTAGCATGGAAATTATATGGGTGTTAGCAATTGCTCTAATAATTTTAGGGCCATCTAGGCTTGTACAATTTTCGAAAGATCTAAGTAAACTTTTAAAATCATCAAGAAGATGGATTATAGAATTACAAAATTCATTTGATATAAATTATAACGATGAAGAAAAAAATGACTAAAAATGAAACCAAAAACACATTCTCAAATCATATACAAGAATTGAGGAAAAGAATTGGAATAAGTTTTATAGCTATGATTATAGCTGGAATAGGTACATTTATTTTTCACAAAGAAATATTAGAGTTTTTAATAAATCCGCCTAATGGGATAACATATTTCCAGACTACAAAACCTATCTACACAGAATTAACAGAATATATTTCAGTTGCAATAAAAGTTTCAATTTACACAGGATTATTAATATCGTCACCGATTATATTTCTACAGATAATTTTATTTATAAGTCCAGGATTAAAAAGGAATGAAAAAATATTTTTATATTTAAGTATCCCAATAATATATTTGACATTTGCATTAGGATTAATTTTTGGATTATATATTTTATTTCCACCAGCAATAAAATTCCTAATAACTTATGGGTCAGATATAGCTGAGCCATATATACGAATAGGAAGCTATATTAATATATTAATTTCACTGCTTATATGGATGGGATTAATATTTCAGACACCATTTATTATGTTTATTCTAGGAAAATTAAAAATTATTAATGCTAAAAAATTGAGTAAATCAAGAAGATATTTTTGGGTGATTGCATTCATAGTCGGAGCGATAATAACTCCAACATTTGATCCAATAAATCAGACACTTGTGGCAATCCCTGTAATAATGTTATATGAGATAGGTTTTATATTAGTTTGGCTAATAAACAGAAAATAAACTATGATTTTTTAGATTTGGAGGATGAAATTGATTTTTGTTCGGTTTCAGCATCGTCTGATTGCGTTTTACGAAATTCTTTAATTGCTTTTCCAAATGAACTTCCGATTTCAGGAAGTTTTTTAGCTCCAAACAACAATATTCCAATACCTAATATCGCTATTAATTCTGTTGGACCTAATCCGAACATTTAATCACCTTAATATAATAATAAATACATAATACTTAAATTAATCAGGTAAATCTATACTTTCCTAATCACACCAACAACTTTTCCTTTTATTACAACTTCTTTAGGATCTAAAAAGAGAGAATCATATTTCGGATTTTCAGGTCGTAATTCTACTTTGTCACCTGTGAAATAAAATCGTTTTAAAGTAGTTTCTTCATCTTTGGGAAGCCAGGCAGCTATCATCTCACCATCGCTAGCATTATTACTTGATTTCATAATTACAATATCATCATTAGTTATTAATGCATCTATCATAGAATCTCCTTTTACTTTCAAAGCAAATAAATCAGGGTCGCTAGATATGTGATTAGGTAATTCAACATAGGGATCAGTATCTTCATTAAATGAAGTTTGATCTGGGTTAACCATCAATGGTTCGCCAGCCGCTATATTAGACAGAATTGGTATCTTGTTATTAGACTGAGTATCTTTATTTAATTTTATCGCTCTTGATATATCTGATCTTTTATTCAGATATCCTTTTTTTTGCAGGGATTTTAAATTATAGTCCACTACCGATGTTGATGTTATATTGCATCCATTTTGAATTTCTCTTATAGAAGGGGAAATTCCATATTCAATATAGTAATTCTCAATAAATTTGAGAATGTTTTTTTGTTTTTCATTTAAATTGATCATAAAATTAAATGTAGCACATATGTTCTATTTTTGCAATGGATGCAAAATATTAATTTTAATTATTTATTTTTACTTAAATAATTTACTTGTTGCAATAATCTAGATTTTTTTCTTGAAACATTATTTGCGGGTAAAGCGTTTTTTTGTTTTGCTTTATCTAAAGCAGAAACAGCTTTCTTAGCGTATTCTTCAGCTTTATCAACATCTCCTTCAGATATAGCTTTCTTTGTATCTGAAATCAAATTTTTAACTTTTGTTCTATATGGTTGTTTTTCCTGATATCTCCTTGAAGATACTCTAGCGGATTTATTTAATGGCAATATTTCTCCTTATTAATTTATTCTTTTAACATTTAATACGCTATTAATATTTTCTAATTTATTAATAATGCTATGCAATTGGCTAATACTTTTTATAAATATGCTTAACGTAATATAACTATTATCATCTTCATTCTTAGTCATGCTACCTGTTATATTAACTCTTTCATCTGATAATAATCCAGTAATATCTTTAAGTAAACCAACTCTATCTAAAGCTTCAACATAGATTTTAACAGAATATAGTGTTTCATTTAACCCCCATGAAACACTTATAAATCTATCTATTTCTTTTTCGTTAGATATATTAATACAATCGTGCTCGTGTATTGTTACACCTCGGTTTCTAGTAATATATCCAATAATTTCGTTACCTTGTTTAGGAAGGCAACATCTAGCTAATCTAGTAGACAAGTCGCCAACGCCAAAAACTTTCTTTTCAGATGAATCACTGTCAATAATCGGTAATTTTATTGACTGTTCAGTATTAAAATCATTTATATCCAAACTCTTTATTAATTCATTAATTAATAAAGAGCCATTTCCCAAATCATTTAATAAAGTTTCTTCTGATTGATAATCAGTTAATTTAACAATTTCTGATAATTGCAAATCAATCCCTAATTTAACCAGATTCTCATTGATAATAAGTTCACCTCTTTGTGAATTTTCTTCATATTGAGATTTTCTAAACCACGCTCGTATTTTTTCTTTTGCCGAAGAAGTAACCAAGTATGACAAATTTGGATTTAACCAATCTAAACTAGGCTCTATTTCAGTTGAACTAGTAACTATAAGTACTTTGTCGCCGTTTTTTAACACGGTATTTAATGGTACTAATTTGTCATTTACTCTAGCTCCTATAGATGAATGTCCTATATCGGTGTGTACTCTATATGCAAAATCAAGAGGAGTTGATCCCATTGGCAATTCTTTAATCTCTCCTTTGGGTGTAAAGACATAAACTTGATCATTAAATATATCTGTTTTGAATGAATCAACAAATTCTTGATCGCCTGGAACTTCTCTTTGCCAATCTAATAATTGTCTTAACCAAATCATTTTATTATCAAAAGTAGTATCATCATTTGAACCTTCTTTATATTTCCAATGTGCAGCAATTCCATATTCTGCATATTGATCCATTTCAGATGTTCTTATCTGAATTTCAATTGGAAAATTTCCATCACCATTTACTGTTGTATGAATAGATCTATACATATTATCTTTAGGCCTAGCAATGTAATCATCAAATTGCCCTCCAAGTGGGGACCAAAGGTTATGTATAGATCCTAAAGCTATATAACAATCTTTAACGTCCTGAACCACCACTCTAATAGCAAAAAGATCGTATATCTCATCAATTGTTTTATTTTCTTTTTCGTAAGCTAATATTTTTCGATAAGTGCTAAATAAATGTTTAGAGCGACCTTTTACTTCAGCATTAATGTTTTCTTTTTTTAATTTGTCTGCCAACACTTTTGCAGCTTTTTTTATATAATTATCTCTGTTTTTTCTCTTAGTATTAATTAATTTTGCTACTTTTTTATACATATTTGGATCAAGAATTCTAAATGATAAATCTTCCAATCTCCATTTAAAATCCCACATCCCTAATCGATGTGCTAATGGCGCGTAAATTTCCATGGTTTCTTTGGCAAATTTGATTTTCCTACTCTTTGGTAGAGGGTCAACAGTTTCCATATTGTGCAATCTGTCACTTAATTTAATCAAAACAACTCTAACATCCTCTGCTACAGTCATTAACATTTTCCTTAAAGTTTGTGCTTCTAACAAAGAGTGTGTTTGAATATTTTCTTCCCATCTTATTTCAGACACATTTTCAACTTCTGTTAATTTGGTCACTCCTAAAACTAATTTTGCAATGTCTTCCCCGAATTCATCTACAAGATCTTCATAGGTAACATCACAATCTTCTATTACATCATGTAAAAGGCCTGCAGCAAGCGTTTGATAATCTAAATGTAAATCAGCCAAATTGTTTGATGTACCTAATGGGTGAGTAATAAACATATCACCAGTCAATCTGGTTTGCGTACCATGAGCCTTCAAAGCATAATTATAAGCTTTTTGAACAACACTAAAATGCTCAGAACTTAAATAAGAACTTACTTTTTTCTCAAAATTTTTATACTGATTTTCTAAATTAGTGATTAGCATCTACATAACCTAGTACCACTTGAATATACAACTTGTTATTACTAACATTAATTATAATAAAATTTAATAAATAAATTAAGGACTAAAATGTTCAATTTAATTAGAGGTACTAAAGACATTTTACCTCAAGATCAAAAATATTGGGATTATTTTAAAGATAATGCATTTAAATTAGCAGATATTTATGGATTTGAAAGAATCGATACTCCAACTTTCGAAATGACAGACTTGTTTTTGCGGGGAATTGGAATTGGAACAGATATTGTAAATAAAGAAACATATACATTTTTAGATAGAGGTGAAAATAATATCACTCTTAGGCCTGAAGGCACTGCATCAGTTTGTAGAGCATATATACAGAATGGAATGCATAATGATGCGCAACCAAAAAAACTATATTATTTTACATCAATTTTTAGATACGAAAGACCTCAGTCAGGAAGACTTCGAGAACACCACCAATTTGGAATTGAAACAATTGGTAATAATGACCCTGAGCTCGACGGAGAAATAATTAATTTTGCATGGACATTGTTAAAAAAAATAGGACTGAAACAAATCAATTTAAAAATAAATACTATAGGTAATAAAAATGATAGAAACCATTATATTAAAAGCCTTTCAAAGTATTATTTAGAGTCAAAATGGTCTTCTAGTGAATGTAAAGATTGTGAACAAAGAATCAAAATTAATCCTTTAAGAATATTAGATTGTAAAAACAACGATTGTCAAAATTTTATTGCTAGTGCTCCTGCTATGGTTGATTATGCTTCGAAATCTACACTTGAACATTTTGAAAAAGTAAAAAGTTATTTAGATTTGTCCGAAATACCATACACTATAGATTCAAAACTAGTAAGAGGATTAGATTACTATACTAATACAGTTTTCGAAATCACATCAGATCAAAACAAAAGCCAAAACGCATTGGTGGGCGGAGGTAGATATGATGGATTAATTGAACAATTAGGAGGATCATCAACACCTGGCAGTGGTTTTGGGATGGGTGTAGAAAGAGTTATCAATGAAATTATATCTTCTAAAATAGAAATACCATCAAAAAATAGAGAAAAAATATTATTTACATCAATAAACAAAAAGTCATTTGAACAAACAATAAAATTTAAGCTTCTAGCCAGAAATAATAATATAAAATCTGAATTATCAACTATTAATAGAAGTTTAAAATCAACTATGAGATATGCAAATAACAAAGATTTTTCTCACATCGTAATTGTTGGGGATAATGATGAAAAAAACTTAAATTATATTTCTATAAAAAATTTAAGTACAGGAAAGCAAAGTAATGTAAACGAAAAAAAATTATCACATTTTTTAAATAAAATACAATGAATAGACACTTAGAAAATAAAATAAATGAAATTTTAAGCGAATTTAAATTAATTGAAGAAGAAATATCTGAAAATATTTCTTCAAATTATGAAGATAATAAAAGTATTTACGAAAAATACTCAGAATTAAAAAAAACTGCTGATACGTGCAAAAAATTTTCTTCCACAAAAAATCAAATCGAAGAATTAGAATCTGTAATAAAAGACCCTTCTTCAAATGATATTCATGAACTCGCAGTAGAAGAAATAAAAGAATTAAATAAAATATTAGATGATATATCTAATGAGTTGATAAACAAATTTTTCAATTCTGACAATGACGACACAAGCAATGTGATAATGGAAATTCGTGCTGGAACAGGAGGTGAAGAAGCTTCATTATTTGCTCAAAACTTATTTAGAATGTATACAAGATATGCTCAAAGAAATGGGTGGAAATCAAATATTTTAAATTCTAATCTAACGGGATTAGGCGGTATTAGAGAAGTTGTATTTGAATTAATTGGAGAAAATGTATATAAAAATCTCAAATTTGAAAGTGGCGTACACAGAGTACAAAGAATTCCTTCAACAGAATCCAGCGGAAGAATACATACATCTGCAGCAACTGTAGCAGTTCTTCCTTTGCCGGATGAAGTAGACATTCAAATCGGAACAAATGACATCCAAATTGATGTTTTTCATGCTAGTGGAAACGGAGGGCAAAATGTACAAAAAGTCGCTACAGCAATAAGAATAACTCACATACCTACAGGAATAACTTCAGTATGCCAGGACGAAAGATCTCAACTTAAAAACAAAGAAAAAGCTCTTTCTGTTTTAAAAGCTAGAATATATGACATGGAAAAGCGAAGAAAAGAAGAAGAAAGAGCAAAAGACAGAAAAGAACAAGTGGGGTCAGGAGATAGATCAGAAAGAATTAGGACTTACAACTTTCCGCAAAAAAGAGTAACTGATCATAGATCAAAATTCACTCATCATGAAATTGATAAAGTTCTAGATGGAGAATTTAATTCAATTATTGAATCATTAAATTACCTTAACAATGAATAAGGGATGCATAATTGAATATATTAGAATTATTAAAAGCTAATAAAAATATTTTAAAAAATGGCAACATTGAAGAATATGACATAGAATCAGAATTAATTTTAATGCATGTTTTGAAATATAGTAAATCAGAATTAATTACCAATCTAAGTAAAACTTTAACCAATAATCAAATAGAAAAAAATAACAAAATTATTATTAAAAGATTATCTTTTATTCCATTACCTTATATTTTAAGACATGCATATTTTTATAATTCAAAATTTTATATAAATAAATCTGTACTTATACCAAGGCAAGAAACAGAATTAATAGTAGATATATGCGCAAGTATATTAAATGATTCAAGCCAAAAATCAAGTTCTAAAATCCTAGAAATCGGAACAGGAAGTGGTGCTATCACTGCTTCATTAAGTGACAAAATCAAGTCTAAAAATTTTCATTACATAGCAACTGATATAGATACAAAAACACTAAAAATTGCTAAAAAAAATATTTTAAAAATAAATGAAAACATTAAATTAGATCTTTTAAACAACAATTTACTTAATGGAATAATTGGAGAATACAAATTCATAATATCAAACCCGCCATATTTATCAAAAAACAATATGAATAATCTGCAATGCGAATTAAAATACGAACCTGCAAAAGCATTGTTCGCAGGTGAAAAGGGATATGAAGTTTGTGAGAAAATTTTAAAACAAATAAAGGATTTCAATATAAAGTTTGAAAATTTAATACTTGAAATAAATCCGCTAAACGCAAAATACCTAATGAAAAAAACAAACAATTTGTTCAGTAATTATTTTTCTTATTTAATCAAAGATTATAATAAGAAAAATAGATTTATATTGATTAGCTCAATTAAGATGAAAAATAAATCGAGCGATTTTAGTTATTTGCCTAATTGAAAAAATTTACCTTCAGTTTTAATTGAAGGTGCAATAATCATTTTCGCTTTATGCATATCTCTTATTGAATATGCTCCAACAAAGCCCATACAATTTTTCAAAGCACCCATAAAATTTTGAGTTCCATCACTAGTAGAAGATGGTCCATTTAATAATGTTTCCAAGTTCCATTTAGTACCTACAGAAACACGAGTACCTCTTGGGAGAGATCGGTCAGCAGTTGCCATTCCCCAATTATAACCACTTCCAGGAGCTTCTAGGGTTTGTGCAAGTGGAGTTCCTATCATTACAGCATCGGCACCAGATGTAAATGATTTACAAAAATCTCCTCCTGTTCTAATTCCACCATCAGTTATTATTGAAACATATCTACCAGTTTCTTCAAAATAGGAATCTCTAGCTCGAGAGCAATCAAGAGTTGCTGTAACTTGAGGTACTCCTAGTCCAGTAACTTCTCTTGTAGTACATGCTGCACCAGGGCCTACTCCTACTAATATGCCATCTACACCGGTATGCATAAACTCTAAAGCAACGTTATAGCTTACACAATTTCCAACTATTAATGGTACTTTTATCTGTTTCTTTAATTCTGTCATATTTAGGCCCGTAATACTTCTTGAAAAATGTCTTGGAGTAGTAACAGTTGATTGAACAACAATTACGTCTGCTCCAGCTTCAATAGCAATAGGGCTTAATCTTTTTGTATTTGCAGGAGTAATTGAAACAGCACACACTGCATTATTTGATTTTATCTCTTGTACTCTTTTTGCAATCAAATCTACTGAAATTTCCTGATTATATACTTGTTGCATTATAGAAGTGGATTTATCAGGTTCGCTAGAAATTATAGATTCTAATACTTCGCTATAATCTTCATATTTTGTATATATACCTTCAAGGTTTAATACTCCCAAGCCACCTTTTTTGCTAAAATCAACAGCAAATGATGGGGAAACCACGGCATCCATAGCGGAAGCTAGAATAGGTAAATCAAATTCCAATTCATTAATTTTAAATTTTGTGTCAGCTAATTCAGGATTTATAGTGAATTCTCCGGGAACAATAGCTACATCATCGTAACCATATGCGTGTTCTAGCATGAAACAACCTTAAATTTGTAAATAATTAAAAAGATTATACCTCAGAATATTATCTCATCAAACAACGAAATTGTATGAAATCATTAAAAAATCAATAAATATGTTTTTTAAAGTACATTATCCAATCCGTACACAAAACCTTGAAGAGACTTAATATTTCTAACCGCTCTTAAAACGCCTGGCATGAATGATTTTCTGTCAATAGAATCATGCCTTAAAGTTAAAGTTTCACCAAGACTTCCAAACACAATTTCATGGTGAGCTACATATCCTGGCATTCTTCTACTATGAATGTTTATCCCCTCAAAATCACCACCTCTTGTGTTAAGAATCGATTCTCTGTCCGGAATATTTTGTTTGAATTTCCTATTCTTTTTACCTTCTATTATTGACTCCATTATAGATATAGCTGTTCCAGATGGAGCATCTATCTTATTTTCGTGATGCATTTCAGTAACATCTGAAAAATCATAATAATTAGAAATTTCTTTAACCATTTTCATCAATAAATTAGCACCTATTGAAAAATTTGGAACTAAAAAAACTGTGAAATTGTAAGTTTTAGATATTATTTTCAATTCATCAATTTGCTTACTACTGAAACCAGTAGATCCAATGATAATATCAACTTGATTTATTGCACATTCATTAATTATGCTCATTGTAGCTTCGGAATTAGTGAAATCCACTACAACATCAACATTATTATTTTTCAAATCTAATGAATCAAATATAGGTACACTTATTTTGTCACCTTCAATTTGTTGAGGTTTTTTATCTATACCAAAAGATAACTCCATATCATCAGATGAGGAAATTGCGTCTAATACATATTGACCCATTTTACCTAATGCGCCATTTACAGCAACTTTAATAATTTCATTTTTCATAAAATTACCCTATTAAAAAGAAATAAACTTATATTACAAACAAGCATAAATAAGATTAATCTTTAAGTAAAGCTTTCCTAGACAACGATATTTTTCCGTCAGGAGTAACTCCTTTCACTTTTACATCTATAACATCACCTACCTGTACCACATCTTCTACATTCGCCACTCTTCTATTTTCCAATTCACTAATATGAACAAGACCATCTTTAGCAGGTGTAAGTTCAACAAAAGCACCAAAGTCTCTGATACTTACAACTTTCCCGGTATATATCTCGCCTTCTTTTATCTCTTTAGTTAATGCTTTAACTTTTTCAAGAGCAATATTTAGAGAATTCTCATCCTCCGAAGCTATAGATACAACACCGTCGTCATTAATATCTATCACAGCGCCACTTTCTTCCGAAATACCTTTTATAGTTTTTCCACCTGGCCCAATTAACAAGCCTATTTTATCAACATCAATCTGATGTTTCTTAATTCTTGGAGCATCTGGTTTTAAAGATTCTCTAGGATTTGGTAATATTGAAACAATTGTTTCAAGAATATCAGCTCGCCCTTTCTTAGCAATATCTAATGCATTTCTAACTACTTCCATGGATATAAATTTTTTCTTTATATCTAACTGAATCGCAGTAATTCCTGTATCAGTTCCAGCTACTTTAAAGTCCATATCACCATAATGATCTTCAATTCCTTGAATATCTAACATAACATCATATTTATCATTATCAGATATCATTCCAACTGAAATTCCAGCAACTGGTTTTTTAATAGGAACACCTGCATCCATCAAAGCTAAAGTAGCAGAACATACAGTTCCCATTGATGTACTACCATTAGATTGTAAACATTCAGCTACGATTCTTATAGCATATGGAAATTCATCTGCGTCAGGAAGGACTCTTGCTAAAGCTTTTTCAGCCAATTGTCCATGACCTATTTCTCTTCTTCCGGGAGATCTCATGGGCCTAGCTTCTCCTACAGAATAAGGAGGAAAATTATAATGAAGCATAAACCTTTTCTCGTCAAGTGGAGTTAATGTATCTAATCTTTGGTAATCTCTTGAAGATCCTAATGTAACCAATGATAAAACTTGAGTCTCACCTCTGGTAAACAATCCACTTCCATGAACCTTTGGAATCAAATCAACTGAACCACTTAAATCTCTGATTTGATCAAATTTTCTTCCATCTTCTCTGATTTTGTCTTCTAAAGTAATACTCCTGAAAACATCAGCTTTTAATTTATCAATTTCATTATGATAAGTTTCTTCAGTATTTTTATTTTCCATGTAAGAATTTATTATTTCTTTTATTTCATCTTCTTTTTCAGATTTTGTACTATCATTCTTATACACATCTTTTAATTGAGACTTTAGTGAATCTGTAAGTTCGGAATATATAGATTCATCAAAATCGTAATTAAATTCTACATTATCTTGACTATGTTTATTAATAAAGCTATCTAGGTTATCTATTATTTCGTTATTAACTTCTTGAGATTTTTCGATTGCTTTATACATTAAATCTTCGTCAATTTCGTCACCTTCCGCTTCAATCATCACGACTCCATCTTTTGATCCCGAAACTAATAAATCAAAATCACTATTATCTAATTGTTCATATGTAGGATTAACAACAATTTCGTTATCAATACATGCAATGTTTGATGCAGCAACCTGTATATTAAAAGGAATATCAGAAATTGCTAATGCCACATTCGCACCAACGACAGCTAACCAATCTAAAGGACAAGTCAAATCAACAGCCAATGGTAATATGACTATAGCTACTTCATTCTTAAATCCATCAGGGAATAAAGGTCGTAAGGTTCTATCAATTAATCTGGCTGAAAGAATAGCTTGTGAACTTGGTCTTCCTTCTCTCCTGAAGAATCCTCCGGGTATTTTGCCTCGAGCATATAATTTTTCTTCAAAATCGACAATAAGAGGGAAAAAATCAATCCCTGCCCTGGGATTACTCATTGTTGCTGTGATTAGTAAAACATTGTCTCTATATCTCAATAAAACTGATCCATTTGCTGCCTTAGCTAATTCGCCCGTTTCAAAAGTTATTTTTTCTCCATCAATTAAAAAATCGAATTTATCTTTAATCATTACTACTCCTTAGATAATTAGGTGATAGGCACAAAAATAATTATTTATTTTCTGATGCCTAAGGAAGTTAATATATTTTCATAAACACTAAGATTATCTTTACTTAAGTAATTCAATAATCTAGATCTTTTTCCAACTAGTTTAAGCATTCCATGTTTAGAACTATTGTCACCGGGATTTGATCTGAGATGATCTGTTAGTACATCTATCCGATTGGTTAGTTGTGAAATTTGAAATTCTGCGGAACCCGTATCATTATCATGCTTCTTAAATACTTCTTTTACTTCTTTTTTATTCACTTTCTTTATTTCTATTATTTTTTTTATATTATTAACAGAATAGATTCTAACACATAATCTAAATATTATTACATAATATAGTAATATTTTCGGATTTTTTTAACCAACAAAGAATTTATCGACAGATATATACAATAATTTGTATTTTATGTGTTATAATCTCTCTCGTGCTAAATTATATAGATAAATTATAAATGACAATGACTTCTACGGAAAATACATCAAAAACAGAACAAAAATTAGACTTGAAAAACATCAATCCTAAAGATCTTTTAGATGCTGGCATCCATTTTGGCCATGAAAAAACCAAATGGAATCCAAAAATGAAATCCTACATTCATTCAACTAGAAAAGGAGTTCATGTAATAAATATTTTCAAAACATTAGAAATCCTAAATGATGTTACAAAGTTTGTCAAAAGCCTAACTGCTAATGGTGGGAAAATACTAATGTTAGGAACAAAAAAACAATCACAACAAACAATAAAAAATGCTGCGATCCAAAGCAATTCTTCATATGTTGTATCGAGATGGCTAGGCGGCACAATGACCAACTATCAAACTATATTAAAAAGAGTAAAACACTTAGCAGAATTAGAAGAAGAACAAAAAAATATTGATTCCTCCTCATTAACTAAAAAAGAATTAACTTTAATAAATAAAAAAATTAATAAATTAAATAAATTCTTTGAAGGTTTGAAAAACTATAAAAAACTTCCTGACTGCATTTTTGTAGTAGATGTAAAAAAAGAAAAAATTGCTATTAATGAAGCAAATATTTTAAAAATTCCTGTAATTGGATTAGTTGATTCTGATTCTGATCCTTCAGGAATTGATTTTGTTATCCCAGGTAATGATGATTCAATTAAATCAATAAAATTAATATCTGATGTTATTTCAAATTCAATAATTGAAGGGAAAGGATTGTTTGCTCAAAAATCAAAAAGACCTGCCCAATCACAAAAACCTTCTGCTGACCCTTCTATAGCAAGTGTGAATAGAAAGGAATAATATAAAATTAAATTATTACGGAGTCTCAATGAATACTGATTTAATTAAAGATCTCAGAGAAAAAACAGGGGCTGGTATTATGGCTTGCAAATCTGCCCTTGAGTCGAGTGAGGGTGATATAGAATTAGCAGTAAAAATCTTACAAGAACAAGGAATTGCCTCTGCTCGGAAAAAAATAGGTAGAAATGCCAAAGAAGGGATAATAAGTTCATACATTCATGCTAATAATAAAATAGGGGTTCTTTTAGAGATAAATTGCGAAACTGATTTTGTTGCTAATACAGAAGATTTTAAGAACTTAGCCCATCATATTACTATGCAAATAGCTGCAATGAACCCAATTTATATAGATATAGATTCTAATCCTGAAATTATAAATGGGGAAAAGCCAAATGAAGAAAATTGTTTGTATAGCCAAACATTTATAAAAGAAAACGATAAAACAATAAAAGATTTGATCGAAGAAACTTCTGGTAAATTAGGCGAGAAAATAGAAGTGAAAAGATATCAAAGATTTACTATTTCAGAGTAAATAATATTTCATGTCAAAAGAAAAAAATCCTATAGTAAAAAGAATCTTATTAAAAATAAGTGGAGAATCATTCAAAGGTTCAAAAGATAGTGGGATTGATCCTCAGTCTATTAATTATATGGCACAAGAAATAAAAGAACTTGTAGAATTAGGAATAGAAATAGGAATAGTTGTTGGTGGTGGGAATATATGGAGAGGAGCAGAGGCTGAAAAAGACGGAATGGATAGAGCTACAGCCGATTACTTAGGAATGCTAGCAACTATCATTAACGGAATTGCTTTGCAGGACTCTTTAGAAAAAAAATATGACATCGACACAAGAACTCAATCAGCACTAACAGTCCAGCAAATTGCAGAACCTTATATCAGAAGAAAATCTATCCGACACTTAGAAAAAAAGAGAGTAGTAGTTTTTGCAGCAGGAACAGGGAACCCTCACATGACAACTGATACTGCGGCTTCATTGAGAGCTATTGAAATCGAAGCAGAAATTTTATTGATGGCAAAATTCGGTGTTGACGGAGTATATTCAGAGGATCCAAAAAAAAATAAAAATGCATCAAAATATGATACTATAACTTACCAAGAAGCTTTAACTAAAAAATTGAAAATTATGGATTCTACAGCATTAGCCCTATGCATGGATAACAATCTTCCCATAATAGTATTTGACCTTTTCACAAAAGGAAATTTGAAAAACATAATAATTGGGAATAAAAAAGGAACTTTACTAAGTAACAATAATTTGATGAAGTAGGTCATTATGGAATTTGAAATTGATAATATCAAACAGTTTACCAGTGGTAAAATGCAAAAATCAATGGGAATTTTAATAGATGATTTGTCTTCAATAAGAACTGGGCGTGCTAGTACAAAATTAATTGAAACAATTAAAATTAATGTTTATAATTCTTTACTCCCTTTAAACCAATTAGCTTCAATAAATGTAATTGATTCAACATTAATTAATATTAATGCTTGGGATAAAAACAATATTGATTCAATAGTGAAAAGTATACAAACATCCGATCTAGGTATAAACCCTGCAGTAGATGGAGAGAACATCAAATTAAATATCCCTCCGTTAAGCGAAGAAAGAAGAAAAGAACTATCAAAAGTAGTAAAACAAAAAGTCGAGCAATCTTTCATTGCAATCAGAAATATAAGAAGAACTGTTATTGATCAAATAAAATCAAACGAAAAAAACTCGGAAATCGGGCAAGACCAATCTAAAAGAATGCAACAAGATGTCCAAGCAGTAACTGATTCTTTTATTGCAGATATGAATAAAGCTGGCGAAAAAAAACAAACCGATATACTAAACATCTAAATAATGTCATGGATAAAGTTCTTCCAAAGAATATCTCTCATGTTGCTATAATAATGGACGGAAATGGGCGATGGGCTAAAAATAAAAACCTCGATCGTTCAAAAGGGCATAAGAAAGGATTAGATAACATCATTCCAATAGTACAAGAATTAATCGATTGGAAAATAAAACATATTACTCTTTTTGCTTTTTCAACAGAAAATAATAATCGTCCATATGACGAAAAAAAACATTTGATATCATTACTAGAGAATGCATTAAATAATATTGCGAAAAAAACAGATGAAAACAATATCAATCTTTCATTTATTGGTAATTTAAAACATCTACCAAAAAAAATAACTTCTAAAATTGAAAAATTAAATGAAATAAATAAAAATGATGCATCTAACAAGCTTATCATTGCTTGGAATTACAGCGGTAGAACAGACATTCTTGAAGCAATAAATAAAATAAATGACAAAAATATTACAGAGGAAAAGTTTGCTGATTTACTCATGACAAAGAATATTCCTGATCCTGATTTGATAATAAGAACAGGTAATCAAATAAGATTAAGCAATTTTATGCTTTGGCAATCAGCTTATTCAGAGTTGTATTTTTCTACAAAATTATGGCCTGATTTTAATACAAAAGATCTAAATGATGCGTTGAATCAATTTATGAAGAGAAAAAGGAATTATGGTGCTGTCTAATTTAAGATTAAGAATATTATCAATTGTTTGTATTCTCTCTCCAATTTTATTTTTAACTTTGTATAGCGATATATTTGCTTTCTTAATAATATTTTCAATGTCTTGTTTGATTGTTTACGAATTGATACCTAATCAAAATAAAAATCAAAAAATAATATACGGATTAATAGCAGGGATTATATCAATGTTGCCATTCATAATAAATTCATACTACGATTCTGTATCAAAAATTCAAAATAATACTTTTTATATTGTTTCAATATTAATTACATTATTATTTTTCTTATTACATATACCAAGAAAAACTCATTTAACCTCAATTTTCACAAACAATCTAACCTCCATTTTATTTGGCTCTATAGTTTCAATATACATTGCCTTGATACTAATCATCAATAAAAATATATTTTTATTGTTATTGTTGATTACCACAATTAGTGATTCTAGTTCTTTTGTTATAGGGAAGATGTTTGGCAAAAATCAACTAGCGAAAAGTATTAGCCCGGGCAAAACAATCGAAGGAGCAATAGGTGGTATAATTTTAACGATAATTATCGGATCATTTGTTTCGTCAATGTTAGTCAAAACAACAATATTAACGACTATAACATATAATCTTACGCTAGTTTTAAGTGCTCAAATTGGAGATCTGTTATTTTCAAAAATTAAACGAAATAGAAATATAAAAGATTTTGGAAAACTGTTTCCTGGTCATGGTGGCCTAATTGATAGAGTTGATTCAAGTTTAGTTACGTTTATGTTTGGGTATTTTATTTTTTTTGAATGGATAAAAGTATGAAGAATATATCTATACTTGGTTCTACTGGCTCAATAGGAACGCAAACATTAGAAATATGCAAAGAAACTAACGAGTATAATATTTTAGGATTGACATGCAATAAGAACACAAAATTGTTAAACAAGCAAATCAACTTCTTTGATGCTTCGTATTTTCATTCAAATAAAGCAATGGAATCAAAAGCAAAAAATATTTCACCAAAAGATATTGCTATAGATAAAAATATGAATATGTTAGTGGTTGCCACGGAAGGCCTTTCTTCATTAGAGCCAACAATAAATGCTTTAAACAATTCTAAAATAGTAGGTGTTGCAAACAAAGAAACGCTTTTATGTGGATATGAATTCATTCTTAATTCCATAAATAAAAATAAAGGTAAATTAATACCTTTAGATAGCGAACCTGCAAGTTTGAAAAATTTACTTGCCATTAATAATAAAAAAATTAAAAAATTAATAATCACAGCTTCTGGAGGTCCTTTTAGAAATAAAAATATAAATGAGTTGTCACAAATATCTCCAAAAGAAGCAATAAATCACCCAACATGGAAAATGGGGGAAAAAATATCGGTCGACTCTGCAACTTTGATGAATAAAGCATTCGAAGTATTAGAATGCAGTCTTTTATTTAATTACCCCACAGAAAAAATAGATGTTATAATCAATCCGAAAAGTGATATTCATGCATTAATTGAATATGAAGACAATTCAATCATTGCTTCTCATTATCCTCCAGACATGAAAATTCCAATATCAGAATTTCTATCAGGAAATATTTCTTCAAAAGCACAGCACATACGTTTATCACAAAAAGATTTAAAAAAACCTGATTTTGAAAAATTCGATCCTCAAAAATATCCTGCGTACGAAATTGGTTTATTCTATGGTAATAAAAGAGGTAGTTGGATTATTGCATTATGTGCCTCAGATCAAGCAGCAGTAGATTTATTTCTGCAAAAAAAAATAAAATTTACTGATATACCTAAACTTATAGAATATATTTTGCAAAAGCATATAGAATCAGAAATATTAACAATAAATGATATATATAAGTTATATAATTCTACAATTAACCAAACTCATAAAGTAGCTGAAGCTAAATGGAAATAACAGGATATATTTTATTTATACCAATCATATTTTTCATAGTCGTTTTTCATGAACTTGGCCATTTTCTTCTAGCAAAATTATTCAAAATAAAAGTTGAAGAATTTGCCATTGGATTCCCTCCTAGAATATACGCGAAAAAAATATTTTCCACAATTATAAGCCTAAATATTATACCTTTAGGAGGTTATGTAAAACTTCCTGATATCGAAAAACCTGATATGGATGATACTTTTTCAGCAACACTAAGCATTAAGAAAATTATAATCTTTACTAGTGGATCATTATTTAATTTCTTCTTAACATTCATCATTATTGTCTTAATGTATATGTCTCCTCATCAATCAATATCGGGTGATATTTTTATTCAAAAAATCGCACCAGGATCTCCGGCAGAATTGTCTGGATTAATGGATGGGGATGTTATAAAACAAATCAATGGGGAAGATATAAATAATATTGATCAACTTATATCAGGTATAAATAATTCAAGCAATAAACTATCTTCAATTAGAATAGATCGTGTTAAAAACCTTTCGTCTTTTAATTCTATAAAAGATGTACAATCACTTAAATTTAATTTAATTCCAAGAACTTCAGTTACACAAAGAAAAGTAGTGTCAATAGTTTCAGATCCTCTAAAAGAAATATCTTTAAAACAAGCTCAAGAATATAATTCGAACCTTTTAATTGGGGATTTTATGACAGAAGGAAAAATAGGTGTACTAATAAATATGAAAAACACCTATCAAACAACAACAAAATTAAACTTCCTCGATTCAATAAATAAGTCTTATAAAACTAATTCCATGCTATTCAATAATATCAAATATATTTTCGTATCTGATGACGATTCTGCTATGGAATCTAAATTTACAGGCCCTATAGGAATAGCTCAAATCACTAATCAATCTTCAAAACAAGGCTTTCAATCTATAGCAGAGCTTATAGCATTAATTAGCTTCTCTTTAGGTATTTTCAATTTAATTCCTTTTCCTCCTTTAGATGGCGGAAAAGTCTTGTTTGAAATATTCACATTAATTAGAAAAGGTAAGCCTGTTCCAAATTTCATAACATATAGAATACAATTAATTGGAATAATTATTTTATTTAGTTTGATTGTATATGTAACAATGAGTGACATTAGAAACATTATTAATAATTAAATGACTAATATAAGAAAAAACACAAAACCAATTAATATAGGAAATGTACAAGTGGGAGGTAATTCTCCTATTTCAGTACAATCAATGACTAAAACGCCCACAACAGATGTAGAAAAAACTTTAACTCAAATATTTAATCTTCATGAATTTGGGTGTGATATAGTTCGATGTGCAGTTCCAGACATGGAATCCGCAATAGCCTTAAAAGAAATTGTGAAAAATTCTCCTATCCCAATCATTGCAGACATACATTTTCATTATGAATTAGCAATAGAGTCTATAAACTCAGGAGTAAAAGGATTACGATTAAATCCCGGCAATATAAGAGATAGTTCTAAAATTTCAGACATAGTTAAAAATGCTAAATTAAAAAATATTCCTATACGGATAGGAGTCAATTTTGGAAGCTTGCCTCCGGTTGGATCAATTGGCAAAACAAAAGGTATATCTAGGCATAAAATGGGAGTTGAAGAATTACCAAAAAATTCAAATGGTAGTGTGACAAACTATTCGCAGGTTGAACATATGATTAGAACAGCATTATGGGAAATTGATATTTTAGAATCCTTACAATTTTATGATATAAAAATCTCAATGAAAGCATTCGATATTGAAACTACTGTAGAGGCTTATAAAGGAATATCTAATTTAGTTCCCTACCCGTTACACTTAGGAGTAACTGAATCAGGGACTAAAGATTCAGGATCAATAAGATCAGCAATAGGAATAGGAATGCTCTTGTACGAAGGTATAGGAGATACAATTCGAGTATCATTAAGTGATGATCCCATTGAGGAAGTGAAAGCAGGTAATAATATTTTAAAAGCATTAAACTTAAAACAATCTGGAATTACACTTGTTTCATGCCCTGGTTGCGCAAGAGCAGATGTAGACATCATAAAATTAGCAAACGATGTGGATAAAATAATTCAAAAATCTAAATCTAAATTGAAAATTGCAGTGATGGGATGTGAAGTAAATGGCCCCGGAGAAGCTAAGGATGCTGATCTAGGTATTGCTGCTGGCGTAGGTAAAGCAGTAATATTTAAAAAAGGGAAAAAAGAAAAAATTGTAAGTTCAGAAAACATGCTAAAAGAATTCGAAAATGAAATAAGAAAAATGGAAAATACAAGTAAATGAAACTAAGTAAAATGCTTTTCAAATCTCTTAGAGAAACACCATCGGATATAGAATTGGAAAGCCACAAAATAATGATAAAATCGTCCATGATCCATCAAGCAGGATCTGGTATATATACATATCTTCCATTAGCTTGGAAAGCTTTAAAAAATATTGAAAATATCATCAGAGATGAAATGGATAAAATTGGAGGGCAAGAATTAAGAATGCCTGTCATACAACCCAAATCTTTATGGGACAAATCAGGAAGATCACATTCAATGGGACAAGAATTATTTACCTTAACCGATAGAAGAAAAAAACCTTTTGTTTTGGCGCCAACTCATGAAGAGTTATTGACAACAATTGTAAAAGAAACTATCTCTTCTTATAAATCTCTACCACAACTAATATACCAAATCCAAACGAAATTAAGAGATGAACCAAGACCTAGAGGAGGACTTTTAAGAGTTAGAGAATTTGTAATGAAAGATGCTTATAGTTTTGATTTAGATAAAAATGGTCTAGATCAAAATTACGAAAAACTTTCTGAAGCATATCAAAATATTTATAATAGATGTGGATTAGATGTAATTAAAATTGAAGCGGACAGTGGGGCAATTGGAGGTAAGGATTCTCATGAATTTGTTGCGATTTCCGATGCTGGAGAAGATCGAATTGTAATGTGTTCAAATTGTAATTATTCAGCAAACTCTGAAAAAGCAGCTTTTAATAAGACAGAGTACACAAAAGAATCCACTTCAATCGAAAAAAATGAAATTCATACACCTGGGGTGAAAACAATTACTGAATTATGTAATTTTTTAAATATAGAAAATTATAAAACAATAAAAGCAATGTTCTATAAATCAAAAGAAAAACTTATATGCGCTGTTATTAGAGGAGATTATGAAGTTAATGAACTAAAGCTTGCAAGAGCTTTAGGAGATCCTGAAATAGTTCCTGCAGATTCTAATCTACTAGAAAAACACGACATACCTTCAGGTTCAGCATCCCCAGTAGGTAATAATATATTTACAATTGCAGATGATTCTATTCTTAAATCAAATAATTTTGTTGCTGGTGCTAATAAGCATGATTATCATATGAATAATATTAATATTGACATAGATTTCAAGGCAGATGTAGTCGAAGATATTGCACTTATTCCAAATGAAGGAAAATGTATAAAATGTAATTCAGATTTATTATTTAAAAAAGCAATTGAAGTAGGCCATATATTTAAACTAGGGACTATTTATTCTGAAAAATTCGAAGCAAATTACTTAAATGTAAACGGTAAAAAATCTACTATTGAAATGGGATGTTATGGAATAGGAACAGGCAGGTTACTTGCCGCTATATTAGAACAAAATCATGATGAAAACGGGCCTATATTTCCTAAAAGTATATCTCCATACCATGTTATTATCACAGCTTTGAAATATGAAAACTCATCAATTAAAACATATTCTGATCAAGTATACGAAGAGCTTAAAAGAAATAAGATAAGTGTGATTTTAGACGATCGTAAAGAATCTCCAGGAGTCAAATTTTCTGACGCTGATCTTTTAGGATTTCCAATAAGAATAACAATAAGTGAAAAATTAATTCAACAAAATATGGTTGAATTGAAGTTGCGAAATTCTAAAGAAAGTATCACAATTGAAAAAAATAAAATTTTAAACTATCTAAATAAGTGAGATGTATATGAAAGACTTTAGAAGTGACACAGTAACTTTACCCACTCCCGAAATGAAACAAGCTATTTTCGACGCTGAATTAGGAGACGATGTATACGGAGAAGATCCAACAGTTAATGAACTCGAAAGATTAAGTGCCGAAGTATTCGGAAAAGAAGATGCAATATTAGTAAGTACAGGCACAATGGGAAATTTGGTTTCAATATTATCTCATTGCCAAAGAGGTGAACAAATCATCATTGGTGACCAATCACATATTTATAGAGCAGAAGCCGGCGGATTTGCATCACTTGGAGGAGTTGTTCCAAGAATATTACCTAATAATGATGATGGAACGCTAGATTTAAATGAAATTGAGTCAAATATAGAGCCAATAGATATTCATAGAGCCCCTACTAAATTAGTAGCTTTAGAAAATACTGCCAATGTTGTTGGCGGTAAAGTCTTATCAAAAGAATATATGGATTCTGTAAAACAAATATGCGACAAACATCAACTAAATTTACACATAGATGGAGCAAGAATATTTAATGCATCTGTTGCATTAGAAATGCCAGTAAAAGAATTAACTAAAAATGTAGATTCATTAACCTTTTGTTTATCTAAGGGATTAGGTGCTCCAATAGGATCCGTTATTGTAGGGAATAAAGAATTTATTTCTCAAGCTAGAAAGTGGAGAAAAATGGTTGGTGGTGGAATGAGACAAGCAGGAATAATTGCTGCAGCAGGAATAGTAGGAATGAATAATCATTATTCTCAAATCAGTAAAGATCATAATAATGCAAAACTTTTTTCTGAAGGCATGAATAAATTTAAAGAAATATCAGTAGAAGAAGTACAAACAAATCTTGTTTTTTTCAAATTAAATATAAAAAACCCTGGATTATTATAAGAAAAAATACAATCAAGAAATGTGCTTGGAGGGAACGCTGGATTCAGATGGAGATTTGCAACTCATTATGGAATCGAAGAATCAGATATTAATGATACATTAAATATATTTGAAGAATCACTTAAAGAATTATAGATATGTCAACAGATTCTCCTTATCAATTCCAAGAAAGATCTCATATAGAATTAAGAGCTGACACTTATTCATTACCATCACCTGAAATGAGAAAAGCAATGTACAATGCTGAAGTAGGAAACGATGGTTTTGGAGAAGATCCAACTGTAAATAAACTTGAAGAACAAAGCGCAGAGCTTTTTCAAAAAGAATCTGCTATCTTTGTATCAAGTGGTATTATGGGAAATTTTTTGTCTATACTAGCTCACTGTAACAGAGGAGATCAAATTATTCTTGGCGATCAATCACATATTTATACTAATGAATTAGGTGGATATGCATCATTAGGTGGAGTTTTTCCTTGTGTTTTAAAAAACAAATCAGATGGGACGATGAATTTAAATTCTATTTTAGAAGAATTAGATCCATATGAA
This sequence comes from Dehalococcoidia bacterium, assembly GCA_029936815.1. Classification (GTDB taxonomy): domain Bacteria; phylum Chloroflexota; class Dehalococcoidia; order Lucifugimonadales. The sequence goes on from JAPYRX010000008.1 coordinate 77,834, forward strand.
GGATCAAATGAAGATGTGCACTTAGCTCAAGCAAAACTTATTGCAGTGGAAAACACACACAACAGTTGTGGAGGAAAAGCGATAGGTATGAATTATTTTGAAAAATTAAATAATATCGCATCAAAAAAACAAGTCCCAATACATTTAGATGGGGCAAGAATATTCAATGCATGCATTGCATTAGAAAGTAATCCTGCTGAAATTACTAGGAATGTTGATTCGGTTCAATTTTGCTTATCTAAGGGATTAGGTGCTCCTGTAGGATCATTGGTACTCGGATCAAAGGAATTTATAGAAAGAGTTCGAAAATGGCGTAAAACCATTGGGGGAACAACTAGGCAATCCGGAATATTAGCTGCAGCAGGTTTGATTGCTCTTGAAAATTATGAAGAAAGTATAAAAAGAGATCATGATCTTTCAATATATTTAGAACAAAAATTATCTTTAATTGAAAATATAAAAGTAGAAAGCGTCCAAACAAATTTAGTTTTTTTCGAACTAAATGTAAATAATCCTCTAGAAATTTCAACAAAACTAAAAGAAAAAGGAATCAATGGAGGAAGCAGTAGTAAGCGTTGGAGATTTGTACCACATTACGGTTTGACTAAGAAAGATATTGATTATGTTAGCATGTCCCTCGACAAACTAATTAATAACTCCTAATTTTTTCATTTCTTGTTTTATAATTTTAATAACTAATTCTTCTTGATCATTAAGAATTGTAATTGGATCTATAAATAATTTGTTGTTTTTAATTCTAGATAACATTGGCGTAGGATATGATTTGAAATTTAAATTTAATTGCCCTGCAGTTATATTTAACATATCGCAATTAATAATAAGAGAATAACTCTTTATACTCTGTTCAGGAATACTGCCTCCTCCTATCATAGTCATCGATTTTTCTACGCTGAAAATATCATTATGATTTAATTTGTTTTTCCAATCATTAACTAAATCTAATATATATATATTAGATTTAGAAAGGATATTCCATAATGGGATATCGTGATATTGATCATTCAAATAAAGTTGTAATGTAGCATGTAATCCAGACAATAAAACTTTGTCTAATCTTAAAGCTCTAGTTAGTGGATGTTTTTCTATGATTTCAACATATTCATTTTTCCCAGCAATAATTCCTGCCTGAGGCCCTCCAATCAATTTATCTCCTGAGAAAAAAACCAAATCTACTCCATCCCTAATAGCATCTTGCACTGTGGGTTCATACTCAAGTCCATATTCTTTTGTGTCAATCAAACACCCACTTCCCAAATCGTAAAAAACAGGGACAGATTTTTTCTTTGCCATGTCAACGATTTCTTTTATATTTGGTTTGTATGTAAATCCTTCTATTTTAAAATTGCTTTGATGAACTAGTAAAATACAACCAGTATTTTCAGATATTTTAGATTCGTAATCTTCTACATAAGTTTTATTCGTAGTCCCAACATCGATCAAAATCGCATTGCTTTCAATTAAAACATCTGGGATTCTAAACCCACCACCAATTTCAACAGATTCAGACCTAGACACTAACACTTCTTTATTATTACAAATAGCTCTCAATGCCAAGAAAACCGCGGCTGCATTATTATTAATAACTAATGCGTTTTCAGCTTTAGTCAGTCTATTTATAATTTTCTTGAATTTTTTTAACCTGCCACCTCGTTTGTTTTCATCTAAATCATATTCCAAATTAGAATAATTAGAGCCAATATTGCTCATTGCTTTAATTGCTTGCTTAGACAATGGAGCTCTTCCAAAATTGGTTTGTAATATAACTCCTGAAACATTTATGATTTGTTTTGGGTGATCATCTGTTAAATCGTTTAAATTAGTCTGCAAGTTTTCAAATATCATTTCCATTGTTATATTAAGGGCTGAATTCTTTGCATCTCTGTATTGATCAAGTAAAATTCTCAGTTCATTAATAACTATTTTCCTTGAAAATAATTTAGTAAACTCTTCAAATCTTTTTTGTTCAGATATCTTCTGTATACTTGGAATGTTTTTCAAATAATCGTTTTTCATCTACAATTCAATATGTTTATTATTAGATAATTTAATTGTAAAATAATTATTAATTATAATCATCGCATTCTAATTAAAAATGTACTGTAATAAATGTATAGCTGAACAAGATTATCAAAAAGATAAAAAAATAACGTGTGCATCAATTAAATGTAATAATTTTATATATTTAAATCCAAAATTAGCTGCATTAGCAGTAGTAATAAAAATAGATACAATCTTACTAGTAAAAAGAGATATTATGCCAAACTATAATAAATGGAGTTTACCTGCAGGTTATGTTAATTTTGGAGAATCACCAGAAAAAGCTGTAGTTAGGGAAGTATTTGAAGAAACAAATATTAATATAACAGTACACAAGCTAATCACAGCCAATTATAATGAAGACTCAAAAGTTACAGTTCTTTGTTATAAAGCATATTATGAATCAGGGGATATTAAAATTGGAGAAGAATGTAAAGATGTGAGATTTTTTGATATAAATGATTTACCTGATTTACCATTCGAATATGATAACGAATTAGTAAAATTGTCAATTAAAGAATAAGGAGAATAAATGTCAGAAAAAATAGGGTTTGATATTAAGTTAGAATCAGATCAATTGGAATGGTTAGAATCTAAAGTGAAAGAATACGATTTGGACGGTGTGTCAAAAGCATTAAGAATCCTTTTGGATTATAATATATTGAAATCGAATGATGAAGAAATTTTTTCTGATGAAAATATGAGATGTAGGCACTGCTAGTTGAACCAACAAAATAAATTAACAAGAGCAATAATAAATGAAAGTAATTTAAAAGATTTTGCAAAAGCTGAAGCTATAGCGTATACATCAGAGCCAACTAAATATTACATAGAACGCTTAGAAAAACTTGCAGATCCCAAAAGAGCTATTGCATTATCGAGTGGGGACAAAATCATTGGTACTGCTAATTCATTTTCAGAAGTTATATCATTGCCAGGCAATAAATCAGCTAATGTTGCTGCTGTTTCCTACGTTAGTGTTCAGCCGACTCATAGAAGGCAAGGGATATTGTCTGAAATGATGAATATACAACTTAATGAATTTTATTCAAAATATAAAGAACCTTTAGCAATATTATGGCCTTCCGAAACAGCTATTTATGGTAGATTTGGTTACGCCCCAACTCATGAAAAACACTATGAAATCTCTAAAAAAGATGTTCAATTTATTCCTGGAGTTGTAAACAAAAATTTTGAAGCAAAATTTTTAGACAAAAAAGAAGCTATAAAATTATTTACCGATTTAAATAATGAGTTAATGAAATCAAGGCCGGGAGTTATGAAATTAACTCAAAAATGGGCTGAAAGAAGAATCAATGACTTGATCTTACACCATTTAGGTACAGGACCATCTTACTTTGTTGGCATATACAATCATAACAACCCTGCTGGATTTGTAACTTATACAATAGAAAATAGTAGTGAGGATGGAGGAAATATGCCAGCATCCTTACATATTTGGGATATTATGTATTTGAATATAGATGCTGCTATTAAACTATGGGATTTTTGTTTAAACATTGATTTAGTTGAGATTATATATGCTAAAGGAGTTCCTTCAGATGACATATTAGAATCAATAATAATGTCGCCAGGGAATCTGAATTCAAGAATAACACCAGGGTTATGGATTAGAATTGTGAACGTGATTGAAGCTTTAAAGAGCAGAAATTACAACAAAAAAGGTAAAATGATTTTCATGTTAAAGGATTCTATAATTAATGAGAATAACAACACATTCTTACTAGATACAGAAAGTGAAAATTCAACTATCTGTACAATAAGTAACGAGTCACCAGATATAGAAATTACAATTAATGGACTATCAGAAATTTACCTAGGTACATTTAATTTAAATAATTTGATAGCATCTAAAAATATTAAAATAATAAATACAAATATAATCAATTTTATAAATGATGCATTCAGGGAAAATATCACACCATTTTGCCCTATGCATTTTTAAAGGAGCAACATGCCTAAAGCTGAAATATATGCACTTGGTAGTGAAATAGTACTAGGTCAAACTATCGACACAAATTCTGCTTGGATTTCATCTAAATTGAATGATATAGGAATAGAGACAGTACAACACGTGTCAATTGCGGATGATATTGAAATCATAAAATCAGTATTAAACAATTCTGCGAGTGAAATTATTATTATAGGTGGAGGGCTAGGCCCTACAGAGGACGATTTAACACGAGAAGCAATTTCGGAAGTTACAGGAAAGACATTATATAAAGATCCAAAGTTAATTGAAGAAATAGAGAACAGGTTTCGGAAACGAGGGTTTATATTAACAAAAAATAACGACAAACAAGCTATGATTCCAGAGTCTGCAACTGCGATACATAATCCGAATGGTACTGCTCCTGCATTTTCTATCAAATGGAAGGATAAGATAATTTATGCTCTACCAGGTGTACCTCATGAAATGAAATGGTTATTTGAAAATGTGGTTTTACCAGAGTTAATACTATCATATTCTATTAAAACAAAGATAGAATATGAGACTCTTAAAGTATTAGGAATGGGAGAAAGTACAGTAGATGATAAAATAGGCGATCTAATGAAAATTGATAATCCTATTGTTGGATTATTAGCTC
>JAPYRX010000001.1:0-156309 GCA_029936815.1 Dehalococcoidia bacterium
CTTCAGCTTCTACTTCAGCTTCTACTTCAGCTTCTACTTCAGCTTCTACTTCAACCTCGGATGCAACTTCAATTTCTTCATATTCTAATTCGTCATCATCTAAAATATCATCAACTGTTTTTCTGAAAACATCATTTCCAATTCCTGGATCAAATATTTTTTCAACTTTATCAATTTTTTCTTCTTTTTGTTCAAGATCAATACTTCTAATATCAATTTTCCAAGCTGTCATTTTCGCAGCCAATCTTGCATTTTGACCTTCTTTTCCAATAGCCAATGACAAATGTTGATTAGGAACCCATACTACGGCAATATTTTTTTCTTCATTCAAATCAACTTTTGTAACTTGTGCTGGGTTAAGCGAGCTTGTAATTAAAATTTTAGGGTCATTACTCCATTCTACAACATCTATTTTCTCACCTTGTAACTCACTCACAATACTTTGAATTCTTATTCCTCTTAATCCTACGCAAGATCCTACTGCATCTATACCTTCTTGTTTTGCAACCACTGAAACTTTACTACGATTCCCAGCTTCTCTTGCTATAGACATAATATCAACCGAGCCATTCGCTATTTCAGGAACTTCTTGTTCGAATAGTTTTTGCAGTAAAATAGTATCTGCTCTTGATACAATTAATTCAGGGCCTCTTGGTGTGTCTGAGATATTTTTTAATAACACTCTAAACTTTTGGCCTACTCGATATCTTTCAGAATACATTTGTTCTTGAATAGGAAGTATTCCTTCAGCTCTACCCATTTCAACATATACTTTTTTTTGATCTACTCTTGTTACAGTAACCGAAAACACTTCTCCTTCTCTGCCTTGAAATTCATTAAGAATCAATTCTTTTTCAGCTTCTCTGAGTCTCTGTAATATAACTTGTTTTGCAGTTTGTGCTTCTATTCTTCCTCCGGCACCATTCAATTTGCCTGTAAGGATATTACTTCCAATTTCCGGTAAAAAATCCAAACCCTTAATTTTTTTCGCATCAGATAGAGAAATCTCATTAGAAGGATCTTCTACGGTTTTTACCACAATTTTTACCACATACACATTGAATTCACCAGATTCAGTGTCTAATTTTACAGATATATTTTGCCCGGATTTAAGGCTTTCTTTTTTAAACGTAGATGACAATGCTTCTTCAACAGCAGATAGTATGGTATCTCTATCTAAATTCCGCTCAGCAGACAATTGTGTTAATGCTATTAAAAAATTACTTTTCATAACTAAACTATCATTTTAAAAATAAATAAAACAATTTCTAAAAAACAAAAGTGGGCAAAACCCACTTCTATTTTCAGATCAATATTTAAAATATATTCTAGTACTTGTAAAAAAAAAATTCAAGACATAACATGAACATCTATTATTAAAAAAGAGAACTGTAAAATGAATCCATATGATGAAATTAACCTTAAACTTGCAGAAGCCTCTCAATATATAACCAACTCTGTTTCAGATGGAAATCTTGAAATGATTACTACTCCATGGAGAGAAATTGTTGTAAGTTGCCCTATTAAAATGGACAATGGAAATACAAAAGTTTTTACAGGATATCGCATTCAGCACAACGCAGTAAGAGGGCCTTACAAAGGTGGAGTAAGATATCATCCGGGCGCCACTCAAAATGAAGTAAAAGCATTATCATCATTAATGACATGGAAAACAGCATTGGTAGACATTCCATTTGGAGGTGCAAAGGGCGGAATACAGGTATCTCCATCAAAATTATCAAAATCTGAACTTCTTAATTTAACTAAAAGATACACATTGAGTATAGACAAATTTCTTGGTCCAAATACTGATATACCCTCTCCAGATCTAGGAACAAATTCACAAACTATGGCATGGATGATGGATGCGTATGGGTCCGTTCATGGATATACCCCGGCAATTGTAACTGGGAAGCCTGTTGAATTAGGGGGGTCAATTGGTAGAGATTCAGCCACAGGAAGAGGTGTTGTGTATATTATTGATGAAATATGCAATAAATTCAATCTAGAACCTAATAACAATTCTCTAGTAATCCAAGGGTTTGGGCAAGTTGGCAGATGGATAGCAAAAATTGCATACGATAATAAATATAAAATCATAGCTGTAAGCGATGTTTCAGGAGCTATACATAACAATAATGGTATAAACATAGATGAACTCATAAAACACTATGATTCAAACAAGACATTTGATGATTATAAAAATGTAAATTTTATTACCAATTACGAATTGTTAAATTTGAAGTGTGATTTCCTGGTACCTGCTGCTATTGAAAGAGTAATAAATATAAACAATGCAAATGATATCAAATGTAAATATGTCATTGAAGCAGCTAACCATCCTGTTACACCTGAAGCAGATGAAATATTACAATCTAAAAATATCGATGTTTTTCCTGACACGCTTGTAAATTCTGGGGGAGTAATTGTTTCATACTTTGAATGGATACAAAATTTATACCAACATCATTGGGAAATTGAAAGAGTAAATTCAGAATTGAAAAAAATCATCACAAAAGCATTTGAGGAAGTATATGAAAAATCAAATACAAAAAAAATTAATTATAGACTAAGTGCATTATCTATAGGTTTAGACAGAGTTATTCATACAGCTAATTTAAGAGGGTACTTATAATATGGACGCCATTTTTTTCTCAGCAAAAAAACAAATCGAACTTATTCATAAAAAACAAATCTCGTCTTATGAGTTAACAAAAGAATACTTAGACAGAATAGAAAAATATGACCACGAATTAAATTCTTTCCTTTATATTAATTCAACAAAAGCCCTAGAATCTGCAAAAAAGTGCGATGAAGCTATTTCTAAAAACAATATTAGTGGAAAATTATTTGGACTTCCAATAGCGATCAAGGATTTAACTCATATAAAAGGAATGCCAACAACATTTGGCTCTCTATTAACTAAAAATAATGTAGCGGACCTTGATGATTTAGTGTTTAAGCGAATAAAAAAACATGGTCCTGTTATTTTAGGAAAAACAAATACTCCAGAATTTGGATTGATGGGGCATACGGAGAATTTCTTAAAAGATCACTGCAGAACACCGTGGAACATAAACAAATCGGCAGGAGGATCAAGTGGTGGAGCAGGAAGTGCTGTAGCAGCAGGATTTTGTTCTATTGCTATGGGAGGAGATGCTGGGGGATCAATAAGAATTCCTTCAAGTTACAATGGTATTTTTGGAATAAAACCTACTCAAGGTAGAGTACCAAGGCAAAATTCCCCAACCCATAATATGATTTCTCAAAACGGACCGATGACAAGATATGTAGAAGATTCTGCTCTAATGTTAGAAATAATTACTGGATTTGACTCAGAAGACCCTTCATCTTTGAATCGTCCTCCTATTAAATTCGAAGATAACTTTTGGGATTATTCTATTGAAGAATACTATAAAGAAACTCATTCTAAAGAAAAATTGAATATTGCTTGGGTAAATAACTTTGGAGATGTGAACCCAAGTAATGAAATAAAAGAAAAATGTTTAAACTCATTGTCCATATTAGAAAAAACAGGGCATACTATTACAGAAATCAAGATAGATCTCGGAGAAATATTTGATGCATGGTTTAACATATTTTCCGTTAGCACATATATTGGCCATGAAGAAAATTACAAAAACAATAAGGATAAATTTGCATGGTACACTCAAGAAGCTTTTGAAAATGCAAAGAATATTTCGTCAACTGATTATGCTAAATCAATATTAACACTCAAAAAAGTACAACTAGCATTTGCAAAATTATTTCAAACATACGATCTTATTTCTTCTCCAACTATGCCAACAACTGCATTTGAGATTGGCAATCCTCCGCAAGTAATTAATGGAGAAAAAGTACATCCTTCATGGGGGTTTTGTTTTTATAGTTTCCCTATTAACTTGTCAGGAGCACCAGCTGTTAATATCCCTTCAGGTTTTGACAAACAAGGCCTTCCAATTGGATTGCAACTAATTGCGCCATGGGAACAAGAAAAAGAGCTGATTAAAATAAGCCATCACTTAGAATCTGTATTAGACTGGCCTAGTCAAATACCTAACAAATACCAAATTTAACTTAACTGCGGATTACTTAGATGCCAATCTGTTAATTGTTGAATTTGATTAGCTATTACTAATAATTTTGCATCCCCCATATAAGGTCCTACCAGCTGGCTGCCAACAGGTAATCCATTTACTTGGCTACTCGGTATTGATATTGCTGGTATTCCAGCAATATTAGCAGGGATAGTCATAATATCATTTGCATACATTTCCATAGGGTCGCTAAGTTTTTCACCTAATTTAAATGCAGTAGATGGGGAAGTTGGAGTAACTAAAATATCAACTTTAGTAAATATATCATTTAGTTCAGATTTTATAATTTGTCTAGCTTGCTCAGCTTTACCATAGTATTCATCATAGTATCCCGAAGATAAAGAATAAGTTCCTAGCATGATTCTTCTTTTAACTTCTAATCCAAATCCATTAGATCTAGATTTTTCTATTCTTTCCCACATATTATCAACTTCGTTTTCAGAATAACCATATTTTACCCCATCATATCTAGACAAATTAGAAGAAGCCTCCGATGGAGCTAGAATATAATAAACAGAAAGAGCATAATCTGTGTGAGGTAATGAAACCTCTTCTATCACTGCGCCTTGATCTGATAAAAAAGACACAAAATCCATAACGCTATCTTTAACTTTTTCATCCAAATATTCTGAAAAATATTCTTTTGGTAATCCTACTTTTAACCCATTCAATATATTTGTTTCGTCATCAATTATTTCCGAACTCAATCCCCTAGATGTTGAATCGTACTCATCTTTACCAGAAATAATATCTAAAATTAATTTAGAATCTTCTGCATTTCTAGTAAATGGTCCTATCTGATCTAATGAACTTCCAAATGCTATCAGCCCATATCGACTAACTGCCCCATAGGATGGTTTTAGCCCTGTGATCCCACACAAAGATGCTGGTTGTCGAACACTTCCACCTGTATCAGATCCCAAAGAGAAAACACTAAATCCTGCACTTACAGCTGCTGCAGGGCCTCCGCTACTTCCACCTGGAACACGGCTTAAATCCCACGGATTTTTAGTTGCCCCAAAAGCCGAATTTTCTGTTGATGAACCCATAGCAAATTCATCTAGATTTCCTTTCCCAATCAATATAGCCCCATGTTCATTTAAATTCTTTACTACAGTAGCGTCATAATTGGAAGAGAAACCATCTAAGATCTTAGATCCTGCAGTTGTTTCGAAGTGCTTGGTTGATATATTATCTTTCACCATATAAGGAATTCCAGTTATAATATTAGATTCTTTTCTGTGAATGAGCTTATCAGCTTGTATTGCTTTATCTATAGCATAATCTTTATCCATAGAAATAAATGAATGAATTTGAGATTCGTATTTATCTATTCTGTCAAAAAAATATGTAACTAATTCAACTGAACTAATTGTTTTATCAGATAATAATAGACTTAACTCTTTTATACCTTTGTTATGCAAACTATTTAACATTTATTCTTCTCCCAAAACAAGCTCTATAAACAATTCATCTCCATTATGATTTGGGGCATTCTTCAATATATTTTCTTTATCCCAAGATGGTTCAGATTGATCTTCTCTTGTCTGATTATTTTCTTTTAAACTATCATCAAATTCATTGAAATTATCTAAATTAATGCTGTTTAATTTACTAAAACTACTCAAAATATCAGTCAAATCTACAGATAATTTCTTGATTTCTTGATCATTCAAATTTAATTTCACTAATCCTGACAGCTTTCCAATTAAATTTTTATCAATGTTTTCCAATTATTTCACCTGCTTTTTCTATTGGTAGATTCCATAGCTTTAACTATTCCATTTTGAAATATATTATCCAAAGCTAGTAAACACTCTTTAATCATTCCATCTACATATTTGTATTCAGTTTTTTTAAATTTCCCTAATACAAAAGAAATTAATTCATGATTATATATCTCTTTAACTCCAACCCCTAGCCTTAATCTCGCTATATTTTGAGTTTGCATTTCATTAAAAATTGATTTGAGACCATTATGCCCGCCTGCACTCCCGTTTGTTTTCAATCTGACTATACCAAGAGGTAAATTTATATCATCTACAAAAATAAGTATTTCTTCAATTTTTAAGTTTAATTTTTTGATTACTTTTTTTAATGGGGGACCTGAATTATTAACATAAGTTAATGATTTCATGGTATATATTTCTAAATGATTATATATACCTTTGCTAATTTCATATTCTTTGTTTTTATAGACATTCTCAGATTCTATGATTTTATTAAATGCATCTATAACTTCCCATCCAATATTATGACGAGTATTATTGTATTTTCTACCCGGATTACCAATTCCAATTAATAATTTAAACATAAGGGTATTTGATTTTAAAATTTAAAATCACCACTTTTCCCACCAGATTTCGAAATCAAATGAATTTCATTAATTAATATTTTTTTATCAACAGATTTTAACATGTCATATATAGTCAAAGATGCCACTGAAACTGCAGTTAACGCTTCCATTTCTACTCCCGTAGAACTATTACACTTAACTTCTGAAAAAATTGAAATGGAGTTTAGACTTACATCTAATTCAAAATCAATCTCAACGTTTGTTAAATTAATCTGGTGACAAAGTGGGATTAACTCATGTGTTTTTTTAGCCGCCTGAATCCCAGCTATTCTTGCCGTAGCTGTAACATTGCCTTTTTTAGAGTTATTGTTTTGAGCCATATGAAATGCTTCTTCAGACATAATTACTTTAGATGTCGCTTTAGCAATTCTAATTGTCTTTTTTTTATCGGAAACATCAACCATATTCACATCACCATTGCTGGACAAGTGAGTCATCCTAGCTTGTGTATTAGCTTTTTTATCAACATTTTCATTGCCTTCAATCCCCGCATGCGCTTTTACCCACTTCCAATTACATTTCAGATTTTTTTTAATTATTATATTGCTTAATTGATCCCACAATTCAATATTTTCTTTCTTTTTCCAATTTTTAGTCATAGTATTTATAATCAATTGACTATCAGATTTAATAACAACATTAGAATCAATTGGAATAACATCGTCTTCGAACGCTTTAATCACCGCAGTTAATTCCATTTTGTTATTGGTTGTACTTTTGTCCGCTCCGCTTGATTCAATAATTTTATTCTCATCCTGATCTCTAATTTCATATGCCCAACCACCTTGCCCAGGATTTGGTATGCACGACCCATCGGTATAAATAATAAATTTTTTAGAATCCGAATATTGCACAAAATCTTCTATGCTAAATTGTTTTTCTTCCATTTTTAGCCACCTATTTTAAACATTTCAACCTTATCTGATTCAAGCTTACCTTTTGATCTTAAAACAGAATATTGATCAGTCCTGTTTTCCCATATCGATTTTACATATTGCTCGAAATCATCTAATTTTTCAGATCTTATCGCAGTTCTCAAATCATGTCCTGAATTTGTAAACAAGCATGTATACATTTGTCCATCAGCAGTAATTCTAGATCTGGTACAATCAGAACAAAAAGGTTTTGAAACAGACGATATAATTCCTATCTCACCTAACCCATCTGAAAACCCATATCTCGAAGCAACTTCTCCGTAGTAATTTGAATCTAAAGGAGTTAATTTATACTTTTTTTCAATAATATTTATAATATCTTTTGCACTAACAACATGTTCTGGTTTCCATCCATTTATATTTCCTACATCCATATATTCAATATATCTAACTATTATATTATTCTTTCTACCAAATTCAGCTAAATCAATAATTTGATTTTCATTAATTCCCTTCATAACTACACAGTTAATTTTTATATTTTCGAATCCTAGCAAATTCGAGTATTCAATTGCCTCTAATGTACGATCCAAATCTAAATTTTGTCCATTTAATTTTTTATACGATTCGGAATTCAAAGAATCTAAACTTACAGTCAATCTATCCATTCCTGCTTCTTTTAAATCTTTAGCATGTTTTTTTAACAAAAATCCATTAGTTGTTAATGCTATCTCTTTTATATTATCAATTGATTTCAATTTTTGAATAAGAACAGGTAATTCTTTTCGCAACAAAGGTTCTCCGCCTGTGATTCTTAGTTTCTCTACCCCTATTTTAGAAAAAATATTCGTTATATTGTATATTTCATCAAATGATAGCAGTTCATCATTTTTTAAAAATTGATACCTTTCTCCAAATATATCTTTAGGCATGCAGTAAGGACATCTGAAATTACATTTGTCAATTACAGATATTCTTAAATCCTTGATAGGTCTTTTCAATTTATCTCTTATATTCATAGTACAAAACAATATACATATTCATAAATAAATTCAATGAATTTTAATAGGTTATTCAATAAATTAATTTGTTAACAGATTTATAATTATTAAATCTAATTATAAATCTATAAGTTGAAATTATCATCAATAAATTTTGAAAGTTTATTCAATGCTTTCGCTCTATGGCTAATTAGGTTCTTCACAGAAATATCTAATTCTCCAAATGTTTTAGATTTTTCTGGCACATAAAATATTGGGTCATACCCATGGCCTTGAGTTCCTTTTTGAACCCTACTTATATTGCCTCTAAAAGAACCTTCAAAAAACATTACCCATCTATTCTTGAGATAAAGTGTTATAACACACTTGAATTTCGCTTTAAGGTTAATTTCATCTACAGGTAAATTTGAAATCAAAAAATCATTTCTTTCTTTATCTGACAAATCTGCCCCTCCATATCTTGCGCTATATACTCCTGGTTGATTGCCTAAACAATCTACTTCTAATCCAGAATCGTCACTCAAAGTAATCATTCCTGTATATTGAGAATAATAATTTGCTTTATAAAACGAATTCATCATAAATGAATTATACGGCTCATCAGGACTTGAATTTATATTAAGAGAATTCAAATCATGAATTTTAACTTTTTTTTTTGAAAAAACCTAGAAATTTCAGCGATTTTACCTTTATTTCTAGTAGCAATTAAAATATCCATCAAACTTTTAAAAGACCTTCTCTAGCCAAAGATACTTGCTTGCATCTATCAATAAATTCTTCTTGAGCATCTTTAATATATTTAGTTTGTCCAGCCCATTTTTTCAAAGTTGAAGTTTGTAAGCCTCTGCCGTAAGAAAAGCTTAATTCCCATGGAGGGGTTTTATCATTTGCTAATTTATTTATCGAATCTAAATTTTCAATTGATTCACTATCAGACTGCCCTCCTGAGAGAAAGATAATTCCAGGAACCTCTGTAGGGACATGTTTTTTTAAACAATCAATTGTCATTTTAGCTACTTTGTTTTTATCAGCTCTATTGATTGAATCTTTCCCTGATAAAATCATATTTGGTTTCAATAAAATACCTGGTAAATATACATTTTGTTGATTTAATTGTTTAAACACTTCATCTAAAGTAGCTGAAGTAACCTTATTGCAAGTATAAATATCATGATTTCCATCCATTAACACTTCTGGTTCGACTATGGGAACCAATCCTGCTTCCTGGCTAGCAATTGCATATCTAGCTAATAATATAGAATTAAACTCTATACATTGAGCTGAAGGGATTTGGTCACCAATTGTTATTACAGCTCTCCATTTACTGAACCTAGCTCCATCTTCATAATATTTTTTCATCCGTTCAAATAACCCGTCTAATCCCTCAGTAATTTTTTCTCCAGGGAATCCTATGAAATCTTTTGCACTCTTGTCAACTTTTATCCCAGGAATTATATCTTTACTTTGCAATAATGAAGATAACATTTCTCCTTTCAAATTTTTTTGATATAAAGTTTCTTCATATAAAATCACACCACTTATATATTCATTTACAGTTTTTGTGGAAAAAAGCATATCTCTATAATCTCTTCTATTGTTTTCATTTGATTCAACACCTATTGAATCAAATCTATTTTCAATGGTAGGATTACTCTCGTCTGCAGCTAATATCCCTTTTTTTGGAGCCACTAATTTTTTCGCAATACTTGATAATTGATCTTTGTCCATAATATAACTCCTTCTTTTATTCTATATTTTTTGTCAAATTCGCATTGCCTATAATCAATGAAACTGTTTGATGTATACCTTCAGGTTCCAATTCTAATGTGTCAACACCTTCAGAAAAAGATTTTCCACCTGCAATGTTAATGATGTATGCCAATGGGTTTGCTTCATACATTAATCTTAATTTAGATTTGTTCATTCTCACATTCTTAGGATTTAAATGAATCCCCCCTTTTAAGAGGTTTCTATGAAAATCAACTACTAATGAACCTACGTACCTTTGTGTCAAAGATTCATTAATTCTAAGAGTATCAACATATTCTTGTATATCTTTGGACCAATTCTTATTATTACTTAAGTTAGTACTATAATATTTAGGGTTGAGTGGTAATTTAATATTTTGATCCAACATTACGAATTTAGACTCGGAGTCTAAAATAAAAGAAATAACTTTAGAATCATATCCAATAACTAAAATCGTATTCGGGCCATATATTGCATACATAGACATTTTCAAATTAGATCCTTTGTATGATTTGAAATCAGAATAATCAAAATTGTTTTCCCAAACACCAAAAATAGAGCCAATACTAACTGAAACATCTACATTAGAAGACCCATCAAGTGGGTCCATCATAACTAAATAAGAATCATCATGCCCATGAATCTGTTTAATATCATCTAATTCTTCACATACTACAGCTGAAATATATTCTGTCTGAATAAAATTCTCAAGAAATATATCATTAGCAAGCAAATCTAATTTTTCCACTTCTTCTCCATGTATATTTTCCCCTCCATATTTCCCAAACAAATCAAGCGAGTTAATTCCATAAAGGAGTTTTGATATTTGAATCACGCCATCAGATATTTTATTTATTATTTCAAATATTGCTTTATCTTGATCAGAATTGGCAGAATTTTGATTTATATAATCTTTTAAAGAAATCATAATTATTTAATAACTCTCTTATATAATATTTAGTTTATACCAATCAATCAGTTTATACACCTTAGAAATATAAGGATTTTGATTTATAATATGTAGAATAATCAAATTTAATAGTATGTAAAATAATGAAATTTAAACAAAATAAAGAAAAAGAAAGACAAATAATACTAGATGTAGATTTAGACGAATCTGACGTAGCTCCTTATTATAAAATCGGATATAAAAAACTTGTCAAAAAAATTAATATCCCTGGATTTAGAAAAGGGAAAGCGCCTTATGGCATCATTGAATCTCAGTACGGAAAAGAATCTCTATTATCCGAAGCAATGGAAGATTTAATATCCGACAAAACTTCAGAAGCCATAAAAGAATCTGAATTAGAATCATATATGACTCCTAAAATAGAATTGCTCAATATTAGCCCAATCAAATTTAAAATCACTCTACCATTACAACCCAAAATTGAGATAGGAGATATAAGTAAAATTAAACTCGATAAAATATCAGACCCAGATTTTGATAAATTAATAGATGAGCAAATTGCAAATCTTCAAAAACAATTCACAACATGGACACCTGTAGAAAAAAAATCTAAAGCAGGTGATCTTGTAAATATAAATATTATAATCAAAATAAAAGAAACCGAAGTACTCAATCAACCTAATACAGATATAGTTCTCGAAGAACAGAATGATGAGTTTGCCCCTGGTTTAATCAAAAACTTGATTGGTCTAAAATCTGGAGATAACAATTCTATTGAATTGAAAATTTCAAAAACACACCCTTCTGAAGAACTTGCTGATAAAAAAGGACTGTTTGATTTAACGATCAATTCTGTTAAAAGTCCAAATACTCCAAAACTTAATGCTGAATTCGCAAAAATGGTATCTAACAATGAAATCAAAACAATAGCAACATTAAGAAAAAAAATCCAAACTAGTTTGGAAGAAACTCACAAACAACAAACTGAAACCGAATATACAAATATTTCTATTAATCAATTAGTAGAAATTTCAAAAATAGAAATTCCACCTCTAATTATAGAAAGAGAAACGGAGTCTGAAATTCAAAATCTTGAAAATTTATCCAAACAATTTAAAATGTCTCTTGAAGAATATCTAAATAAAAACAACCAAAATTTAGATGAAACAAAAAATACTATAAATACTGATACTATTTCAAAATTAAATAGAACTTTTCTATTATTGGAAGTATGTAAACAAAACAATATTGAACCTACGGACAAAGAAATTGTTGATACAGTTCAACTATTAGTAAATCAAAAATCAACAAATAGCCAAGGAACTCAACTTTCAAAAGACGAATTAAGAGCAGAATCAGAATATAGATTAAAACTAGAAAAAGCTTCAAAATTTTTATTTGAACTAACCTTGAAAAACATTGAATAAGAATAGAATTTATAAGAAAATTACAAACCTATCTTAAAAATAAGGAAAAAACATGATACAAGATCCTAAAAATATTATACCTATGGTTATTGAAAGTGGCGCAAGAGGTGAAAGGGCATTTGATATATATTCTCTTTTATTGAAAGAAAGAATTATATTCTTAGGTACTCCTATTAATGATCAAGTTGCTAATTTATTAGTCGCTCAATTATTGTATTTAGATAGAGAAGATCCTCAAAGAGACATAAGTATTTATATCAATTCTCCTGGAGGAGTTATAAATGCTGGGTTTGCAATATTAGATACTATGAATCTGATTCGCCCTCCTGTTTCTACAATATGTGTAGGGCTTGCGGCAAGCATGGCAACTGTATTACTTACTTCAGGCACAAAAGGTAAAAGATATGCCCTCCCAAATTCAACAATCCATATGCATCAAGCATTAGGCGGAGCACAAGGACAAGCGTCAGATGTGGAAATAGCTGCACGAGAAATGCTTCGACTAAATGATAAAGTAAGACAAATGATTTCTGACTCAACCGGGCAACCTTATGAAAAAATAGCCAAAGATACTGATAGAGATTATTATCTTACTGCTGAACAAGCTAAAGATTACGGACTAATCGACGAAGTTTTAAATAATAACTAACCCGAGGATATTTTGGATAATAATACTAATAAATACGTTTGTTCTTTTTGTAAAAAAACCCAAACACAGGTTAATAGGCTCATAGCAGGTCCAGAAAAAGTTTTTATTTGTGACCAATGTGTCAAACTTTGCTCTGACATGCTTTCAAATTCGAAAACCAAAGAAATAAGCAAATATACTAATGAAGAATTTCTTAATGAAATAAGTTACCCAATTTCCATAAAATCTGAATTAGATAAATTTATTATTGGGCAAGATACAGCAAAAAAAATCTTAAGCGTTTCTGTATACAATCATTATAAAAGAGTTAATACCCATAAAATTTCCAAATTAGATATTTCAATTGAAAAATCTAATATAGCACTCATTGGCCCTCCAGGATCAGGTAAAACCTTATTAGCACAATCTTTAGCTAAAATTCTAGATGTCCCCTTTGCAATAGTAGATGCAACATCATTAACTGAAGCAGGATATGTTGGTGAAGATGTTGAAAACATATTGCTTAGATTAATTCAAGCAGCAGATTTCGATATTCAAAAAGCTGAGAAAGGAATAATATATATTGACGAGATTGACAAAATAACAAGGAAATCTGCAAACCCTTCATTAACTAGAGACGTTTCTGGCGAAGGAGTGCAGCAAGCATTATTAAAAATAATTGAAGGAACAACTTCTAATGTTCCTCCTAAGGGCGGACGTAAACATCCTGATCAAGAATTCTTACAAATTAATACACATAATATCCTATTTATTGTAGGTGGAGCTTTTGAAGGGATAGAAGATATCGTTAGCAAAAGAGTTCAAACAAACTTCCAATCTATTGGATTCCAATCAGATAATACAGAGGAATCTGAAAAAACTGATCATCTTGCAAGTAACGAAGATCTTTTATCGTTTGGGTTTATCCCAGAATTTGTTGGAAGATTACCAGTCATCGCTCAATTACATGAATTAAGTGAAGATCATTTATATGATATCCTAACACAACCTAAAAATTCACTTGTTGAGCAATATAAAACTCTTTTTTCAATGGATGATTTGAAATTAGAATTCGAAAAAAACGCATTGCAAAAAATAGCTAAACTTGCAATTCAAAGAGGTACTGGAGCAAGAGGGCTGAAATCTATACTAGAAGAAACATTAATTGATGCAATGTATGAATTACCTGGTAAAAAATTACTTGCAAAAATAATAGTCACTGAAAGCTCAATAAATGAAAAAAATAATTTCCTCATTTATGATAAAGATAACACAAAAATAAAATATAACGATTTATTATCTAAATCAGCTTAAAGAACCTTCGACTTCTTTACTGAAGTCTGTAGTCTTGTAACTAGATTTTTGATTGGCCTTATATAAATGAAATAATTTTTCTTTATTGTTAACAAAATCGTTAATAACTAGCAATAGCAATATTCTTTCTCTATCTAGTATTTTATTTCTAATACTATTAAAAAGGGTTAAATTTTCAAAATCTATACTGCTTATACTATTAACTAATTTATTATATTCATTCCATTCATTTTTCATATTATGTTTTATAGAAAATCTACAATAACCCAAGCTGGTTCCTGCATCTAATTTCTCATTAACAATGTGTACATTTAATCCTGATTCTGACGCATTATTACAAATAAGTTGTTTGATGACGTCAGTCCATGTACCCTTTGGCCCATTTGGTAGAGCAGGGTGTAAATTGATAAAGTTGAAGTTGTTACATAAAAACGAGCTTAAAATCAACATGTACCCAGCCATGATTATAATATCTGTATCATAATTACTAATTAATTCTTGTACTTTTATATCGTACTCTGCCCGGCACTCTGAAAATGTTTTATTTGTACTATTTTCTAGGAATTTTTTCGAAGAAAAAGTTATTGTCTTTATGTTGTTATTTTTCAGAAAATCAAGAAATTCATTACTACCTTCTGATTCATTATAATCTCTGTTACAAAAGACATATTCTAAAGATATATCTAATGAATTTTCTTTAACATAATCCAAAAAAAATCTTATAAAACCTAAAGATCCTTTCCCGTTTCCAGTGGAAAACCAGCCTATTTTTAACACTTATAATTTTCTTTTATATATTAACTAATAAAAATATTATACAACTCCATATAAAAAAACTTAAGAAAATATAAATTCTTTTATAATTTGAGTGAATTCTAGAAACATTAAATATACCTAATGAAAAGCTATTTAAATTAAAATTTATTAGAACAAAGGAGCAAAACATCCCACCTAACAATCCACCTAAATGAGCCCAATTATCTATTCTACTGGAGGACAATCCATAGAATAAATTTATTAATAACATTAATCCTAGTCCATAAAGATTATTTTTAGCATAATCTGGGTTAACTTTTTTCATAAAAAAATAATATATTATCAATCCTCCTAACATTCCAAATATAGCTCCACTAGAGCCTACAGAAATAATATTAGAATTAAAACTAACACTTAGTGCACTACCCGATATTCCAGAACATAAGTATAAAATTAAAAAATTTCGTTTACCAAATATTGTTTCAATTAAATTACCAAACGCAAGCAATGCAATTGAATTGAATATAAGATGAGAAATTCCTGAATGCAAAAAAATAGAAGTTAGCAATCTCCATGTTTCTCCATTCTTAACATATGGCCCGTAATTTGCTCCAATATTAATTAGAATTTTTGTTGATCCTCCAAAAATCATTTCAGAAAATAACCAAATAAAAAAATTAATTAATAAAAGATAAACATATATTGGGCGATTTTTAATATACAAATTCACTTTAAATTATTACTTTAAAAATTTTCATGTTCTTTTATAACTAATCTAGCGTCATCAAGAATTTTATTACATTTTTGTATTAAAGATTTTCCTTTTTCATACAATTCCATAGTTTTAGATAGAGACAGTTCGTCATTCTCCAAATCAGAAATAATTTTTTCTAGTGTTTTGATATCATTCTCAAAATCAACATATTTTTCATTTTTACTCATAATTTACTCCTTAGTTTTACTTTTAATAATTGAATCTAAAGTACCATCAGACATCATTATTTTTATTTGTTCATTTATTTGAACATCTGAGATTGTTTTGATTATTTTTCCGTCGATATTTTCAATTAAATTAAATCCTCTTTCTGACATTTGTTTAATATTATAAATTTCTAAAGAATTATTCGCATATTCCAATTTTGATTCTTGAATATTTATCTTATTTTTTAAATTATTTATTAATTCAGAATCATATCTATCAATTTCTTGTAAATAATTCTCTATATTTTTCTGATATAAAGTATCTAAATTATCATTAATATTTTTTAATATCGGAGATTTAAGCTGAATTTTAAATTCTAAATGTTTGCTAATGTTTGCTAATGTTTGCATAAGATATTCTTTGATGTTTATAATATTCGGAACTATCATTTGAGCGGCAGAAGTTGGTGTTAATCCTCTGTGGTCAGCTACCATATCCGCAGTTGTAAAATCATCTTCATGACCTATCCCAGTAACTATTGGAATAGAAGAAGAGAATATTGATCTTGCAATGTTCTCTAAATTAAATGGCATCAAATCTTCTTCAGATCCTCCGCCTCTAGAAATCAATATTATGTCATCGAAGTCTAATGAATTTACATAATTAATTGAATTCACAACATCGTCAGCACAATTATCTCCTTGCATTACAGTAGGAATCAAATTTAATTTAACCAAAGGGTATCTAGTTTGAATGGTTTTTTTAATGTCCTCCCAAGCAGATGAATTTGGAGAAGTAATAACAGCTATGGATTTTGGGTATTTGGGTAAAATTCTTTTTCTACTTCTATCAAAAAGGCCTTCATTTTCTAAAATTTTTCGCAAATTTTGAATTTCTTTAGATATATCTCCAATACCTTCTTTTTTTACAAATTTAACTTTTAATGTTAAATCTCCTCGAGGCTGGTAAATCTCCATCTCGCCGTTCATTAATACAAAATCTCCATCCTCAATAATATCAGATCTTTTTTGTAAAAATTTAAAAAACACACATTTCAACAAACTTTTTTCATCTTTAAGTTGAAAATATTTATGCCCCGAAGAGGCTGCTTCTTTTAAATCTGTGATTTCTCCCTTTATCCAAATATCTTTAAGATAAATGTTTTTATTAAATAAAGTATTAATATTGTCTAATAGGCTAGAGACTTCAAAAATATTATTCATATCAAAGTCTACCTATATATTCAGAAGTCCTCGTATCAATTTTAATCAAATCTTCATTCAATATAAATAATGGAACATTTATCTCTAATCCCGTTTCTAAAATAGCTTTTTTTGTTGCTCCTTGTGTAGTGTCTCCTTTTACAGCGTTATCAGTAGACACTACTTTTATTTCAACCGAATTAGGTAGTTCAACTGAAATAGGGTTGTTTTCATAATATAATAAGTCAATTTTTAATTGATCAACAAGAAAATTAATATAATCAGACAACATATTTCTATCTAATTTTATCTGCTCATAGCTACTCTGATTCATAAAATAATAATTATCTTGATCAGAATACAAATAAGTTGCAGCTATTCTCTCTATTTCAGCAGCTTCAATTTTTATGTCATAACCAGAAAAAGTTTTTGATAAAACTTTGCCTGATATGATTTCTTTATACCTCATCTTAATAACCGGGGCGCCTCTATCTTTCTTTGAACGTGAATGCTCCAGTAAAATACATGGTTTTTCATCTATATCTAATGCCATTCCTTTTTTTAACTCGTTATATGCTAATGACAATATTTACTCCTCATAGGTAATAAAATTATTTAATGCTAATTTATATCCTTTTGTTCCAAGGCCAATAACAGATGAATCGCAAACATCTGATATTACAGAATGCTTTCGAAAATCTTCTCTAGCAAAAATATTAGATATATGTACTTCCACAACTCTAATAGATACAGACGCAATAGCATCTCTAATAGATATACTATAATGACTTAAAGCTCCAGGATTTATTATTAACCCATCATATTGATTTTCAGATTCTTGAATCATATCAACTATTTTACCTTCATGATTAGATTGAAAAGATATAATATCAATTGAATAGTTACTTGCATATGATTTCAAATCATTAATTATAGATTCCAAATCTTCCTTTCCATAAATTTCTGGTTGCCGCTTACCAAGCATATTAAGATTAGGTCCATTTATAACTAATATTTTCATCTTGGAGTTACTCTAGGATGAAAATTAAAATAAGATTTTTCCATGTCTTTATTTGCTACGTGTGTGTATATCTGTGTGGTTGAAATTTTTGCATGTCCTAATAAAGTTTGAACTGTTCTTAGGTCTGCTCCATTAGACAACATTTGTGTTGCAAAAGTATGTCGCAACATATGAGGATGCAAAGACAGATCTAACCCTGCTTTATTTCCATATTTTTTGACAATTTTTTGAATTGATCTGACAGACAATCTTTCTCCATATTTATTTATAAATAATGAATCAGTTTTAGTATTTTTATTATTCCTTATATTCAGATAATTATCTAAAAACTTTTTTGATTCGTCATTAATATATACTACTCTAACTTTCGACCCTTTCCCAATTATTTTGATTTGTTGCAAATTAAGTATATCTTCCTTATTAATAAACGAAAGTTCTGAAACTCTCAATCCTGTAGAATACATTAGTTCTAGTAAAGTCCTATTTCTAAGTCCTAAGAAAGTAGATATATCAACAGAATCAAGAATGTCTTTCATCTGCCTATTATTCAATATTTTAGGTAAATTTCGATTCGATTTACTTTTTCCAAACATTATTAAATCTTTATTCCCAAATTCAGAATTTGTTGAAATATATCTGAATAGAACTCTCAAAACACTTAATTTTCTATTAATACTAGATCGTTTATAGTCTAAATTATTTAAATGTTTTATATATTTTCTAACAATAGATCTATCTAAATCATCAATATGATATTTCTTTTCAGTTCTAAGAAAATTGTCAAATCCTAATAAATCATTTTTATAATTTCTAATCGTATATGGTGATAAGTTTCTATAATTACTGCAATATAATATAAATTTATGTATAGCATCTTCTAATTCTGTTTGATTATAAGATTTCATGTTTTTTAATTATTTGATTTAATTATCTCTGGTAATTCATTAAATGCCTTGCATAATAAACATTGCATTTTTTTACCTCTAATAAATTGAGTTGGAGCAGCACATGCCTTGTCTTGGCATTGGTGATCGATTGGTTCATACTTAGATGAAAATTTACACTTAGGGTAATCGGAGCAACCATAATACACACTCCCTTTAGAACCTTGTAATTGCCTTAATTTACCATTTCGACATTCAGCACAACTGTTTTCTAATTCCACAATTATAGCTTTTGTGTTTTTGCACGTTGGAAATGCAGAACAGCCTAAAAATTTTGTACCTTTTAATCTAGAGGCTCTTATTATCATTGGACTTTCACACTCGGAGCAATGTTCGTCAGAATACTCTTCGATTTCTTCTTTTGGAACTCTTTCTTGCTCAAGAGCATTCTTAATACTTTCCTCAAGTTTGATATATAAATCATTTAAAAGCAATTGCCAATTCATATCACCAGTTGCAATTAAATCTAATTTTTCTTCCATATCAATAGTATATGTTGGGCTTACTTCTGTTGAAAAATTCTGCTTCAAAAATTTCGAAATAGCTCTACCTAATTTTGTAGGATGCAATCTAGATTCTTTTTTCTCTAAATATATCTTTAAATTCGTTTTGATTGTATTAGCATATGTACTTGGGCGGCCGATACCTTCTTGTTCCATTTTTCTTACTAACATTGCTTCATTAAATCTTGGAGGAGGTTTCGTATGATCATATTTAGATTTAACATTGTTAATATTGATTTTTTCTCCAACTTTAAAACTAAATTCCGTTCCCACTTCATCTTCTGATTTTTCTCTATCATCTCCATACAAAACTGAATATCCATCAAAATTAACTACCCAATTTTCTATTCTAAATATTAATTCTTCATCTAGATATTTTTTTTCACATATTATATTTACTTTACTTACGTCGTAAATTGCTTTCTCCATCTGAGATGAAACAAATCTTTTCCAAATTATTTCATATAATTTTAATAATCGTTCGTTATCACTAGAAATTAATGTTTTAAGTTTCTTTGGAGACATAGCAACATCTGTGGGTCTTATGCATTCATGTGCTTCCTGTGATCTTTGCTTGTTTTTATAAATATTAGGTTTTTCAGGTAGATAATTCTGTCCATATTGATCCTTAATATATGATCTGACAGTATTCATAGCAGTTTGTGTAATAGTAAAAGAATCTGTTCTCATATAGGTTATTAATCCAACTGATCCTTTTGCTTCTAATTCAATTCCTTCAAATAATTGTTGAGCCAAACTCATAGTAGCATCAGGCGACATTCCTAATTTTTGACTAGCTTCTTGTTGCAATGTACTTGTAATAAACGGAGCTCTTGGGGATCTGAAGCTTTTAGTTGTATTAACTTCTTTAACTATTCCAATATTATTTTTTAGAACCTCAATAATTTCGTAAGTCTTATTTTTATCAAAAATTCTGTATCTTGCTAATTTATTAGATTTGGGGTCATTTAAATAAGAAGCTAGGTTACTCTTTTTATATTTCAAGTCAACTAATATATTCCAAAAGTCTTCAGGGTTGAATTTTTCAATTTCTTCTTCTCTTTCTATAACAAATTGCAATACTGGCGATTGAACTCTTCCTGCAGAAGTATTATATTTTACTTTTTTCCAGAGTACAGGACTTACTTGAAATCCATATAATCGATCCAGTAATCTTCTTGCTTGTTGAGAATTAAATAAATCAGAATCTAATTTTCTTGGATTAGCTAAAGAATCCAAAACTGCTTTTTTAGTAAACTCATTAAATACTATTCGATTACTATCATTCTCATCTAAATCTAAAAATTGAGCGATATGCCATCCTATTGCTTCGCCTTCTCTATCGGGATCTGTTGCAATATAGATCTCGGAAGCATTTTCTTTTCCTTTCTTTAATTCTTTTTTAACTTTTTGCACATCTTTTTTACTTGACACAACGTAATTTGGAATAAATTCATATTTAATATTTTTTTCGTTATCAATTTTATCAGAAGATAATTCTTTTATTTCAATTCCAAAATCTTTTTTTGACAAATCTCTAAAATGACCTACTGTTGCAATAGACGTATATTCATTACCAAGTAATTTAGAAATTGTCTTAGCTTTGGTAGGGGATTCGACTATAACTAATTTTTTTTTGTTTACCAATTTATTTCTCTTATATATATTAAATTATCATAAAATTCGGAGAGGATGGGATTCGAACCCATGGAACTGTTTCCAGTTCACGCGCTTTCCAAGCGCGCCTATTCGGCCACTCTAGCACCTCTCCATAATTTGCCTGCCAAAGTAATTTCAATCGGAGAGAGTGGGATTCGAACCCACGATCTGAAAAATCAGATACTGGTTTTCGAGACCAGCTCCTTAAACCACTCGGACATCTCTCCAATACAAGTAGTACTGATCTAATAAGTATTTTATCAAAAAAACATTAATAACTTAAAACAGTATATTTAATCAAAATTAAAAAAAAACTAGTTATATAGTTATTAATTCATCTTATTTCATGGTTTTTCTACTGTAATTCCTAATTCTTTTAACTGATCAGCTGTCAAATTACTAGGAGATTCAAATAATGGGTCAAAACCGCTTTGTGTTTTAGGGAAAGCAATAACATCTCTGATATTATCAGTTCCAGCTAAAAGCATCACAATTCGATCTATTCCCGGAGCAATACCTCCGTGGGGGGGAGCTCCGTATTCAAACGAGTTTAATAATTGAGAAAAAAGTTCGTTAGTCTCTTTTTTCGAATAACCTAAGATAGAAAAAACCTCTTCCTGTAACTCTTTTTTATGTATCCTTATACTACCACTTGCAATTTCTGATCCATTAGCAACCAAATCATAACAGTATGCTCTTATACTTGAAGGATCATTCTTCAAGTCTGAAATATATTCATCATGAGGCATAGTAAATGGATGATGGGAAGAAGTCCATTTTGATCTTTCTTCATCCCATTCAAATAATGGAAAATCTGTAATAAAACAAAACTTCAGGTCGTTTTTATCATACAAATTAAGATCTTTTCCTAATTTGTTTCGTAAATTCCCTAATATTTCTAAAGTTTTTTTATTTTCTCCGGCTACTAGTAAAATCATATCACCAATATTTGCATCGCTTAACTTCCCGATATTCTTAACAAAATCTGAATCTAAGTATTTTTTGACTATACTCTTAAACTCGAAATCTTGATTCGCAGATTTCGGATCATCTTCTAAAACAATCCATATCAACCCTGATCCACCTAATGCTTTAACATATTCAACTAAAGAGTCTATTTGCTTTCTTGAATAATTATTGCCATTTGGAGCAACTAATCCTTTAACAACACCTCCATTTCCCACTGTGTCAGCAAGAACTTTAAATTGATTATTTTTAGACTGAGTTGTAAAATCTTTTATTTTCATTTCAAATCTTAAGTCCGGTTTGTCAGACCCATACAATTCCATTGACAGATCGTAATTCAATCTTTCAAATGGAGAGTTTATGCTTTTACTAGGAGCAACACTTTGAACTAACCCTATAAACATTTTTTCAGTTAAATTAAGAACATCTTCTTGTGTAACAAAACTCATCTCAAGATCTAATTGGGTAAATTCTGGTTGCCTATCAGCTCTAGGGTCTTCATCTCTAAAACATTTAACAATTTGAAAATACTTATCTACTCCGGATACCATCAATAACTGTTTTAATTGCTGCGGTGATTGTGGAAGTGCATAAAATTGTCCTGGGTTATTTCTACTTGGGACAACAAAGTCTCTAGCTCCCTCAGGGGTACTTTTAATCAGTATAGGAGTTTCAACTTCTAAAAATCCTTGCTCATCTAAATAATCTCTAATATACTTAACAACTTTGTGGCGTAATTTAAGAACTTGATATTTATTAGCTCGCCTTAGATCTAAATATCTATATTTCAATCTGATATATTCATCAGTTTCTTCTTTGTAATCAGACAATTCAAAAGGTAATGTCTTGGAAATATTTAACACAGTATATTCTTGTGCTAATAATTCTATTTTCCCTGTAGATAAATTTAAATTTTCTGTTCCTCTTGGCCTAGATTGAATCAGTCCCTTAACTTGAATTACCCATTCAGATCTTATCTGATTCCAATGAATATCAGATTCAGATAATTTCTCCGGGTCAAAAACAACCTGAATTAATCCAGATCTATCTCTTAAGTCAATAAATAATAATCCCCCGTGATCTCTTCTTTTATTGACCCAACCTGAGAGCTCTATTACTTCTCCAATCATTTTTTCATTTGTCTCTCCACAATAATAGTCTCTATACAAAATTTACCTCGTCATTTATTTTTATATGAATTCGAATCAAATAAAACTCTATTTATAAATACACTCAAATCCAAATTCATACTTATGTTATTAGTTATAACTCTTTTAAACAATAATAATATGAATATAAGTTCAAAAAAAATTACAAAAAGAATATCTTCAAATGAAAATGGAATTACAAACATAAAAGTTATAATTCCAAAAAATGTTGAAAGACCATTGTTTTTCCATAAAAAATATTCGAGAATCTTAAATATTAAAATTATTACTAGGACTTCTTTCCAAAACCCTAAAGCTAACACTATGCCAATTGTAGTCAATATACCCCTACCTCCCTTAAAACCATTAAATACACTAAACAAATGACCACATATAATAACCAGAGAAGATAAGTATAAGTAAAGGTTAGAAATATTAAAACTATCTAATAAATATATAGGTATAAATCCTTTTACTGCTAAGTCAAAAATTCCTACTAACAAGCCAGGTCGTATACCAAATTCTCTATAAACATTAGAAAATCCAGAATTTTGATACCCTATTGAATAAATATTTTTTTTATAAAAAAATTTTATAAAAATATAAGTGAATTGCATGCTCCCTAACAAGTAAGCAACTATTAAAATTAAAAACATCAAATATTTTTAATTAGCAATTTCAATAGATCTCAGTTCTCTTATAACCATTACTTTAATTTGGCCGGGATATGTTAGAGTTTTTTCTAACTCAGACACTATTTCTCTAGATAGACTTTGAGCTTTTACATCATCAATAGTTTCAGGATTTACAAATACTCTTAATTCTCTTCCAGCTTGAATAGCATAGCATTTCTCGACACCATCAAAATTATTAGCAATATTTTCTATTTCAGACAATCTCTTAACATAGTTTTCCAAAGAATCGTGCCTTGCTCCAGGCCTTGCTGCACTAATTGCATCAGCGGCAGAAACTATAAATCCTTCTACAGATGAATGGATGTCATCGTGATGCTCTGCGATCATTGCACAAACATCTTTATCGATTCCTTGTTTTTTACATAAATCAGCTCCTACCTCAGCATGTGGTCCCTGTATTTTATGCGTAAGAGCTTTACCAATATCATGTAAAAACCCTCCCATTTTTGCTTTATTTATATCAGCACCAACCTCAGATGCAATCAAGGATGCTAGCCATCCAGTCTCAATAGAATGTTGTAAAACATTTTCTCCATAACTATACCTATATTTTAATTCTCCCAATGTTTTAACTATTTCATTTGGCAACCCTGAAATCCCAAGTTCCAAAACTGCATTCTTTCCTGCTTTGTGAATATTCTCTTGAACCTCAGAATTACTTCTGGAAACTACATCTTCAATTCTAGAAGGTTGTATTCTTCCGTCTTTCATTAATGTTTCCACAGAAAGTCTAGCGACCTCTCTTCTAACAGGGTCAAACGAGGATAATACTACCATCCCAGGAGTGTCATCAATTAAAACATCTACACCAGTAGTGGTTTCAATAGCTCTTATGTTTCTTCCTTCGCGGCCAATTAAACGTCCTTTCATATCTTCATCAGGCAGTGTTACTGAACTAACACTTTTTTCTGATACTACATCTGAAGCAAATCTTTGAATTGAATCAACGATT
Organism: Dehalococcoidia bacterium; assembly: GCA_029936815.1. Taxonomy (GTDB): domain Bacteria; phylum Chloroflexota; class Dehalococcoidia; order Lucifugimonadales. The sequence goes on from JAPYRX010000001.1 coordinate 25,126, forward strand.
ATTTTTCTTGCTATATCATTACTTTCTAATTTGATTTCTTCAACATGATTGATATAACGTCTTTCTATTTCTTCCTTACTTTGTATTTCAGCTTCAGAAATCAATTGATTTTTCGCATCTTCTAGAGATAAATTTGTTATTATTTCCAATTCGGAAACTTTTTGGGCAGTTATAGAATCTAATTCCATTTCTTTATTTCGAATTTTTTCTTCTAACTTAGAAATGTTCTTTTCCTTATAATTCAAAGAATCCAATTTACTTCTTAATTCATTATCTTTCTCAGATAATTTTCTCTCAGATTTTTCAATTTCGAATTTTTTAGAATTCAACTCCTTTTCTACCTTTGATACTGTATTTAAAGCTTTCTCTTTAGCTTCTACTAATATCTCAGTTTCTTTCCTTAAAGCATTTTCTATAACTAAATTGGCTTCTGATCTTGCATCTTCCGTCCTCTTATTATTACTGTATACAAGAAAGAGAAACCCTATTGTTCCTAATAACAAACCAATCACTAGAGATATAAATACATGTATAATATCCATATTCTCACTTGTAATTAGTTAAATTGTTTTTAATTATAATAATAGTATTATTAGACTGATTTATAGTCAAGTTTTTTTTAAAAACTGTTAAATGATATCAAATGAAATGCAAAAGGCCTATATTTTTATGTGTGAGATTATTAATTCATGTTATAATTTCCCCTCGTGAAAAATAATTAGAAGGATATGATTAAAAATAATGAATAATAATACATACGAAATAGCCCTAGTGGTATCACCTGAATTAAGAACAGAAGAAATTGATTCTACAACCATGCAATTCATAGAATTACTAGAAAAAAACGGCTCCAAACATATTCACACAGGTAAAACCAATTCAAAAAAATTATCTTATCCAATAAATAATTTTATAGAAGCAGCTTATGTTTATATTATATTTGATTCTAATCCTGACTACATAAATTTATATAAAAAATGGGCTTCTGATAACCCTTCAATTTTGAGACATTTGGTAATTAAATTAACTCAAGGTGAACTGAAGTTCAGAGAAAACAACATATTAAACCAAGCAATGAGTGAATAATATATGGGAAGGCTAAATAAAGTAATGTTAATAGGAAATGTTGGGAATATCCCTGAAATGAGATACACTCCTTCGGGACAACAGTTAGCTAGTATTAATCTTGCTGTAGGAAATAAATATACAAACAAAGAAGGAATCGAAATAGATGATACTCAGTGGTTTAATGTTACAGTTTGGGCACAGAGGGCAGATTTCGTGGTAAATTACGTAAAAAAAGGCATGCAACTATATGTTGAAGGCAGAATATCAGGCAGGGCATATCAAACTGACTCAGGAGAAACTCGAGCTTCATTAGATGTTAATGCTTTTGAAGTGCAAATATTCAACGATCCTCAATCTAAGTCAAACGCAAGCAACCAAAATGATACTCAACAATCTTCTCCACCAAATTTACAACAACCAGAATCTAATCCTATTCAACCACAACCTAACGTACAACAGCAAAATAATACAAATCCCACAAACCATAACGAAGAATCCGGAAGTACTAAAAACGATGACGAACTTCCCTGGTAACAATTTTCACAAATAAAATAACGAGGTAAAATTTGACAGAAGAAAAAAATATTCAAAAACCAACACAAGTAGAATCTAAGCCTAACATTCCAAAACCAAATATGGCGTTGAAAAATTTCAAGTTTAACCCACGTAGAAACAAAATATGTTTTTTTACAGAACAAGATATTACTCCAGATTACAGAGACACAAATGTTATCAGTAAATTTTTATCCCCAAGTAAGCACATGATAAGTGCCAGGAAAACTGGAACCACAGCAAAAAACCAAAGATTATTAAGTACTGCTATAAAAAGAGCGAGATATCTTGGGCTTCTACCATATACCATCAATCATAAAGGATTGAATGGAAATTGGATGACTAATTAATTCTTGATTTATATAAATAAATTAAAGATTAATGTCAAATTCTAATAAGCAAACAAATCAATATACTGATAAAAGACACAGAGTAGCTCAAGATCCTTCTATTAAGAAAAGGAACAGAATTCTGTTTATTGGAATATTAACTATATCAATAATTTTTACCATCATTCTATCTACAGGTTATATATTAAGATATGTTATTCCTCAGGAAAAAGTAATTGTCGAAATTGGAGAATCGAAATACAAAAGAGCTGATATGTTAAAGATGCTTAGAGTAAAGCAAAAAAATGCAGAAATGATTGGCTCTACAATCAAAAGTAGTGAAGAGATCTTTAAAGCCCTCCAAAATATGATTGAAAATGAAATTATTGATCAGGTAGCACCAAGTATAGGAATATCCGTTACTGAAGGACAAGTAGATATATATGTTCGTGATGTTTTTATGCCAACATACAATTCCGACGAATCTCCTGACCCAGTCCAAATAGAAAGAGAATTTAGAGAAATTTTCAATAATTATCTCAATTCTGTTGGGCTTACAGAAGAAGAATACAAAAAGTTTACTCGATGGAGTATGCTAAGAGAGCAAATGAGACAATTTATAGGAGAATCCGTACCTACTGTAGCTGCACAAGTCTATCTACATAGACTAATGGTAATGCCCGACGATGAAATTGATATAATGAAAAAAAAGTTTAATGACGGGATACCATTTAAATATATAGTCAGAGAATTCTCTAAAGATAATGAGGAAGTAATTCGAAGAGGAGGAGAAATAGGATGGGTTCCACAAGGAATTTTCCCCGAATATGACTATATTATATTTGATTTAGAGCCAAACCTTCTAAGTATCGAATCGCAAAGTATAGAAACTCCTCCATTATTATATTTCTTTATGATTTCAGAAAAAGATCCTGCCAGAAAAATTGCTCTCGAGGAACTAGAACAACTAAAGACAAAGGCTTTAAATGATTGGCTCAATACTAAAAGAAAAGAATTTAATGTCAAAGCTACATTTAATTCCGAAGTACATTCTTGGCTATCCAAACAATTGCAAGTGTCATCACTAGAAAAACCAAAAGAAAAACAATCTCGATTACAAGAATTGGGAATATTACAAGGAAAAAAATAATAATGACAAAAAATATTGAAATTGCAATCCTTGGATTAGGAAATATAGGAAGTGAGTTTTTTGAAATATTACAAAACAACTTGCCTGAAATAGAAAAAGTATCAGATACTAAAATCCAAATTTCTAAAATTTTAGTATCTGATATTAACAAGAGTAGAAATCTCGAAATTGATAATAATATTATTACTGATGATCCTGAAGAAATTTTCAATAATACTAATATAGACATTGTTATTGAATTAATGGGAGGAATTAACCCGGCATATTCTTATGTTCTAAAATGTATAGAATCAAACAAATCTGTAATAACTGCCAATAAAGATCTTATAGCTAATCACGGCAAAGAGTTGTTTTCAAAGGCCAAATCAAATAATGTCTCTATTTTATTTGAAGCTGCAGTCGCTTCCGGAACTCCAATCATTTCTACACTAACAAGAGATTTATCATATTCAAATATTACCTCAATTAGGGCGATAATAAATGGAACAAGTAATTTTATTCTTTCCGAAATGGAAGAAAAAAACTCTGAATTTAATGATGCTTTAAAATTAGCGAAAGACTTAGGATACGCTGAACCGGATCCAACAAATGATATCGAAGGATTTGATGCGAGATATAAACTGGCAATCTTGTCGTCGTTATCATTCAATACAGAAATTGATTTCAACGATCTTTATGTAGAAGGAATCACGAATATTGATTCTATAGATTTTCAATATGCAAAAGAACTTGGATATTCAATTAAATTATTAGCCATTGCAGAAAAGAATGAGCAAAATATCTTGGCAAGAGTACACCCAGTAATGATCGAATTAAATTCTCCTTTGGCAAAAATATCAGGAGCCATGAATGCTGTAGAAATAAAAGAATCAATGTTAGGGACTCTAATAATTCAAGGGCCGGGTGCTGGAGCATCGCCAACATCTTCAGGATTACTTAGTGATTTTATAAGTCTATTAAAAAATAAAAGCAACCTATCCGAAAATATCCCAACCCTTAATAAAAAATTCAATATAGTTAAAATAGAAAACCTGGAATCAAGGTTTTATTTAAGATTTATAGTAGCAGATCAAGCGGGTGTTTTATCAAAAATGTCAAACATTTTGGGTGAGGAAAACATATCAATAGCTTCAGTAATACAAAAAGAAAATATTAACTTAGATAAAAAATGGGCTGAATTAGTATTCATGACTCATAAATCTACCCAATCATCTATAAATCAAGCACTGAAAAAAATAAATGGGCTATCAATAGTAAAAGAACTAAAAAGTTTAATTAGAGTGGAATAAAAAAAATCAAAGAAGGTGTCTTATTTTTCTTCTTCTTGTGTCTTAGTATCAGAAAGATTAAGTGAATCAATTCCTCTTCTTACTTGCCCTAAAATCTCTGCCAATCTTTCTTCAAGATCAAATAGAACTTCTTTAGAATAGTTATCAGCACCTTCTTTCTTAGAAAAAACCTGCTGATCTGAAGAATTGATAATATTTTCAGCTTTTTTTTCAGCTCTTTTAATAATATCTTCAGCTTCATTTTTACTTTTTTGAATAATTGCTTCAGTTTTTTTATTTGCTTCTACAGTAATAGATGATTCTTCAACTAATTCTTCATATTCTTTTTGGCTTTTAGAACTAATATCTGAAGATTCTCTATTAGCAGAATCAACAATTCTTTGAGATTCCATGTTTGCCTGTGCAAGTATACTATTCTTTTGATTTATAATCTCTTTTGCTTCTTGTATATCTTGAGGTACCAAGTCAGAAACTTGATTAACAAATTCATCTAAGCGAGATTTATCTAACATCACTTTATTTCCAAATCCCGGAACTTTAACTCCAGTTTTTATCAAATCACTAATTTTTTGTAACAAATCATCGTTAAGCATTTTAAACTCCTTAGAAATATATTACTTGAATTTTAAACTTAATGCATCAATAACATTATTAGGAGCAAGGCCTGAAATATTACCTCCAAGCCTTGCTACTTCCTTTATTCTACTTGAAGAAACAAATTGAAATTCTAGAGAACTCATTAAACATACAACATCAATATCACTTTGTAATTTTTTCCACATAAGAGCCATTTCAAATTCCAATTCAAAATCAAATCCTGCTCGCAATCCTCTCAAAATAAATTCTGCTTTTTGATTTTTCGCAAATTCTACGGCTAATCCTGAAAAAACCACAACATCAACGTTCTTAATTTTATTACTCAATGAGTCTATTAGCAAATCTACCCTTTCATCAGGTGAAAAAAGAACATTTTTGTTCGGTTCTGAATAAACAGCAACTGTTAAATGATCAAATAATTTAGACGCTCTTAATATGAGATCTAAATGCCCATTGTGAACAGGGTCAAAGGTTCCTGGATATATTCCTTTCATTATTCACCGCTCTTTTTTAAAAATATAATTTTAGTATCGCCTTTTGATCTCTCATAATAATCATACAACCTATTGTTATAGATAAAATCAAAAGATTTATTTCTCATTTCAAAAATTATAACTCCATTATTATTCAAAATTTGCTTAAATTCAATTTGTTCTAATATTTTATTATATTCTTTTGAATTATACGGAGGGTCAATAAATATGTGTGATCCATTGATTTGAGTGTTATTTAGAATAGACATCACGGATTTGCAAATAACCTGTGATCTATTAGTCATATTTAATTTATCTAAATTTTCAGATATCTTTCTACACAAAGTCCTATTTCTTTCTACAAAAATAGCTTTTTTAGCTCCTCTACTTAAAGCTTCTAATCCCATAATTCCAGTTCCAGAATATAAATCAATAAATGTTGATTCTTCATTTATGCTTTGAATTCTGGAATCTAACATAGAAAATATCGCGAGCCTCACAGATTCCATTGTAGGTCGCAGATCAGATGACTTGCCATATGTCATCCTAGAGCCTTTTAATATTCCTGCAGAAATCCTAATATTCATTATTTAATCTTAATTTAAAGATATTAAATCATTCATTGATACAAAATAATATATAAAGATCGTTCATTTTTTTAATTTTTTATATAACAAAAATCATTCTTTAATCTACAATATATTTATTAATAAATCTGGAAAAAAGAAAATGGAAAATATCACTAGCGAAATACAAAATATTAAATCCGGAATGGTAGTAACAGCTCATCCGGACGATGCAGAATACGGATGTTCTGGCACAGTAGCAAAGCTTTCTAATTCAGGAGCAGAAATGGTTTATGTTTTATGCACAGATGGAAGTAAAGGTACTGAAGATAAAAACTTAAGTCCTTCTGAACTTGCTGGAATCAGAAAAAACGAACAATTAAACGCAGGCAAAGTATTAGGGTTAAAAGATGTAGCTTTTCTAGGATATCCAGATGCATACTTAACACCTTCTCTCGATGTAAGAAAAGATATAGCAAGACAAATAAGAATTCATAAACCTGAAATTTTAATATGCCAGTACCCATTAAGAAATCTAGATGGCACATGGGGGTTTGGGCATCCTGATCATATAGCAGCAGGAGAAGCCGCAATGGCAGCAGTCTTCCCTACAGCAAGAGATCACAAAACATTCCCTGAATTATATGACGAAGAAAAACTTGAGCCCCATAAAGTTGAAGAGGTATGGATCATGGGACATCCTGATCCAGATATTATTATAGATATCACTGATACTATGGATCAATCTATCGATGCTCTTTATAGCCATGTATCTCAGATGGGAGGACGGACAAAAGCTGAAGTAAAAGAAAGAATAGGGGAATGGAGAAAAAACAGAGGTAGAGAAGAAGGCATGACATATGCCGACACATATAAAAGAATTTCCCTTAGAAGATAATTATTTGCAAATAACTAAAATCTAAACTAGTCTATTACTAAACAAATCATAAGGACAGGTTAATATGGAATTTGAAGGCGTATATCCAGCAATAATCACACCTCTAAATACTGAGAATAAATTCAAGGAAAAAGAATTCAGAAAAGTTGTTGAATTTAATATAAATTCTGGAGCTAATGGATTTTGGGTTTCAGGTGGTACAGGTGAAAGTATTTATATTTCTCCAAATGAAATAAAAAATGTTATCAAATCTGCTGTTGATCAAACCCAAGACAGAGCCAAAATCATTGCACATGTCGGTTCTATTACAACAAAAGAATCTCAAATATTAGCAGAATCAGCTGCCAATTCTGGAGCAAATGCAATATGTGCTGTCCCTCCATTTTTTTACCCTCCCAATTTGCAGACTATAATAAAACATTACAAAGCAATATCTGAAGCATCTGGCAATCTACCTTTTTTTGTCTATAATTTACCTCAATCTACCGGCACAGAAATAACTCCATTAATGATGAGTGAAATCAAATCTGAAATCCCTAATACAGCAGGATTAAAGCATTCTGGTCCAAAATTCACTGATATGACAGGCTTTATAAATTTAAATCTTTCTTGTTTTATTGGTAATGCAAATCTTATGTTACCAGCATTAACATTGGGTGCGTCAGGATGTATAGACGGACCTTTAAATGCAGCACCTGAATTATGGGCAAATATCTGGAATGCATTTAAAAAAAATAATTTACTCGAAGCTATGGAAGCTCAAGAAAAAGCTATAAAATTTTCTAACGTAATAAGAGATTTTGACATGCACTCTTCTATTAAAGAAATAATCTCTTATAGATTGAAAATTGATTGTGGAAGCCCAGTTTTACCCCTACCTCAATTAACCAAAAGTGAAAAATCAGAATTAATTTCTGAAGTAAAACAAATGAATATTATTGATATAAGTTAAGAGAGCTAATTTTGTACGAAATAAATTTGAATACTAAAACAGCTTTAATTTTTGGATTCTCGAACCATAGAAGTATAGCATGGCATACTGCAAATAAATTATATCTTGCAGGTGCAACAATAATTTTTTCTGTGTATGGAGAAAAAATGAAAAAAAATCTTTTGAAAACTACAGCAGATTGGAATTATACTCCTGAAATCATCGAGTGCGATGTTTCTAGCGATGATGACATACATTCATTGTTCACAAAAATTGAAAAATCAAATCAAAAAATTGATATGTTAGTTCACAGTATCGCTATGGCTGATAAAAACGAATTAGGCGGAGACTACCTGTCTTTGAGTAGAGAAGGATTCAAACTAGCGATGGATATCAGTGCTTATTCATTTGTTGCTTTGTGCAATGGTGCAAGGAATATAATGAACAATGATTCAAGTATAATTACTTATACTTTTCAAGCATCAGAAAAAGTATTTCCTGGATACAATGTAATGGGAACTGCTAAAGCTGCTCTAGAGCATGAAGTTCGCCAAATAGCATTTACATTAGGAGAATCTAATATAAGAGTTAATGCAATATCTGCAGGTCCTTTAGATACAATATCGTCTAGAGTTATCCAAGGCTATAAAAATATGAAAAGTGCTGCATCAGAAAGATCTCCGCTGAAGCGAAATATTACATTGGAAGAAGTTGCAAATTCAGCTTTATTTTTACTTTCAGATATGAGTAGTGGAATCACAGGAGAAACATTGCATGTTGATTCAGGATATAACATAATGGGAATCTGATTTATTAATTGCTATACTAAAAATATCAAATTAAAGGTCATAATTAGCAACATGGACAAATGGGTAAAAATAATAATAGATTCTTTAAAAGAACATAATATTTCTATTATAAGTTATGTTCCAGACATCAGTATTGATAAAGTCACAAAAGAAATTGAATCAGACCCCTACTTCAAAGTAATTCCTGCAAGTAGAGAAGAAGAATGTATTGGAATAGCATCTGGATCTTATGTCTCAGGAGTAAATTCAGCGATTTTTATGCAATCTAGTGGATTTGGTAATTGTATTAATGCATTAACAAGCTTAAATCTTCCTGCACGAATCCCAATTCCCATATTTATTAACCTAAGAGGAGAAATAGGGGAATTTAATATAGCGCAAGTAACGATGGGAAGATCTACCAAACCTATTTTAAATGTTTTAAACATTCCGCATGTCACTCTTAATAATTATATAAACTTAGAAAAAAAAGTGTCCGGGAATATTACGCTTTGTTATGCTTCTAAAATTCCTTTGGCTATATGTATATCTCCCCTTTTACATGGAGGTAAAATTGCTTAGATACGATTTGATGAAATATATACTTCAAAATAGTGAAAATTCTCCAATAATCTCAAACTTAGGGCCAACTTCTGATGAATTATGGCATTTAACTAAAGAATTAGAAATACATCCAAGAGAACGAAATTTTTATACATACGGATCAATGGGATTATGTTCATCAATTGCACTAGGTATATCTATAAATACTACAGAAAAAGTTATTTCAATTGATGGCGATGGCTCTTTGTTGATGAATTTAGGAACGCTCTCAACTATAGGTAGAATTTCACCGGAAAACCTAATTATAGTAGTTTGTGATAATGAAATGTGGGCCCAAACTGGTTACCAGCCAACAGCAACGGCATTTAATACTGATTTAGAAAAAGTTGCTAAATCTTGTGGATTTAAAAACACTTTTAAATGTACTAATATAAATGAGTTCAAAAATACTTTCAGTAAATCTTTAAATCTAAATGGCCCAACTATGATTGTTGCAAAAACAAAAGAAACTGGTGAATTCCCTGAAGTCACACCTGTAGAACCCGAATTCACAGTATATAGATTTAGAAACTCTATGATGAATAATATTGAGGCAAAACTATGAATTCTTCAGTAGCTTTTTACAAAGGAGATTTTGTTCCTTATGAAAATGCAAAATTACACATTACAACACATGCCTTACATTACGGAACATCTGTATTTGAAGGAATTCGTGGTAATTGGAATGAAAAAGAAAATACTCTATTTGTTTTTAGAATGAAAGAACATTTTGATAGACTTTTAGAGGGATGTAAAATGCTTATGATGAATATTCCTTACAATTCTGATCAATTATGCAATATTACTTTAGAGTTATTAGAGAAAAATAAATTTAAAGAAGATGTTTACATTCGTCCGTTAGCTTATAAAAGTGCGGAAGTTGTTGCAAACTTGAAATTACAAGACTTGGAAAGTGACTTTGCTCTGGTTGCGGTGCCATTTGGACTATATATTGATTCAACTAGAGCAATTAATTGTTGTACTTCTTCGTGGAGAAGAATAGAAGATACCATGATCCCTACAAGGTCTAAAATAGGAGGCCATTATGTAAATAGCATCCTAGCAAAAACAGAAGCTACTTTATCTGGGTTTGATGAAGCAATATTCCTAACAGAAAGCGGATACGTTTCAGAAGGGGCAGGAGAAAATTTATTTCTAATAAAAGATAAAACTATTTTTATCCCTCCAGTATCTGATAATAATTTATCTGGGATAACTAGAGATTCAGTCATTAAGTTAATAAAAAATGAATTAAATTTAGATATAGTAGAAAGACAAATAAGAAGATCGGAAATATACCTTGCCGACGAATTATTTTTAACTGGCACAGCTGCTCATGTAACTGCAGTAGGGTCTTTGGATAGTAGGCCCATAGGATCAGGAAAAGTTGGCCCGATAACAAAATCAATTCAAATTTTATATTTCGATTGTGTAACTGGTGATTTTAAAAAATATATTAATTGGTGTACTCCAACAAATAAGAACTTATGATAAAAAAATTATTAGAATTAGTTAAATATAAAACTAAATATATTATTCCAAAAGATGAATATAACTCATTAGAAACTAGGATTGGAGGAATAATTTCAGATTCTGAAGAATTAAATAATATAAAATTTCATAATATGGAATTCCCTCCCATAAAAAATCATGAAAAACAATAATTTCTCATATACCTCAATATCTGATCTTTCTAAATTGATACAAAACAAAGATGTATCTCCTGTGGAATTAACTAATTTTTTCATTGAAAAATTAGTTAATGAAGGCCCGTCATACAATGCTGTTGCACATATTAATGAGAAATCTGCAATTGAACAGGCAAAAAACGCAGAGAAATCAATTTTAAACAATGAATATTTAGGGCCTCTACATGGTATTCCTTTTGCAGCCAAAGATTTATTAGCGACAAAAGATGGAAGCCCTACTTCATGGGGGGCAAAACCTTTGATTAAACAAAAATTTGATATTGAATCGACTATAATAACTAATCTTAAAAATTCTGGCGCTATTTTATCTGCAAAGACTTCAATGGTAGAATTTGCAGGAGGCATGGGATATCAACAACCTGACGCTAGTGCATTTGGCCCAGGAATAAATCCTTGGAACAAATCTTATTGGAGTGGCGGATCTTCAAGCGGTTCAGGATCAGCTGTATCAGCTGGGTTAATTCCTTTTGCAATTGGTTCTGAAACATGGGGGTCAATTCTAACTCCTGCAGCAAATTGCGGCGTCACTGGATATAGACCGACATTTGGAATTGTAAGCAGGTTTGGATCAATGGTTTTATCATGGACTTTAGATAAAATCGGCCCATTAGCACTATCTGCTGAAGATACAAATATTATTGCCCAATCAATTATTGGAAAAGATGATAATGACCCATATTCAGTAAAAACAATTTATGATACTAATAAAAAACTTCCTCCAAATTTGAAAATCGGAATTCCTAAAGGTATAGACTACAATATACAAAATGAAGTCAAAGACAATTTCCGCATATCTCTTGCAAAATTAAGTGAGAAATTTGAAATTATTGAAATAGAATTACCCGACATTCCAACTAGTGCAGCAACAAGAACAATTTTATCAGCTGAAGTTAGTTCTGCATTTGAAGAAATTTTTGATAAAGGGTTACAGACTAAATTAAATGCAAAAGAAACACATTATTCTGTTTTAAGTACAAACACTGTATTAGCAAAAGATTACATAAAATCTTTGAGAATACAAAATATGCTAAACGAAAAAATGAACAAATTATTTTCTGAAGTAGATATTATTATAAGCCCCGTAAAGCCAAAAACCGCATCTCAAATAGATGAAAATTTCAGATGGGCTACTAGAAAAGAATTTAATGAAGAACATCCGATTTCTCTTATTGGCGCTATTGGAAATTTAATTGGCCTACCTGCTATCAGCATACCTAATGGATTTGACAAAAATGAGCTACCTACAAGTATTCATTTTATTGCAAACAACCATCAAGATGATCTTGTAATCAAAATTGCTGAATATATTCAAGCCACAACAGATTGGCATAATAATCATCCAAATTAAAAAGTACTTATTTTATCGATATCCATTTCAATTGATATATTATCAAACCATTCAACTACTTCTTTATGTAATGGTATTCCATTTTTAATTCTATCAGCCTCATTCTCAAATTCCATAATCCCCGGATATATAACTCTTTCAGATTCAGAAATTGAAGGAGTATCAAGTAATTTTGATAACATCAAATCCATATTATCAATAAATTGAGTATATTCAGTAAAAGAGTCTATATTAAATGCTGCAAAAAAATGGCATAGATTTCCTTTTGAATCTATCATGTTTGGCACATTTCCAGATAAAATTGTACAAAGAATTTCTACAAATAACGAGAGCCCATAACCCTTATGAGATCCTTGATCTCTATTGCCTCCGAGTGGTAATAGAGGTGGAATATGAATAAAATCTTCAGAAGTTTCAATTCCAACAGATTCCATAATTGGATTACCTTTATTATCAGCTATTGAACCTGAACTTAATTTTGTACCATTTCGAGCAACAAGCCTAACTTTATTACCTGCAATTGAAGACATAGCTGCATCAAACAAGAAATAAGGATATGTATTTGATGGCGCTGCCAAAGAAATAGGATTGGTTCCGGTTCTTGTTTCTGCAGCAAAAGTCGGTAATACCAAAGTCCCACCTGCTGTTAAACAAATCCCAACCATCCTATTATCTGCGGCTATCATAGCATGGTGACCAACCGCTCCTATATGCCCACTATTAAATAATGTTACAACACCAATACCTGTCTTTTTAGCTTTTCCAATCGCTAGTTTCATAGCATCTGGTCCTTGTAAAATACCAAGTCCATTATCACCATCAATATTTAAATTGGAAATGTTTTCCTTTACAATTTTTATTTTAGGTTTAGGGTTAAGCTTTCCTGATATATAATCTTTAACATAAATTCTAAGCATATTTGAAACGCCATGTGTGTCTACACCTCTTAAATCAGTAGATACTAATACATCCGATCCAATTTCAGCTTGATAATCAGGAACGCCACATTTAATAAAAATTTGCCGAACTACGTGTCTCAAAGAAGTAGAATCTACTCTTATTTCGTCAGATTTCGGTGTTTTAAATTGATCTAACATAAAATAATTTTATATTTTGACTTAATTCAAAGACTCTCTAATTTTTTTTATCACAATGTCAACTTCAACATCGTCAACATTTAATGGGTCAAATATTATTTCATCTGGATGTATTAAATTACTTATAAATATTGGAGAATCTCCTTCACTCAATCTTTGAATTACATCTTTCGCAGTAGGCCCTTGCCATTCTTCATTAAAAAATATTGAAGCATTAGGTGTTAAATAATCATCTTTATCATGTTTTAATTCAACATCTAATCCAGGGGTTTCACTAAAAGCATCTACAACTTTTTGACTACGATTTCTAAAATGTGCCATTTCAGCTTCTTCATCTTCATTAACAAAATTATGCAATGCAGTTAATATACCGACTATTTCCTCTTTTGCTACTTTTGCAGACCTTCCCAAGAATTGGTGAGGAGAAGCATTCGCGAATGCTGCATTAATTAAATCTTTTTTACCTGATAATAATCCAGTCCCCTGAGGTCCTCGAATTCCTTTACCTCCACTATGTATAACTAAATCTGCACCCATTTTGTGATATTTAGACAAATTCTCTCTTGGGGGTAACATGGAAGCAGCATCTACAATGACAGGAACTCCTCTTGAATGAGCAATTTCTGTGACCTTGTCCAATGGAAGTGCAAGTTTTGATGTTCCTGGTGAAAAAAGATATGCTACTGCCGCAGTTTTATCTGAAAAAGCAGCTTCTAGTTGCCATTCATGACATCTTTTACCATCTCCTATTTCAACAAACTTAGCTCCGGCAGCTCTGTAACATTGATCATAAGGAAATCTTTGTGATCTTTGAATAATGATTTCATTTTTCATTCCTTCTGTGTCAGGAAGTTTTGCCATCTTAGCAGGATCATCTCCAGCTATCACTGCGCAAGCTTGTAATAATAAACCGCCAGCCGATCCACTTGTTACCAATCCTGATTCAGATCCAGTTAACTCTCCAATCATTTTGCCTGCAGATTTATTTAATTCATCCATATCAAGCATAACTGTGGAAGCTTCAATCATTATTTCTGTAACTTCTGATCTTAATTTAGATCCCCCAAATTTCGTGGTAGAACCCGCTGCGCTAATTCCTTTTTTTACGCCTAATTTTTCGTATAATTCATCTAATTTACTCATAAAATACCTCCTCTAAAAATAGTAATAATCTAATTAACTTAAATCAATACATATGAGAGGATGTTTATTGACATATCCCTGTTATATAACATAATATCTTATTTTCGATTTTGAATAATCGTTGCGTTATAAGTATTTTTAAGTAACATAGCTATAGTCATTGGCCCTACGCCACCAGGAACGGGAGTAATTGCTTTCACAAAACCTATCATAGACTCATAATCTACGTCCCCAACTAGTCTGAATCCAGATTTTTTAGAATTGTCTTCTACTCTATTTATCCCTACATCAATAATTACAGAATTTTTTTTAACCATATCAACTGTTAAAAAATTAGCTCTCCCAATTGCTGCCATTACAATATCAGCATTTTTTGTGTATTCTGAAATATTTTTTGTCCTGGAATGACAAATCGTAATGGTTGAATTGAAGTTTTTCATTTTTTGCACAAACAAATTTCCTAATGGTATCCCAACGATATTACTTCTTCCTATTATAACAATATTAGAACCTTCAACATTAATATTTGCCCTGTTAAGCATTTCAGATATTCCAAAAGGAGTCGCAGGGATAAATCTTGGTTGACCTAAGCTAACCAATCCAACATTAAACGGGTGTAATCCATCTACGTCTTTAAGTGGATCTATAGAATATATAATTTTTTCTTTATTAAAATTTTCAGGCAACGGTAATTGAACTAATATTCCATTTGTGTATGGATCGTTATTTAGATCTTTGATCAAATTAATCACAGATTCAGTTGTGTCTGATGAAGAGAATTTATAGTCTTCAGCATACATGCCTATGGATAGAGCAGATTTTTGTTTATTTCTAACATAAACTTGCGACGAAGCATCATCTCCAATCAATATAACTGCCAATTTAGGTATTATATTGTAATCATTTTTTAATTTGGAAACATCAACAGATATTTCAGATCTTACTTGAGCAGATATTACTTTGCCATCAATTATTTGTGATTTCACTTGAATCCCTTACATACAATTTAAAACAGAGATTTTATAATAATGTTAAAAAAGAATAAACACAAGATTTGATAGTTACAGGAACAGATTTAATAGAAATAGACAGAATTTCCAAAACTTTGGAAACTTACGGGGAACGGTTTACAAAAAGAATTTTCACTAAACATGAAATAATTTTTTGCAATGGAAAACCAAACTCTCTTGCAGGAAGATTTGCTGCAAAAGAAGCAGTAATGAAGCTTCTTGGAACAGGAATAAGAGGAGTTGGATGGAAAGAAATTGAAGTACATAGAATAAGAGGGTTTAAGCCTACAATCAACCTATACCGTAGAGCAAAGATAGTCGCTGAAAAACAAGGCATAATTAACATTGAAATTTCAATCTCTCATTCAAAAACAATGGCAATAGCTGTTGCAATTGGTGAAATAAAATAAATGCAAATGACACATTTTGAAAAAATCACTACCGATCAAGAAATAATTGAAATTGAAAAAAACACAATTAATAACGGGACAAGCGAAGCAACTTTGATTTTGAGAGCAAGTCAAAAAATTTCTGATCATATAGAAAAAACCATCAATAAAAATAGTAAAATTCTTTTCATATTAGGGAAAGGTAAAAATGGGAAAGATGGTTATGGGGTATTTAATAATCTGACAAACAAAAATTATAATTGTTCAATATTATTTGTTTTTACTAAATCTGATTATTCAGATTGGGAAATTAATACTGATCAATCAGAAACAAAATCTTATTATTATGAAGATTCCGAAGATTACAAAAATGTAATTAACACATGCGATGTTATTGTGGATGGGATTTTTGGAACAGGTCTTAACAGGCCAATTAATGTGAAAATTCAAAAATTAATATATTACTTAAATAAGTTAAACAAACATGTCATATCAATTGATATTCCTTCAGGATTATCTGAATCTAATTTAAAGATAACAGAAAAAAACACAATCATTGCTTCTGAAACTCTATCATTAACAGCTATCAAACAATCGTGTTTAAATATCAATACAAATAAATATGCTAATCAAATAATAAATTTAAATATAGGAATTACAGAATTCCCTGATACCTATTTAGGAAAGTATTTAATAAACAGAGAATATGCGACGAAATTTATTCATGAAAAAAATAAATATGGTAGTAAAAGAGACTCTGGAAATACAACCATAATTGGTGGGTCGATTAAATTTCCAGGCGCAATTCTAATGTCTGCTAATGCATGCATGGAAACTGGAATTGGTTTAATCAGCTTATGCATTCCTAATAATATATATACAATTATTGCAGGTCAAATCCCAGAAGTATCATTAGATATTTCAGAAGATCCTGATAAAAATATAACCATTCATAATATATCTGAAATAATAAAGAAAAAAAGATTAGATTCCATATTGATTGGCCCCGGCATGGAAACAAATGAATCTACAATAAATGCAATGGAATATTTCGTTCATAATATTCATGTTAATAATTTAAACGGATTAGTTATTGATGCAGATGGTATAAATTGTTTGTCAAACATTGGTAATTGGTGGAAATGCAAATTACCAAAAAATACGGTGATAACCCCGCACATAAGAGAAATGTCTAGATTAACAAACTTAAACATTGCTGATATTGAATCAAATCCATTTGAAATAATAAGTCATTATTCAAAAAAATGGAAAACAACCATTGTTTTGAAAGGACCTTTGTCATACATAAGTGACGGGAATAACACTTACGTTTTAAACCACCCTAATCCTGCAATGTCAAAAGGTGGTACGGGCGATGTATTAGCAGGACTTATTAATGGATTTTTAGCTCAGCAATCAAATTCGTTATGTAGTTCTATATTAGGAGTGTCATTATTATCCTTAGCAGGAGAATGGTCAAAATTAAAACATGGAATCTTAGGGTCCAGTGCAACAAAGTTAATTCAAGGAATTAAAGAGATCAATAAAAATGCATAAAAATAGTAAATCATTTCAAGTGCAAAAAATGTTTGACCAAATAGCAGAAAATTATGATTTGATGAATTATATAATGTCATTAGGTAATCATAAAAAATGGGAGCAAGAAATAATCAGTTCAAATATAAATAAAGACATAAAAATATTGGATATAGCATGTGGGACAGGATCACTTACAAAAGAATTAATAAATATCACATCACAAAAAAATGTGACTGGGCTAGATTTTTCTGAATCTATGATCTGCTTAGCTCAAAATAAAAATATTAATAATTTAATTTTAGGTGATAGTCATCATATTCCTATAAAAAGTAATACTTTTGAATTAATTACTATAGCCTATGGAATCAGAAACTTTGAAAACTTAAGTAATGCTTTAAATGAAATTAAAAGATGTTTAAATAAAAATGGAACTTTAAAAATCATTGAAATCATAAAACCAAAAAACACATTGAGATCTATTATCTTCAAAATTGGGTTTAATGTCTTTGCTCCGATATTAGGAATGATTATTTCTAGAAATATAAAAGCTTACAGATATCTCCCTAAATCAGCAAATCTATTTTTATCAAAAGATTCACTTTACGACCTTTTAAATTCTCATGGATTTAAAAATATAACTATCAAACAAAAATTGTTTGGATCAGTGATACTATTAGAAACAAGTGTTTGAATCAATTTAAATTAATTCTTTCCGATAATAATTTATTAGATAATTCGTCATAAAAACTACTAGCTGCGTTTCCTAAAAATTTCCGTAAAAAAGAAACTTTGGGCTTAAATAAAACTATATCTTTAGAACATTTACCAATTTTAGAAGCATAATTTATTGCAGTATTGATATCTCCAATTTCATCAATAAGGCCTAACTCTTTTGCTTTAGGAGCCCAATAAATTTTACCATCAGCAATTTCTTTTATTGTAGCAATATCTTCTTTTCTGCTTTTTGATACTATTTGAATAAATCTAGTGTAATAATCGTCAATAAATTGTTGAAGATACACAGAGTCATTTTTAGTTTGTTTTCTCCAAGTTGATCCAGAATCTTTGTATTCTCCCGTTTTATTAACATTGATCTTAACGCCTAATTTATTTAATAAATCAGATAAAACAGGTCTTACAGAAATAACTCCAATAGATCCTAAAATCGATGCTTCTGATGCAATTATTCTTCTTGAAGCACAAGCAACAAGATAACCTCCGGAAGCACCCAATCCTTGCACATAAGCTATAACAGGTTTTGTTTTATTTAATTCATTTAATGAGCTGAAAATTAAATCTGAATCAGTCACTCCTCCGCCAGGAGAATTAATATCTAATATTAATACTTTTATAGATTTATTTTTTTTAATCTTCAAAATCAAAGGATAAATTTGATCATATTTAATATTGGATCCAATAGTTCCATGTATTTTTAATATACCAATTTTTCCTTTTCTAAAAATCCTAAGCATAATTTGATCTAATATAAAATTCTGAGATAATAAAATATAATTTATTTATATGGAGTATCTTATTTGAAAATATGAAAAAAATCTATGATAGAATTTCAGCAGGAGGATTAGTTTACAAAAATATACAGACAAATGGTATCTACCAAAAGGTACGCAAGAACTAGGAGAAGAAATTAAAGACACCGCAATTAGAGAAGTCAGTGAAGAGACAGGGTTGAAAGTTATTATAATTCAATATCTTTCTGATGTTGAATACTCATTTCTAGAAGAAAAAAGTTTGATTAATAAAAAAGTAAGTTATTATATTATGAATCCAAAAGGAGGATCATTAGATGAACACGACAATGAATTTGACAATGTTATTTGGGTTACTAAAAAACAATGTTTAAATCTATTAAAATTTGAAAATGAAAAAAAATTGGTTACCACAACTTATGAAATTGTTGGAAAACATGAATGAAGAAAAGTTTACATATAATAATATATTGTTAAACAAAGGCGATATTACAGGTAAAAAAATCACTTTAAAAAATAAAAACATAAATGATTTTGCTAAAGATTATTTATGGAGGACAGATCCTGAATTAGCCACTTTAGATGCATCTTATCCACTAGAAATGTCTTTTAAATCATTCATAAAGGCTTACAAATCTGAAATAAAGAAAAGCGAAAAAAATACTGCAAGGTTTTCAATTTTTTCAAATGATGATAAACACATCGGTAATAGCATGTTTTATAACATTAATCATTTTTCAAAATCAATGGAATTAGGAATAATGATAGGCGATAAAAACTATTGGGGAAAAGGCTACGGATCAGATACAGTCAAGACCATGATAGATCATATTTTTTCTGAAACTGATTTCGGCAAAATATACCTTCATACACTTAAATGGAATGTTCGTGCGAAATTTTCATTTAAAAAAAGTGGATTTGCAAAAATCAGAGAAGTATCACGAGATGGAAAACAATTTATTTACATGGAAATCTCAAAGAATCCGATTTAATTATTTTCCACTTATTTTTATACCAGATATATTTTCAACAAAAGTAGCTATCCCTGAATGATCCCATTCTCCTTTTCCTTCCGAAATCAATGAACTTATCATTTGTTGGACCAAGGCTGTTACTGGAAGTGAAACTCCTAATTCTTTAGCAGTAATAAGAGCATTATTCAAATCTTTTTGATGCAAATTAATTCTAAATCCAGGAGTGAAATTTCCTTCTGCCATCATAGGCCCTTTCGCATTCATCACTGTACTGCCTGCTAATCCACCAGATATAGCATTAATAACTACCTTGGGATCCAATCCGGATTTTTTTGATAATACTAGAGCTTCTCCAAGAGCTTCAATATTTGCAGCAACAATTATTTGATTTGCTAATTTCGTGGTATTTCCAGCTCCACTATCTCCGCAATAAACTTTACTTTTCCCTAATATATCAAATATAGAGGAAAATTTATTGAAAATTTCTTCTTTCCCTCCTACCATAATAGCTAAGTCTCCACTTATAGCCATAGGTTCTCCTCCACTAACAGGAGCATCCAAAAAGTCAATGCCATAATTTTCGCATTCTTTATATATTTTTTGTGAAACCAAAGGTGAAATCGAACTCATATCAATTATAGTAGTCCCTTTTTTCAATGTTCCTAAAACTCCATTATCAGAAATTATAGCTTCTTCTGAGTTTGCAGAATCTTGCACCATTATAATAACTACATCTACAACTTTACCTAATTCTTGTGCATTATTTGATTTCATAGCTCCCATATTTACCATTTCATCAATCACTGTATGTTTATGATCATATACACAAACTTGATATCCTGCATTTAATAAATTTTTCGCCATGGGTTTACCCATAATTCCTAGTCCAATAAATCCTATTTTGAGTTCTTTTTTTGTTGTCATTATATTTCCTAAATCCAAAGTTACTAACTGAAAAATTAATTATAAAACATATCTGATGTTAAATCCAAAAATATAATTATATATAAATAATAATACGACCTTGTCTTTGATATACTAATATCAATTCAATATTAATAATCTAACTGGTTATATGGTTAACTTTGGAAACGAAATAAATAGTGTTAAATTTATACAATCTGTTACGGATGGGCAGGCAGGGAATAGGGTTTTTAGTATAGAAATTTTTTCTGACACCCAAAACATAAAAATCATTATTGAAAAAGAACAATTAATTTCTGCTTGCGAATATATAATCAAAAATTTATACAGAGAAAAAATTAAAAAAAGCAAAAATAATTTAAATTTTGAATATGAGTCTGTGTTTGATCTAGAATTAAAATCCAATAACATTTCGATTAATATTATAAAAGAATTAAATCAATTTGAAATACATTTTAAAAATCAAGAAGATGAAAATATAAACACCCTAGTTATTGCGAGTATTTCTTATGAACAAGCTATAACTTTTGCTAAATCAAGTATAGATTTAGCATCAAAAGGTAGGCCAAATTGTAAGTTATGCTATAAACCAATGAATCTTTCTGATATTTCATCTGAAAATCCTCAAATATGCATAAATTGCCCTAGGAAAAACGGGCATCACACAAGGTAACTATGGAAGACAAAGATAATTTAAATTTGAAAATTGTCGTAAATAGTACACTCGCTAACTCAGAATATCTAGAATTTGAAAATTTAATCCAATCAAATATCAATAATATTTATAGTATTCCTAAAGGATCAAACAATAATTTATTAATAGAATTTAGAAATAGCAATTATGCGATTTTCAAACCAAAATTAGGAGAAAAACCTCTGTCTGATTTTCCGATTGGGTCTTTATACAAAAGAGAATTTGCAAGTTATCTTTTTTCGATATTACTAGGATGGCCTAATATTCCTCCAACTACAATTGTTGAAATTGATAAAATAGGATTAGGATCATTACAAAAAATAATAAGCCATAAACATGTAAATTATTTTGACATATCTAAAGATAACCAGGAAGAGTTTTTAAGATTTGCGGTATTTGATTATTTAACAAATAATGCAGACAGAAAGGCAGGGCATTGTATTTTAGACGAATCTAATAAAATATGGAGTATCGATCATGGGGTTACTTTTCACCAAACATTTAAATTAAGAACAATTATGTTTGATATATGGGAAAACAATATTTCTGAAAAATTGATCAATGAAGTTAAAATTGCAAAAGTAAAGTTATCTCAACAGAAAAACAAAAAGTTTTTTTCAAAATTAATTTCAGAAATCGAAATCAATGCAACAATATCAAGAATGAACGAATTTTTAACAAGCAAATCTCTGCCTATAATAAATCAATATGAAAATATACCATGGCCATTAATATGATTATTCGTTTATAAAAATAATATCAAAACCTATTCTAAAAGATTTTTTTTCAATATTTTTATATATTTTCTCCATTGATTCCATGTATACCCATTCATTTTTTTTACTTCCAAGTTCCCGCAAATAGATAGATTTATTTTGTCCTGAAAATATACCAATCAAACTAGCGACATCCCATATTTTCGGATTATTAGAAAGCATGGATCTTACTTTTCCTAAAGCAACCATGGCGCCCTCATAAGACATACTACCGTAATTCCTAAAATCGTGAGAAATATATTTTGATTTTAAATAATTTTTGCTTTCTTTGTAATCTGTATATAAATTACCTGGAACAAAAGATAAGTTAGATTGATTACTGTTTTTATACTCCATATTATTTAATAACATTCCTGTTTTTTCTGACCAAAAGATATAATCGCCTTTCAAAGAGGATATAGACGGGATAAATATATTTGAAAAAATTGTTTTATAATTTTCGATATAAGCAATAGAGCTACCAAAAACATTTAATCCATTAGAAAAATTTGATGTGCCATCTAAAGGGTCTATAATCCATACTGAGTCATTAAATCCATAATTAAAAGATTCTATATCTTCTTCTGATAATATATTATGATTTGGAAAATTTTTTGTTATTTCTGCTTCTATATTATTATGAATATCCAAATCTATCTGGGTAACTATCTCTTTTTTCCCATCAGAATTTATCTTGTAATTCTTAGGATTAATTTGGTTTATATTATTTAATATATACAATCCGGCTTTAACAACCAATTTTTTCGATAATTCTTGAATTTTTTTACTTTCTAAACTATTTAATCCTTCCACTTAGCACCTAAAGGGTAATATTATTATTGAAATTAATGCGTCAATTCATTAGTTTATTATATTCAAAATAAATAATATGAAATATAAAAGAATAGTAATAAAAATTGGAACTTCCCTCATTACTCAAAATAATGGTGATTTAAACACTATTTTCATTTCTGAGTTAGCAAAACTTTGTGAAAAATTAAATGAATCAAAATATGAAATAGTTATAGTTTCATCTGGTGCAATTGGAGCAGGTATAAAAATCATAAATGAAACCAAAGACCATTTTTTAAACCAAAACCAAACGTCGATCAAACAGGTCTTAGCTTCTGTGGGGCAACCATTAGTGATGAAAAGCTATCAAGAAATATTTGACCAATCAAATATTCAAACTTCTCAAATATTATTAACACGAAAAGAAATCAGTGAAGATAAATCAACTTATTTAAATGTTAAAAATACAATAGAAAAACTTATTGAACTAAAAATAATACCAATAATCAACGAAAATGATGTGGTTTCCACAGAAGAAGTGGAAGGTGACAAATTTGGTGACAATGATACTCTGTCCGCATATGTAAGTAATCTCATAGATGCAAATTTATTAATAATTTTAAGCTCTCTAGACGGAGTTTACACATCAGATCCTAATTTAGACCCTGAAAATGCAATACTTATTAAAGAATTTAAAGATATAACTTTTAATGAAATAAATACATTAGGAGGACCTAGTTCAGATAAACGTGGAACCGGAGGAATGAGTGCTAAATTAAAAGCAATTGAAATAGCATCTATGTCTGGAACTGATGTTGTAATAACAAACGGTAATAATGTAAATAATATTGAGAAAATATTGAGAAATGAAAAAATTGGTACATTTTTTCCTGCAAAATCAAAGATTATTGAAAGAAAAAAGAAATGGTTAGTTAATAATATGTCAAGATCTAAATCTATAACAATTGACGATGGTGCTAAAGCAGCAATAACTAATAACAATACTAGCCTACTTCCTGCAGGTATAATTAATGTAATTGGTACATTTAAAGCAGGAGAAGTTGTATGTATACTAGACAAAGAGAAAAAAATAATTGCATCCGGTATATCAAGTTATTCTAATAAAGAAATAAATAAAATAAAAGGGAAACAATCAGAAAATATAATAAATATTCTTGGATATGTACATACAGAAGAAGTAATTCACAAAAATAATTTGGTAAGCATATAAAAAATGAAAAAAAATGAATTAATTAAATTAGCACAAGACACACAAAAAGCTTCTAGAGAGCTTTATAATTTAAGCACAGAACATAAAAATTTAATACTATCTAATATTTATAAAAATATATCAACAAATACGGATCTTATTCTAAAAAATAATGATGAAGATATAAAAAATTCTATCAAATTAAAAAAAGATGCATCTTTTATAGACCGATTAACTCTTACTGAAAAAAAAATTCAAACCATGGTTTCTTCAATTAAAAACATTATTAAACTTAATGATCCTGTAGGCAAAATACTTGATGAAAAAATTATTAAAAACGAAATGAATTTAAAAAAAATAACAGTCCCTTTAGGAGTAGTAGGTGTTATTTATGAAAGTAGGCCTGATATTACTACTGATATAAGTTGCTTGGGAATTAAATCTGGGAATGCAATAATACTTAAAGGCGGAAAAGAATCAATAAATACAAATATTATTTTAGAAAAAATTATCAAACAATCTCTTAGAGAATTAAAATTTAATACCAATATGATTAACTTGATTAAATCAACGGATCGTCAAATTACTGAAGAATTCTTAATGTTGGACAAATATATAGATCTAATGATACCAAGAGGCGGAGAAACACTAGTAAAAATGGTAGCCGAAAAAGCAAAAATGCCAGCTATCACAGGAGGAATAGGAGTTTCTCACATATATATAGATGAATTCGCTGACATTGAAAAAGCAATAAATATAACTCTAAATTCTAAAATTTCAAAGCCTAGTGTATGTAATGCTTTGGATACATTGATAATAAATTCAAAAATACAGTCAAATATATTACCTAAATTAACTAAATCTCTTTTGGATTCTGGTGTGGAAATAAGGTGTGATGAACCATCGTATAAAATAATGGACAAAAATAATGAAAATATTATTCGATCTACCAAAAATGATTGGGGGAAAGAGTTTTTGGATTATATAATTTCAATTAAGTCTGTCGACAATATAGAAGAAGCTATCAATCATATACAAAAATATGGATCTGGGCATACCGACGCTATCGTATCAGAATCAGAATCTAATATTGCCAAATTTGTAGACAATATTGATTCAGCAGCTGTAATGGTTAATGTTAGTACCCAATTCAACGACGGTGGAGAGTTTGGCATGGGAGCAGAAGTTGCTATAAGCACAAACAAATACGGCGCAAGGGGTCCAATGGGGCTTGATGATTTATGCTCATACAAATGGATTTTAAAAGGTAACGGTAATATAAGGATTAGATAATATTAATCTAATCCAAAAAATCTCTTAACTTCTTAGATCTCATAGGGTGTCTTAATTTTCTAAGCGCTTTCGCTTCAATTTGCCTTATTCTTTCTCTCGTAACACCAAAATCTTTTCCAACTTCTTCTAATGTCCTGCTTCTTCCATCTTCTAATCCAAAACGTAATTGTAAAACTTGAGCTTCTCTTTCGCTTAAAGTGTGCAATACATCTTCAACTTGCTCTTTTAATAATTGATGTGAAGCAGCATCAGCTGGTGCTATTGCAGTTTTATCTTCGATAAAATCTCCTAAATCACTATCATCTTCTTCACCAACAGGAGTTTCTAGCGAAACAGGTTCTTGCGAAATTTTAAGTATTTCTCTAACTTTATCAGGAGTGACTTCCATTTCTACTGCTATTTCTTCATGAGTTGGATCTCTACCATATTCTTGAACTAATTTTCTACTGGTGCGTAATAATTTATTTATAGTCTCTACCATGTGAACAGGGATTCTAATAGTTCTGGCTTGATCAGCTATAGCTCTAGTTATAGCCTGCCTTATCCACCATGTAGCATATGTACTAAATTTATAACCTTTTCTATAATCAAATTTTTCAACAGCTCTGATTAAACCAATATTACCTTCTTGAATCAAATCTAAAAGAGACATTCCTCTGCCAATATATTTTTTTGCAACGCTAACAACCAATCTTAAATTAGCTTCTGATAATAATTTCTGACTATTATACGAAATTTGTTTTTTCTGATGATAAAAATCTGACAAATCATCACTGTAATTATTGATTTCTTTAAAAATCTCCCCTGATTTTAATGCTTTTTTTATATCAGAGTTTTTATTGTATTTATCAACAATTTCATGAAGGAAATCAGGAATCAATCTGAGGGAAGTTGAAGTAGATCTTATCATATCAGCTACATCTAATGGTTCTTTATTCATAGCATCTGCTATGTAATTAATTAACTCTTCATCTAGTATGTCATATACAAATTTATTCCATTTTTTGATTTGTCTTTTATCTAAACTATCAGCAATCTTAAACAAATCTTTAATCTGCAATCCTTTGCTAGGAACTTTATAACCAATATATTTCAAAATTAATTCAAAAACTTTTATATTATCTACGATTTTTTCCACAGCAACATTGGACATAAAAGTATCTGTTAATTCACCTGCCTTTTCCAATTCCGGGTTTCGTGAAACAACATCAATCATTTCACCTTCTTCCATAGATCTTGCAAGCTCTCTTTCATCTTTGGCAGTTAATAATCCAACCCTCCCTATTTCTCTCAAGTATAATCTGACAGGATCATCTATAATTTCTGGAGTATCATTAATAACATCGTCCAACAAAACAAGCTCACCTTCATTGTTAAGCTTATAAGAATCTCCAAATTCATCATTAATATTTTCTTCGGCACCAGCTTGTTTTTCTCGAGAAATTTTTAAACTCATAAATTCTTTTGCTATATCTTCAGGATCATCACTAAATTCTTCACGTTGTACCATGTTTTGTTTAGCTGATTGAATAAAATCAACCAATACAGAATCTTGTTCCTTATTCCACATTTTTTCAGTCATAAAATTACCTGTTTGAACTATATTTATTAATCTTACTACTTAATGAAATATCAATATCCTTTATTCTGTTTTGTATAGATATAATTTGCTCTTTTATATCTAACTCATTAAAATCTGAGTTGGTCAATACAGCATTGTTTTTTATTAAAAGATATTCTCTCTCAATTTGTATCATTAATTTATTAATAACATCTATTAATATTTGATTGTCAAAAAATTTAAATTTATCAGATTTTAACTCATTAAATTTTTCATTCAAATTTTCATCTAAAATCTTTTGGTCAATCCCTTTAATCCATTCGTATAATATCTGCTTACAAATTGTATCATCAATCATCTCTATATCCCATTCATTTAATAGGTCTTTATTAGTAATATTGTTTGATATTATTAAACTTATTAAATGTTCGCTTAATAATAATAATCTATTTTTTTTATCGGGCGTGATAGCTGAGTTAGTATAATCTGTCGTAGAATTGAAATATATTTTTGATTTATTATCAAAACCTGCTCTAATTCTTTGCTCCGAAACATTAAGCTCCGAACTAAGCATTGCTATATATTGGTCCTGAACATAAGGATTTTTCTCTTGAGAAATAAATGGCTTAACTGTTTCTTCTACTAATTCCTTCCCCTCTGGAGTATTAGAATCAAATCTTAAAGCTAAAGATTTGATTAAATATTCAATAATTGGTTTAGCATTATCTGTCATTGTTTTCCACAGTTCCGGAGATTTTCTAATAAATGAATCGGGATCTGTGTCCTCTGGTAAATCAATAACTCTTAAAAGAAAATTTTTCCTTACTGATTTGTTTGTAATTCCAGTTGGTAAATCTTTTGAATTTGAAGAAAAAACTCCCCAACTTTTATCTAAAGCATTCAAAGTAGCTTCTGTTCCTGCCTGATCAGAATCTAATGCAATAATTGCAGCATTAGAAATACCAGCAATTTTACTAGCTTGATATACAGTTATTGCAGTCCCCATTGACGCAACAACGTTTTTAAAACCATATTGATGAGCAATAATCACATCAGTATATCCTTCTACCAACACACATTCGTCATTATCACGTATATACTCAAATGCCTGGTCAATCCCATACAATACTGCTCCTTTATCAAACAGTGAATTTTTTTTTGTATTAATATATTTAGGATTTCTATCAGATAACACACGACCTCCAAACCCTAAAATATCGTCGTTTTGGGATTTAATAGGAAATATTAGCCTGTCAGAGAAAAAATCAAGTTCTTTACCAATCGCAGATTTAGATATCAATCCATATTGAATTAAAGATTCTAATGCATAATCTTTGTTTTGCAAATATTCTGAGAGTTTTTTTCCTCTAGGGTTATACCCCAAATCAAAATTTATAGCTGATTCCTTTTCAATCCCACGATTTTTCAAATAATTTCTTACGTTTTCACCTTCCGATGAAAAAAGATTACTTCTAAAAAATTTTAAAGCTAAATAATTTATTTTTTTTATTTCTTCTATTTCTTTAAATTTTTGTGAATTATAATTCTGAGTGGAAATACCTAATTTTTTTCTCAAAAATTCTAAAGAATCCAAAAAGGATAAATTTTCCTTTTTCATCATAAATGAAAAAATATCCCCTCCAGTAGAGCAGGCTCCAAAACATCTCCAAATATTTTTATCTGAATCTACTATAAATGAAGCGGTTTTCTCACTATGAAATGGACAGACTGATTTATATAATCTGCCTTGTTTTTTCAGTTCAACAAATTCAGATACTAGATCTAAAACTGTTATCTTATTTTTTATTTCATCTGTTAAACTCATAATGCGTATATGTATAATGAATGATTATGTATCAAAAAATAATTCTATGCTTAAAATATACAGGGAATATAGAATAATAAATTAGAAGAAAAAAAACTATAAAGTTTTGATTAATAATGGATCCAGTTGAAAGAATAAAATATTTAAAAAAAATAATAAATAAAAATAGTTATTTATATTATATAAAACAAAATCCTGTTATCACTGACAGTGAATATGATATTTATTTTAGAGAGTTGATAAATCTTGAAAGCTCTTATCCCTATCTTAAAGAAATTGATTCTCCAACAAATCGTATTGGAGCCGTTCCTTCTGATGAATTCAATACTGTGAAACATATTAACCCTATGCTGAGTTTAAGTGATTGTTTTTCAGAAGAAGAATTTTACAAATGGTATGACAGAAATGCAAAAATAATCAATGAAAAAAATTTTGAAATGATATCAGAATTGAAAATTGACGGACTTGCAATTTCTTTACTATATGAAAATAGTGTATTGAAAACTGCCTCAACAAGAGGAGATGGAACTATAGGAGAGGATGTATCCTCAAATGCACGAACAATCAATTCTATACCTTTGGTTCTAAATCATGATATTCAAGGAACAATTGAAGTTAGAGGAGAAGTATTCATTTCAATATCCGAATTCCAAAAATTAAATCACGAAAGAGAAAAAAATAATACCCAAAAATATTCTAATCCTAGAAATTGTGCCGCAGGATCGTTAAGGCAATTAGATCCAAGTATAACTAAATCTCGAAATTTAGATACTTTTATTTATAATATTGGATACTCAGATAATAATTCCATAATTCCCCGAACTCAATCTGGTCGTCTAGCATTTCTATCCAAATTAGGTTTCAAAACTAATGAGCATCACCATGTCACTAATTCTCCAAAAAAAACAATTGAAATATATAATGATTACAAGGTAAAGATTAAAGAATTAAATTATCTTTGTGATGGAATAGTCGTCAAAATTAATAATATGGATTACCAAGATGAAATTGGGGAATTATCTAGAACACCTAGATGGGCGATAGCTTTTAAATATCCAGGGAACAAAGCATTAACACAAATAGAAAAAATTGAAATAAATATAGGTAGAACAGGGACAATTAATCCAATAGCAACACTAAAACCTATTGAAATCGATGGAGTAATCATCAGAAATGCAACACTACATAATGAAAATTATATAAATAAATTGGATTTAATGATTGGAGATTGGGTAAATATTGAGCGAGCAGGAGATGTTATCCCTAAAGTAATATCAGTTGATAAAAACAAAAGAGACGGGAGTGAATACAAATTTAAATTCCCCATAAATTGCCCGTCTTGTCTAGATCCAATAAAAAAAGATTCTTCTGACGCTATGTACTATTGCGTCAATACAACCTGTAGTTCAAAAACTATCCGATCATTAGAATACTTTGCTAGTAAAAATGCAATGGATATAGAAGGATTAGGACCTTCTATAATTGAAAAATTAGTATCAAAATCGTTTGTTGTCAATTTTGCAGATATATACAAATTAACTCAAGAAGATCTTCTGCAAGTTGATGGGTTTAAAGAGAAAAGTGCGAATAATTTAATTGCTTCAATACATAAAAGTAAATCTAAACCTGCGTCTAAATTACTTGTTTCTTTAGGTATAAAACATATAGGCGTTGAAATATCAGAATTATTATTAAAGAAATACAAATCCATTACGAATCTAGCAGATATATCGTATAGAGAATTATTAGAAATACCTCAAATTGGACCACAAATAGCATCTAGTATTGTGGAATACTTTACTAAGATATCAAATATCAATCTACTTAAGGAATTGATATTGCTAAAACTTAAAAACAACTATGAAGAACTCAATACATTATTCTCAGATAATATTACAAATAAAAATTTTGTGATCACAGGTAAATTAAATAAATTTAGTAGATCAGAGATTAAAAGCACTATTTTAAAATACGGAGGATATAGCTCAGAAAACGTAACTAATAACACAGACTTTTTAATCATAGGTGAAAGTCCGGGATCAAAAATAGAAAAAGCAAAAAAATTAAAGGTTAATATTATAAACGAAATTCAATTTTTGAATTTTTTAAAATAAAGGAAAATCATGAATCTAGGAATTAAAAATAAAACAGCTTTAGTCACAGGTAGCTCTAGGGGTATAGGGAAGTCATGCGCAATTTCTTTGTCAAAAGAAGGAGCAAATGTTGTTATATGCGGTAGAGATAAAAAAACTTTAACAGAATCTTTAAGTGAGTTGAAAAATATAAATGAAAACACTAAAGGGATTGTATGTGATATTACTGATGAAAATGGGCTCAGCAATGTTGTATCAGAAATTAATGACAAACTTGGAAACATAGATATTTTAGTTAACAATGTTGGAGGATCTGTCAAGAAAGAGGGTATTGAGGGAACAGATATAAGTGATATGAATAAAGCTTTCGATTTAAACCTAACTCCAACTATCAAGCTTATGCAACTTGTAATTCCTAATATGAAATCTCAAAGATGGGGAAGAATAATAAATATATCCTCTGTATACGGAAGAGAATTAGGTGGAAATTTATCTTATATGACTGCAAAAGCTGCATTAAATAGCATTACCAAGCATTCAGCAATTGACCTTGCAAAACATGGAATTTTGATAAATGCAGTTGCCCCGGGGCCAGTTTCTCATCCTGGAGGAAGTTGGGAAAAATTTCAAAATCAAAATAGCAGTGAAGTAGTTCAAAATTTTATTGATGAAAATCTACCCATAGGCAAGTTTGGATGGCCTGAACCCATAGGAGATTTAGTTACATTTTTAGCATCTGAAAATTCTGGATTTCTTACTGGTACATGTATAAACGTAGATGGGGGATGGAGCCGATCTATAAATTAAATCATCATTATTCTATATACTTCATTTCCTGATAAATATAATTAAATATCATATTGCTTTTTCCCCTCAGATTGATCATAATTTTAAATACTTATTCATAGAATATTTTTATGGTAAACAAAGAATCCAAGAAGAAGAAAATAAAAAGCAAAGCAAATCAAGAAACAATTCTGTCTGTCAAAGATTTACAAACTCATTTTGAGACAAAATGGGGACTGATAAAAGCTGTAGATGGAGTAAGTTTTGATTTAAAAAAAGGTGAAACTTTAGCTGTAGTAGGCGAGTCTGGATCAGGCAAATCAGTAACTTCTCTTTCTATAATGCAACTCGTACCATCTCCGCCTGGACATATAGTAGGTGGAGAAATTAATTTTGAATCTGAAAATCTTTTAAAGAAATCTGATAGAGAAATGCAATCCATAAGAGGATCTAAAATCGCAATGATACTTCAAGACCCAATGACTGCTTTGAATCCTGTTTTTAAAATATCTGATCAAGTTGGAGAAACGCTAAATATACATAAAAAACTCAAAGGGAAAAAATTATATAACTCTATTATAGAAATGTTAAAAAAAGTTAATATCCCTGATCCAGAAGAAAGAATGAAAGATTATCCTCACCAATTAAGCGGAGGAATGAGACAAAGAGTTGTTGGAGCAATCGGGGTATCTTGCAGCCCCACTATTCTAATAGCAGACGAACCTACAACATCACTAGATGCTACTATTCAGGCTCAGTATCTTAGGTTATTAAAAGATCTGCAAGACGAATTTGGAATGGCTATATTATTTATTACACATGATTTTGGAATAGTTGCAAAAATGTGTGATAGAGTTGCAGTTATGTACGCAGGAAGAATTGTAGAAATTGGTGAAGTTAGAGAAATATTTAATAACCCAAGACATCCTTATACACAGGGATTGATCAAATCTGTACCAAGCATGGATGAAGATATCGACCGATTATATTCAATCCCAGGACAACCCCCTGCCTTGTGGGATGTTCCAGACGGATGTAGGTTTTCTCCTAGAAAAGAAACTTCTTGTTGTGACGAGTGTGTAAATAACAAATATGAAATGGTAGAAGTTGAAGATGGTCATTGGGTAGACGGGTGCAAATGTTGTCAAAATATATGCAGTTCTCAAAAATCAAAAAAATAAATTATATTAATTGGGGAAAACAATAATTGAATAATTTAATTGAGTTAAAAAATATAAAAAAAATATTCCAGGTTGGTGGTGGATTTATGGGGACAGGATCTAAAGATCTAACTGCGGTAAATAATCTCTCCTTTGCAATAGAAGAAGGGCAAACATATGGGCTCGTAGGAGAATCTGGTTGTGGAAAAACAACCACAGCTAAAATGATATTAATGTTAGAAGAACCTACTGAAGGATCTATAATTTTTAATGAAAAAGATCTTTTTCAAACATCTAAAACTGATCAAGCATATAAACAAGAATACAAATCATCAGTGCAAGCTGTTTTCCAAGATCCATGGGCATCTCTTAATCCTAGAATGCGTGTAAAAGATATCATAGGAGAGCCCCTAGAAATAAATTCAAACATGACTAAAAAGCAAATAAAAACTCGAGTAGACGAATTATTAGTAGAAGTTGGGTTGCAAGCCTATCAATCAAATTTATATCCTCATGAATTCAGTGGTGGACAAAGACAAAGGCTAGGTGTAGCAAGAGCTTTGTCTTTAAACCCAAAACTTATAGTTTTAGACGAGCCAGTATCTGCTCTAGATGTCTCAATTAGAGCTCAAATAATGAATTTACTCGTAGATTTGCAAAAAGAATATAACCTAAGTTATCTTCTTATTGCACACCATTTGGCAACTGTTAGATATATGTGCGATAAAATGGGTGTAATGTATCTTGGAAATTTAATGGAAGAAGCTGACGCTACAGAATTATTTGATAATCCTCAACATAATTATACTAAAGCTTTAATGTCAGCCGCATTGCCGTCCCATCCCGATATCGTACGAGATGAAATTATTTTAGAAGGAGATGTTCCGAGTCCTATAAACCCACCTCCAGGCTGCGTATTCCAACCCAGATGTTTAAATAAAGAAAAATGTAACTGTTCTAAAACACCACCTGAAATTGCATCTGTTAGTGCAAAACACAAAGTAGCAGATTGTAAATGTTGCAGATCTTAAATATTTGTAAGAACTGTTTTAACAATATTGTCTGAATTTAGCCCATATTTATTTACTAATTCTTCTGTAGTCCCAGATTCAGCATAATCTTGCATAGATATACTTAATACTTTACTTGGATTGTTCTGAGATAAATATTGAGACACTAAACTATGCAATCCTCCATACTTAAAATGCTCTTCTGCAGTAAGAATAAAACCTGAATCCTTAGAACATTTTAATACTATGCTTTCATCTAATGGTCTTAAAGAATACATGTTAACGACTCTCGCCTTTATTCCATGTTTTTCTTTTAAGATTTTGGCAGCTTCAATTGCATGATAAACCATATATCCATAACATAAAATTGACACATCATTTCCTTCTTCATACATAATATTAGAACCACCATGTTCCAATTTTATATCGGATTTATTAATAATAGGAATAGCTGGCCTGGAAAGCCTAATATAAAACGGCCCATTTGTATTAATCGCTAATTCAACAGCAGCTTGAGCTTCATAAGCGTCAGATGGAACCAGAATAGAAAAAGCATTTAAAGATAAAAACAAAGACAAATCTTCTAAGCTCTGAGCAGATATGCCATCTTCACCTGTAATTAATCCAGCATGCGTTAAAATAACTTTCACATTAAGATTAGGTTGAGAAACTCCAACTCTTAATTGATCCATTGGTCTAGTAGATCCAAATACAGCAAAAGTGCTAACTATAGGGATTTTACCTGAAGCAGCAAGCCCTGCTGCTATATTGACCATGTTTTGTTCGGCGATACCAACATCAAAAAATCTTTCCGGATACTTATCAGCAAACATATTGGTAAATGTCGATTTATTCAAGTCTGCGCCAACTACGCATAAATCAGAATTAGTACCTCCTAATTCTAGTATTTTTTTCCCTGCATATTCTCTTGTTGAACCTGTATTCATAATATTTACCATTAATTACTTTGAATAATTTCTTCAATTGCCTGTTTTAATTGCTCTGGATTAGCAGCTTTTCCATGAAAATCAGGATTGTTTTCCATAAAACTAACTCCTTTACCTTTTGTAGTATCAGCAATTATAACTTTAGGAATTTGATTATGATAATCAAGAGAGTTAAATGTTTTCTGTAACTCTGTAATATTATGTCCATCTACTTCATAACAATCCCATCCAAATGATTCCCATTTATCTGGTAACGGACTCATATCCATTGCTTCATGCGTAAAACGATCATTTTGTATTCCATTTTTATCTACAATTGCAACTAAATTACCAAGTTCAAATTTTTTAGCAGACATAATAGCTTCCCATACTTGTCCTTCGTTAAGCTCTCCGTCACCTAATAAAACAAATGTTTTATATTGTTTATCATTTATTTTTGCTGCTAATGAAACACCGATTCCAAAGGATAATCCCTGTCCTAATGATCCTCCTGACATTTCAACTCCAGGGGTTTTGATATGAGCATGGCCTTGCAATCTTGAATTTAATTTTCTAAAAGTCATTAACTCAGATTTTGGAAAGAATCCAGTCTCTGCTAATACTGCGTATAAAACAGGACAAGCATGAGCTTTGCTTAATATAAATCTATCTCTATCAGCCCATTTAGGATCACCAGGTTCATAGTTCATAACTGAACCAAACAATACAGAAACAATATCAGCCGAGGAAAGAGATCCTCCTGGATGTCCACTATTAGCATTACTTGTCATTTTCAAAATATCAATACGTATATTTTTTGACAGATCTTTTAATTCGCTTACTTCCACTCTTTATCTCATAATATTTTATATAGCGAAATAATTATAATTTGGTTGATTTTATAAGTCTATCTTAAAAATAAGGATAAAATAAATTTACCTCTATCAAAAAAATAATGTTATAATCTTTCTAATATTCTAGGAGATAACATGAATAAAATAATCAAAGGAAAATACTTAATTGATGGTAATGGTGGCAAGCCAAAAGAAAATGCTGCTGTAATTATAGAAGACGGAATAATAAAAGATATTACCGATGGTAACAATCTGCCAAAAGATGGTTACCAAGTTTATGACTATCCTGAATCAACAATAATGCCAGGCCTAATAGAAGTTCACACACATATGCACGTTAGTCCTGAGCCAGGTAACTATGAAGCTGCCTTAAATGATTCTGATACCGTTCTAGCAATAAGAGCTACTGACGCTGTAAGAAAAACCCTAATGAGCGGCGTAACTACTATGAGAGATATTGGTAGTAAAAACCATATCGCTTTCCCTGTAAGGGATGCTGTATCTGCAGGAATAATTCCAGGCCCAAGAATGCTTCTTGCTGGCCAAGTTATTACTACAACTGCAGGGCATTGTAATTATTTTGGAACAGAGGCAGATACTTTAGATGAAGCTGTAACTGCAGCTAGGGCAAATATAAAACTTGGAGCTGAATGGATAAAAATAATGTCTACTGGCGGAGGTTTTACTCCAAGATCAAATATGAGAGCTGCTCAATACCCATCAGAAACTTTAGCAGCAGTTGTAAGTGACGCTGAAAGACTTGGCGGTAGAGTTTGTTCTCATGCGCATGGCACAGTTGGTGTGGAAAATTGTGTCAAAGCAGGTATGCATAATATAATTCACTGTTCTTGGCTTGCTGAAGACCCTGACAAAGCATTTGATTACAAAGAAGACGTAGCGGATCAGATAGCAGAAAAAGGGATTTATGTAGACGCAACAGTTGCAACCGGATATATGAGGACATTCAGAGACCCTGAATTTAACCCATCACAAGCACAAAGAATGGGATTCAATGCAGAAGAAAGAGTAACAATTTTACAAGACATGAGAAAAAGAGGGGTTAAATTTGTCTCAGGTATTGATAGCGGTATGCTATACGTACGATTTGATGATATAGCTTACACTCCAGAGCGAATGGTAGAAGTAATAGGTATGGGCAATATGGAAGCTATAGTTGCTTGTACAAAAACTTCAGCTGAATGCCTTGGTGTAGAAAGCGAAACAGGAACATTAGATAAAAATAAATCAGCAGATATTATCGTTGTAAACGGAAATCCTGACGAAGATATTAAAACTCTCCATAATATCAATACAGTTATGTTACGAGGAGAAATTGTTAAAGATAACAGTATAGAATTAGTATAATTATTTATGATCAAAAATCATTTCACTGTTGTTTCATTTTATGAATTTAAAAATATTAAGACAAAATATTTAAAATTCAAAGATGAAATAAACAAGACATGTATTGACTACAGTATTAGAGGTACAGTAATCCTTTCTAAAGAAGGTATTAATGGAACTCTATCAGGATTAGATAATTCTATAAATTCATTTCTTTTATTATTAAAAACCCTCGAGTTTAATAATTTGGATGTTAAGTATTCATATTCTAAAACAATACCTTTCTACAAATTAAAAATTAAAATTAAAAGTGAAATAGTTCCATTTGGGAATAAGGTAAAAAACCCTGTTGATACAGGGAAATTTATTGAACCAGAAGAATGGAATAAATTCGTTGAAGATCCTTCTGTTTTAGTACTTGATGTTAGAAATGCATACGAAACTAGAATCGGAAAATTTAAAAATTCAACAGATCCTAAAACTACTAATTTCACAGAATTTGAGCAGTATATAGAAAGCAAACTACTAAATAAAAAAGATCAACCTATTGCTATGTATTGTACTGGTGGAATCAGATGTGAAAAAGCATCGGCATATATGATTCAAAAAGGATTTAAGAATATTTTTCAACTAAAGGGTGGAATTTTAAAATACCTCGAAGATACAAATCCTGAAAATTCTTTATGGGAAAATGAATGTTTTGTATTTGATAACAGAGTATCAGTAAAACAAGATCTTTCTCCGGGGACATACGAATTATGTAAAGGATGTAAAAACCCAATTTCAAAAATTGAAAAAGCATCATTTAAATACGAAATTGGAGTTTCGTGCCTTAATTGTTTTGATGAAAGAACAGATAATCAAAAAAAGAATTCTAGAGAAAGACAAAAACAAATAGACTTACATCAACTCAAAGGTAAAGCATACCCTTTTGATAAACTTGATACATATCAGTACAAAAAGATATATAAAAACAAAAAATAATTATTTTCCTATTTTTATAGGAAAATAATTTTCATATAAAAATATAATAATAACCATAGAAATAGAAACTATATTTGAGTAAACAATTGAAGTCCAAACCGTAGTGTTTGCTACATCCTTCATCATGCCAAATTTAAGCCAATAATCTAATCCTTCATATTCTTCGATAGTACTATTAAATGCAAAATAACAAGAAGCTATTGATGTAATTAACACTATTGAAATCGCAATAAATCTATATAAATTCCTATATTCGCTATATATCCACATAGTTAAAAAAGTCCCTAGTGATGCAAATAAACCAGGAAAATAAAACCAACTAAAAATCACTACATTCTTTGGCCAATATCCTAAAGATCCGCCAGTTATTGCATACGTAGATTGCACTATAAAAAAGCCTAGGAATCCAAAAAAAACTGATAGGCCTATTCCGCTGAGTACTCGAGTTAAAGATCCTAGATTAGACATAAAAAACATATAAGTATCCTATTAAATTACGAGCTTCTAGATAATTTTGGATCCAATGCATCCCTAAGGCCATCTCCAACTAAATTCATTGCCAATACATTAATAGTTAAAACCAATCCTGGGAAAAATGCTATCCAAAAAGCTTGTTGCAAGTATTTCCTCCCAAGTGAAAGTATATTTCCCCAACTAGGATCTTCTGGCGGGATCCCTAATCCTAAAAAGCTTAAAGAAGCTTCGGTTAATATTGCTAAAGCAAAAAAATAAGTCGCTTGAACTATAACCGGTGCCATAGTATTAGGAGCTATATGTACAAATAATATTCTAGAAATCGGAGCTCCTATTCCTCTTGCCGCCTCTACATATTGTTGCTCTTTAACAGTAAGTACGGAAGATCTCACTACTCTAACCATTCTTGGAGTATCAACAATTGTTATTACAGCTATTACATTCCATACACTTCCTCCTAACATTGCTATCAAAGCTAAAGCCAATAATAGAGTCGGAAATGACATTAATGCATCCATTATTCTTTGAACAATAATATCAATTTTTGGAGTATAGCCTGAGACCAATCCAATAAAAAGCCCGGAGAGTGTAACAAATACTGAAACCATAAATCCAACAAGTAATGAAACTCTTCCACCATAAATTACTCTTGCATAAACATCTCTGCCTATATTGTCTGCTCCAAACCAATGCTTAGAGCCAGGCCCCATAAATCTATCGGTAGGATCAATAGCCACAGGGTCATGCGTAACTAGAAAATCTGCGAAAATTGTAAGTAATGAAAAACTAAATAAAATAACTAGTCCAATTATCATATTAGGGTTTTTTTTCATCATTCTAGAAAATTGTGTCCATACCCTATAAGCTGTACCTTTAGCCTGCCTTATTTCATTTGGATTATAGCCTCTACTAATAGTCATGAATATCTAACCCTCGGATCTAGAAATGCGTATAAAATATCAACTGCTAAATTCAAAAACACATACGAAGTTGCAAATATCATCATGAGCCCCTGAATGATTGGGAAATCTCTATCGCCAACTGCTTTAACAAACATTCTTCCCATTCCAGGAATTGCAAAGACAGTTTCGGTTATTACAGTTCCTGTAACTGCTGCTGCAAATACTAATCCTATAACAGTAACAATTGGCATAGATGCTGCTCTTAATGCATGCCTAGTAAGTATGATTCTTTCAGAAAGACCTTTCGATCTAGCTGTTCTTATATAATCTTCACTTAATACTTCAACCAAGCTTGATCTTGTCATTCTTGCAATTAATGCCATAAATGCTACTCCTAAAGTTATAGCAGGCAATGCAATATACCTGAAAAATTCAACCGGGCCATCTGTAAAAAAACTTCTAAATCCAAAAACAGGAAACCATCCTAATTTCAATGAAAATAAAAATATCAAATTAAACGCTAACCAAAATCCGGGAATAGCAAATCCCAGTACAGCAAAAATCATAACAGCTCTGTCTACCCAGGTATTCATTTTCCATCCTGCTAAAACACCCATAGGTATTCCTAACACAAGTGCTATAAATATACCAGAAAATACAGTGGATACAGTTGCTTCAATTTTTTGACTTACAAGAAGCGATACAGATTCAGTTGTAAAAAGAGATTCTCCTAGATTGCCTACAAAAAATCCTCCTAGCCAATTAAAGTACTGAACCACAGGAGGTTTATTAATTCCCATAGCCTCTCTTACATCCTCAATTTCTTCGGGAGTAGCGTACATAATATAATCGCCACCTAAGACTATAGCTGCTGGGTCACCAGGAGCTAATTGCATGATAGAAAAAGTAATTATAGATACAATCAATAAAACTGGTAGAGTTAAAAGAAATCTTCTTAAGATATATTTCGACATATTAGTCCCTCTATTTCTTCAGTGATTGTTTTTAGAATTTTTTAAATAATTACCCCCAAAGAAGAGCCAACAAATTTGTTGGCTCTTCTTTGGTAAAACCTATTAAAAGGAATTATTTTTTAGTCCAACCAAACATTGTGCAATATTGGGAATAAACAATCAAGACAGTAGCCTTTCACGTTATCTCTAATAGCTCTTGGAGGTTGGAATTGAAAGAAGTTCAGAGAAGGTGGATTTTCATAGAAAATCGCATTCATCTGATCGTACTGAGCTTGTTGTTTCTTAGGATCAGTTTCAACTAAGAAAGCAGCTCTAACTTCATCAATTTTTGGATTTACATAACCAAGGCTTGTATTTCCAGAGAACATATGAGGTGCTAACGGGTTAAGACCATTTGCGAAGTTTGACCATGATGTCGCAGCTTCCCAAGGACCTTCACCACCGGTAATAGCAACTCTGCTTCCCCAGTCTAAAGATACTAACTCAGTATTTTCAAATCCTAAATTTCTCATTGCTTCCCACATAACCAATCCTGCCTCAGGCATAAATGGCATGTCATTAGCCGCAATAATTCGAACTTCTTTCTGGGAAATACCTGGGCTTAATGCCTCAGCTTTAGCTAAAATTTCTTTAGCTAGCTTCATATTTCCAGATTTTGTTTTCATTCCTTCAGCCTGAATAGCTGCAGTAACTGATGTTTTCCATGGTGTTCCACAGTGAATAGCCATGTAACATTGTGTCCATTTTTCTTCACCACCTACGGCTGCCATCATAACTTTACCATTAGGAGCAGCAGCAACAACAGATCTTCTTGCTAATCTGCCTGCTTCCGACATGTCGAATGGTGCATGGTGGAGGTTAAATGCAAATGTTCCCATGTTACCATCTCTAATAGAAGCCCACGTAACACCGTCAACTCCATTTAAGTTAGATGCTAAATCGATTGAGAAATCGTCAAGAACGTCTACTTCACCAGTTTGTAAAGCAGCAATTCTAGTGGAATGATCAGGAATATCAAGGGCAACAAAACCATCTAAGTATTGTTTAATTTCTCCCTTTGTAAAATTCCATTCTTCTCCAGTATTTGGTACGTATCCATCAAATTTTGAAAATTCTAGCTTGTCACCTTGGATCCAGTTATCCATACTGTAAGCACCGGTTCCAATTGCTTCTTTAACTGGTTCACCTGGTTTCTTAGACCATTGATTTTTGTGCATAATAGATGGTTGTCTTGGATCTAGTTGAGCTAAAAATTCTAGTACCATACCAGTAGGTTTACTAAAATTCATAGTAATA
The DNA here is from genome assembly GCA_029936815.1 of Dehalococcoidia bacterium. GTDB lineage: Bacteria > Chloroflexota > Dehalococcoidia > Lucifugimonadales. The sequence continues at coordinate 66,923 of JAPYRX010000001.1, forward strand.
GTATTTCCAGAAGCAGATTGATTGAACGAAGAATCTTTTGAAGATTTTCCTTCATTACCTGGGGAAATTACTAACAATTGTCGACCTAAAGGATCAACTCTTGCAAATCTAGAATGTGATTCCATGACATCTTCCATAGTTAATGCGCTACCATCGTGGAATGTAATACCATCACGTACTGTGAAAGTATAAGTTAACCCGTTAGGACTCATATTCCAATCAGTCGCCATTTGAGGGAAGATATTGTAATCACTATCTCTCCAAAAAAGTTGATCGTAAGAATGTCGTCCGACAGTACCGGTAACAATAGCACCAGTAGCCATAGTATCAATATACTTTATACTACCTTGTACTACATATCGTAATATACCTCCAGATTTAGGTTCATCGCTACCTCCCCCAGCAACAGTTTTGGAAGCATCTGCCGCTGGAGCAGAAGCTTGACCACTAGATGTTGCTTGAGCAGCCTTTGATGGCGCTGCTGCTGCTGGTGCTGCTGAAGCAGCAGGGGCAGGGGCAGGGGTTGCTGCGTCTTCATCTGAAGAACATGCAATAACCATCAAAAGTGCGAATATAGCTAAAACCGGTAACCATTTAAATAATTTCATATTGGGCACCTCCTATAAATAGGTTTTATAAATACTACATTATTTGTTTATAATCCCTTCTAATCAAAAAATTAAAAGGTTACTCATTTTCTCTCATATAACGTTATTGTGTCAATACACTATGTACCTATTCACGGTTTTTATATTAATTTCAATTATAAAAAGATGCATTTTGTATATAAATATGTTTAAAATATCATTCTATGTGGAAAAACAATCTAAAAATCTCATTAAAATCAAATAAAATTGTAATTAATCTTTGGTCTGCAGAATTGATAAACAGATCATCTTATATGACGGGGAAATTTGCGTTACCATTCTTTGCTAAGAATTTAGGGGCAAGCACTACTCTTATAGGTACGATAAGTTCTATCTCTACTTTAACAGGAATATTTATTAAGCCAATTATAGGAGGAATAGGAGATAAGATAAATAAAAAAAAATTATTACTTTTAGCTAATCTTATTTTTGTTTTTACTCCGATACTTTACCTTTATATTAACGAATCATACCAACTAGTAATTATCAGGCTTTTTCATGGATTATCCACAGCAATTTATGGGCCAATTACACTTGCGATTATTGCTACTATTTATACTAATAATCGTGCTACATACTTGGGATGGTTCGGAACTGCTCGGACCATTGGTTATTTGTTAGGACCCATTATAGGAGGATTATTACTTTTATACTTTGAACCAAAAAATCTGTTTTTCATAACTGGGGTCATAAGTTTCTTTTCATTAATCCCTATGTTTTTTTTAAAAAATCTTAATTCAAATCTAAATAATAAAAACAACATAAGAGAAGAAATTAAACTTTTTATAAAAAAATTATTCAATATAACAAAACTAAAGCAAGTATGGATAGTAAGTTTAATAGAATGGTCTTTCTACGCAGTGTTTTATTCAATGAAAGTTTTTGTCCCAATCTATTTAGTTAATTCAGGCTATAATACTTTGATTGCTGGTTCATTTTTAACTACTGTAGAAATAATCCATATTCTATTAAGGCCATTAGGCGGGATTTCCGGAGATAGGTTTGGTTATTACAAAAATATAATATTTGGATTATTGCTTCTTAGTATATCAATGTTTTTTGTTTCATTTACAATAAATTCTTCTACAATATTTATCCCAGCTATCTTAATTGGTATTTCAGAAGCTACTGTTTTACCTTCTGCCCTAGCACTTGTGTCAGAATATTCAAAAAATGACAATATAGGAACAGTCATGGGAATTGTAGGATCAGTTAGAAATTTTGGCAAAGTAGCAGGCCCAATTTTCATGGGATTATTACTAGAAAATATATCATACGAAAATGTTTTTCAAATTATAGGTGGATTCAATATAATAATAATAATAATGTTAATATTTATTTATTATTTTATTTTTCTAAATAAAATAATAAAAAGTAATACAACCTAATATATGTTAATCTTTATTCAATAAAAAAAGAGGGCTGATCATGAGTGATTCTGAAATTTTATATAAATCAATATCAGAAATACAAAAACTACTATTAAATAAAAAATTGTCATCAGTAGAACTTACAAAATTAGCTCTAAAAAGAATAAATGAAACAAACGATAAAACCAATGCATTTCTTTACGTTGCTGATGAATACGCTCTAAAAGCTGCAAAAAAAATTGACTCTAAAATTACTACTGGAGAAGATATAGGTCTTCTTGGAGGAATTCCAACTTCAATAAAAGATTTAGAAGCAGTTAAAGGAATGCCTCATACAAACGGGTCATTATTTTATAAAGATAATATTGCTGATTTTGACCAACTTGGAATAGAAAGAATAAAAAATGCCGGCGGAATAATACTTGGAAAAACAAATACACCTGAATTTGGATTATGCGCTACTACTGATAACAGGCTTGGAGATGACTGCAGAAATCCATGGGATTTAAACTGCACTTCAGGAGGATCAAGCGGAGGAGCAGGAGCTGCAGTAGCTTCAGGAGTACATTCTCTCGCGCAAGGATCTGATGGCGGAGGATCTGTAAGAATTCCTTCTGGCTTATGCGGTATTTATGGGATTAAAGGTACCCAAGGAAGGATCCCAAGATACCATGGAGGACTACAAAGCTGGAATCCTATTAATTTCTCATGCATGGGGCCTATGAGCTGGCACGTTAGAGATAGCGCCATTATGTTACAAGTTATGTCTGGACCACATCCAAAAGCTGAATCAACAGCAATTCAGGCAACCCCACCAGATTTTATAGAAGATATAGAAAATGGAATATCTGGTAAAAAAATCGGATGGTCTCCTGACCTAGGATCAATCAATGTTGATCCTGAAGTTAAAAATGCAACCGAAGATGCAGTTAAAACATTTGAAAACCTCGGTGCAACCATTGAACCTTTTGAATTTAAATATAACATTAGAGAATTAGCTGAAACTATAGGACCTATTTTAGGAGCGCTTGGATACAATAAAAACGGGCATTTACTTGAAGAGAGTCCTGAAAAATTAATGAATTACACTAGGAAATTACTTGAGTTAGTAAAAAACTGGGAAGGACCAGTATATATGAACGCAATATCTGAGCTTTATAAGTTTAGATATTATATGCAATCATTATTTGAACAATATGACTTTTTAGCTACCCCAACTATGGCTATCTCCGCACATGAATGTGGGAATCCACCTCAATCAGTTGACGGAGTAGAACAATTTGATTTTGGGTTCAGATCTATGCAACCATCTTATGGAGACGATAACACTTCTCATAAAAATGGCGCAGGTTTATTAGCTCAATTTACAGCTATATTTAACTGGTCTGGGAATCCGGCTGCAACTTTACCCTGTGGATTTTCATCTAAGGGATTGCCAATTTCTCTACAAATAGCAGGAGCTAGCGAAAACGAAGTAGGAGTTCTACAAGCTTCCAGAGCTTTTGAAAGAATAAAGCCTTGGCATAATAAAAAACCAATTCTATAAAAACAGGAGATATTATGAATAACCTAGAAATAAAAAACGCAACAATAGTAGATGGATTAGGTAAAGACCCTTATAAAGGAAATATATATATTAAAAATGGAAAAATAATTGCTTTAACACATAATGAATTCCTTGATGCTGAAAAATCGATTGATGCAAAAGGAAAAATAGTCACCCCAGGGTTTATTGATCTTCACACTCATAGTGATGCTTCCTTTTTAGTTGATTCAAAGGCAGACAGTAAGGTTAGGCAAGGGGTTACATTAGAATTAATAGGTAATTGTGGTATGAGTACTTGTGCCCCTTTAATTGGAGAGGCCAAAACAATATTTAACCAACGTGTGTCTATGTTAGATGCATCTGGTGATCTACAAGCAGATTGGACAGATTATGCTGGCTATATTAGAGCCATGAAAACAGCCGGGGCTCCACTAAATGTTGCATTTCAAGTGGGTCATGGAACTCTTAGAACTGCTGTAATAGGATTAGATGACAGGGCTCCATCCACGGATGAATTAAATACTATGAAAAAGCTTGCTGCCGAATCATTAGATGCAGGAGCTTTAGGATTATCTACAGGATTATTTTATGCACCAGGATACTACGCAAGAACAGACGAAGTAATTGCGATAGCAGAAGAAGTAGGAAAAAGAAATAAATTATATTCTACTCATCAAAGAGATGAAGGAAGCAGAACAGTCGGACTATTTGTATCTCTAAATGAAGCAATTGAAATTGGAAGAAGAGCTAATTGCAAAGTTCAGATATCACATGTTAAATGCGCTGCTCAAAAAGTATGGGGAAAATCAGAAGAGTACTTGGAATTACTAGAGAACACTTTAAAAGAAGGGATTGATATAGCAGGAGATCAATATCCGTATACAGCATCTAGTACGGCATTAACAGGAGCTTTATTTCCAAGGTGGTCTTTGGCAGGCGGAAGGGAAAAAACATTAGAATACATGTCAAATGAAGATGATCGTGGCAGATTAGTGGATGAAATAACTGATACATTTTCTAAGGGAAGAGGCGCAGAAGGAATAATTATAGCAAGATATGTTCAAGATGAGTCATTGGAAGGAAAAACATTGATTGAAATAGCAGAATCATTAGGAACAAACCCTGCAGAAGCAGCGTTACGAATATACCAAGAAGGTGAAGCGAGTGTAGTTAGTTATGGGATGACAGACGAAGATGTAGAAACTTTTGCGTCTCATCCTTTAATTGCAGTTGCATCTGATGGATCATCATTGTCAACAACAGGTAAATTATCGGTAGGGAAGCCTCATCCTAGGAGTTATGGAACAAATCCAAGATTTATTCAAAAATATGTAAATGAAAAAAAAGTTGTTACGATTCAAGAAGCAATTAGAAAAATGACTTCTATGCCTGCTGAAAGACTGGGTCTAACTAATAGAGGAAGATTAACGCCAGGATATTCAGCAGATGTTGTTATTATGGACCTTCCTAACGTTAAAGAAAAAGCAACTTTTGCTGATCCTCATCAATACCCAGAGGGAATATCACATGTAATTGTAAATGGAGAAATTGTTGTTGAGAATGAAAAATACAATGGTAGCACACCGGGTCAAATGATAACTGATTTCAATTCATAAAATCATACGAAAATCATATATATAACGCCACCAAATATAAGTGCAAATCCTATGGATAATATAAATTTATAGAATACAATTATTTTTGTAAATTGAATCAATAATTTGATTGTTAAGCATCCAAATGCAAATGCAATAAATACAGGAAATAAATTTATTAATATATTATCACCAAGGACATATACTCCTAATCCCCCGCCGATTAAAGTTACGGGAATACTTAGTATAAAACTAATATTTAATGCATCACTTTTATCAAATTTTCTAATTAGCAAAGCTGATATTGTCATTCCTGATCTACTTATACCTGGAATAATTGAAAATGCCTGGAAAATCCCAACAATAAAAGCATTAAATAAATTAAATTTATTATCTCTATTTAAATTTTTAGATTGCGAACCAATATATTGAATAAAAGCACTAATCAAATATATAAATCCAATAACAATCATGCCTATAACCCCTACGAGTTCAATATGTTCAGACATATACGGAATTAATAAGTAGATTGGTAATGCAATTATTAAACTTATAAATGTAGAAGAAATATAAAATAAAATTTCACTATTAGATTTACTATTACCAAAAAAATCTTTGGTTAAAGTAAATATTTTATTTCTATAAATAAATAAAGCTGAAAGTGAAGTGCCTAAATGCAAGGATAATGAAAATGCAAATAAGTTTTCTAGAGAATTATTGTTTGTATCATAAAAACTATTGAGAAGTAAAACTAATCCCTGAGAACTAATTGGGAGCCATTCAGTAATCCCCTGAATGGCTCCCAATATAATTTTAAAAATTAATATATCTATGTCTGATAGCCTTAATCTTTCTGTTGAGTGGCCATGCCTTGTTCTCTTGCTAATTCAATATCGATTTTAGCTTTAGCTTCTGCAGTCACCCATGGTGACCAAACATCCTCATTCTTTAATAAGAAATATATAGCAACTTCATTGTATGCAATCCATCTATCGGCTTGTTCTCTAAATTTTCTCGCCATTTGTTCTAATTTGGGCAATGGAGCTTTAGAAAAATCCCAGTTATTTAAAAGGGTGATAATTTCAGGATGTGCTGACACTATATCTTCTGAAATAATTAATGATTGATCTGAAGTAGATCTAGAAGCATTACTTGGAATCGGTTTATCACTATCCCATGCGAATACTATGTGTATTCTAGAATTACTTGATCCCATTCCAGCATCACCTCTTTTCTTAGATGTATCAATGTCTTCTGCAGTTACAGTAAATCTTCTAATAATATCATCAATATCAGAAAACGTTACTCTAGAATTAACATCTTGAACAGTTTTCCCGTATCCAAATTCTCCGATGTATTCGAAAATAGATGTTTGAATCATAGAATTTTTTGATTCTAAGCTAGCAGGTCTAATAACTTCACCTCTAAACTCAGTAGATTGGTGCGATCTTGTAGCCGTATCAGTCGCACATCCTACTACTATCAAAATAGAAGTGAATACAAATAATAAAGATTTGAAATAAGTAGTGAGTTTTATATTTGAATTTAACATATATTACACCTGAATAAGTTTGTATTTCTAAATTTTTTTAAATAAAAAGTATTATAACACACAATTATTAAGAAACTACGAATGCGGAGTAAAGGAACATAAGAGACATAAACTCTCTAGTTTATAAAATTACGTTTTGCCTCTTAATTTAGGATCCAAACTATCTCTTAAGCCATCTCCAAACATGTTAACTGCAAGGGCTAAAAAGAATAGTCCTAAAGAAGGTAGTATAACAATATTAGCGTTACCAATGAAATATATTCTTCCTTCACCAATAATATTTCCCCACGTGGGAATATCAGGTGGTACGCCTGCTCCTAAGAAACTTAAACTAGCTTCAGATAAGATAGCAGATGCAAACAAAAAGGTAGCTTGTACAATAACAGGTGCGAAGGTATTTGGAGCAATGTGTCTAAATAATATTCTTCTTTTTGACGCCCCAAAAGCATTAGCCGCATCTACATATTGTGATTCTCTAATAGTTAAAACTACAGATCTAACAATTCTAGATGTTCTAGGTGCATCAACAACAGTTAAAGCAATAATAACATTTTCTAATTTAGGGCCTAATATAGCCATTAACACAATGGCAAGCAAGATTCCAGGAATAGCCATAATACCATCCATAAATCTCATTATTATGTCATCTAATTTCGAAAAGTATCCAGCTAATATTCCAATCATAGTACCTATTGATGCAGCTAATATTGCAACGGACAAGCCAACTACTAAGGAAATTCTGGAACCATATATAACCATTGAAAATATATCTCTACCTAAAGGTCCTGTTCCAAACAAGAACAAATCACCATCCGGACTTCTTCCCGGAGGGAGTAGTCTGTTTAGAGGATCAAATATATAAGGATCTCTTAGTATTCCTACTTTAATCAATAAAGGAGCTAGTAACGCTAAAATAACTACCATTGAAATAAAAATTAACCCAATAAGCATATTTGGGTTTCTTAACACAGCATCTTTGGAAGCTATATGCCAAGGTATTTTCTCTCGTAATCCCTGGAATGCTAATTCTTGTTTTGTTTCAGTTTTACTACTCATATTAACTATCGTACCTTATTCTTGGATCTACAAAAACATATAAAATATCAATTATTAAATTAACCATAACATAGATAAGAGCTACAACTAATATTGTGCTCTGTATAATTTGGAAATCTCTCTGTGAAATTGCTTCTGTAATTAATCTGCCCATCCCAGGGATAGCAAAAACAGTTTCAGTGATAACAACACCGCTAATAAAACCAGCAACACTAAAACCTATAACAGTAAGAACCGGATTGGCAGCATTTCTAAAAGCATGTCTTAGTAAAACAATTGTTTCACCTAATCCTTTTGATCGAGCAGTTCTAACATAGTCTTCTTTTAGAACTTCTAACATAGTCGCTCTAGTCATTCTTGTTATGAGAGCTGATCCAGCAAATCCTAGCACAAAAGAAGGTAACAACAAATGGTGTAAATATTGCCAAAAGTTATCACTCATGTACACATAGCCCCCCGCGGGAAACCACTCTACTTTCACAGCAAATAAAAATATTACAACATAGCCAAGAGCAAAATATGGGACTGCATAACCAGTCAAAGCAAGTATCATAACAATTCGATCAAATATAGAATTCATCTTCCAAGCAGCTAATACTCCTGCTGGAATAGATACCAAAATAGAAATAGATAAACTTAATACAGCTAAAGATAAAGTAGGTTCTGCTCTATCCATAATTAACCCAGAAACACTATGTCCTGAAAAAATAGATTCGCCTAAATCACCAGTAGCAACTCCTTTTACAAATCTCCAAAACTGAAGCGGTATGGGATCTAATAATCCCATAGCTTCTCTCATAGCTTCAACTTGTTCATAATCAGCATCCTCGCCAGCCATTATTGCAGCAGGATCACCTGGAGCTAAATGAATGATTGAAAATACTACAACCCCGACAATTGCCATTGTAGGTAAAGCTGCTAGTAATCTTTTTATTATATAGCGTTGCATAATATCTGATTCGAAAAATATATAAATAGTATTAAATATTATCTAAGAAGATCCTTAAATAATCAACAGGTTTAATAAAAAAAAGCCGCTGAAAATTACATTCAGCGGCTTTTTTAGTTTTAATGTCTAAAATAAATATTTATTTATTTATTTATCCATCCAAGTATTAGTCAAACGAGTGGAATCAGAGTAGTCATGAGCACCATGAGTTGATGATCTCCATACGTGATAACCAGAGTTCTGACCAGGAGATATATGTGATACCTGATCATAGTATGATTGTTGTACTTGGTCAATAACTTTTGCTCGACCAGCATCAGTTAATTCTCTAGTATATTGAGCCTGTAAGTCAATAATGGTCTGGTTTGTGTGCCATCCATATGTCTTAGGACTTAAGTACCAGTTCATAACTGGGTTGTTACTAGGAATTCCGCAACAACCAGTGTGGAAGATATCCCAAGCGTCTTTGTTCTGTCTAATAGTAACAGCAGTCGCCCAGTCAGTCATGGTCATATTCATTTTATAACCAATTTCCTTGAATCTAGCAATGTTTATTAAAGATCGGTCTCTGTGTGTCTGGTAAGAAGTGTTACTTACCATTTCAACAACATCGTTATCTAAGTCCCAACCAGATTCTGCAACGAAAGCATCTCTGTATTCTTTAGCTTTAGTTAAGTCTGCTTGGTTATACATATCCTTACCAGCTGCGCTTTCTCCAGGAGTACCGCATAAGAAAATAGCATGGCATGTTTGCCATAGCTGTGCAGGTCCGTGCACTGACATTAATTTCTCAGCATCTTGTGCAGCCTGAAGTGATTTTCTCCAATTCAAGTATTTACCAGGTGATTTTGTGTGGTTTAGAAGTAAAATCGGTGTACCAGGGGAAGATACTTTCATTCCCATGTTTGGATCATCTTTCAAGGCAAGGTACTGCTCTGCACTACCAGAAGTAGCGTAGTCAATTTTTCCTGTTTTCAAACCAGCTAATAGAGTGGTTTTATCAGGAACCTCAACAATGTTTACACCATCAACCCATACGGATTCGCCTTCAGGCACCATACCTGTCCAGCCTTGGTGTGGCTCGTACTCAAATCTGTAACCAGGTACCCATTTCTTAAGTACATATGGTCCTGAGGAAATGTATGTACTACCTTCGTATCCGTCTGTTGCAACACGAGAGTTAGCATCTGTTGCTGCTACTGAAGCTTTCATAATAAAAGGAGCCTCAGAGAATCCCATAGATAATACAGGGTATGGTTCTTTCATATTTAATGTGAAGGTAGATGCATCTACAACACTGATACTTTTATCTGAGAAGTTTCCTTCTGTTGTTCTTTTCATCATTTGGATACCAGCAGTAATTCTGTCAGCCCATCTGAATGCAGATTTCTGTATGTCAGTTGCAGTTACTTTAGAACCGTCATGGAATTTCATATTATCTCTAAGAGTAAAAGTCCATTTCAATCCGTCAGGTTGCATTTCCCATTTCTCGAAACCATTGTTTTGGTATTGGAAGTCTACGTCAAGTCTTTGTAGGCTATCGTATACCATTTGAGAGCTTCTCCAAGTAACTGTAGCAGTTGTCCATACTGGATCAATAGCTTTTACTGGAGCTTCTAACGCCCATACTAATATACCGCCTTTCTTGATACCACCGGCAGCAGCTTTTGCTTTAACAACTGCACCGGCTGTTGGAGCCGTAGGAGCAGTAGGAGTCTGAGCAAGTGATGCAACACCACTAGGTTTCGCAGGTTGAACTTGTGCCTTAGTTGAAGCATCTGATGCTTTCGGTGCTTGTGGCGCCGATGGAGCAGCAGGCGAACTGGATGCTGAATCACTCGAGCAACCAAGAACAAATGCAAAAACTAACACAAAAGGTAAAAGTCTGAAATATTTCATTCGAACCTCCTAACTTATTGGTCTCAGAATAAAAATTCTTAGACCATTTTGTATTTATAAAAAATCAAATGTAAAGATAGTAGAAATAATATGAATTCCTACCATCAAAAAATTTGTAGGTACTAAGTTACTAGTTATTTATAATAATGTCAACTTAAATTTTCTTTTTTGAAGTTAGATTAAGCCATATTAGTAAAATGTAACTAGATTCATGAAATTTTGATAACTAATCACATCTGCTTATGTTACTTTTGTGCATTTTGAAGATAATAACATCCCCTTCATCTTCATCAGAATGCAGGCCTATAGAGTAAAGTGAATCCTTAAAATATATAATATCAGTAAAGATTTCATTTTTTCCATAATTTAATTTATAAATACCATTATCTGCAAATGAATTATCGAAATTTCCTTTATTATCAATCATTATCAAGGAAGCGTCTTCATTATCATTATTCTTAATTGTTCCTGCTAGTAATATCTGATTTTCATTTATTGCTACCAAACTTGTTGATATAGAGTCAGTCGGGATATCTGAAAAAATTCTAGTCCCTCTCTTTCCAAAATCTTCATCAATGATTCCGTCAACGTCAAATTTTGTTACTAAAATATTAAAATTTACTAAGTTATCAATAAATCCGGATGCATAGATATCTTGACCAATGATATCAAGATCATAGATTAACCCTGGGGGACTAAATTTCCAAACCATCAAACCATTTTGCCCAAAAGAATCAACTAATTTTCCTTCAGCATTAATCTTTGCAAAAGCTACTTTTGGAGTAGCTCCGGAATTACTTGATCCTCCTATAATCAATTCGCCCTTATCAGTTTTCACAGCAGAATAGGCAACATCATCACTTAGTCCAAAATCTATCGTCACCCGTCCAATTTTATTAAAACTATAATCCAAATCTCCATTAGGTTTATATTTAGCGACTGCAAAATCATCATCTTTCCCATTGCTTGATCTACCAATAGCAAAAAAAGTTCCATCCTTATTTAATATCATCTTATTGATGGCATCATCTCTATATCCAAAGTCAGTTATTACTTTGCCCATCTCGCCAAAAGATTTTATATTTTCGCCTTTTGAGTTAAATTTAGCTAAAGAATAATCAAACAATACCATTCCTAAATCAACTCCATGGTTTGATCGTCCGCCTATGATAAATGATTGATCATCCAGTAATAAAATTTGATTTCCTTCATCTATTCCTGCATCAATGTCAAACATGGTTTTCCCTTCTTGAGAAAATGAATTATCTAAGTTCAAATCTTTATTCATTTTAATCAGTAAATAATCAGTGGGATCATCCTGTTTGCTTGTAGTTCCTGTTATGTAAATTTCACATTTTTTTGAAATAGCAAATGATTGAGGAACCTCATAAAATCCAAAATCAAATTTGTTATGTGAAATATTATAAGAATCATAATTAAATACTTCTTGTTCTTTCATGAAAGAACAAGAAGTATTTAATATTAAAATTAAAACTGCAAATGAAAAGAGTCTATACATACCTTATAATAATAAATAATTTGTAAATTAAAGTAATCTAATAATGAATTTTTATTTAAACATTGTAGACGTAACAAATATTGTAGCAAGAACTACTTTGTCTATTCTTCTATCATCCATGTTTGGATTTGTTATATTTCCTATCTCTTTTCTTGTATTGATAGGATTGTTTGGAATAAATACATTAAACTTTGAATATATAACTCCGATTATAATAGCATCTTGTGCGTTTTTTGGAAATTTTTTTTCTTGGTTAAAAAATGATTATAAGAATATACATTTTAAATGGATCATAAGTATAATTATTATCTCGATAAGTTCTGCCTACATCGGTAGCGCTAAAGGAATGGCCGCAGAAAGATCAATGATACCACTCGGGGTTCCTGAATTGAGAGATACATTCATTTGGTGTACAACTATAACGAGCTTTTGGAGTATGATTTATTGGACAATTATGAAAATGCTTAATAAAACAAGAAAGTTATAATTGCCTTAATCTTGGATCTAACTTGTCTCTTAACCAATCCCCTAAGAAATTCAAAGACATAACAACCAAAAATATAGCAAGACCAGGGAAGAATGATCCCCACCAAGAACTACTAAGATATTCTTTTTCTTCCGAAACCATTAATCCCCAAGCAGGTGTTGGAGCAGGTATTCCAGCTCCAATAAAGCTTAATGTTGCCTCAGTTAATATTAATTGGCCAACCCTTAACGTAGCAACAACGATAATAGTATTAACTACATTAGGAAAAATGTGCTTGACAATAATTCTTGTTGTAGATGCTCCAGCAACTTTTGCAAGATTTACATAATCTCTAGTCTTCAATGATAAAACCTCAGCCCTAACATATCTAACAAAGCTTGCCCATGTAAATAAAGCCAATAATAACATTACTGTTTGGACGCTTGGTCCAAGAACAATAGCCGCAATCAAAGCTAATAATACAAAAGGTAATGCCAGCCACACATCGACCAATCGCATAATTAATTCATCAACTAGCCCTCCTGCATACCCTGCAACTAACCCTAAGGTTGAACCTACTAAAACTCCGCTAGCAAGAGAAATAGCTACGACAGTTAAAGAAATTCTAGCACCATGAATAATTCGACTAAATACATCTCTGCCTACGTGATCTCCGCCTAAAAATCTACCTTCAGCTCCTCCATCCATCCACGAAGGCGGCGAGTTCCTTAATTTCAAATTTTGTGAAGTAGGGGAATTTGGAGCTAATTGATTAGAAAAAACACCCGTAAAAATTAGAACAGCTAATATAAAAACAGGTATAATAGGCCATTTTCTAAAAGCATTCCAAAATTTAAAGATATTAATAGTTTTAAATATATTCATTACTCTATCCATATTTTAATCATACCTAATTCTTGGATCTGCAAATCCATAGCTTACATCAGCTAAAAATGTAAAAAACAAATATGCAGCAGAGAAAAACAATACTGTACCCGTCAGTAAAGCAAAATCATTGTTTGTAACTGCTTGTATTGCTAATCTTCCAATCCCTGGCCAAGAAAAAACTAATTCAACTACGGTAGCACCAGTTATAAAGCCAGCCAAAAACAAGGCAGAATAAGTAATAGGAGGAATAAGGGCGTTCCTAAATGCATGTTTCCATATAACACTATTAGTACTAACACCTTTTGCCCTAGCTAATTTAACAAATTCTGAATCCATAATTTCTAACATAGCAGAGCGAGTTAACCTCGTATAAGTAGCTGACCCACCCCATCCTAAAGTTATAGTAGGCAGAATGAAATGTTTCGTTTTTTCCCAAAAAGTATCTGTTGATTCTCCCATGCCAAACGCTGGTAACCAACCGAGTTGCACTGCAAAAATTAATATAGCCACTATAGCTATCCAAAACGTTGGTAAAGCTTGTCCAAATAATGCAAAGCCCCTTGCTAGATAATCAGTAATTCCTCCACGTTTAATTGAAGATATTATTCCCAATGGTACTCCTGTTAATATAGCAAACAACCAAGCAGTAAGCGCAAGATATGCAGTAGCAGGTAGTTTTTCCCATATCATTGTAGATACTGGAGTTCTATCTAATAAGCTTTTACCTAGGTCACCTTGTAGAGCGTTCCATATCCAAACAAAATATTGAACTATTAAAGGTTTATCTAATCCCAAATATGCTCTTAAATATTCTTTTTGTTCCGGGGGCATTCCATATCCACCGGCTTGCGCATATAAAAGAAGAGGATCTCCTATCAATCTAGACATACAAAAAACGATAATTGTAGCAGCAAACATGGAAAATATGGCGAAGTATAATCTTCTGAATAAAAATCTTGTCATTTCACGCCTAGAATAAGTTGTTGTTTAACTTCATAGTCTATAGAAAATAATTTGATAGTCAAGTTTATTATACAAAAAAGAAAGGGAATCAATTAAGATTCCCTTTCTTTTTAATCATTAAGGTTTAGATTTTTTACTTTAATTTTATATTTGCAAATGTTGAAGTTCCAAATGGCGTAGGTTGCATAACCCAGTCGCTTATAACATTAGGGTTATAAGTTGTTAACTGAGGAAGAGCAACAACACCTGGCTGTAGAGCCCAGTAATGAACGTGATCAATAAATTGATCTGCGTAATCTAGTCTCTTAGCCAAACTTGGTTCCTTAGCAGCTTTTTTATACAATTCAGCAATTGTTGGTGTCTCAAAACACACACAATAACCACCTCTTGTTAAACTACTGTTAACCAAACCTTTTGGTTTATCATGAGGATATACGGACTGACCGTCATCATCAGAATACAGGATAGGAATAGTACTTGTTCTTCCAACAAGTCCTGGTCTGTGAACAGCATAAGGATATTTCAATACTGGAGTTTTAAGTCCAATCGCTTCCATGTATCCACCTACTGCGTCAGCAATTTCCTCTCCTAATCCACCATTACTTCCACTAGGAACGAAAATAGGTAATTCAAAGAAGTAATCTCCTTTTTTGCTATACCCAGCTTTTTCCAAGCTTGCTACTGATCCTCCTGGATCATAAGCAATTTTCCATTCTTCTTTGTGGTACTCATTTTTAGGATCTATAAATGCAACATAATTTGGAGTCCCAAGACCGCCTAATAATTCAGAATTTATAGTATCTCGATCTAGAGACGAAGCAACTGCCCATCTTACTAATCGAGCTTGTTCCATGTCATCCATTCCATCAGGGTTATTACTATCCTTAGGGCTAAACGGGTTACCAATCCAAGGAATTTCTCTAGCATAAACACCGCTACCAGCGATATCTAATTTAGCTCCAGTTCCAGCATGTACTGATTCCCACATATTTCCTGAGAAATAAAAACTAAATTGGTTAGCATTACCAGCAGTTGTTGTGGCAAAACCGGCAGCTACCATTTCAGGAACACTCTTAAGTGCTAATTCAGTAGCATCAATTTCTCCTGTTTGCATACCAGCAATTCTAACTTCGTTTTGAGGAACAGCTTTTACAATAATTTTTCTTGCTTGAGGATTTGGGAATTCCCAATGTCCATCCCAAGCATTAAAAACAGCTGTGTCATCTCTGATCCAACTTTCAACTTCGTAAGGCCCCGTAGCAACAACGTTCTCTTTTGCCCAGTCCTCATCATTTTCATCAAAAGCTTTTTTGGAATGTATTACAACTCCAACGAAACCACCTGTATTCATTAAGTTATTCACCCATGCAACGTCAAAGTTTTCAAAAGAAAAGTTTACATTTTGACCATCTGCCACTGCAGGATTTTTACCAAATAATGAAGCAAAGTTTGCCGCGCTTGGTGCAATACTATGCGGAGTAATCATCGGGTTTGTTTTGTTATAACTATGAACAACGTCATCAGCAGTCATTTCACCATAACCTTTATGGAATTTTACTCCACTTCTGATTTTTACGCTCAAAGAAGAAAGATCATCTGACAAAGTATAACTTTCAGCTATTTGTCCAGCTTCATAGTTAATACCTCCGTTTGGAGCTTTGCCTGCATCTGTCCATCTCCATGTAAATAAATCTTCTCCTATACCCCAAGCAACAGAATCATAAGCACCGCAATAAACAGTGTTAACTCCATGTGGGCATTGAAGAGTAGATTGAGCGAAAACAATTGTTCCTTTTTCTTGTTTACTTGCTCCCGGCCCTTTTGTAGACTCAACTACAGGTACCGCAGTAGATGTTGCAGCAGCATCACTTGTGCTAACTGCTTCTTCGTCTGAAGAACATGCAAATGCAAACATCAAAGCAACAGAAACAAGAAACATAGGCGTCAAACGCCATAATTTTTTCATATTTTGCCTCCTTTAGGCATACTAAACCTTAATTTAGTATAAATACCATTTGCCCCATAATAGTGTTATTAAACATTAATTACAACTGTATATAAAGGATTTAATAAATATTAAAAGCATAAAAGAACTTGCGAGACGTTAATTGAGTTAAATATTTTAATTGCGATTTCTTTTACTTGTTTTTACTTATAGGCTTATTTAAAAACAAGCTAAATACAAACATTACAATAGAGATAATAAAATAAATCCAAAACGCTATGTTGTAAGAGTCATAAATATCAAAAATTATTCCCGAAACCATTACTCCTATAGCTGCACCTGCGGTACTAAATGGATGTGTAATGCCTCTTATCTTTCCAAGTGAATTTACACCAAAAAAATTAGCATATGCAACTGAAGGAACTGTAAGCATCCCTCCCATAGCAAATCCGAAAAATACAGACGCTAAAATTGCCAAAAATATATTATAAGTAAAAATCAAAGCAATTATAGCTAGCATAGAACAAATAAATACAGAAGAAAATGCGTATTTTATATTTACCCTATCACAAATCAACCCCCACACTATACTCCCAATCCCTGTAGAAATAGCGTTCACAGATATCACTAACGAGGATAATCCCAGGCTAATACCTCGATCCTGTAAAAATGCTGCTTGATGAGTATTTATACCTGAATGAAAAAAATATAGTATTCCTGTTCCAATCGAAATAATCCATAATGACTTTGTTTTTAGAGCATCTTGAACAGAAAAATTGTTATTTTCCTCATCATCTTTAGGTTTTGACGAAAATTTAATTCCTAAAGATTCAGGCTCTTCGTATATAAATAAAATTGCAGGAACCAAAGCTACCAACACAACAATTATTCCTAAATACTCCCAAGCTTGTCTCCATCCGAAATTAATGATAAATATGCTAGCTAATATAGGGAATATTATCATCCCGACAGAATGAAATGCGTACAAAATACCATTTGCCTTCCCTCTTTCAACAACAAACCATTTTGCTGTGATAACAGCCCCTCCAATCATCATAGGTGTGGAAAACAACATTCTAGTTATAGCCACTAATATATATAAGGATATCCATCCATTAACATAAGACATTGCATAAGTAGCAATTCCCATTAAAATTATACTAAATATTAAGACATATCTTGTTTTTTTTAAGTCAAATAAAAATCCAATTGGTATGGCGATAATAGCTGCGAGTATACTCCCACTAGAAATAGCTCCTGAAAACAGTGTCATCGAAAAATTAAGTTCGTTTTTCATTGGAACAATAAACATTGACAAACCCAAGCTACCCGACGCATTAGAAACTAACTGCACCAATCCGGCGCCAACTAATACGTACCAGCCAAAATATATACTTGATTTTTGCCTTATTTTATTAGAAATAAACATTTCAAATTAAATTTTTGAAGTTAATTTCATAAGAATAGCATCTTCATTAGGGTGAGAATAGTAATTTTTTCTATTATTATATTTTACAAATCCTTTATCTAAATAAAGATTAAGTGCTTTTAAATTACTTTCTCTAAGTTCAACAAATACAGTTTTTACGTTTGAGTTGTAATTAATATAAAAATCCAACAATCGATCTCCATATCCTTTATTTCGATATTCATTCAATATTAGTAGATTGTATATATGCAATTCTGAACTAATTTTTTCACCAGCAATATATCCTATATTGCTGTTTTTATAACATGCTAAAAAAATTATGTAATTATTTTCGGGATACATTTTCATGATTTTTTCATACCTTACGTATTCAGAGTTTGAAGAATTGAAAAAATTAGATTCTGTTTTATCCAACCACAAAAAATCTTGTATATCTGCTTCTTTTATTCGAAACAATTGTTGAATTATCCTAATAAATATTTCGTCAAAAACTCAGCTATCGCTGTATCAGCTGTTATTCGGTTTTCTTCTTTTACAAACCCATGGCCTTCATCTGAAAATCGAACAAAATCTACAGGTTTCCCTGCTTCTTTTAATTCACTTACTAACTGTTCAGTTTCATACATTGGTACTCTAGGATCTTCATCTCCATGAAGAACTAAAAGTGGCGTGGTAATATTATCTATTTTATGAATTGCAGATATATCTTCTAATAATTTTCGATCTTTAATTGGATCTCCGTATTCATATGCTCTATGTTGAGCTCTATAAGAAGCCGTTCTCTCAAAAAAAGTAACCATATTTACCATTCCATACAATTCTACTGCTGCAGCCCATAAATCAGGATATTCTGTTATACATGCAAGAGTCATAAATCCTCCATAACTACCTCCCATGACAGCAATTTTATCTTTTGATGCCCATCCTGAATCTACTACCCATTTCCATAAATATTCAATATCTTTTACAGAATCCATACGTTTGTAAATATCATCTAAATGGCCATAAGCTTCACCATAACCTCCGCTACCTCTAACATTTGGTAGTAAAATTCCTATTCCTCTACTAGCCAAATATTGTAATTGCGGTTTAAATGTTGGTCTCTCTTGTCCTTCGGGACCTCCATGAATTAAAATTAAAACAGGATTGTCTTCCCCTTTTTTAAAATCCTTTGGCTTTAAGAAAAAGAAAGGAATGTCTCTATTGTCAAATGTATTAAAAGTATGCAAAGAAGGACTAGGTAAATCATTTAATTTGATATTTCCTTCGTATGATTTTTTAAAAAACTCATACTTTTGGCTATTTAAATCAAATTTGATTATTTCAGGATTTTGATTAGTAGCATTAATTGTAAATAATATATTTGATTTATCCAGAATACATAAGCCCCAAGCCCATCCTGGTTCCATAAACGTCACTTCTTTTGGGTTGTCATATAAATTAAAATCATGATTTGATAAATCTAATAAACCTAATTTTGAGTATCCTTGTTCATTAATATAGAAAAAAATTCGATTATTAAATTTATCTCTTTTTATAAATTCAACTTCATGTTCTGCATGATAAATATAATTTAATTTGTTGTCTGACAAGTCTATTGTTGCTATTCCTGAAAAATCTTTACCTTCATTGGTTATTATTGTAATCTCGTTATCTTCATCATTAAAAAAAGCATCTTTAAAGCCTCCCATCAAATCATTGTTGGAGATTTGATTTATCTCACCAGTTTCAATATCTAAAAGTTTCAAGTATTGATATCGATTTGTTCTTTCTTCAGTAAATAGTATGAATTTTTGATTATTTGAAAATGCTTTAAAAGAAACATTATGAATATTATCGCCTGTTTGATGAATTAATTTTGAACTTCCATTAATCGAATGAGTATAAAGGTCAAAATATCCTAGGTCTCTTTTATTAGATGAATAGACAACTGTATTGCCATCATTACTCCATCCTCCGAAATCGTTTCTTATATTCGTGTCGTCTGTTAAAGAAATAATTCTAGAATGGTCAGATGCATCAATAAGTTTAATTTGAAAATTTTCATCCCCGCCTTTGTCAATTGCAAACAATATCCATTCTCCATTAGGAGACCATGATACTAAAGCTACTCTTTCTAAATAATTAGTAATTTGCCTGTGAGTGCCGTTTTTATCTGAAATCCAAATTTGAGGAGTCCCTGAAATATTGTTTAAATATGCTACGTTTTTTCCATCCGGAGAAGAAGTAGGGGAACAAGAATAAGGTATTTTTATTAATTCTTTTATATCAAGATTAGCCACAATTTACCTCTTAATTTTATGATTTGAATGTTTTAATATACATTTGTGTATTGAAAAAAAAAATTTTAAGAATAAGATAAAAAATTAGAAAAATTAACTAATTCAACATGAATGTTTTAATAAGGATAGCTTCTTACACTTTAAAATTCAAACCATATTTATTGCTAGGATATGTGTGTACTATTGGTGCTGTGGTCAGTTACCTTATGATACCTGAATTACTAGGCGGAATTGTAGACAAAATAGACCCTAGTTCAGACTCTGAATCATTCTACTCTTCAATTAACTTATACTTTTTGCTATTCTTTCTTTTTGTACTTGGATGTACCAGGGGCTTATTTTCTTATGGACAAAACTATTTTGGCGAAGCTCTTTCATTCAAAATATCTAAAATATTACGAGACCAATTATATGACCAAACTCAAAAATTAGACTTTTATTTTCATAATAAATCACATACTGGCGAAATGATGTCTAGAGTTATTGTTGATATAGAAGGAATGCGAATGTTCATACCAATGGGGATAATCAGATCCCCTTATGTGTTTTTGATGTTTGTGGGATGTATTGTTTTACTACTTCTTAAGGATACTGAGCTCGCTTTATATGCTTGTTCATTTCTTGTAATTGCAGGCTTGATTTCTGCAAGAATGCGAGTGAAATTAAGAGGAATATGGTTAAAAGTACAAGAAAAAAATGCTGAATTAAATGCTATTCTTCAAGAGAACCTCAATGGAATAAAAGTAGTAAAAGCATTTTATGCAGAAGATCACCAAATAAACAAATTCAAGAATACCAATGAAGAATTTAAAGACGTAAATATAAAAGTAGAAAACTACAGAGCTGTAACCATGACTACAGTATTATTTGCATATTGGATGGTGTTAGGACTAGTATTGGCTGTAGGTGGCATTAAAGTCATTAATGGTGAAATGAATATAGGGGACCTGACAAGTTTTATGTTTTATTTACAATTACTTGCTATGCCTGTGAGAATGATTGGTTGGTTACTTAATGCATCCACTCGTGGATCTACTTGTGGTAAAAGAATTTTTGATATTTTAGATACTGAGTCAGAAATTAAAAACAACAAAAATACTAATACAAACTTTTTTAGAATGAAGGGCGAAATAGAATTTCAAAATATTTCTCATCAATTCCCAGATTCGATAACTGAAAGTTTGAAAAATATTAATTTATCAATTTCAAAAAATCAAAAAATATCTATTACTGGTGAAGCTGGTAGTGGGAAAAGTACTTTAGTCCAATTGCTACTCAGATTTTATGATCCAAAAAACGGGATTGTTCTAATAGACGGGGTTGATATAAGAAATATTAATTTAGGTACTCTAAGAAGAAATATTGGTTATGTCCACCAAGATGTTTTTATTTTTAACGAAACATTTGGAAATAATATAAAATATGGAAACCCGGACGCTTCAATGGAAGAAATAATAAAAGTCAGTAAAATTTCGCAAATTCATGATTATATAAATTCCTTGCCCGAGAAATACGATTCTCTTATTTCTGAAAATGGAGCAAATTTATCAGGAGGACAAAAACAAAGAATAAGTATCGCAAGAACTTTATTGCTAAATCCTCCTATATTAATTTTAGATGACTCAACATCAAGTGTAGACGCAACTACAGAAAATGAAATTCAAAATTCATTGGATGAGCTTGTGGAAGGAAGAACAGTAATAAATATTGCTCACAAATTAAATAATTTCAAAAAATCTGGAAATATTATTGTTATGCATAACGGCGTTATAATTGAAACCGGCACACATGATAATTTACTAGGCACTAATGGAGTATATAAAAAAATATATGATTTGCAAACTTCCAACTAAAAATAGCGTAATGATATTATGATAGGACATACTTTTGGCCCCATGTCTAGAGGGAATAGTGACGATGAAATGTTCGGCAAATTATATGATTACAATGTAATCAAAAGATTATTACCATATATTTGGAGATACAAAATATATTCACTGATCGGATCGGTATGCACTCTTGTTTCAGCTGGATTAGCAGTCTTAATCCCGTACTTCATCAAGATAGGAATTGATGATTACATAATTAACGACCAAATTTCATCATCTGAACAACAATCCGGTTTACTTTTTGTTTCGTTTTTATTTATTTTAACTATGTTTGTTGCTTGGGTTACAAATTTAATAGGGCAAATATTTCTAGCAAGAGTTGGCCAATATGTCTTAAGGGACATTAGAATTGATATGTTTTCCCACTTACAAAAATTAAATCTAAATTATTTTCAAGAAACAAAATCAGGAAGTATTATGTCTAGATTAATGGGCGATACTAATCAGATGCAAGAATCCTTTTCAATTGTAGTCATGACATTAGCCGATATCTTAAGTTTAGTAGGTATTTGCACGACACTATTATTAATGAATCTCAAGATAGGAGCTTTTTCTCTTTCAGTGGTACCTCTACTATTATTAGCTGTATTAGTATGGCAACCAAGAGCAAAATCAGCGTTTATAAATGTACGAATAGCTATATCACAAGTTTACTCCTCATTTAGTGAAAACTTAAATGGAATGAAGGAAGTTCAAAATTTTAACAGAGAAAAAAGTAACTATAATACTTTTAAAATAGAAACTGATAAGCATTTAAATTCAGCTTTAAAAGCTCAAAAACTATCTTCAGCATTACTCCCTCCAGTTGATATTTTAACTAGCGCTGCAATAATTATTGCAGCATTCGTGGCTAGTAACATGATAAAAGATAATACTACAGAAATTGGAGTTATAATTGCATCGGTATTATATATTCAAAGGCTGTTTGATCCTATTAGAAATTTGATGATGCAATACACTTCAATACAAAGATCAATGGCATCAGGCTCAAGATTATTTGAGTTTCTTGATATTAGCCCTCAGCTTAAGTCAACTAGCATTAATAATGTAAAAAACATCATCAAAGGAAAAATTGAATTTAAAAATTTCCATTTCTCTTATAGCAACAATATTGAAGTTTTAAATAATATAAACATGACAATAAAAGAAGGATCTACAGTAGCATTTATAGGGGATACTGGAGCAGGTAAATCTACACTCGCTTCTCTTATTACTGGATTATACCCCCCCAAAGATAAAGGAGAATTATTAATTGATGATCAATCAATAAATAATTATTCAAGATCAGATATTGGTTCTCAAATCTCCATGGTATTGCAAGACCCATTTTTATTTCAGGGAACAATAAAAGAAAACTTGAAATTTAATCAAAGTAACGCTACTGATGATCTAATTATTGAAGCTTGTAAATCAATTGGCATCCATGAATACATTTTATCTCTCGAAAATGGTTATAACACTAGCGTTTCTGAGCGAGGTGTAAATATGAGTCAAGGCCAAAGACAATTAATGGGATTCGCTCGAGCTTTAATCAAAAATCCTAAAGTCTTAATATTAGATGAAGCAACCTCAAATATAGATAGTATCAGCGAACAAAAAATTCAAGACGCTCTCAAAATATTGTTTAAAAACAGAACTTCCATTGTTATTGCACACAGATTATCTACAATTAAAATGTCTGATAATATTTTTGTCATTAAGGGCGGGAAAATAACAGAAAATGGATCTCACAAAAAACTCATGGAATTAAAATCGGATTATTACGAATTTACTGTTTCATCCACAAATGATTAATTAAATCAAATTACCTTGCTTAGGATCTATTTCTATACCTAAATGCTCGTACGCCAAATTCGTTGCAATTCTTCCGCGATTAGTTCTTGATATAAATCCTAGGTTTAGTAAAAAAGGTTCTATTACATCCTCAACTGTTCCAGTGTCTTCATTTATAGAAGCTGACAAAGTATCAAGTCCAACAGGCCCTCCTCCAAATTTTACAATCAAAGAATTCAAGAAATCTATATCTATTTTATCTAGCCCTATACTATCAACTTCTAATTGATCCAAAGCATTTATCACTACATCTAAATTTATTATTCCATTTGACTCAATTTCAGAAAAATCTCTTACTCTTCTTAACAACCTGTTGCCTATTCTTGGTGTTTTCCTTGATCTTTTAGCAATTTGCTCTAATCCCTCCTGCTCTGTTTTTACTTTAAATATATTTGAAGATCTTTTCAATATTGTAGTCATTTCGGGGTCTGTATAAAAATTCAATCTAAATATAGATCCAAACCTATCTCTTAATGGGGGGCTGAGTTTTCCATATTTTGTTGTAGCTCCAATCAGTGTAAAAGGTTGGATTCCCAAATTAACACTCCTTGCTTTTAATCCTTGTTCAATTACCCATGAAACTCGATATTCTTCCATAGCAGAATATAAAACTTCTTCTGAAACTTTATTTAGTCTGTGTATTTCATCAATAAATAAAATATCTCCCTTCTGAAGTCTGGTAAGGATTGCAACTAAATCTCCAGCTTTTTCAATTGCAGGGCCAGAAGTAACTTTTATATCAGTCTTCATCTCATGTGAGATAACATTTGCTAAAGTAGTTTTTCCTAATCCCGGAGGCCCGTAAAGCAAAACATGATCCAAAGATTCTACTCTTTTTTGAGCAGCTCTAATGGCAATAGATAGTGTCTGTTTAATTCTTTCTTGCCCTACATATTCAGAAAAATTTCTAGGTCTTAATGAAATTTCCGTTTGAAAATCTTCAGAAATTTCGTCAGAGTCAATTAATCTATCATTTTCCAATCTTGATTACCTAATTGTGATATATATATATCTTAACAAAATTATATATATATATCTGATTTAAAAAATTATCGCCAATAGAATTATTGTTAAAATAAAATAATTTTGTTAAAATTTATATTCATACGTATATAACAACATATTGAGTTTTTAATTTTGACAAACACTTTATGTTGTTGTTTAATTAAAATATTAATGGAGATCAATTTGGCTCAACAATCAGATTATACACAAGAAGATATTCAAGTTTTAGAAGGATTAGTTCCTGTAAGAAAACGTCCCGGAATGTATATTGGCAGCACCGATGAAAGAGGGATGCATCATCTGATTAATGAAATAGTTGATAACAGTGTAGATGAATTTATGGCAGGGCACTGTAGCGAAATACATATACATGTAGATGAAAACCAATATGTAGAAGTTACTGACAATGGAAGAGGCATCCCTGTAGAAACCCATAGAAGCACCAATAAACCAACAGTAGAGACTGTTCTAACTACTCTGCATGCAGGGGGAAAATTTGAGCAGGGTGCATATCAAGTCTCTGGCGGATTGCATGGAGTTGGGGCTTCTGCAGTAAATGCATTGTCTGAAGATTTTATCGTAAGTGTTTATAGAGACGGCAAAACGCATACTATGTCATTTTCTGAAGGAATAAAAAAATCAGATTTGTCATCAATGCCTTTGCCCAAAGAAGACAAAAACAAAACAGGAACAATGATACGATTTAAAGCTGACACAACTATTTTTATTGATGATGAAACCAACGAGCCTATTAACTATGATTTTAATAAAATCTTAGCCAGAACTAAAGAAATTGCATACCTAAACAAAGGATTAGAGATAACCTTCAGTAGTGATTTCCATAATCACTTATGGCCTAACAATAAGCATATGTTTTATTTTGAAGGTGGAATCTCTTCTTTAGTGAAAAATGAAACAAGGAATAAATCTGTAATAAATAAAACGCCAATATATTACGAAGAAGAAATTATTAAAAATGAAAATGTAACAGACTCCAAAGGGAAAGCTTCCCAGATGCCAGTAAAAACTCTTGTTGAAGTAGCTATACAATACGATTCGTCATTAGGAGAAAATGTACTATCTTATGCAAATTGTATAAACACAGCTGATGGAGGAACTCACGTTACAGGATTTAGATCCGCAATAACAAGAGTCTTTAATGATCAGGCAGAAAAATTAGGATTAATAAAACAAGGGGAATTGTCATTGCAAGGAGAAGATACTAGAGAAGGATTAACAGCCGCTATTAGTGTAAAACTTTCCAACCCTCAATTCGAAGGTCAAACCAAAGGTAAACTTGGTAACAAAGATGTAAGAAATAAAGTTGAAACCGTTGTTAGAAAAGCTTTAAATATTTTTCTAGAAGACAATCCACAAGTTGCTAAGATGATAATAGAAAAATGCATGACATCTCAACGAGCAAGAGAAGCAGCTAGAAAAGCAAGAGATCTTGTGTTAAGGAAAAATGCACTAGATGGTGGCGGATTACCAGGAAAACTAGCTGATTGTTCTGAGAAAAATCCTGATGTTTGTGAACTATATATTGTTGAGGGTGATTCTGCAGGAGGAACTGCAAAAATGGGCAGAGATCGTAATTTTCAAGCCATACTACCACTAAGAGGAAAAATTCTTAATGTTGAAAAAGCCAGAGCAGACAAAATGATATCTCATGAAGGAATTCAACATATGATTACTGCAATAGGAGCTGGATTTGGGAATACTGTCATAGACGAAAATGATGAAGATGCACCTAATGAAGGATTAGATCTTTCTAAATTAAGATACGCCAAAATAATTATAATGACCGACGCTGATGTAGATGGTTCTCATATAAGGACACTTCTTTTAACCTTCTTTTTCAGATATATGAAAGGATTAATAAATAATGGGAATATATATATTGCACTTCCACCACTTTATAAGCTAGGAACAGGCAAAAGCAGCAAGTATTGCTACTCAGAAGAAGAAAAAGAAGAAGTAGTATCTAATGCTAAGGGTAAAAATATAAGAGTACAACGATATAAGGGATTAGGCGAAATGAACGCAGAGCAGCTGTGGACGACCACTATGGATCCTGACACAAGAACATTAAAAAAAGTAACAATCCCTGAAGAGAAAAACGAGTTTGGTCAAACAACTGAACAATATAGTGAAACAGAAGAATGCTTTATGCACTTAATGGGAGACGATGTGTTACCTCGTAAAAATTTCATACAGAAAAACGCATTATACGCAGATATTGATGCCTAATAATCTAAAAAATCTAAACATCTATTTTAATTGACCTTTAGTTTTTTTTTCCTTTATAATTCTAAGTCTATTAATATTTTTTAGGATCTGACTTAACTTTGAATACAAATAAAACGTACTTAGAGAAATTAAAACTTGAAGCTGCTAATACCATTGAAAATTTACTTTCTGCAGAAGATATAGAAACTTGGCGAATAAACTACCTTGGAAGAAAAGGGAAAATTTCAGAATTTTTCCAATCCTTCAAAGATATGAAATCTGAAGAAAGAAATGAACTTGGATCATTAGCTAATAATGTTAAAAAATTTTTAGAAGAACTCTATGATAGTAAAACTAAATCACTAAATAAAAGCGACATACAAGAAAGTGATTTTTTTGATTACAGTTTACCTGGAACACCAAATTCAGCAGGTAGCATACATCCTACAAATCAAATGATGCAAGAAATTTGTATCGCATTTAATAAACTTGGGTTCAATATTTATGAAGGTCCTGAAATTGAATCAGAAAAATATGCCTTCGACAAACTAAATATACCAACAAATCACCCTGCTAGAGATATATGGGATACTATATGGGTAAAAGATGTAGGAGACATAAAATCGCTTGTTTTACGACCTCACACATCTCCAATGCAAATAAGAATAATGGAAAACAATGAACCTCCAATAAGAGTAGTTATTCCTGGTAAATGCTATCGATATGAAGCTACGGATAACACCCATGAGTGGCATTTTCATCAAATAGAAGGATTAGTGATTGATAAAAACATTAATTTTTCTAATATGAAATCAACATTATTTGAATTTGCAAGGATAATATTTGGTGAAGAAACTAAAGCTAGATTCAGGTGTGATTTTTTTCCATTTGTTGAACCCGGTGCTGAAATGTCTATAAATTTCAAAGAAAATACTTGGCTAGAATTAATGGGCGCTGGAATGGTTCATCCAAAAGTACTTAACAATGTAGGGCTAGATCCAAATATATATTCTGGTTTTGCATTTGGATTAGGCATAGAAAGAGCTGCCATGATTAAGTATGGAATTAATAACATTAGAGATTTTTACGCAAACGATTATCAGTTTTTAAAACAATTCAAATAAAAGGTAATTATGAAAATTCCAATTTCTTGGATAAAAAACTATATCGATTTCAACATTAGCAATGAAGATGTCTCTGAGTTACTTACGATGTCAGGAACAGAAGTTTCTGACATAATTAAGATCGGTAATGATTGGGATTCTAATTTAATTGTAGGCGAAATAAAAAACATAAAAAAACATCCTAATGCAGACCGGTTATCTTTGGTTAGCATTGATACCGCAACTGATTTGATAGAAGTTGTTTGTGGTGCACCAAACATTACTTCTGGACAAAAAATAGCTTTTGCACGCCCCGGAGCAAATATTTATAATCCACGTGATAAAAAAATGTCTATTCTTAAAAAAAGTTCAATCAGAGGCGTAGAATCAGAAGGCATGATTTGTTCACCTCTAGAATTAAAATATTCAGAAGAACATGAGGGAATTTTAGTATTACCAAAAGAAGCAAAAAACGGACAACTATTAAATTCTTTACTTTCTGATGACATATTTGACTTAGACATAACTCCTAACAGAGCTGATTGTATGTCAGTGATGGGAATTGTCAGAGAACTTATAACAATATTTTCTGCACAAAAAATTGATCATCAAATTCTAAATCACTTTGAGTTAGAAAAAGAAATAATAGATATTAAAAACCAAATTGAATTTAAAATTAGGATTAATAGCAGTGATTGCTACAGATATTCTGGGATTTCAATAGATTCAATTAAAATAAATGACTCTCCTTTTTGGATAAAAGATAAGCTGATAAAATCAGGATTACGTCCTATAAATAACATAGTAGACATAACAAATTTTGTTATGCTCGAATATGGCCAACCATTACATGCATTCGATCTGTCAAAAATAAAAACCAAATTTATTGAGATCAAAAAAAATAATTTGGAAAAAGAATTCATTGCATTAGACAATGTAAAAAGAGAATTAAATGAAAAAATGTTAAGAATTACTGATGGCAACAAAACAATAGCACTTGCTGGAGTAATAGGAGGAAACAACTCAGAAATAGATACAACCACATCAAATATATTTTTAGAAGCAGCTTGTTTTGATATGTCTAATATAAGACAAACATCCAAAGTACTTAATTTATCAACTGATGCTTCGTACCGATTTGAAAGAGGTGTCCCTTACGATTTCACAATCCCTTCCTTATTAAGAGCAATAACATTAATTAAAGAAACTAATCAAACTCCTGTAGAAATAACAGGATTGTGGGACGAACAATCTAAAGTAGTAAATGAAACAAAAAAACCTGTTCAATTCACGAGTGAAAGATACAAAAAAATTATAGGTGAAAATATATCTCTTAAAAAAGCAAAAAACATATTGAAGAACCTTGGCTTAAAAAACTTACAAGAACAAAGTATCGATGATGAATTTTATTTAAAACTTAATATTCCTCCTTGGAGACAAGATCTCGATTTAGAAGATGACTTGATAGAAGAGATTGCAAGAATAATAGGATACGATAATCTTAGCTCCTCTCCTATGCAATACGCTGAAAAGAATATACCTGTAGAAAAGAATGTAGAATATAGAAATCAAACTCGTTTAGAAATGAAAGCTATGGGTTATATTGAAGTTATCAATTATCCTGTATTAAATGAATCACAATACATTAATACTAAAATTACAAATTCTTCACAAAATCCAATTGAATTAATAAATCCTATTAATCAAGATAATAAATTTATGCGATCTAATTTAAGATCTGGGTTAATAGATAACTTGTCAAAAAATTCAAAAAAGTATCCGGATATCGAATCGTGGAAATTTTACGAATTAGGAAAAACATACAACTCAATAATAAATCCTGATTTTAAACTTCCAACACAAAACTATACACTTGGGATGATAGCAAACGGCCTTATAAATAAACAAAATTGGGCTCACTATCCAAACAAAGTTAATTTTTATACATTCAAGGGAGAAATCGAGAGATTATTAACAAATTTAAAAATCAATTATAATTTTATTAAAAATAATGATTCCAAATATTACTCTAACGAGTCTGCTACAATAATATCCAATCAAACTACAGTTGGTTCTTTTGGTTTTATAAGACAAGAAACTTTGTTAAATTTAAATGCAAAAATCAAAAATGTATTATATGCAGAATTTAATATAGAAAAATTATTTGAAAATATAACATCAACTAATAAATTTCAAAAAATAAGCCCATATCCTCAAGCAACAAGAGATTTATCATTTGTCGTAGACAAAAATATAATAGCTGATGATATCATTAAAATAATAAATGAAAATCCTCTTATATCAGAATTAAATGTAATCGATGTGTACGAAAATCTAGAAAATGATAAAAAAGCATTAACTTTTAGATTAAGTTATCAAAGTTTTAATAAAACTTTGAGTAACAAACAAATTGAAGAATCTCAAAATAAAACCCTTCTACTTCTTAAGAAAAATTTAAATATTGAACTGAGAAAACAAATATGATTTCAGCAAACGAAGCAAAAAATATAATAATAGACTCAACAATTCTTTTAGATCCTGAAAAAGTGAGCTTAGTTGATTCTACAAATAGATTTTCTAGCGAAGATATTAAAACTAAAATAAATTTACCTCTATGGGATAATTCTTCAATGGATGGTTTTGCATTTAAGTTGAAAGAGAACTTCGAACTAAAGAACGAATCCGTTAATCAATTTAAAATTATCGGATCATTATTCCCAGGCGACCCTTACTTGCCTAAAATTAAAGATGGAGAGGCTATGAAAATCATGACTGGCGCTCCAGTTCCACATGGAGCAAATTGTGTTATCCCTATAGAAAATGCCAAAACATTTGAAATAGAAGATTCTTCTTACGTGATTTTTACAACGGAACCAAAACTTGGAAATAATATAAGAAGAAAAGGGAGTGATTTTATAATTGGAGAAAATATTATATCTGTTGGGCAAAAAATCCGTCCATATGATATAGCTAAAATTGCAGCAAATGGAATAGATGTCATTAAAGTTTACTCTAGGCCAAAAATTAGTATTTTAGCTACAGGAAATGAATTAGTAAAACCTGGAGTGAAATTAAACAAACATACAATTTATGATTCGAATTCTCTTTCTATAGCTTCAATGGTAAGGGAAGCAGGAGGAATTCCTAACATTGTTGGAATAGCAAAAGATGAAATATCATCCATTGAATCTAATTTAAGAAATGCTTTAGATAGTGACGCAATTATATGTTCTGCAGGAGTTTCTGTAGGAGACAAAGATTACATAAAAGATGTTGTTAAAAATCAAGGCAAAATAAATTTTTGGTCTGTTAATATCCAGCCAGGGAAACCTTTTTTATATTCCCATATACAAGGACGAGGAAAAAGTATTCCTTTTTTTGGACTGCCTGGTAATCCAGTAAGTGTAATGGTATTAATGATAAAATACGTAATTCCATCAATTAAAAAAATGCAGGGAGATAATAATATAAATCCAAAAACTATAATTGCAAAACTTGATGAACAAATTGTAAACAACTCAAAAAGAAACATGTTTGCAAGAGTAAAAGTGAAAAATATTGATGGCAAACTTATTGCCTCTCCATACCAAAATCACAGTTCGCATATAATTTCCTCTTTTAGCGAATCGAATGGATTGGCTAATGTGCCAGAAAATTGTAAAATCCTTAAAGCAGGTGCGGAAGTAGAAGTAGAAGTATTTGATAATTCAAATATATTATAAATCAAACTAAATATTGGAATTAAAATGACTACACAAGGTAAAATAAAATATTCAATCAAATTAAACAATCTTAATGATAATGAGAAAAAATCATTAGCATTGATTTTACATACACGAATCCAAGAAATGAAAAAGGGGGAAATTGATTTTAACATCAATAAAATTGAAGACCCTCAAAAATATTTAGAAGTTCTAGGGAGTTTGTACAAAGAATCCTCTTCATTCTTAGCACCTAAAACTCCTGTTAAAGAAGCTTTATTTAGATTGTTTGTTTTTAATGGCAATAAACCCCTAACTATAAAACAAATAAACAAACACTTGTCAGAATTGTGGGAGATGTCACAATTTCCTAGAGATATAAGTATTGAAAAACTTACTTCCTTAATTAGTAATACTTCTGATTACTACATCCATCCCTATGGTAGAAAATTTAATAAAAGTTCTTTACCATTCTAATTAATTATGAAAAATATATTTAATATATCTGAAAAACTAAAATTACCTGACAATGAAATCGTTGCCATTTCTAACCTTAGACCGTGGATAAATGCTGGCAGAGTCGGTACTATATCTTTGAACAAATTAAAGAACTTAACAAACGCAAAAGAAATAGGATCGCTTGATGATCCGGGAACTTTTTTTGATTTCACTAGGTATAGACCTAGATTCAAATATGAAAATGAAACAAGAAAATTAATTATTCCCAACATAAAAATTCACTTAGGACATCATAAAAATAAAAATATTTCCTTTTTATTTATTGATTTAAGAGAACCTCACTATAATTCACAGCTTCTGATTGATTCGATATATCAATTTTTATCACAAAGTAAGATTCAAGAATATTGCAGAATAGGCAGCATGTATGATTCTGTGCCGCATACAAGACCAATGATTGTAAGTGGGGCAAACACAAGTAATACCAAATTAATTAACACATCAAATAACAAGTACCAAGGACCTACAAGTATTTTAAATCTTTTATCTGAAAAACTAACTGCAAATGGCGTTAAATCATCCACTCTAATGGCTCATATTCCGCAATATATACAATTAGATAACGATTATTTCGCATCTGCAAAAGTACTAGAATGTTTGGCTGAAATGTATGACTTAGACAAATCAATTGCAGATAAATCGTTTGGAGAAACACAATATAACGATTTTACAGAATCTCTAAAATTTAATAGCGAATTAAACAAACTAGTAAGTGCTTTAGAAAAATACTATGATTCAAATTATTCTGAAAAGAAATCTGATGTGAGCAATGCAGACACGCCGATGTCAAACGAATTAGAAAATTTCCTGGATAATATATCATCAAAATTTGAAGATAATAACTAAATTACGGGGTGTGGCGCAGTGGTAGCGCGCCTGTTTTGGGAACAGGAGGTCGTCGGTTCGACCCCGACCACCCCGATAAGCAATAATTTAAGGGATAAAATTTCAACTTATATTTAATGTTCTCCTTAAATCATTAATAGTTTCCAATCTTGTGCGTGCTTTACGCTTTTCTCTTAAGCCCATAGGTAAGTTTTCGATCTCTGGCTTCGTTTTTACAGCAACAAAAACAGGGCCTTCTGAATCCATAATCTCTTCTAAATGAATTGATAATTCTTCTAAATCTGTAAAATTATATGTAGTCGGATATCCTGCTCCTTTTGCCATCATAGCATAATCAATCTCTTCATGATTTGGAACTGGTTGTCCTCCAGTTGTAGCATAACATTCATTATCAAGTAAAAAATGAATAAAATTCTTTGGTTTCTTATTTGCTATAGAAGCTAAAACGCCTAAATTCATTAGCAATGCTCCTTCAGTATCAAAATGAACAACTTTTTCGTTTTCTAAGCCTAAAGCCAATCCAAAAACGGCAGATGTACTTTGACCCATCGCACTACCAAGAGTAATATCTTTATTAGGGTTTGTGCTAATTTCCTTCCAATGATGTCCAGATGTGCCCTGAACATGCACTATAGAATCTCCACGATGCTTTTGAAATTCTTCAAATACTTTCTTTGCTTCTATCATTTAATCATCCTCTTTTTTATAAATTTATCTATTGAAGCCATGGTATTCATCACCTATCAAAACTACTACAGGCTGTTTTGTAGCAACAGATTCTTCATATGCTTCTGAAATTCTTGCCCCATCTTCATTTTGTTCAACCAAATAATAATTTATTCTAAATGCATTCAAAAATGGCTCAGTATATATTGCAGCTGAATCAGGTGTTTTTCCTTTTCTTGTCCATCCTCTATATCCAACAATCATAAGCAAGGGAAATCCAATGTCTAAAGCCATCCCTCTGATGGAATCTCCAGATTCTAACATCCCAGTATTTTGAATTAAAACTACAGGTGTTTTGCCTGCTACATTTAAACCTAAAGCAGTAGCCATGGATTCTCCTTCTCTTGAAACTGGAATAACATCAAGCCAGTCTTGTTGTTCCATGAGTTCATAAAGATAGTTAGTTTCACTATCAGGAATAGTTATTATGTGAGTTACTCCAATTTTTTTAAATTCATCTAATAGTGTTTCTGGTCTCAAAATTGCTGATTGATCACTCATTACGCCACCATAATTAATATCTAAAAACTATAATAATATAATTTAGTATAACTAATTTATATTATTAAACAAATAATAATCTCAATTTTTCTGATCCATGGAATGCTTTAGCTTTGGATCAAGAAAATCTCTTAATGTATCTCCTAAAATATTAAATGCTATAACTACGACAAATATTGCAAAGGGGAAATATAGGAATCCACCAAGCGGCCTGACATATTGTCTTCCAGTTACTACCAAAGCTCCCCATTCAGGCACTGGAGATTGTGCCCCAGCTCCCATAAAGCTTAATCCTGAAGCAAATTTCATGGTGAGTTTTGGAAAGCTTCTAAATATTGGCATAACGGTGCGATTGTAAAAGCATCTTTTGAATATGTAGGACTTTATGGTGGCCCTGTAATACCTCCTTTCAGAGAATTAAACAAAAGTGAAAAAATGAATTGTTTGCTATCATGGATAATATGAATGTTAAAAAACAATAATTCATATCAACTGATTTATTACTAAAATAAAAAATTTTGATGTTAGTTAAGGATCTGAAATTAGAAGAAGAGGATATGCAAGTATATTAGAAATCTTACTTCACATTATTTGAGAACAAGAGGGCGACGGGTCGACCTTGATACTAGTTCGATAAAAAATCTTCTAAGATTTTAAAATAACTTTTAGGTTCTTCATAAAAAGGCATATGCGAGCTATTTTGAAATATCTTTAATTTAGCATTAGGCAAGGAATTATTCATTCTCATCGCACAGGATGGAGTCAATTCGTCATGCATTCCTACAGTAATTAAAGATGGAACATTAATATCTTTCATTTCTTCAATTCTATTCCAATTTTTTAAATTACCTGTATACAAAAATTCGTTTGGCCCTTGCATTGTTCCATAAACATTCATATTCCAATCATCTAACGAATCATAAATTGATTTAGGCCAAATATTTAATCTACAAAGATGACGATAATTTAAAATAGTAATTGCAGCTTGATATTCTTCATGATCTAAAGTGCCTTCAGCTTCATGTTTCATCATCATCTTAACAGTTTCACTTCCCAGGCCATTACGCAATCTGTTAAGCTCGTCTATAAGATGCGGCATATCTCCACAAGTATTTTCTAATATTAATTTTTTGATATTATTTTGGTATTTAATAGCATATTCTATCCCAAGCCATCCTCCCCATGAATGACCTAATAAAATAATCTCTCCCAAATCTAATTTATTTCTTACATACTCAACTTCTTCAACGTATCTTTGTATATTCCACAATGATTTATCTTTTGGTTTACTAGATTTTCCGCACCCTAACTGATCATAAGTAACGACTCTATATCCTTTATTTACTAATTGCAAATGAGGATCTCTCAAATAATTACATGGAAGTCCAGGGCCTCCATTTAATAAAAATATTGTTTCAACATTTTTACTTTGCCCTGTATCATAGCAAACAAGATCAAATTCATTATACTTTAAGTATATTTCTTTATATTTATAATCGCTCAAATTTCTATTTCTTTATTATCTGAATCCTGTTGACCTAATGATTTAACACATACAAAACACGAAACAGAATCTCCAGAAGATACATTCATAATTTTATTCCCACCGGTATTTCTGCCAAGAGTTTCTTTCATTTCAGACATAGGATTAACCATAATTAATCCATTATCAGATATTATATATATATAATCAGTATCATCAGGGATAATTTCAGCATGAGATACTTTGTCAGATTTCTTTAATTTAAAAGTTTTAACGCCACTGCCAGCTCTTTTCTGAATCCTATAAATCTCATCACTTCCATCAGCTTTATTAAGCCTAGTCATCTTTCCTTTCCCTTCACGGCTAATAACGAATAATTTGTCCTCCGGCAATCCCACATCCATGGCTACAACAGTATCATTATTTTTCAATCTAATACCTCTTACGCCAGCGGCATTTCTTCCAAGCTCTCTTAAATCAGAATTAGGAAACCTTATAGACATTCCATTTGTAGTAATAATCATCACGTCTTCTTTTGGTTCTAAAATTCGAACATTAACTAATTCGTCATCCTCAGACATATTTATGACTTTCAATCCTGATTTTCTTATATTTGATAGATGTTTAATGCTTAGCTTCTTTACTGTCCCTTTCTTGGTAGCAAATATTAAGAATGATTCTATATAATCTTTCAAATTCCCAGCAGAAATCATAGATGTTATTTTTTCATTTACTCCATCAATCTGAATTAAATTTAATATCGGAACTCCTCTTGTATTTCGATTTATATCTGCTCTAAGTTCGTATGTATTTAAAGAAAACACTCTACCTTTGTTAGTAAAAAACAATAAAATATCATGAGTATCTACTACTAATAATTGCTTCATTGGATCATCTTCTTTTAAGGACTGAGCACTTTTCCCTCTACCAGCAGTATGTTGAGCTTGATAAGTTTTTGTTGGAATTCTTTTAATATATTGACCTGTACTTAAAGTTACTACAACACTTTCGTGTGGCTCTAAAGAAGCTCTGTCAAAAGTTCCTTCTTCTTTAATAATTTTAGTTAATCTTTTTTTGGGAAACCTTGAAGAAACTTCTATTGTTTCTTGTTTAACAATGTCTAATCTCATAGCTTTATCATTAATTATAACGTCCAATTCTTTAATTCTATTTTCTAATTCCTTATGCTCTGCCTTTATCTTGTCTGTCTCTAAGGCAGCAAGTCTTCTTAATTGCATATCTAAAATAGCTTTCGCTTGTATATCTGTTAAACTAAATTCTCTAATCAAATTATTAGCCGCATCCTCAGTATCTTTGGAGTTTCTAATAGTAGCAATAACTTTATCAATATCTCCTAAAGCTATAAGTAATCCATCAAGTATATGAATTCTATTTTTCGCGTTTTTTAATTCGAATTCCGATCTTCTATTTACGACTTCTTCTCTAAATTCAATAAATCCCTTTAAAGCATGTCTTAATGTTAAAGTTTTAGGAGTACCTTTATCTAATGCAACCATGTTAACTGCAAAGCTAGTTTGCATTGGAGTGAGTTTGTATAAATTATTCAAAACCACCATTGGTTGAGTAGCTCTTCTTAATTCTATAACTACCCTGATTCCGTTCCTATCTGACTCATCTCTTATTTCTGAAATCCCTTCAATTTTTTTATCTCTTGATAAATCAGCAATTTTTTCAACTAATGCAGCTTTATTCACTTGATATGGAAGCTCATTAATAACTATTCGAAATCTATCACTTTTTGACTCTTCTATTTCAGCAACTGCTCTCATCATAACGCTTCCTCGACCAGTAAGATAAGCCGATTGAATTCCCTCCTTGCCTAAAATTAATGCGCCTGTAGGAAAATCAGGGCCTTTTACAATTTTAAGTAATTCAGAGTCCTCGCATAAAGGATTGTCTATCAAAAAATTTACTGCTTCACAAATCTCTACTGGGTTATGCGTAGGTATATTTGTAGCCATTCCAACCGCAATTCCTGAACCTCCGTTTATTAACAAATTAGGCAATCTAGCTGGAAGAACAACAGGTTCCTTTAAAGATCCGTCAAAATTTTCTTCGAAATCTACAGTCTCTTCATGTAAATTAGCTAACATTTCTTCAGCGATCGGGCTTAATCTTGCTTCTGTATATCTCATCGCTGCAGGCGGGTCATTGTCGACACTACCATAATTTCCTTGCCCATCAATTAATATTGATCTCAACGAAAAATCCTGAGCCATTCTAACCAAAGAATCATAAACTGCAGTGTCACTATGTGGATGATATTTCCCCAAAACTTCACCGACAATTCGCGCGCTTTTATAATAAGAAGCAGTTGGTCTTGCCCCAATATCCTGCATTGCGTATAAAATACGCCTATGAACTGGCTTCAATCCATCTCTCAGGTCAGGCAATGCCCTAGATACAATTACGCTCATTGCATAATCTAAATAAGATTTCTCCATTTCACTTTTAATTTCAGTATTAACTATCCCTAATTTTGACTTTTCCTCCAACTCAAACTCCTACTCTAATATATTACTTTTATTGATAAATTTACCATTTGCTTTAATATTAATTTCTTCTAATCCAGATTTAACAAATTGAACAAATAAAGGATGTGGATTTAACGGCGTAGATAAAAATTCCGGATGAAACTGAACTCCAATCATAAATGAATGATTAATATATTCCATTATTTCCACTAATTCACTTTCAGGGTTAATTCCTGAAGTTAACAATCCCACTTTTTCTAATTCTCCGACAAATTTATTGTTTACTTCATATCTATGCCTATGACGCTCGCTAATAATATCTGATTGATAAATTGCTTTTGATTTTGTATCATCAACAAGTTTGCAATCATACAATCCCAATCGCATAGATGCGCCTTTATGTAAACTTTTTAATTGCTCAGGCATTAAATCTATAACAGGATAACGAGTAGATTCATCAAATTCTGACGAATTAGCATCCTGATATCCCAACAAATTTCTTGAAGCCTCAATAACCATAATTTGCATTCCAAGACATAATCCTAAATATGGAATATTATTCTCCCTTGCAAATTTACAAGTTTCTATCATCCCTTGGGTACCTCTTTTATCAAATCCACCAGGTACTACAATTCCTTTGATACCTTCAAATATTTGAGCTACATTTGTAGATTTTATTTCTTCGGAATTTATCCACTCAATTTGAATTTCAGATTGGTTAGAGATTCCCGCGTGGACAAGTGATTCCTTAACTGATAAATAGGAATCTTGTAACTCTACATATTTTCCAACTATAGCAACCTTTAGTGATTTTTTAGAATTGTTAACTTTTGAAATAATTTCTGTCCAATTACTTGATTTTCCGGTTTTAGCATTTAAACTAAGATTGTCAGATATCAATTTCCACAAATTTTCCTTCTCTAATATAATTGGAACTTCGTAAACTGAGTCTAATGTTGGCAAAGATGTTACAGCATCTAATGGAACATCACAAAACATTGATATTTTTTCTTTAATTTTTTCTGAAACCTCAAATTCACTTCGGCAAATTATTGAATCAGGCTGGATACCTATACTTCTTAGTTCTCTTACACTATGCTGCGTAGGTTTGGTTTTAAGCTCGCCTGTGGTATTTATAAAAGGCAAGTATGTCACATGTATAAAAAAACAATTATCTTTTCCTACAAGATAAGGTATTTGCCTGATTGCTTCTAAAAAAGGAAGTCCTTCAATATCTCCTACGGTTCCCCCAACTTCTACTACAACAATGTCAGATTTAGATTCATTTGCAACTTGAATGACTCTTTCTTTAATTTCATTGGTAACATGTGGAACTACCTGTATGGTTCTTCCTAAATAATCTCCATTCCTCTCCTTATCAATTACTTTTTTATAGATTTGCCCGGCTGTCAAACTTGATAGTCCGGTTAATCTTGTTTCTGTAAATCTTTCGTAATGCCCTAAATCTAAATCTGTTTCAGCTCCATCGTCTGTTACATATACTTCGCCATGTTGGTATGGCGACATAGTTCCAGGGTCTACATTTAGATAAGGATCAAGTTTCATCAACGAAACACTAAATCCTCTGTTTTTAAGCATTCTTCCTACGGAAGCAACACATATGCCTTTACCTACAGAGCTAACTACTCCACCTGTAACAAAAATAAATTTTTGCATCAAAAACACCTACTTAACAGAGTTGATTCGTGTGGAAAATAAGAAATTAATCCGCCTCGGTAAAAACCAAGTTTAAAAATGAAATCATTTTTAATTTGGAAAAGGGAAAACATATAAATAAAGTATAATGATCTTATAAGATTATTTCAACTTATACCTTATGTTAAAAAACAGATAATGAAATATTTTAGAATAGAAAAAAATAACAAAGTTAATTTGATTGTTAATTATAAAGATGATTTAGCATTTAATATGACAAATTTTTCGTCCAATATTGACAATATCGAAATTCTCTACGCAGAAGCTAAATCAACAAATTTAAATAGAATCAAATTTGTTGAGAAATTCATGAATGATTACTTAATTGAAAAAGAATATTTGACTAATTTATTAACTGGAAGCAATCTTTTATCTCCTTTTATGCCGGAAGAAGTGTGGGCAGCAGGGGTAACGTATAAAAATTCTGAATTTGAAAGGAAAAGAGAAAGTATTACTCCGGATATATACTCAAAAGTATACAATGCAAAAAGACCTGAAATATTTTTCAAATCAACTGGAAATAGACTGGTATCTCCAAATCAAAATATAGGGATAAGATCTGACTCAAACTGGAATGTTCCCGAATCAGAGCTTGCCGTAGTCTTAATAAGTGGAGAAATCATAGGTTTTTCTATAGGAAATGATATGACTAGCCGTGAAATTGAAGGGGAAAACCCATTGTACTTAACTCAAGCAAAAATATACAATAAAAGCTGCTCAATTGGCCCATGCGTAATTGATTCAGAAGCTATAAAAAACATAAATAATCTTGAAATATATTGTAAAATAACAAGAAATAACAAAATAGTTTTCTCAGGGTCTTCCAAAATAAGTGATATGAATAAAACAATACCTTACTTATTGGAATGGCTTCAAAAATCTAATTCCTTACCTTTGAAATCAGTATTATTAACTGGCACAGGAATAGTCCCGCCTCCTGAATTTACGTTGATCCCATGTGATACAGTGAATATTTCAATCACTGAAATAGGGACATTAACTAACACGATAATAAAAGTATAAACATGAATAAACCAAAAATTATAATAAGTTCCGGAGTCAATCAAGACGTAGACAATTATGTAAACGCTATAGAGGCATATGACGCAGAAACTATTATAATATCCCCTGACAATTTAAAACAATTAGGCCACAGTGAATATGATGGATTAGTATTAACCGGGGGAGGAGATATTTCTCCTGAACTATACTCGGATAAAATGAAAGCCTCTAACAATGAAATGTGTTTTGGCACATCGATATCCCGTGACAAAACCGAATACCAACTCGTAAAAACAGCTATTGATTCGGGTAAGCCTATATTGGGTATATGCAGAGGAATGCAGTTGCTTAATGTGTATTTTGGCGGAATATTAATTCAAAATGTAAATTTAATACATTTTGAAAACATGTATAAATTTAGAAATGACAAAAAAGGGCAAGGAAATTTTGATGCTCAAAAATATAAAGAAATAGAATCTGATTTTCATCATATATTTATTACACTAGGCAGTAAATTTGCTGCGATATTAGGATCAGGAGGAATGCTTAAAGTAAATAGCAGGCACCATCAAGGTATAGGACACAAAGAATTATCTGAAACTTTTACAGCATCTGCTTATTGCATCCAAGATGGAATAATTGAGGCATACGAAAATATAAACTCATCTATTATAGGAGTGCAATTCCATCCGGAAAGAACACAAGAGCACCCAAAACAAGTAAAACGTATATTTGAAAATTTTGTTTACAAATGTAGAAGCATGTAGACTAATTCACGAATTTATGTTATTGTTTAATCATAATTAATATTACATTCCCGATTTTCTTTGGGAAACCTTTTTTTTACCCTTAAAACTTTAATCTCATGGAATATTCTGAAATTCAATCCAAAACTAAAGAAGAATTAATTAAAATTGCTGAAGAATTAAATTTAATCAAAAACGGTGATTCTCCTAAAAAATCCGACTTGATTAAAACAATAAATTCCGAATATGCAAAAAAAACTGATGCTGACAAAACATCAGGAATGTTATCTATTTTGAATGATGGATACGGATTTATAAGGCAAAACGGATTACATCCTTCTTCCACTGATGTTTATGTTTCTCAATCTCAAATACGCAAATTCCAATTAAAAACAGGAGATATTGTTACAGGAAAAACAAGACCTCCAAAAGATGGAGAGAGATATTGGGGATTAATTAAAGTTGAATCTGTAAATAATCTTGATCCAGAAAAATCAAAATCTAGAATTAGATTTGAAACACTAACAGCTGTTTTCCCAACAGAACAACTAAAATTAGAAACTGATCCAAAAGATCTCTCTAATCGAGTTATAGATCTGATAGCCCCTATCGGAAAAGGGCAAAGAGGATTAATTGTTGCTCCGCCAAAAGCGGGGAAAACCACAGTCTTGCAAAATATTGCCGCAGGAATTTCTAAAAACTCTCCTGAAATTTTAATTTTAGTAGCTCTAATTGGAGAACGTCCAGAAGAAGTAACTGAAATGAAAAAAGCAGTAAAAGGCGAAGTTTTTAGCTCAACCTTTGACGAGCCCGTTGAAGATCATTGTAAGGTTGCTGAACTATGTTTAGAAAGAGCAAAAAGATTAGTAGAACAAGGGCAGGATGTCGTAATTCTACTTGATAGTTTAACTAGGTTAACAAGAGCATATAATCTAAATGTTCCTAGTACCGGACGTACGCTTTCAGGAGGAATTGACCCTAATGCTTTGTATCCACCAAAAAAATTCTTTGGAGCAGCAAGAAACACTGAAGAAGGTGGTAGTTTAACTATTCTTGCAGCTTGCCTTGTTGATACTGGAAGCAGAATGGATGAAGTAATTTTCGAAGAATTCAAAGGAACAGGGAACATGGAGCTAAACTTAGATAGAAGATTATCTGAAAGAAGAGTTTTTCCTGCTGTCGATATACTTAAAAGCGGAACAAGAAGAGAAGAATTACTTCTTAATTCTAATTCTTTAGAAAAAGTTCATATGTTAAGAAGATTAATAAGCATGCAAACTACTGACCCTTCTGGGAAAGATAGAGACACTTCTGATGCTACCGCAAATGTTATACGAAGAATCGCCCAAAGTAATAGTAACGATGATTTCATAAATAATTTTGAAAAATATGCTCAATTAAACGTTTCTAAAAAATAATGTCTTATCTATATATTTTAGGTGCGGGGACACCAACTCCAACTTCAGAAAGATTTGGAAGCTCCTATGTAATTGAATTAGACAACAACAATTCTAAAATAATGTTTGATTGCGGCCCTGCTGCCACAGACAAATTAGTTAAAGCAGGCCTTTGGCCAACAGATATAGATTATTTATTTTTTACTCATCATCATTTTGATCACGACATAGATTATCCTTGTTTTCTATTATGTAGATGGGACCAAAGCATTGGTGAAGAAAATATACTTAAAGTTTTTGGCCCTCCTCCTACAGAAAAACTAACCAATGACTTAATAGGTGAAAACGGCGCCTTTGCTCATGATTGGAGGGCAAGGATAAACGCAAAGCCTAGTCAATACGTATATGTCAATAGAGGTGGTACTTTACCAAGGATGCCCCCTACTATTGGAGATGATGAAATGTTAAATTCTTGGATTATTCCAAAAGATATTAAGTCTGGTGATTTGATCAAGGAAGCTGATTGGGTTGTTGAAACAGCTCACGCAGAACATGTTCAACCATATCTTGATAGTATTGCTTATAAAATTACAATAAATAATTTTTCGATAGTATTTACGGGAGACACTCAACCCTGTCAAAGCATTGTTACACTTGCAAAAGATGCAGATATAATGGTTTGCATGTGCTGGGACGACCAAGAATCAATGAATAAAATGAATGAATCTACAGGTCAATGTAGCGCTGAAGGAGCTGCGAAAATGGCTGAAGAAGCAAATGTTAAAAAACTAGTTCTGTCGCATATGGGAAAGCGTATATCTACACATGGTATTTTAGAAAACGCCTTAGGCAATGCAGCGAAAATATATTCTGGAGAAATGATTATTGCAGAAGAATTGATGAAAATATCTTTTTAAGAACCTAGAATTAATTAACAATTCGATTGCAATATACTATAATTTTGTTAAAGATAATATAAAACACTTTGAAGAGAATAAATTTTTTTAAGATACATTTATAAGCGAACCTGTATGGTGTAAGAAGGTAATGAGAATAAAAAAATATCATCTCTGAGTGGTTAAGCTGAAATAACAGTAAGCCTAAACGAATTAGCTCGTAAAAGCTTTAATTAAGTTGCTTGAAATTTATTCAAGAAATAGGGTGGTACCGCGTGAGAATGTTTTCTCCCGTCCCTTTTTTAAATAAAAGGGACTTTTTTTTGTCTAAAATTAAATAAAGGTAATTATGTTTAAAAAGGTTGATTCAAATCCTAATTTTCCTAAATTGGAAAATAATCTATTAGCTAAGTGGAAAAAAAATAATACCATAAAAAAATATACTAAGAAAAATTCTAAGTCGAAGGAAACTTTTTCATTCATTGATGGTCCTATAACTGCTAATAACCCAATGGGCGTCCATCACGCTTGGGGAAGGACTTATAAAGATTTATTTCAAAGATTTTATACAATGCTTGGCCGAGAGCAAAGATACCAGAATGGATTTGACTGCCAGGGTCTTTGGGTTGAAGTTGAAGTTGAAAAATCACTAGGATTTAAATCTAAAAAAGATATTCAAGAATTCGGTGTCGAAAAATTTGTAAATCTA
Source organism: Dehalococcoidia bacterium (assembly GCA_029936815.1). Taxonomy (GTDB): domain Bacteria; phylum Chloroflexota; class Dehalococcoidia; order Lucifugimonadales. The sequence continues at coordinate 111,825 of JAPYRX010000001.1, forward strand.
TGCAAAGAAAGGGTAAATAAATATTCAGCAATTCAACGAGATCAGTCTATTAGGCTTGGTTATTGGATGAATTGGGATGATTCATATTACACAATGTCAGATGAAAATAATTATTCTATATGGGGATTTCTCAAGAAAATGAATGAAAATGGGAAAATATACAGAGGAACAGACGTTGTCCCATGGTCAGGGAGATCAGGAACCTCATATTCTCAGATGGAAATAATTGAAGGAAGGAAACTAGTTGCCCACAGATCCGTATTTATTAAATTTAAATTAAAAAACAAAATAAATGAATATGTACTTGTTTGGACAACCACTCCATGGACGCTTACATCAAATGTATCACTTTTAGTAAATAAAAATCTAAATTACGCAAAATGCAAATTAAAAAATGGAGACGTATTTTATGTCGCCGAACCAAATCTAAAGCACCAAAGACTTGAAAAAGAATTTAAAGAAAAAAAAGAATGGATAGAGGGAGTGCCTAAACTAAAATCATTAGATCAATTATTTAACGAACGTGGCGGATACTCAGTAGAAAAAATAATTAAAGGAACTGAAATGATCGGATGGGAATATAGTGGGCCATTCGACGAATTAGATGCGGCAAAAATTGCAGGAGGATACCCATTTACTAATAATGATTTAGAAGACCAAAAAATTAATGCTATAAAGTGCCATCGAATACTTGATGGAGGGAAAGATCAAGAAGGAAATGATATTGTTAACTCAGGAGAAGGTACGGGAATAGTTCACACTGCTCCTGGTTGCGGAGATATAGATTTTAAAATTGGCAAACAAAATAATCTTGTAGCTTTAGCTCCCTTAGATGAAGAAGCAAATTTTATAGAAAATTTTAACTGGCTAAAAGGCAAAAATGCTACGGATTCAAAAACTATTGATTTAATCCTAGAAGACCTTAAAGACAAAGAATTACTTTTCTATACCGAAATGTACCCCCATATTTATCCACATTGTTGGAGATCAGGAGATGAATTAGTTTTTAGGCTTGTCGATGAATGGTATATAAATATGGACTGGAGAGAAGACATTAAAAAATCTGTAGATCAAACAAATTGGATCCCTGCATGGGGAAAGCAGAGAGAGCATCAATGGCTTAATAATATGGGAGATTGGATGATATCCAAGAAAAGATTTTGGGGACTTGCTTTGCCCATATGGGAATTTGAAGACGGCTCGTTTTATATTGTAGGGTCAAAAGAAGAATTAAAACAACTTGCTTGTGAAGGATGGGAAGAATTTGATGGCAATAGCCCTCATAGACCATGGGTCGATAAAGTGAAAATTAAACATCCAAAGTCAGGATTAATTGGACAAAGAGTTTTAGATGTTGGGAATCCTTGGTTAGACGCCGGAATAGTTGGGTTTTCAACGCTAAATTATAACAATGATAAAGATTACTGGAAGAAGTGGTTTCCAGCAGATTTGATATCAGAAAGTTTCCCGGGGCAATTTAGAAATTGGTTTTATTCGTACTTAACTATGGGAACAGCATTAGCTCAAGAAACTCCAACTAAAAATATATTTTCATATGCTTTAGTAAGAGATGAGTCGGGCGAAGAAATGCATAAAAGTCAGGGGAATGCTATTTGGTTTGATGACGCAGCTGAAGACATAGGAGTGGACGTTATAAGATGGTTGTACGCAAGGCAAAATCCAGAAAATAATTTACGATTTGGCCCCGAAATAACTAATGAAATTAGAAGACAAGTAATAATTCCCCTTTGGAATATATATAGTTTTTTTACCAATTATGCAATATTGGACAAATTTACTCCTCCAAAAAATTTTAGCGAACCAAAATCAAAAAACCTTATGGATCAGTGGATTTTGACAGAAGTAAAAGAAACTACAGATGATGTTAAAAACCATCTGACATTATATCAACCTGACAAAGCAACGTTGGCAATAGAAAACTTTATTAATTTACTTTCTAATTGGTATATAAGAAGAAATAGAAGAAGGTTTTGGAAGTCAGGAGACTTTGAAAGCAATCAAATTGATGATGACAAATTTTCCGCATATGAAACATTGTATTTTGTATTGGTAACTCTATCAAAAATCATGTCGCCCATGATCCCTTTTATTACTGAAGAAATATATACTAATTTAACAAAAGATACCAAATGGGGAAAAGAGAGTGTTCACTTAGAAGATTTTCCGTTTTTTAAAACTAAATCCCTAGATGAGAGTGAGTTACAAATTGCAACTAGAGCTGCAATGAAAATTTCAAGTTTGGGCAGATCTGCTAGAAGTAAAACCAAGATTAAAGTTAGACAACCTATTAACAATTTGCATTTTAAAACAAAAGAAACAATAACTTCTAAATATATTGAAATGATATTAACCCAGGTTAGCGATGAAGTGAATGTGAAAAAAGTGAAACATGTTAATAAAAGCTATCAATTAAGCAATATTATAATAAAGCCGAACAATTCAATTCTTGGACCAAGAATTGGAAGTAAAATTGGAAAATTAAACAATGAAATCCAATCATTAAACCATAACGAACTATACAAAGAATTACTAATACATAACAAGATAATTATTTCAGATATCGAACTTACATTAGAAGACGTGCATATAGAACATACAAGTTTAGACAACTCAGAATTTATTGAAGATAATAATTTTAAAGTTTCAATCGAAACAAAACTTGACAATAATTTGATAGAAGAAGGCATATCTAGAGAAATAATTCATAATATCCAAAATCTAAGAAAAAATTCAGGATTCAATATTTCTGACAAAATATCTATGTTTTATTATGGTGATGAAAAAATTGAAAAAGTTATTAAAAAATATCAAACTCACATATCAGAAGAAATTTTGGCTACCAAAATTATGAAATGTGAAAGCAATCGTGGAAGCAATATCAAATTTAAAATTAACAATTCGACTATTTCTATAAATATCGATTTATCATAAAGATCTTAGCTGAGGAAAAGTTATTACTTCTCTAATAGATGGTTGATTTAAAATTAACATAACCATACGATCTATTCCAATTCCAACACCGCCTGTTGGTGGCATTCCATGTTCTAAAGCAATCAAAAAATCCTCATCCAATCTATCTCCTTCTTCTTCAGGAAACTCTTCTCTCATTTTTTCTTGATTCTCAAAACGAGCCCTCTGATCAATCGGATCGTTTAATTCAGTAAATGCATTGCAAACTTCCATTCCTGCAATAAATCCTTCAAATCTTTCAACAATATTCGGGTTTTCTTTTGAAGGCTTAGCAAGGGGAGACATCTCACGGGGATAATCTGTCAAAAAAGTAGGCTGAATCAAATCGGGTTCTATTTTTTCTGAAATTAATTTGTCCATCAACCCGCTCCATGTCAGTTGATTTCTCACTTCAATTCCCATTTTACTCATCTTATCTTTTAGCTCGTCCACATCTCCGCAAAGATTAAAATCTATACCTGATTTATCTTTCAAAGTTTCTCTTAAATTTAGCCTAGTCCATGGTGGTTTGAAATTTAATTTATTATCACCATATTGAATTTCATGCGTCCCTTTTACATTAAGAATTATTTGCTCAAACAAGTTTTCAACCATTTCCATGACATCGTTATAATCAGCATACGCTTCATAAGATTCCATAGTAGTGAATTCGGGGTTATGATTGCTGTCTATTCCTTCGTTTCTAAACAATCTACCTATTTCAAATACTCTCTCTATCCCTCCAACAACCATTCTTTTCAAATATAATTCTGTTGCAATCCTTAAAAATAATTCACGATCTAATGCGTTATGATATGTTTTGAATGGGTTCGCCATTGCGCCCGCAGGGATCGGAACTAATATCGGGGTCTCAACTTCTGTAAACCCTTTTTCTTTCATAAATTTTCTAAGTTCGAAAATAATGTTATCTCTTTGTTTTACAATTTCTCGAATTTCAGTATTAGCAATTAAATCTAAATATCTTTGCCTATATCTTGTCTCAACATTTTTTAATCCATGCCATTTTTCTGGCAAGGGTTTTAAAGATTTTGATAATAGCTTAATGGAATTGACCTGAATTGTTGGCTCATTTCTTCTAGTTCTAAACACTGGCCCTATCACCCCAGCCCAATCACCAATATCTAATAATTCAATCAATTCATTTGTTTCTTCGTCTATAGTGTTATTCCTGGCTAAAAGTTGAATCTTTCCTACTTCGTCAAGTATATCTATAAAAATTGCTTTACCCATTTTTCTGATTGCAGTAATTCTACCAGCAGAATAAATGACTTCGCTTTTCTCCAATCCTTTTTTCTCAATATCGCATAATAATTCTAAGCATGCTTTTGTATTATGAGTAGGTTTAAAATCTGTAGGATAAGGGTCAATTCCTTTTTCATACAGAATTTCTAGTTTTTTCAATCGCGATTTAATAATAGCGTTTATCTCTGGTTCCAAATTACAAGTCTCTTTCTAAATGAGTTGTGTCATTAAATCTTATTATACTCCATTGTTTTGGGTTCAAAACTATATAATCATCATTTTTATGAATCCATTCCCCTTCGTTAGTAAGTTGAATATCATTTTCATTAATAGTAAATTCATATATACCAGTGTTTGAAGCTTTAAAACCCCAAACTCTTTTGCTTCCTAGCAATACGCTGATTAACGATTGCATGAATCCCCCATGACTAACAATTAAAACACAAGATTGTTCATCAGTTTGGTCAAATATTGTTTGGAAGGATTTTATTGCTCTCTGATATCTCGAATGAAATTTTTCAGCATTTGGAACTAAGTCCCAATTATTATGAATCATAAAATCATCATAAGTATCTTTATCATTACTTCCTACTATATCATCAATATTATTACCAGCAAATATTCCAACGCTATACTCTTTTAGCGAATCCAATTCTATAGTATCTAAATTAAATTTGTTTGCCACAGCGGTAGCAGTGCTCTTTGTTCTTTTTAATGGACTTGTATATATTGTGCTAATCAAAGGAACTTCTTCAAACAAATATTGTGAAAGCAGATTAGCTTGTTTCTTTCCTTGCTCGCTTAATTCAGTATCAATGATTCCTTGGAATCTATTAGCTTTGTTCCAATCGGTTTCTGCATGCCTTACAAATAATAATCTTCTCATAGTATTAACCTCTATTTATAATGGAGGATCTTAAAGATAATAAATCTCTTCTTAAATTAGGGTTGGTAGCAGCGTCAGTTTGAACTCTTCTAATTGCATGAAGAACTGTACTATGATCTCTGCCTCCAAATAATTTCCCAATTGAATTTAAGTTTATTTTACTATCTTCTCTTAAAATAAACATTGCTATTTGCCTTGGAGTAGTATATTTTTGCTCTCTAGATTTACCTCTTAAATCTTCAATATCTACTTGAAAATATTTTGAAACCTGGGCAATAATTTCATCAGGATCAGAAAAAACTTCTAACTCGTCAGGCGCTCCCAACAATTCTTCTGCAGCTTGAATATCAGGCTTGATCCCTGTTAGCTCAGTAATAGCCAAAACCTTATTCAATGCTCCTTCCATTTCTCTTATGTTATGATAGACCCTATTAGCAATAAACCCTATTATTTCATCATCTACAACTACATTTTTAATAAGTGCCTTTTGCTTCAAAATATCTAATCTTGTTTCAAGGTCAGGAAACTGAATATCAACAACAAGCCCTCCTGATAATCTCGAAGTAATTCTGTCTTCTAATAATTTTAATCCAGAAATAGGCCTGTCACTAGTAATAACAATTTGTTTTTTATTCAAATGAAGAGCGTTAAACGTATGAAAAAATCCTTCTTGAGTTTGCTCTTTCCCCATTAAAAACTGTATATCATCTAATAATAAAGCATCAATACTTCTATACTTGTTTCTGAATTTCTCCGTTGAATTAGTCCTAATCGACTTTATATATTCATTTGTAAAATCTTCACAAGTTAAATAATAAAAATTAAAATTTTGTTCATGCAACTTATTAGCTATAGCATGTAATAAATGAGTTTTCCCTAATCCTACTTCAGAATATATCATTAATGGATTAAAGGACTTCCCAGGATTTTCTGATACAGAGAGACTAGCTGCGTGAACTAATTCGTTAGACGGCCCTAAAACAAAGTTGTCAAATGTATATTGATCATTAATTTGTACCCCTAAATTTTCAATTTTTTTAATTACTTTTACATTACTATTTTCATCCAATGTGAAAGCTACGCCAAAAACATTAAACTTAATTTCAACTTCCTTCTTTATCAATTTTTGTAATGTTTCAGATATAACAGAGTACATTCTTGTTTCTAAGTATTCTGATATAAATGCATCCTGAGCTTCAATTATAAAAACAGTTTCTGAAAAAAACTTTCCCCTAGTTTTAGGGAATTTAAGCCAAGTTTCAAATATAGGTTTTGGAACTTTAGTCTCCATTTCACCTAAAGCAGTCATCCACAAATCATTATCATTATCAACAGAAGTCATATAATATCAATCCTGATTTAATACAACTTTTATAATGTTGTCATCTTGATTCTCGTACATATCATAAGCTTTTTGAATATCTGAAAAATTCATATTATGAGTAATCATTGTGGAAGGATCCCACCATCCGCGTTTTTTTAATTCTACCATTCTCTTAATATGCGATGTCGGATCTCCGCTATTCACTGCGGAAGAGTTTATTATAGTAGCTCCATGGTGAAGTAAATGCTCTGTTTCAATCGTGGCAAGGGTTCCCTGTTCGTCTTTTAATAATTTTCCAAAGATTAGTATTTGACCTAAGGGTTTAACAATTTTCAAAGCCGTGTTAAATGCCTCTGCATGCCCAGCAGCTTCTATGGTGACATCTGGGTATTCACCGTTATTAATTTCTTTTATAGATTGCTCTAAATCTTGGTTTTGATAATTTATAACATGCGTAGCACCTAATTCTTTGGCTTTATCCAATCTGTAATCTAATCTGTCTACAGCTATTACTTTTCGTGCCCCAGCTCTAGATAATATTGCAGTAAATGAAAGTCCGATCGCTCCTTGGCCAAGGACCATTATGTTTTTCCCTAAAATAGTTCCTAATAACTGGCAAGCATATAGAACTGTGCCCGAAGGTTGGCACATTACCCATTCCATGGGGTCTCCATTACTAGGAATTTTAATCATTCTTGAATGATTACCAATTACGTACTCAGCTAACAATCCTGCACCACGACCCGGGTCACTGCTTTCTCCTGGGATGGCCGGAGATGGCAATACAATAACTCTTTGTCCTTCTAGAAAATCTGAAGATCCGCTCTTAGTTATGGTTCCTACCGCTTCGTGACAATGCGCTCCCCATTGCATTGGATATTTTTCTTCAGAAAACAAAGGACCATATGAGTCTCTTATGTCACTGCCACAAATTGACCAACTTTGAAGATTAACCAAACTCTCGCCATCGTTTAAGATTTGCGGAACTGGCACTTCGCTCAACTCAAGTTTTTTTGGAGCTAAAATTCGACCTGCTTTCATATTTAACCTCTTATTATGTTTGTAGATTCACTTTTCCAATGCCATTTTCAGTAAAATCGATTTGTGTACCAAAAGGGGCACTGAGTTGTGCAATTTTATTAATTATCCTTTCTTTATTTTCTTGCCTTGCTATCACTGGTCTCCCTCTTTGAGATCTAGGCATTTTATAGCCTAATTCAATGGGAAAAAGATTAATTTCTTTTACTCCTTCTTTAGTAAGCTTGCACTCTGCGACGATACTTTCCCAATAATCCTGTAACGCTGGAAATCCTTTTGTATCGAAGTCGTATCTACGATCATAAAATTCTGAAGGAGTGGCATAATGATCTAATCCTACTGATTCGTAAACAGGATGTGGATGCCATTTTACAGTGTCATTTTGAAAAATAAAATTACCCAAGCTGTAAAATATAGGTTTTTTATTATATATTTCCATCCCCCGCATAACATGAGGTCCATGGCCTGCTACAACGTCAGCTCCTGCGTCTATAACTTCCTTACTAAAATCCATTAAAAATTCAGGTGTGTTTTCACCATTAAAACTATATCCTCCAGGCGGATCTTCGTGACAATGGATGCTTACCACGACCCAATCTGCCGCTTTTTTTGCATCTTTAATCCATTTAATAATCTCATCTTTGTCGTTGTTATCTATATTTATATCAATATTATAATCGTTAGATTCTTCAAAAATTTTTGTTATAAAATCAAATTGGTTATCTTTAAGGTTTTTTTTGGAAAATTTTTGTTTATACCCAATTTTTTCAGCAATGTTTTTTAATTTGTCAATTTGATCTTTTGGCAACCTGTGTATTTGTTCATATCCCAACGGATTGACCCCAGGCCTCCCTACTGAATCAGGTCTTTGATGAACAGCTCTTCCTGCCTCCGGAAAAGTGGTTGTTAAAGAAATTAAAGCCACTCGTCCTCCTTTGGTTTCCAAATATCCGGGAGCTCTAGCTTCACTTAAATTTTTTCCAATTCCTGAATGAATTAAATTTGTTTTATTTAAATTAGACAAATGATTCAATATTCCATTTTCGGAGTAATCCCAGGAATGATTATTTGCGGTGGCAACCATATTAATCCCAAACCATTCTAATTCTTTCAAATTTTTAGGATCTGAAGCTGCGAAAATACCGCCTGGGATACCAGGTGAAATACCATAATCATGCATCAACATCTCCAAATTAGTAAATCCAACATCAGATTTTTTAAATAAATAAGATAATGCCAAAAAGTGTGGTTCGTCGAACACGGATAAAGGACGAGTTATCATCGCGTCACCGCTTAAAACCATACTTATTTCATTTTTCTCCGATGAATACAACATTATTAACTCTCTTAGTTTTTATTTAGGTCGTAAAAATATAATATTAATGTGCATAATAATCAACTCTATTAATCACATTATCACCAATTCTTTGCTCTCGGATCTTTGTCTAGTGATGCCAATCGATCTATTGTTAAAGTGTTATCTGAAATAGACAATAGTGTGGGATTAAGATTACCATCATCAACAATAAAAATATTCTCTCCCAAGTTTGATTTATATACAGGATGCGGGGTTCTCCATCCACCTCTTCGAGATTGAATAAATACTCTATCATCTTTATTTATGATTTGTATCCTTCCATAAGATCTTATTGGCCTACTTCTCGCCACAAATCCTGGCCTATGTCTGTAGACACCTAATATTTTAGATTGTTCTTCTTTACTAATCGAAATCTTCTTGTTTTCAATATCCGGCTGTCCTAATAAAATATATACAATTTCTTCTGTAATAGTTTCAAGTAAGCCCGAAGTCAAATTCAAATGAATCATTACCCCCAAATCACTCTCTGGCAACAAAAGCATAACTGTATTCCATCCTCCGCTTACCCCTCCATTGTGACCAAAAGAATGTTCATTAAATATTCTTTTTACCTGAAAGCCTAATCCCATTCTAATGCTTAAACCAGGGTCAGGAGCGTATTGTATCTCTAGCATGGAATCAAAGGTTTTTTCAGAAATTATTCCCTCTGTTTTATTTAATAAACTTTTAGTATATTTGCACATATCTTCAAGAGATGAAAGTACAGATCCTGCAGCAGCAGTTCCAACATAATCATACTTGATTCCTCTAATATTAATATCATCTACAAGATCACCATAAACTAATGATTCGCCAATTAATTCATCTCTGTCTAAAGAGTCTTGATCAAGGTCTCTGTGATATCCTACAGACATTCCATCCACAGGGTCATCGCTTGAATATGAGTCTTTCATATCTAATTTGTTAAAAATTTCTTTTTCTACAACGTTTTGCCAAGTGTCATTTTCTATTTTGGCTACGATGGCCCCTAAAATTCCCCAAGCATGATTTGCATAATGCCAATCTGTTCCGGGCTCAAAGTCTACATCAATTCCGTTTGGATAATGGTTAGGAATATCAAACTCTCCACTATCTCCCCACAATTTCATATCTGCAGTAGCATAATCTTTTTTTTCTGGCATTTCGCCAATTCCAGAAGTATGGGTGAATAAATGTTTAACTCTTATCGGCCCAAATGTTGTGTTGAATTTGATAGTAGGAATAAGTTCAGTAACTATTGCCTCCATATCTAATTTACCTTGCTCTACTAACCTAAGAGCAACAATAGCTGTCATAGTTTTAGTTATTGAGCCAATTCTTTGAATAGTTTTATCAGTATGCTTTGTTTTAGTTTCTATTTCAGAATATCCAAACCCTTCACTAAATAAGATCTCTTTAGAAGATACAACGCCCAAGCCCATTCCTGGTAATTTATACTTTTCAACTAATTCTTCTGCTTTTTGTTTTAATAAATTTATATCTATGCTCACAATTTCTCCCTTCAACAGTTTTGTTTATATAATGTATATAATAACATTTAAACCTCTTTCTTATGTTTGACATTATATATAAAAGACCATTAGAATTTTGATTATCAATCTGAATATTATTATACACATTGTTGAGGTTAGTATGCGATTTGCTTTTACTGAAGAAGAAGATAATTTTAGAGACGAGGTTAGAAAATTTCTTAAATCCGAGCTTCCAAATAATTGGGACGGAGTTGCTGGTAATAACCTGGAAGAAGGGGCCAGTGATAAAGAATGGGATTTTGCCTTAGAAATGAGAAAAAAATTAGCCGACAAAGGGTGGCTCACAATGGCTTGGCCAAATGAATATGGTGGCCAAAACGCATCTATGATGAAACAAGTTATTTTTGCTGAAGAAATGACGCTTGCAAGAGCTCCCGGAAGAGATGGGTTTGGAATTAGAATGCTTGCGCCAACCTTAATGATACACGGAACTGAAGCTCAAAAAACTCAATACCTGCCTGACATCGCCAAAGGAAACGTCCAATGGTGTCAGGGATACTCAGAACCTGAATCTGGCTCCGACCTTGCCTCTCTACAAACAAGAGCCGTTGAAGATGGAGATGATTTTGTTATTAACGGAACTAAAGTATGGACATCATCTGCTCATAGGGCGGACAAAATGTTTATTCTGGTTAGAACAAACCCGGAGGCTCCCAAACATAGAGGAATTAGTTTTTTATTAATTGACGATATGAAATCAGAAGGAATTAAAGTTAATCCCATCATCGATATGGCAGGAAGGCATAATTTTAACATGGTAACATTTGATAACGTACGAGTACCTCAAAAAAATCTTGTTGGTGAATTAAACAGAGGATGGTATGTTGGTGCTACACTGCTTGATTTTGAAAGATCTGGGGTAGAATATTCGTCAAGATGCATGGCTCTTTTAACAGAGTTAATAGAATTTGCAAAAACAAACAAAAGAGGAGGAAAATATATTTCTGAAGACCCGAATATTACAAAAGAAATAACAGAAATTTATACTGAAATCAACGTGTCGAGGGGAATGTCATACAAAATTGCTGATATGCAAAGTAACGGTGAAGTTCCTAACAAAGAATCTTCAATGTCTAAATTGTTTGGAACAGTTTTGGAACAAAAAGTAGCTGATCTAGGCATGCAAATACTAGGTATGTATGGTCAGCTAGGGCCCGAATCAAAACATAACAAACTTAAAGGAAAAATTGAACAAGAATTTCTGTCTTCAGTTTCTGCAACAATCGCAGCGGGAACATCTGAAATACAAAGAGGAATTATCGCAACCAGAGGTTTAGGATTGCCAAAACCATAGGAGAAACAAATGGATTTAAGCTTAGATGAAACACAACAAATGTTAAAAAACACTGCAAAAGATTTCTTTGCTACAGAGTGCCCTGAAACTCACGTAAGAGAAATGGAAAATGATAAAGATGGATACAACAAGCAGTTGTGGGAAAAAATTGTAAATCAAGGCTGGCTAGGAGTTCCTTTTGCTGAAAAATACGGAGGATTTGGATTAACTTTTTTAGAATTCTGTATTCTTCTTGAAGAAGCAGGGAGAGTTTTGCTGCCAGAGCCATTATTTCATGCTGTACTACTCGGAGGTATGCCAATAAACATTTTTGGAAACGAAAAGCAAAAAGACGAATTGCTTCCAAAAATAATATCTGGCGAAAGTATAGCAACACTTGCTTTTCACGAAGAAGATGACTCTATACTCCCTTCCTCCATTCAATGCCAAGCCTCTATGTCAACAAACGGATATACAATATCCGGAACAAAAATGTTTGTTCCCTTTGCAAATATATCAGACATGATAATCACTATTGCCAGAACAGGAGATAAAGATACTGATTTGTCAGCCTTTATTATTCCTTCAACAGCAGAAGGTATTTCAATATCTGAACTATCCACAATTTCATCAGATAAACAATCTGTAATAAACTTAGACAATGTTCAAATCCCTGCTACTAACATACTAGGACAAAAAAACAAAGGATGGGAACTTGTTGAACAAATCTTTTCTTTTGGTGCCATTGGTAAAAGTTGCGAAATGCTTGGAGCAAGCGAAAAAGTTTTAGAAGGCACAGTTGAATACGCTAAGACTAGAACTCAGTTTGGGCGACCAATAGGAACCTTTGGAGAAATTCAAAGACATTGCTCAGAAATGGCAACAATAGTAGAAGGAACTCGATTTGTAATCTACGAAGCTGCTTGGAAATTAGCTCAAAATAAAAATGCTAAAAAAGAAGTGTCTATGGCAAAATCATGGACAAGCGATTCCCATAAAAAAGTTTGCGCAATATCACACCAAGTACACGGAGGAATAGGTTTTACAAAAGAACATTGGGTTCAGCTATACTCAAGAAGAGCAAAAGCTGCAGAAATAGCTTTTGGAGATGGAAATTATCATAGAGAAAAATTATCAAAATTATTAGGATTTTAAACTTAAATCATACTGATAATTTCTTATTGATTTATAAATAAACCAAAAAAGAATAGTTACAATAAAAGATATTGCTCCGCCTAAAAGCATCGTACTTCCTGCCCCAATAATAGCGGACATTACTCCAACTTCAAAATGCCCTATATGATTGGCTCCCATTGCAGAAAAACTGTGAGCACTACTAGCCCTCCCCAACATTTTATCAGGGGTAGTTAGCTGAACAATAGCTTGCCTCATAACCATTGAAACTCCATCTGTTAGTCCCAAGCACATAACTATAACTAACCCAAGCCACAAGTTATTGCTTAACCCAAAAAACATTAAAAACAACGAATAAAATAACGTAGCAATTAATACTATTTTTCCTTTATGTTTAATTTTAGAAGTAAACATTACAATGCTTGCGCCTACAATCGTTCCTATAGAGTTTGAAGCATTCAACAATCCTGTACCATCTACTCCTCTTGAATATAATTCTTTTGAAAAAACAGGAAACAAATTTCGATAAAAACTAAAGATAGTTACAAACACATCTAGCAAATATAGCCCCGGGAGAATTGGGTGAGTCAGAACAAATCTATAACCATCTTTTATTGAAGCCCATGGGCTTATTTTTTCCTGTTTTGATTTACCGCTTACTTTAATCATTAAAGGAGACACCACACTTATAAATCCAAAAAAAGAAGCCACATAAAAGGCTCCCGCAGGGCCTAGGTATTCAAATGATTTCCAAAAAATTAAAGGTGATAAAATAGAAAAAACCTGAAAAGAAGCAGAGCTTAAACTAATAGCTTCTGTAATATATGCTTTCGGAATAACTCGGGGTAACATTGCTGGTCTGCTTGAGTTGCCAAGCATTGTAGTAACACCGGTAACCGTTATAACAAAAAAAACATGCCAAGGAGTTAGTTTTCCTGATTGGGCAACAACCGCCAACATAAATAACATAACAAAAGAAACCAATTGTGTGTATATCATTAATTTCTTTCTATCAGAAGAATCTGCCAAAACTCCTCCAAATAAAACTACAGGCATTTGAATTAATTGAGCAAGCCCCAGCAACCCGACCAAAACCGAAGAATTTGTTTGGTTATACAGCCACTGCGTAGAAATCAGTATTTTCATAGACATAGTAATTCCAGAGGTAATTCCACTCAACCACAAAAAGGTAAAATCTTTATACTGAAAAGGGATTAACACTTTTGATAAAGAAGACGAGTTATTGCTCATTTGTCATTAATAATTCTTCTTGTCGGGTAATTAATAGTTATTTTTTTGATGTTAAAATTTTTGTGAATTACTTTTATGATCTCGCTTTTTAATTGAAACGAAGCAGGCCAATCTTTAGCTTGCATAAAAACCCAAAAATTAATATTTGAATCTCCAAACTCAGAAAAGCCAAATCGTGGCTCTGTATTTTCAGCAACGTATTTTGAGGTTTTTAAAAGTTGGTTTAAAGATTCAAAAACAATCTTTTCAACATTTTCTAAGTCTTCTTCGTAGGCAACACCAGAGGTAATTAAAATGTTTATGGCAGTTTCGGGGCTATAATAATTTGTTACAACACTCTCAGCCATTTTAGAATTGGGAATAATAACCAAGTTGTTAAACCTGTCTCTTATTTTTGTGCTCCGCCACCCTACGCTAGAAACGTATCCGGCTATTCCTCCCTCTATTTCTATAAAGTCATCCTCTTTTAGCGCCCCCTCTGTTAAAACAGAAGTTCCTGCGAAAAAATTACCCAAGGGTCTTTGTATAGCTAACGCAACCGCGATTCCTCCTATACCTAATCCAGCCAAAATAGGGCTAATAGAAAACCCAAAATAATCTAAAAGCCTAATTGCTCCAACGGAATAAATAAAAAGGGGTAAAACTCTTTTTAAGGGAGGTATTATTTTGTCGTCAAAATCAGTTTTTGTTCTTCTTGCAAACTTTTTTAAATACCAGTCAAGAAGAACATTTAAGACCCTTGCGGCACAGATTACAACAAGCAATATTCCCATAACTTCCCATGTAGCAACCAAAACATCTCTCAGCCACGTTCTGTCAGACATTGTAAGAAACGAATCTCCTGCAAAAAGATCTAAAAGAGATATTGACCAAATAACGGCAGACAAAACAAAATAAACAACAAGGGGGCCACTAGCAATGTTCCCAACTCTTTTATATAGAATGTTGTTTTTGTTTTTCTCTGATTTAAATACTGTTTTGCCTAAAACCTCCAACACAATCGCGGCAACCAAGGATGAGGCAATATAAATTAGAGAAATTAATACGCTAGCATTTAAAGATAAATCCATCATATTTTAAATTATTGTTGATAAAATTGTTGACAACTCGTGTTTGTTTTAGTTTAGTTTATTTTTAATACAAATAATAACAACAAGAGGGTTGGTTATCCACAAGGAATGAACTTAAAAAATAAACCCATTCCCTGTTATTATATATAATTACTAACATATAAACATGATTATTATTATTATTAAAAAATTATGATTGATAAAGCAAAACTATTAATAATATCTGGGGCTGGTGGAGACGGGTCTATTAGCGGCATTCGTAAAAAATTTGTACCTAGAGGAGGCCCTGACGGAGGAGACGGTGGAGCAGGAGGTAGGATTATTATAAAAGGAGATAAGAACTTAAGCTCACTAAAAGAAGTTTCTTTTATAAATAAAATTAAAGCTGAAAACGGGTTCCCAGGAAGCGCCAATAACAAAAGAGGAAAAAAAGGAAAAGATAAAATAATAAGACTTCCTTTAGGTACGCTTATTTACGACGCAAAGGATTCAAGTAAAAAAATACTAAGAGAAGTAACAACAGAACAAAAAACAGTGATATTAGAAGGAGGTAAGGGAGGCAGGGGTAACTCTAAAATGGCAAATTCTGTTGTTCAATATCCACTTCTGGCAGAGAAAGGAGAAACAAACAATAAAATTTTAATAGAATTAGATTATAGAATGAATTGTGACGTCGCAATAATAGGAAAACCAAATTGTGGAAAGTCTTTTTTTTTATCGAAGATAACAAACGCAAAACCGCTAATAGACCAGTATCCCTACACAACAACAAGAGTTGAAAAAGGAGTTATTGAAACAATAAAAAAACAGTACACAATTATTGAGGTACCAGGGATTGAAGATTCAAAAAACAATTTGGGAATAAAAAATTTAAAACACATAAAAAGGGCGAAGGTGTTAATTTTTATCAAAAGCGAGGACGATGACAAGACCATTCGTGTGATAAACAACGTAGACAAAGATTTGTTAAAAGAAAAAGAAATGATAATAATCAACTCGTTTCATTATAAAGAACCAGGGGGTAATAATTTCAAAGGAACAGAAATAGAAGAAATAAAAAAAGAAATAGAAAGGAAAGTCAACGTTGTGCCCGAAAAGACTGAAGAAATCGAAGGACCCCCCGAGAAGATCGTTTTTGATTTTGAAAAAGAATATGTTGAGAAAAATGGAGACGTTTTTGAAATAAAGCATCAGCAAGTAATAAGAATTGCTGAGAGAGTAAACCTAGATCACTGGGATGTGATGGCACAGTTTATGAAAACACTTCATAATAAGGGCATATCCAAGAGGCTTTTTGAGCTGGGGATCAAGGAAGGGGACACTATAAAAATAGGAAGTGTAGAGCTTGAGTGGAGTTAAAAAAATAGGATTGTTTGGAGGAACATTTGACCCCGTTCACAAAGGGCATGAAAAAATTATTAAAAGAGCGTTTGAACAATTTTGTTTGGACAAAATATATTTAGTTGTAGCGGGCAACCCGTGGATGAAAAAAAACAAGGTTAAAGCTCTTTATAAGCACAGGAACAACATGCTGCAACTTGCATTTAAAGAAGAGAAAAGAGTTGAAATTATAATGCTAGAGCCAGAAGGAAAACCATCTTACACTTATGAAACAATTATAAAAATAGAGAGCAGGCACCCCAAAGAGCGATTGTTTCTTCTTGCCGGGGCGGATGCTTTAAAAAGTTTCGGTAAATGGAAGGAAGCGAGGAAAATATTAAAAAAAGTTGTGATTGTGTGCGCCGATAGAGGCGGAATTGAAAGGAAAGATATAATTAAAACATTAAAAAAAATATACACAGGAACAAAAGTGGAATTTTTATCAAACATAAAAATTGACACCACTTCATCATCTTTAAGAAATAACATTAGCAGAGCTTTTTTGAGTGAAATCGTATTAAAATATATAAAAGAAAACGAGGTTTATTAATTATGGGTAGCAAATTAAAAAAACTGATAAAAATTACTGAAGAAGCAGGTGCTTTTAAAACCGGGGATTTTTTACTTTCATCAGGTAAAAAAAGTAATATATATTTTGACGGCAGAATTATAACCTTACTTCCGGAGAGTTTAAGAATTATTAGCGAATTGATGTTTGAGATTGTTGTAGAAAATAAAATAAATATAATTGCGGGGCCTACGTTGGGGGCGGACGCAATAATTGCTGGAACTTTAATGGTTGCTGCAGAAAAAAAATACAACTTAAGAGGAGCTATAGTTAGAAAGGAAACCAAAGCACACGGAACGGAAAACCAGGTAGAAGGAAATTTTACAGAGAACGACAGGGTGTTGGTTGTTGATGATACCTGTACAACAGGAGGAAGTGTTTTGTTTGCTTCTGAAGTGCTCGAAACTCACAAGTGTAATGTTATTAAAATTATGTGTGTTGTTGACCGAGTCGAGGGTGGGAGAGAAAAAATCGAAAAAAGTGGATATAGCTTTGATTCTTTATTGATGGTAAAAAATAAAAAGTTAGTTTTTTAGTTTTTTAAATATAATACTCGCGTTTTGCCCGCCAAACCCAAAGCTGTTAGATATTGCATAATTTATAGAAAGGTCTATAAATTTGTTTGGAATATAATCCAAATCACATTCGGGGTCAGGTGTGTCTTGGTTTATAGTGGGATGAGCTTTCTGATTGATAATTGACAATATTGTAGCAATTGCCTCAAGAGCCCCTGCACCTCCCAAAGCATGCCCAGTCATTGATTTAGTTGAGCTGATAGGGATGTTGTATGCATTTTTTTTAAAGGTTTTTTTTATAGCGTTTGTTTCGCACGCATCATTTAGAAGCGTAGACGTTCCATGGGCGTTTATATAATTTATCTCTTCATAACTTATTCCTGCATTATTTAGAGCTCTTTCCATTGCCAATATTGCTCCCTTGTTTTCCGGATCTGGTTGAACAGGATGGTATGCGTCTGACGAAACACCCATACCAGCAATTTCACAAAGAATATTAGCATTTCTTTTGGTTGCGTGTTTTTCAGATTCTACAACAATCATTCCTGCGCCTTCGCCCGGAACAAATCCGTCTCTTTTAGCATCAAAAGGGCGGCTTGCTTTTTTTGGGTTCTCATTGTTTGTGCTAAGAGCACGTAGCGAGCTAAATCCGCCTAATCCTAATTTACTAATTCCAGCTTCACACCCTCCAGCTAAAACTACGTCACATAATCCGTTGTTAATCAAAAAAGCGGCGTCTCCAATAGATTGGGTGCTAGCAGTGCAAGCAGTTACCACAGTAGAGCTAAATCCTTTAAATCCATAAATCCTAGAAATATTAGCAGCAGCCATATTTGGCAATATCATTGGAATAAAGTATGGACTAACTTTCGTTTCTCCCTTTAAAACCTGTGCTCTTGCGTTTTTCTCTAATTCGGGGAACCCGCCGTTTCCGTTTCCAATAATTACAGCAGTTGAGTTTTGTTCTTCTTTGGTAAAAGAGATTTTTGCATTTTCTATTGCCAGTCCAGCTGCAGCAACAGCCATTTGTGAAAATCTTGCCATTCTCTTTAATTCTTTTACATTTATATAAGTGGATGGATCAAAAGTGTTGACTTCCGCAGCGATCCTGGAAGGAAAGTCTGTTGGGTCGCAAAGCGTAATTGTGGCAACACCAGAAATACCACTTGTTAGATTACTCCAATAGTCTTTTAAATTTTCCCCTAAGGGAGAAATTATTCCCATACCAGTTACGACAGCTTTTTGTTTTATGTTCATATATTAATTATATTAATTATTTAAATGTATGGATAGAGTTCAGGGGTTATGTTATTTAAATATTCTAAAGCTTCGCTTACCACACTTAAAGACCCAGTAATTAAAACTATTTTATTATTTTGGGTTTGTGTTAATTTTATTGCATTTTCGATATTTCCTGTTTCGTAATACTCTACATTTTTTAAATTTTTGTTTTTTGTAAGAATTGATGTAGGAACAGATTTTGGGTGTCGTGATTTAACAAAGTAAATCTTGTCGGAAATTTCTGAAATTTTATTGATCATCATATTATAAGAGTGTCCATAGGTCACCCCAAAAATAATTTCATATTTATTTTGCGAGCTTAATTCTTTTAATGATTTAATTAATTGGTTTATAGAATGCGTGTTGTGTGCTCCGTCTATAAAATAAGTGTTAGATTGTTTTTTTATTATTTCTAGCCTGCCAGCCCATTTCGTTTTTTTTATACCACTTTCAATTTGATTTTTAGAAATCTCGAATCCTTGTTTAGCAAGTTCTTCTATTGCCAAAATAGAAATGCCTATGTTTTCTGTTTGGTATTTTCCTAGCATAGATGTATTTATATTATAGAAGTTTTCTTTTGTTTCAAGTTTAAAAGATTGTGTGTGCAAATCTGTTTTTCTTTCAATAATTTTAATATTTGTATCTGTTGTTAAAAGTCGAGCTCTTTTTTTGTTTGAGATTGAAGAAATTATATTTTCTACACTTTTTGTTTGAGGAGCAGAAATAACAAGTGAGTTTTCTGATATTGCGCCAGCTTTATCTTTGGCAATTTCGTTTATAGTGCTACCTAAAATATTTTGATGATCTAAGCTAATGTTGGTAATTAGTGTGGCTATTTTATTTTTAACAAAGTTTGTTGAGTCATGAGTTCCTCCAATGCCAGCCTCAAGAATTTGAAGTGATAGATTGTTTTTTTTAAAATGTAACAAAGCCATAGTCATTAGAGTTTCAAAAAAAGAGTATCCCCCAAAGGAGTTTATTATTGAAGAATTTGTGTGGGCGTGCAAAAAATCAAAAGATTTTATAAATTCGTCTTTTGAAATTTCTTTTAGATTAGTTTTTATTCTTTCTGTTATTCTATGTAAATGAGGTGAGGTGAACATTCCAGAAGAGTACTTTGATTCATTTAATATATTTGAAAGAAAAGAAGCAGTGCTTCCTTTGCCTTTTGTCCCCACAACATGAATTAATGGAATCTCGCAAGACAACATCCCGGTTGATCCAAGTAAATAATTTAATCTTTCATATCTACTGATAAAGAATAATTCTCGATCGTGAGGTTTTTGTAAAATTATTTTTTTTACAATAGATTCGTATTTTGCATTCATAAATATTAATTAATTATATAAAACAACATTTTTATTGTTTTTTAATTTTAACACCTCAATATTTTTTTCAAATAAATTAGTAAGGTTTTCAGTTGTAATAATTGCATTAGGGCTTCCTTGTTTGAAAATTGTTCCATGTTTTATCATTATTATTCTATTAAATTTCCACGAAATATTTAAATCATGAGTTGATATTATTTTAGTGTCTTTGCTAGTTTGATTTTCTAATAAGAGTTTCATGATTTCTGTTTGATTATACGGATCCAGATTTGCAGAAGGTTCGTCAAACAATTGTATTGATGATTGTTGAATTAAATTATGTGCAAGCAAAACCATTTGTTTTTCCCCGCCTGATAAATAAGACAATTTTGAATCCCATTTGTTTTCAAGATTCATTTTAGATAATATATTAAAGACTTTTTTGTAATCACTTTTTTTAAAGTGCCCATTATTATTTTCTTTAGAAAAGCATCCGGATAATACAAATTCAAAGACATCAAAATGTTGTGGCATATATGGTGATTGAGGCATATAAGATATTAAAGAAGAAAGCTTTTCTAAAGAAAAAGTTTCGATAATGTTATTATTGACAAATATTTTTCCTTTTACAGGAGAAATATGACCTGAAATTAGTTTCATTAATGTTGATTTTCCGCTTCCGTTTGGCCCAATTAATAAAATTTTCTCACCTTTTTTAATTTCTAGGTTAAAAATCAATTCAAAGCCAGAATTTTTGTAAGAAGCATTGATATTTTCGAGTTTTATCATTGTATCGTCCATGATCTTTCGCTTTCTTTTCTTAATAAATTAACAAAAAATGGAAACCCTAAAAATGCAGTAATTAAACCAACAGGAATTTCGATTGGAGATAGAATAGTTTTAGCTAGAATATCTGAAGACAATAATATACTTGCCCCCACTAGAGAGGATTGATATAAAAGATATTTTGTATTATTTCCCCAGGCCATACGAGATATGTGTGGCGCAACAAGCCCTATGAATCCAATTATTCCTGTTTGAGATACGGCAACAGATGTTGATAAAGTAGATAGAATAATTAATAATTTAATTGAATTGCTTTCATTTACTCCCAAATTTTTAATCAAACTGCTATCAAGATTAAGTAAGTTGATTTTATGAGACATTGCGAAAATAACTATGAGACTAGGGAGACCAAAAAATAATACAATATTAAAATTTTCCCACGAAGACAAAGAAAACCCTCCTAACAACCAACTGAGTAAAGGTTTTATATCTGGGTTTTGCGTTATTAATAATAGAGTAGTTATCGCCCCAAATAATGAGCTAACTGCAACTCCGGCTAGTATTAACGACAAGTGGTTGTTGTTTTTAGAATAATTTGATAAAAAATAGGTTAAAAAGACTGAAATTATACCTCCTATAAAAGCAAAGAAGGCAGCATTGATGTTTGCGAAAATTAGTGCTGCAGGATAGATTGTTAATCCAATAATTGCGCCCGTACCAGCGCCCGTTCCCACTCCTAATAGATAAGGGTCAGCCAAGGGGTTTTTGAAAATTGCCTGAAAAGTTGTCCCTGAGGCCGAAAGAATAATGCCAGTAAGAATCACTAATAAAGACCTAGGTATTCTTAGATGAAATATTATGGCGTGGTTTGATTGAGGGGAAATCGTATTGTATTTCCATTGAAGCAGAGGATTTACAAGGGTATTTAAAGTTTCATAAAAACTAAGATTAGATGCCCCAATAAATATTGAGATTATTAATATGGTTATTAATAATAGTGATAAAAAACAAATACTATATTTATTTTTTGTTGTTTTGACGTATATTATTTTATCTAATTTTATTTTTGTGCTTGCTTGCTTATTCATAAATATTGTCAATATAGACTGGTGAATAAACTATCTCTATTAGCTCTTCGATTCCGTTTATAAATCTGGGACCTGCTATTGATAAAGAATTACTGTCTAAAGTAAGTATTCTTTTGTTTTTTATAGCAGTTAGATTTTTAAATTCGGTGTTTTTATAAAAAAAATCTGGATCAGAAGTTATTATTATTTGAGGGTTTTTTTTGATTAATATTTCTTTTGAAAATTGCTTGTACCCTGAAACATCTTTGGCAATATTATTCAATTTTAATAAATTGAAAGTTTTGCCAACTAGTGTGTTATTACCAGGAGTCCACAGCGAACCTGTGTCGTAGAATATAGTTGGGCCTTCTTCGTAGTTTTTAAAAAAAGATTTTATTTTAAAAAGTTTGATTTCAAATTGATTAGCAATGTTATAAGCTTCGTTGTTTTTGTTAACAATTTTTCCCCACATTAAAATTCTGTTGGGAATGGCTTCAAAATTGTCGCTTAGAGTTTTTTCATAAACGACTTTTATATTGTTTTTTTCTAAATCATTTATATATCTTTCAAAAAAAATATAAAACAAATCCGGATTGAGGCTTAATACTTTTTCGATGTTTAAATTAAAAGCATCTCCCACTTTTGTTATGTTTTTTGAATCCTTTGGATAAGTTACAAAAGAGTGAGTTCCTATAATTTTGTTTCCTGCATTAATTGAATATAGAATTTCTACTGCAGCTGAATCAAATGCAATAATTTTTTCAGGAGGTTTATTAATGATAATTTCTTTATTGTCAGATCTAGTGATTTTAATTGGATATTTTGTGTCCGGTATGTTTGAGGATTTTACAATTGTGTAATCTTTTTCAATCTTCACTAAAGGAGGAGATGGTAGTTGAGGTTTGAGCAGAGATTTGCTAGTTATTTGGGATTTAGGAACAGGGATAGTTGGAGAGAGTTGGTTTTTTGTTGAATAATCAACTGGTGCAGGGCTTATCGGTAGCTTAATAATAGTGTTAGTTTCATTGCTAGAGCAAGACGCGATTATTGTTAAAAACAAAAATGAAAGAACGATTGTATTCAATGCTTTACTCATGTATGCCTCCTGTTTAATTTGCGAGGAGACATAAATGTATTAAACATTTACGCATCTTTCCTCGAAGATCAATAAAATTTTGGGGCTTGGAACGGACTAAAAAAAACTTTACCGTTGCGGGACAGCGTCGGGATCAAACCGAACTTCCATAATTATTCGTTATTCAACGAAACCCAAAGTAAAATAAGATTAGCATATTTTGTGCAGTCAATAAATAATATTTCACATTAATTATTGTTGATATTACCTATGACTTTAGTTTTTACTGTTATTGCATTGCTTGGTAAATAAGAAAGAGGGATTTCTTCTACATCAATTATTTCAATTGTTCGCTTATCTGCGCCTTTGTTTATTGCGTTGTTTATTGCATCATGTTTTGAAGCATTTAGAATTTCTTCCCTTGTCATATTATGAGTTGAGTATACTTTTTCGGAATACCCACTTACTTGAGCTAGCGCTGAGCCTATAGCATTTGCAACCTCGGAGTGTTTAGCTATTTTAATTAAATTAAGTCCGTCTATGTCTTCCGGCATAATAAAAGCTCCGCCTCCAACTATAATAGCATCAATTGTATCAGCGCTTGTTTTCATTTTGTCTATAGCTAAAGAAATTTTTGATTTTATTTCTTGTTTTACATTATTTGATAATAGTTTTTCTATAATTATATTTTTATTGGGCAGTGAAAAACTTGTTTTAGATTCAGCTGCAAATATATCAGTAATAGTTGTTATATTCCCCCCGAAAGATAATGATTTTGAAGTTATCTCATTACCAACACTTAATTCGTTGAGATAAGGCTTTTGTTTGTTAATTATTGTACCGCCACCTAATGGTATGGAAAGAACGTCTGCCATTCTGAAATTTGTTCTTATCCCAGAAAAATCAACAGCAATAGATGATTCTTTAGGAAAGCTATTTATAAGCATTCCTATATCAGTTGATGTTCCTCCAATATCTATAACTAATCCATTTTTTATTCCAGATAAATACGAAGCTCCTCGCATACTATTTGTAGGGCCCGAAGAGAGAGAAAAAACAGGGTATTTTAGAGCGTCTTCAATTGATGACATTGTTCCATCATTTTGGGTAATATAAATTTTAGAGTTTAATTTTAGTTCCTTAATTATGTTATTTAGATTGGCAAAAGTACTTTGTGCAGATTTAATTAACATAGAATTAAGAATTGTTGCGTTTTCTCTTTCAAGAAGCCCAATTCTACCTATTTGATGAGATAAAGATACTGGAATATTTCCCATTTCTTGTTGAATAATTTTTTTTGTTTCTATTTCTTGATAAGGGTTAACAGACGCAAATATACCGTTTACCGCAATGGATTCAATTTTTTCTGATTTAAATGTGTCACATAATTTTTGTATTTCTAGTTTTGATATTGAGGATATTTCTCTTCCGTCAAACTCTAATCCTCCACTAATAAAATGTGATGAAAATAAATTTTTATCAACAATATCAAGAGGCCAGTCACTTAAAGGTTTTAATAGCCTTGTTGATGGGCCGCACAATCTGATGATGGCAGTTTTTGGAAGATTTTTTCTTTGTATTAAATCATTAATCAAATGGGTTGTTCCAATGATTATTGAATCTATATTTTGTTTTTCTTGATTCTTTATTAATTCTTTAATACATAAACTTACGGAAGATGTTATATCTTTAGAAGTGTTTGTTTTAAAAGTTTTAATAATGGTGTTTTTATTTATTAAAGCTGCGTCAGTGTTGGTTCCTCCGACATCTATTCCTATTCTCATTATTTTCTCGGTATATTTAATAAATACTCGTATTCGAAGTCATACCCAAAGCCTTTTGGTCCAACGACTTCTAATGCTTTTTGCGTACACAAATTTTCTGGAGCTGGCAGGGCTAGTACTGATACTCTAAATCCATACCTTAATAATTCAGTAGTTATCGGATCTCCTGTTTCAGAATCTATTATGCAAATTAAATCCGGAACCATGCAAACTATTTTGTTATCGATATAAGCTATAAGATTTTCGTTTTGAAATTCTATTTTCAATGTGTTTTTTTTATATTGATTTGACCCCTCTATAAGAACGTGTCCTCTAGCAAAGCCATCAGTTGTTGATCTTGCAAGGTCAGAAATTTTTCCTTCGAATAATAGTTTACCTGGGTATGCTTGTAGTATGTTGTTCACAGGATCAGTTTTATTATTTTGTGCATTTTGAACTGCTTCTCCAACATTTTTAGCTAGTGTTAAAGTTCCATGAATAGCAGTGTTTTTAACTTCATTTCCATTCATCGGTGCCGTGGCAAATACTGCGGCACATCCCATTTGTATAGTGACTGCACGGGCCATTTTTTCTAACCAATGAGCACTGATTGCTTTTGTAAATAAAGCGGTATTACCTTTTTCGTCGCACACAACAGCAGGGGTCCAAGATACTCCATATATAAAAAATGTTTTCATGTGAATTTCAGGAAAAGCTCTTCCCATTCCATCGCCATCAATCATAGGTATATTATTTTTCCCTGCAGCAATTATAGGCTCAAGAGAATTACTACCACCAATTTCTCCTGAAATTACTGCAGTTGCTTTTTTACCTAAATAGTTTTCTAATTCATTTAAAGCTCTGGCTGATTCGTCACCTCTTACTTTCTCTACTCCAACCGTCGGGGCTCCAATACCTCCAAGGCAAATAACTAAATCATCATCTTTCAATTGATTAGGTTGAATAACTTTTATGTTCCCATATTGTCTTACTATTTCTTGAGCTCTTAATTTTCCAATATACGGATTTCCTCCTCCCCCTGTACCTAAAATGCCAGCTCCCAAAGCTATTTGATCTATTATTTGAGAATTTATTTCAGTTAAAATTTTTGATACCTTTTTAATTGAATATTTTTTTCATAAATTGAATATTTTTTTGATAATTCAATCCGGCTATTAGGAGTACAAATCCAAGTAGTATAAACGCAACAATCCTTATAGTTGTTGGAAGTAAAAACAGATCAAATATAAATAGCTTGATAATTGAAATACTAATAGCAGCGAGCCCTGCATATCGCATAGATTTAAGTAAGAGTTTCATTGATACGTATATATATATAGTTCCTATTCCTGCCCACAACACACCCCATGTTGCGCTTGTGATGGGATTGTAGTAATTCGTATCAACACTAAGTATGCCATGTCTAATTAACAAGTAACTTTCTATGCTTAGGATCATAAATGGTATAAGTAACATTAAGAATTCTAGGATTAACTTAATCGTATTTCTTTCTTTTTTCAAATAAATATTCAGATTAGATATCGTTTTGTATGTAAAGAATATTGAGCATAGGATAAATATCAATAATAAAGTTCTGATATTTATAAATGGTATGAATTTTTCGCTATTCATAAAGATAGAAGATAATAAAGTTAGTATTGAAAAAATAATAAAAATTGAATATCCAAAATATCTTCGTATTTTATTTTCGACATCACCTTTGTTTATTGTAAGAATTGCATTAGATATTACTGTAGATGATAATATCCATAATATAAATATCAACGGTGTCTTGTAGGCAGAAGAGAAAATATTCGTAAAATAATTAATTGCAAAATATATTTCAGAATTTATTACTAATAGTAGTATCAATATAGACAAATAATATATTGAACTATTAATGGTTGTTTCATAATTTGTTAAAGTAAGTTTTTTATATAAAAAATAAGTTGTGTAACCTGAAATAAAAACAAATGCCAAGGATAGAAATCTTGAATTAATAAATGGTGCCATATCATTTGTGTTATATAAATCCCATAGAAATCCTTTAAAAATAATTAGAACAAAAATCAAATAGCTAAATTTTCTTCCAATACTTATGTCAAATTTATAACTTAAGTAAGAAATCATTATTATTTGAATTGACCAAAACACTGTTGTGATCGAGCTGGAAAATTGAATAGGAATAGAGATGAAAAAAATGATAAACGATGTAATTGCAAAATATATTTCATAGTTTAATTGTTTGGTTTTTAGCCAGCCGTATATTAATGGTAAAAGATATAATATTCCTAATGATAAGCCACTAATTCCAAGAATGTTTTTATAATCAGAATCCCAAAGTACCAAAAAACTAAGAAGTATAAATCCCACAGTTGTTAACGATAAAGAAAACGACTGAAAACTATTACTTTTTTGATTGTTGCGAACAAACCATATCCAGCTTGATATCATAATCAAGAAAATAAAGAAGCAAATTACAAATTGGGTTTCTATGCTAATTGAATTATCCTGGAGTCCTCCAACCCAAATCAGAAAACTAACCCATCCTGCAAAATTCAAAGATATTAAATTATATATATTTTTAAAATATATAAGAAAAAGTGAGTGTGAAATAGTTACGAATGGTAGGTAGATACCTGTGGCTGCCAAGCTATTTATTTCCAGTGTATCTATATAAAACCCTGTTATTATAGGTACTGAATATGCTCCCAATAATGATAAGATTCCAATGCTAATGCTTTTTTGTTTATAGCTTAAAAAAGTTCCTAAAATAGATACGATAAAAATCATTATAGTTCCTATATAAGGATTTATTATTTCAAATCCAGAATATGCACCAAATATGGAAATATATAAAATGCCAAGCCCTGTTCCGGATAAGATTTTAGAGTAAAAATTAAATCTGTTATTTAAATAATATCCGACAGATGTAAATAATAATCCAGAAATAATTCCTAAAGCAGTTATAAATGTATTGGATATCCAATTAGAATCAATTGCTGCTTGGATAAAGAAACTCATCCCAAACAGTATTGCTAATGATCCTATTCGTGCTAGCCAGTTTTGACCAAAAACTAATTCAATTTCGTTTTTGGTTGGATGGAAACCAGAGAAAAAAGACGTATTTATATTTGGTATTTTAATATCAGGTTTTTTAATTGAAATTGATTTTTTAGATAAAGTTGTAGAGGTTTTTATTATAGTATTATCAGTTCTGCTAATATTCCTTATTTCATTTTTCAGTTTGTCTAATTCAATTTTCAATTTATTTATATCATCGTCTGTATTGCTAATAGAATCAGAGACTGGGGTCCCGCATAATGTGCAGAATTTTGAATCTTCGGGAATAGTATTATTGCAATTTTGACATTTCATAAATTACCTCAATAGGATTATCTAATTTTTTGCAGTTAAATAAAACCCATTTTTAATTTCTACAATAAATAATTTGGTAATGTTAATTATTTATTGTCTAACAAAAAAGAGATAGATGTTTATTGATATATATTTAGCATCTTTATTTGATAATTTACATACATAATAATGACCAACACAAGTTATGTTTTAAAAAAAGTATTGACAATCAACTTGAAAATAATTTATCATTTACAAGTTGATTGTGAAATATATAACATAAAGTAAAATTATATTTAGTGAAATTATTTACAAACTTTAAGGATTTTAAATGGCAGTACTTAGTTTGAAAAGTATGTGGATCGTACTAAGTGTAGTCTTTGCTGCAGCTTTTATTTCTTGTTCGCCCAATATTGATTCTAATTCGTCATCTAATTTGAAAGGTACTGTAGAAGTAGATGGTTCGTCCACTGTAGGTCCTGTTTCCGAGGCTGTTGCAGAAGAATTTAAAAAATTACACCCAAAAGCTAATGTTCTAGTTGGAGTATCTGGAAGTGGTGGAGGATTTAAAAGATTTGTCATTGGAGAAACTGACATATCTAACGCATCTAGAGCAATGAAAGACAGTGAATCTAAGAAAGCTTCTTTAAATGGAATTATATATAACGAATTTAGAATTGGCATGGATGGCTTATCAGTAATGGTAAATCCTAACAATACTTTCGTTAATTGTTTAACGACTGCTGAATTAAAATTGATATGGGAACCAGGAAGTAAAGTAACAAATTGGAATCAAGTAAGATCAGCATTTCCTGATCAAAAGATAAGATTATATGGACCAGGAACTGACTCTGGTACGTTCGATTTCTTTACTCATCAAATCAATGAAAAAAGAGGAGCAAGTCGTGACGATTACACAGCTTCTGAAGACGACAATATATTAATTCAAGGAATATTTGGTGACAATTTTTCATTAGGTTATTTAGGATATGCATATTACGCAGCTAACAAAGACAAATTAAAAGTTATTGGAATTGATAGCGAAGATGGAAACGGGTGCATAATTCCTGGAGCAAAAACAATTGATTCAGGCGAATACCCTATAACAAGGCCATTGTATATCTATGTTAACAAAACATCTTATGATTCTAAGCTTGCAGTAAAAGAATTTGTGAGATTTTACATGCAACACGCAGCAGAATTAACTGCTGAAGTTGGGTATATTCCAGTTAAAGAAGAAGAATATCAAGCTAATTTAGACAAGTTGAATGAATAGCAAATTTATTTGTGATAATTACAAGGGGATATTAGTTAGCACAAATAATATATAAGAATACGAGTGGCACTAAAAATACATAACTTGGGCGCTTCCTACAGTTAATTTTTGGAAACTACTCATATTCTTAATCAATAAATCTAATATTTATATTCTTACAAACTAAAGATCTATTTTATTATGTAAATATTTAATTGGAAATGCGACTAAAACCTAAGGATTATTGAGATAAATCATTCTATATTACACTCAAAGTAGTGAAGAAAAAGATATATTATGTGAATAAATGCTCATAGTGTGATTTTGAGTATTGTGAAAAATTTACAATTAACTTTTATTTGTTTAATATAGAAAGTATAGACAGATACCTTAATAAATATAGAAATTAGAATGATTAAAGACGATAAAAATTTAAAGGTAAGAAGGAGTCATAGACTTAGAGTTAAAATTGAAGGTAAAGTTATTGGTTTTCTTGTTGGGAGTGCTGCTTTTATTACTATATTAGTTACGATATCAATTGTTTGGAACTTAGCACAACAATCATTAGGATTTTTTTCAGAAATATCTATAATTGAGTTTTTTAGTTCTACAAGATGGTCTCCTATTCTCATACCACGAGAGTTTGGAATAGCACCTCTTGTGGCAGGTACTTTTTTAGTAATGATTATTTCATCGTTTGTTGCAGTACCCATTGGGTTGGCGGTTGCAATATTTTTAGCTGAATATGCTCCTAATAATATTAGAAAAATATTACGTCCAATGCTGGAAGTGTTGGCAGGAATTCCAACAATTGTTTATGGATATTTTGCATTAACTTTTGTTACCCCATTATTAAAATTAGTTTTTGATGACATGATTATTTTCAATGCATTAAGTGCTGGGTTGGTAATGGGGATTATGATAATTCCTTTTGTTTCTTCATTGACTGAAGATGCTTTAATATCTGTTCCGAATTCTTTAAGGCAAGCATCTTATGCTCTTGGCGCGACAAAATTTGAGACATCAATAAAAATTGTTGTTCCAGCTGCGTTGTCTGGCATCGTCGCTGCATTTATACTGGGTTTATCACGAGCCATTGGAGAAACAATGTTAGTTACAATCGCTGCAGGCGCAACTCCAAATTTAACATTTAATCCAATAGAAAGCATACAAACCATGACTGCATATATAGTCCAATTGGCTTTGGGGGAGGCTGCGCATGGTAGCGTGGAATATCAATCAATATACGCGGTAGGAATATTATTGTTTATAATTACTTTTGCTATGAACACATTAGGTCATTGGGTAGTTAGGAGGTGGAGAAATGTCTACTAAGATAGATATTAATTCATCTTCATTATCAAGAAGAAAATTGATAGGATTTCTTTTTATTTCTTTTTGTTTACTTGGAGTTCTAGTTGCATTTATGGGATTAATGAGCTTACTAGTACAAGTTATAATTCAGGGCTATGAATGGGTTACTCCTAATTTGATTTTTAATTACCCATCGAGACATCCAGAGCAGGCAGGATTATGGGCTGCATTAATTGGGACACTTTATATGATGGGATTAACTGCTTTGATTACTGTTCCTGTGGGTGTTGGCGCAGCTATATATTTAGAGGAATACGCCCCCAAAAATTGGTTTACCAGTTTTGTTGAAATTAACACTTCTAATTTAGCAGGAGTTCCTTCTATAGTATACGGGTTGCTAGGACTATCAATTTTTGTGTATTTTTTAAAACTTGAAAGAAGTATATTAGCAGGATCACTGACTATGTCGTTATTAATTTTACCGGTTTTAATATTAACCTCAAGAGAAGCAATTAAGTCAGTCCCAAAAGCTCACAGAGAAGCAGCTTTTGCATTAGGAGGTGACAGATGGCAAGTAGTAAGGATGGCAGTTTTACCGACAGCATTTCCAGGAATTTTAACAGGAATAATTTTAGCTCTTTCAAGAGCAATTGGAGAAGCTGCACCAATGGTGGCAATTACAGCTTTGGTTTATATTACTTTTGTACCTGTAACTCCAATGGATAGATTTACTGTTATGCCAATACAAATATTCAATTGGGTTTCAAGGCCACAGGATGAATTTAGAGGATTAGCTGCTGGAGGTATAATTATATTATTGATTTTGTTACTTTCCATGAATTCAATTGCTGTTATTTTAAGGAATAAATATCAAGTGAGATCTGAAGAATGAACATAATATTAATTAAAGGAAATCTTTATGACTATAGAAAATAAAATTAACAAGGTGTCATTAAAAGTTAAAGATCTTTCGGTCTATTATGGTGCTTTTAAAGCTTTAGAAGAAATATCGATGGATATCGAAGAAAATCAAGTTACTGCTTTAATTGGGCCATCAGGATGCGGGAAAAGTACTTTGTTAAGATGCTTTAATAGAATGAATGATTTATTTCCAAACACAAAAATTGAAGGCCAAATTATATATGACGATATAGATATATATTCGCAAGCAATTGATCCGGTATTAATTAGATCTAAAATTGGCATGGTTTTTCAAAAACCCAATCCTTTCCCAAAATCTATATATGACAATGTAGCGTTTGGTTTGAAAATAAACGGATTTGTTGGGAATTATGACGAAGAGGTGGAAAGGGCTTTGATTCAATCAGCATTATGGGAAGAAGTTAAAGACAGACTAAACGATAATGCATTTTCACTCTCTGGCGGCCAACAGCAGAGATTGTGCATGGCAAGAGCATTAGCTATAAGGCCCGATGTTATATTATTAGACGAACCAACATCGGCATTAGATCCAATAGCAACTGTGAAGATAGAAGATTTGATTAATGTCTTGAAAAAAGATTATACTATTATTATAGTTACACATAATATGCAACAAGCTGCCAGAGTATCTGATAAAACTGCATTTTTATTATCCGGAGAAAACAGGTGTGGGAAATTGATTGAAATGGATGCTACTGAAAAAATCTTTACTACTCCCTTTAAAAAAGAAACCGAAGATTATATAACTGGAAGATTTAGTTAATTTTACTAAAGGAGCTGATAGTGCCTAGAGAAGAATTTGATAAAGCATTAGACGAGTTGCAAGAAACAATAGAGAAAGTTCAAAAACTTGTAGAAAAAATGATAATTGATTCCGTTAAATCTTTAGAGAATAGAGATATGGATTTATCAAATAAAGTAATTGAAATGGACGATGAAGTTGACAAATATAGAGATGATTTAGAACAAAAGGCAATTTTTTTAATTGCAAGTGAACAACCACTAGCTACTGATTTGAGAAAAATTATTACTACTTTAAGAGTTATAATGGAATTAGAAAGGATGGGAGATTATGCTGAAGGAATTGCTAAAATAAATTTAAGAATTGGTGAAACTGAATTAATTAAACCACTAATTGATATTCCTTCTATGTCAAAAAAATCTATTGAAATGATGAGGAACTGTATGAAGGCTTATAAAAACACTGATGTTAAATTAGCTGAATCAGTTTGCAGAGTAGATGATGAAGTTGATGTGTTAAAAGATAGAGTGATTAATGAATTACTTCAAATAATGATGAAAGATCCATCATCTTCAAGGCAAGCTACATATTTAATTTTTATAGCTCATAATTTAGAAAGAATAGCTGACCGATCGACTAATATTGCTGAAGATACCATATTTTTAGCTACAGGAAAATCTAGATCAATTGATTGATTTAATTTACAAAACTTAGTTAAAGGGAAAAAATGTACGGAACTATATTTAATTTAGATGTTAAAGATGGGCATAAAGAATCTCTCTTAAATATCATGCAACAAAACGATAGAGTACCCGAAGGAATGGTTGCTTGGTTTTTGATGAACCCAAGTGATGAAGGTAAAGATTTAATTGGGGTTGCTGTTTTTAAAAATAAAGAATCTCATTTAGCGAACGCAGAGAATCCTGATCAGCATGATTATTTTGTAGAAATGATGAAACATTTAAACTCCGAGCCAACTTGGACTGACGGGGAATATGTAATAGGCGAAATATCTTAAATCATTTTCTCAAACTTGAGTTAAGGTAAAACTCAGCATGGAGCAGGAAGAATATCAGTTTGACTTATGTATTCACCATTAGTTTGATTACTTAATGGAGTTATGTATAAATTGGCTATGTTTTCCCAATTATAGAATATTAATATAAATACTATGCTTATTAAAAATAATTGGGAAAATACGGCTATATATTTACCCTTACTCATAATGTATAGTCTTATTTAATCCAGGAATCATCTAAACTTTTTATGAATAAAGTTTGAAGATCTTTTGCATTAACTTCTATAGGGCTCAATTTTATTACTCGATGTTGAGGGAGAGTTAGTTTAACTAAATTGTCTACATCTGATTCTTTATAACCCAAATCGGATAATTTTGTAGGCATCCCAATAGAAGACATTATGTCTTTTATTACTCTTGGTAATACTGTTTCAACATTGCCTGTTGTTACGTCTGAAATTCCAAGGGCTTTAGTAACTTCTACATGTCTTTGGAGATCACTTTTTGCTGTAAAATTAAATATTGCGGGAGCTGTTATTGCAACTGATAAGCCATGAGGAATCATTGGATGATCATCTGGATAATCATCTAAATAAAAATCTTTTACGTTACCAGAAACAGCATATGACATCCCGTGACATAAATGACACCCAGCATTTCCAAATCCTATTCCGGCGTAAGTGGCAGCTAATAACATTTGAGATTTAGCTTCGTGATCATTTGGGTCGTTTACAGCTTTATAAATATTTTGAGCAACCATTTTTATTGCAGTTAATGACCAAATATCACTTATAGGATTTGAACCTTGATATGGTGGTCTTAATGCAGGGTTGTCGGGCTTATTTCTTTTGTGAAAAGGAATAGCAGTATATGATTCTAGTCCATGGCATAAAACATCAAGCCCGCTACAAGCAACAATATTTGAAGGAATACTTCTAACATTTTCCGGATCAATTAACCCAACTAATGGTCTTAATGCCCTATGAGCAATTGCGGTTTTAGCATTCATTTCCTTAAAATCAAATACAGCAGTACCAGTTGTTTCGCTTCCTGTGCCTGTAGTTGTTGGTATTGAAATTGACGGTTTTAATGGCCCGGGAACAGGCAATCCTTTTCCAATAGGGGCATTAACATAAGCCATAAAATCATTTGGATAAGTTGCATATAAATTTGCAACTTTTGCAGTATCCATACTAGACCCACCACCAACTCCAACAAAACCATCTATATTATTTTCAATAGCGAAGTTGATAGCATTTTTAAAAGAAGTATCAGTTGGCTCAACACTTACATCTGAAAACAGAATAGGGTTCAATTTACTTCTGTTTATTGATGAAATTGTATTTTGAACACTTACATGATCAATCATGTTTTTATCAGTGACTATCATGATGGTTTTACAATTTAATCTTTCAAATTCCCACCCGACTTCTTCTGTGACTCCATTACCAAATTTGATGCTTGAAGAATCTATTGTAAAAGCTGTTTCTTGTATATTGCTTACCATCTAAACATCATATTAGATAACAAAAATCCATACCATAGTTAAATAGCATGGATTTTTGATTATATTTTAAATAGTTGGAAAAAAATTATTTTTTCCAAGCCATTTGTGATCTGGAAACGTTTCCAGATCCATCGATGTAGTATAAGAAACCTGATTCTCTAGATACATTTGCATCAGCTACTTTTTCAGCTCCGCCGCCTGGTTTTCCACCTGATGCCATTTTAGTTCTCCAAACATTACCATCTTTACCAAGATAGTAAAAATAACCAGATTCTTTTTTTACGCCAGTATTGGCTACTACTTCAGCCATGATTCCCTCCATAATTGAATTAGGAAATATATTAAGTATAATATAATATTATAATCATACAACTTTATTCTACACCATCTTCCTTCAGTAAGCAAACTTGTTTTATGAAGAGGAATTATATTTGTATGATTATTATTAAAAATGATACAAATTGTTGTGTTTTGCGTTAATTGTAGAAGTGAAAATATTAAAGAAAGAGATATAACTCCTTTATATCTGTGCTTAGATTGTGGAAATGATTTTAATGATGAGAGCATTCCGTATGTTATTGATCAATATAATCAAAATAAAACTTTAAATGTATTTAAAAAAATAATTTTTGATAAAAACGATCCCGTAAGTTCTATGTTATTAATATTTTTATTAATGTTTCCAATAATATTAGGATTTTTTATATAACTCTTTAATTAACTGTAAGGTCGATATTATACAATGCATTTAAGTTTGCATACTTTTTAGATAAATTTGTTATTTCAATTGATTTGAAATGGACAATGTTTTATTTTTTTATACCAAAATATATAAGTAGTATATAAGTTTATATTTTTTTTCATTAAGATGTTATATAAAATATTATCTAAATCTTGTTATATGATAAAAAAAGGTTTTTGTTTTGAATGAATATTTATTGTTAGATATAGGGAATACAAATATAAAGTACGCATTGGTATCGGAGAATAAGTTTATATCTAAGAAAACATTTAATACCTCAGAGGTTGAAGTGATTATAAATGAAGAAATCCCTATAAATATAAAAAATATATTTATATCAAGTGTTGTTCCTGAAGTTAATATATATTTTGAAAATTTACATATCAATTCTTACTTTGTTTCACATGATAATATTTCAAATATAAAAGTAAAAATTCCAAATCCAAAAGAGCTAGGCTCTGACTTAATCATAAATGCATCATCAGCTTACGAATTAACTAATAGTAGAAATCTTATAATTGATCATGGCACTGCTTTGACTTTTTGCCACGTGGATAATAATGGTAATTATTTAGGATGTTTGATATTTCCAGGTAATCG
This sequence comes from Dehalococcoidia bacterium, assembly GCA_029936815.1. Lineage (GTDB taxonomy): Bacteria > Chloroflexota > Dehalococcoidia > Lucifugimonadales. The sequence continues at coordinate 148,142 of JAPYRX010000001.1, forward strand.
TATAGCAAGCGAGTCATTATCAAGGCATACTTCTCAATTATCTTTTACTGAAATGAACAATAGTGATAAATTGTTTGGAGTTAATACTGAAGAAGCAATTGGAACTGGTTTATTTAAGGGGTATATTCATTTAATTAATGGATTTATAAGAGAATTTAAGGATACATATTCTGACATTAAAGTTGTAGGTAGTGGAAAAGGAATTGAAATATTTAAAAATCATATCCACTTAGATATTTATGAAGATGATTTAACAATTAACGGATTAAACTTATTTGCAAAAAACATTTTGGGAATAGAATAGTTAGTTTAATTTGTTGAAGCTTTTTCTCCGGCTTTTTTCCCAAAAACTGCTCCTGCCATCATTCCTCCTCCAGAAGGGTAATTTTTGTACCATAATCCTCCTAACATTTCTCCAACAGCGTATAATCCTTTTATAATATTTCCTTGTCTGTTCAATACTTCTCCATTTATTGTCGTCTTTAGTCCTCCGTAACAAAATGTCATTCCTGCTATCACGGGATATGCTTCAAAAGGAGGTTTGTCTAATGCAAGTGCCCAATTAGATCTTTTTGGAATTATATTAGATGTTGATTTGCCATCTAATATATGCGGATTATAGTGTTCAGATGAAATACTATTATTAAAATTATTTATATTTGATAAAAAATCATTAATATTATCTATTTTAAGCTTACTTGCTAGACTAGAAAGGCTGTTAGAAACATAATTAGTTGGGTTTTTGTATTTATTTAACACACCTTCGCTTCTATGCTTGGCATCAAATAACTGATAAGCCATTTGTTGTTTTTGTTCTAATATTGCCTTGCCTGTTTTTGCATACGTTAACCCCCTCCATGTTTCTCCTTCATCAATAAATCTTTTTCCATCTTGATTGATCATTACACTAAAAGGATATGCGTATCTGCTCCAATAATCTCCAGATTTATTTTTGCCAGGCAAGTCAAAATCAGGTCTATTATAATCTTGCGGGGAGGCGTGACAGGTAGACCAGTCATCATATGGAATTGCACCATAGTTTAAAGCCATCTCTAGCCCTTCACCAGTATTATGAGGAACACCTCTAAGTTTGATATTTCTCCACTTTGCACCCAAGTACTTTGCACGCATATCTGGGTTAGATTCAAAACTTCCACAAGCCATAATTACAGATTTGGAAAAAAGTTTTATATTTTGATTTTTATGATTTACTACAACTCCACTTATATTATTATTTTGTTTAATTAGATCTATTACAGAACATTCATAGATTATTTTCACACCTTTTTGAAGGGCTATTTTTTTCCATCTATTTATTAAGCCGTATCCTTTTCCATCAAAAGAAACAACATTAGCAGAAGTTGGGTTTTCAAAAGTAGGTTCCCAATAATGTCCTAACTTGTTCATCCATTGGATTGTATTAAGAGAATTTGATACTAATTCATGAGACAAATTTTGATTTGATCTGTTTTCAGTTACTTTATTTATATCGTTTAAATAATCAATTTCAGTATATTCTTTGACCATATTTTTAAGAGCTTGAATTTTTATTTCGAATTGGCTCAATTCATTAGATGATTCAGGAAATTTAATTAATGGCAACAGATCATCAAATGAATTGTAAGCAAATCTCATGTGAATAGTTAACGCACTATTCCCACCCATGTATTTTTCTTCAGTTTTTTCGAGCATTAAAACTTCTGATCCGTTTTGTCTTGCAGCAATAGCTGCGGAAAACGCTGCGTTTCCTGCTCCTACAATTATGATGTCTGGGTTATATATTTCTAGCATTTGTTAATATAATTATTATTATAATATGTTATACAATCACATATATTTACTCAACTTAAATAATTTCCATGTTTTTATTTGTATACGGCACATTGATTTCATCAGAATATAATCATCAATACCTAAGAGGCTCAAAATTAGTGGGAGAAACTCATACTTTTGGTTCACTTTATGATATTGGAGAATATCCTGCACTAATTGCAGATGGAGCAAATTGTATTAAAGGAGAACTTTATAAAATTGATGATACAGTATTGAAGGGATGTGATTTACTAGAAGGATATGATGAATTAGATATTGTGAATTCTAATTATGTTAGGGAAGAAATTTCAGTTATATTTGAAGACAAAGAATATTATTGCTATGTTTATTATTGTAATTTTAATGTTGAAAATTATCCCGAAATAAAATCGGGTAATTATAAAAAATATATGATGAAAAAAAGAAATGAAAATAAAAATACCTAAATTTGGATTAAACAGACATAATAAAAGATCTGTTTCAGAATTTGCAGCAGATGTTTTACGTGCTGAAAATGTGGATGGTACTGTGATTTTTACCAGATTCACAATTAAGTAGTAGAGATACTTATGTTTAGTTAGCAGCAGCACAAGCTACAAAAAAATAACATTAGCCACTTTATTAATTAATGCAGTAACAAGACATCCGTCTGTTACTGCATTAAGCATATATTGAAAGGATCCTAAAAGAAGTAATTCCTAAAGTTAAAGAGATATTAATGAATATTTCTTTAACTGACAATTTATAAGCAGATATATAAAGTATATATATTTATATGTTATTAATATAAAATAATTTTTTATTGAAATGTTTGATTATGGTCAATATTAGATTTTATATTAATGATTTAATTAGTTTAACTAAACCCCCTATTATTTCTCTACTGTTAGTAACTGCTATTGGAGCTATATTTTTAGCATCCAAAGGATATCCTCCCCTGATGATAACTATATATATATTGGTTGGAGGAAGCTTGGGAGCCGCCGGTGCTAGTGTTATCAATAATATTATTGATAGAAATATTGATAAAGCAATGAAGAGAACAAAGAGCAGAGCTGTTCCTTCTGAGAGGGTTACACCTGTTGTTGCACTAGTTTATGGAGTGATTTTACATATATTATCATTTCTTCTTTTATATTATATGGTTAATTTTATTAGTGCATTTTTGACGATATTTGCAAGCTTGTTTTATATATTTATATATACAATTTTATTAAAACCAAGAACTACGCAAAACATAGTAATTGGAGGTGCTGCAGGATGCTTTCCTCCTGTAATTGGTTGGGTTGGGATAACTGGAATAGATGGGTTATTTGATGTGTCTCCATGGTTTATGTTTTTAATTGTATTTCTATGGACTCCTCCGCATTTTTGGGCACTAGGCATATTAATGAAAGATGATTATAAGAAGGCAAATATACCTATGCTTCCAGTAATTTACGGAATGAAAAGAGTAACAATTGAAATATTTATTTATTCTATTGTAATTTTATTTGTTACTGTCATATTTTGGTGGTTTAGTGAATTGGGGTATTTGTTTTTAATATTATCCTTAATCAATAATGCAGTATATTCTTTTTTCTGTTATAAATTATTAATTAAAAAAGACAGGAATTCCGCAAGAAATGCCTATCTATATTCTTTACTTCATTTAGCGTTGGTTTTTTTATTTATAATTGTTGACACTTTATTCTAAATTAATACCAAATCCAGTTGGTTTCTTGATTTTCCCATTTGATATTTTTGGAAGTTCATTATAGAAATCAAATCCAAAATTTTCAGGAACCCAGGGGATTTCGATCCAAGTTGTTTTTAGTGATGAAAATGCCCAATGTATTGACGCATATAGTGAGGGCCCAATACTAAAATTATGCGGGCAAAGAGCTATATTATACATTTCTATTAAAGTTGATAATTTTTTTGCAGTAGTGATGCCTCCAATTTTAGTAATTTCTGGTTGTAGATAAGTTAAGATATCTTTATCGAGGAGGTTTTTAAAATCAGTAAGTGTATATTCATTTTCGCCTCCTGCTAATGGGATTCCTGTTTTTTCCCCAACTGTTTTAATAGATTTATAATCTCGCATAGGTTTTATAGGTTCTTCAAACCAAGTAATATTATGTTCTTTCATTTTATTACCAGCTTTTATTGCCTCTAATAACGAATAATGGCCATTAACATCAACCATTATTTTTATTGAATTACCAAATTCTGTTCTTAAAATATTTACGTAATTAGTTTCAATTTCATGTAATTTGATAGCAGTGATACCCAAATTAATTGCTCTTTTAGTTTCTTGGATAACCAGTTTAGGCGATCTAAGAGGAGGGAGGCTTGCATAGCACGGCAAAGTTTCATGTACAGCTCCGCCTAGGATTTGGCATATCGATAATTTGTTTTTTTTACCAAATAGGTCCCACAATGCTATATCAATTCCTGATAATCCCATTAAATAAATCCCTTGATCTCCGTACCTGTATCCAAAATCTGACAAATCTTGCCAGTGTTTTTCTATATTATTTGCATTTTTCCCTAGTAATTTGGGTGTTAAAATATTTTCGATTACACTTGCAATCGGGTCTGAGTATCCTCCTGGATTTTCAGGATCAGGTAATCCCCACCAAGCTTCGCCAATGCCTTCATTATTTTCCGAATCGGTTATTTTTACTATAACCTGGCTTTTCTGTTTACTTTTTAATACATCAACTTTTATATTTTTAATTTCGCTCATATGACACCTGTTTTTTTAGTCAATTTTTTTAGGAGGACTTATAATGCTATTTGGCAGCTTATTGATATCTAAATTATCCTCTAATGTATTTAATCTTTTCTCTAAATGTATTGTATAGTCCAATAATTGATTATATTTATCTACAACACTAAAAAGTTTTATATTGTCATCTATATGCAAGTATATTCCATCATGTTGATGTACATGTTCGTGTTTATTTGTTTCCGATTGGTTATAAATTAAAAGAAAAATTAACAAAATTAATATTATTAACATTAATATATTAGCAATATGTTTATACATAGTAGACCTCGTCAAATTTTTTATTTATTGTAGTTTTTATATTTAATATTTTAAGAGGTTTGTTTTGAAAATAATAGATGGTGATTACCCAATGGCTCATAACGCTTTGAAGTTTCAAAGAGATTTAACCAAATCCATTGATATTGTTAGGCAGGAAGGAATTAGGAATAAAGAGCTCGATCCTTTGGGTTATAGTATTATGTGCTCTTTGCCTGAAATGAGAAAAGCTGAAATTTCAGTAGCAATTGTTAAAGCAGTTGCATGCGTATTAAAATCAGGGAATGATCATGGAGATGTCCCAACGCAACATCATGCTTATGCTTCGGGTAAAGCTCAGATGGCCTATTATCATATGTTAGAAGAAATGAATGAAGTTAATTTATTAAAAACTCAGTCGGAATTTGTTAGTCACATGAAAATATGGGCTGACAATAAGGATTATAATAAATTACCTGTTGGGTTAGTGCTTGGCATGGAAGGAGCTGATGCAATCACCTCGCCAGATCAACTTGAAGAATGGTATGAACAAGGATTGCGGATAATAAGTCTTTCGCATTATGGTGTTAGCAATTATTCTCATGGAACAGGGACAGGAACTAAAGGAGGATTAGTGGGGCAAGGAAAAGAATTATTAAAAAAAATGGATTCGCTAAATATGATTTTAGATTTGTCACATACTTCAGACGAATCAGTCAGGCAAGAGCTAGATATTTTTAAAGGCCCAATTATTGCTACTCATCAAAATTGTAGATCTGTTGCCCCGGGAGAAAGACAATTTCCTGACCATCAATTAAAAAGTATTATTGAACAGAGAGGAGTTATAGGGCATTCTATGGATACATTTATGATGTGGGATAAAGAAATAGATTGGGCCAATATTCCTTTACCTAGACCATTTTCCAAAAACGAAATTACCCTTGAAGATTTTGTAGACCATATTGATCATGTGTGCCAACTTGCAGGAAATTCTTTTCATAGTGCTATAGGCGGTGACACTGATGGACAAGGAGGAATGGTTGGCGCACCTAAGGAAATAGACACTGTTTTAGATTATCAAAAATTAATAGAGTTATTAAAAAACAGAGGATATAAAAACTCTGACATAGAAAATATCATGTATAAGAATTGGCAAAGATTTTTTGAAAACAATTTACCTGTTATAGAAAAATGAGTTAAGAAATAATTTAAATCTTAATTATCGTTATTAGGCATATTTTTATTATTATTATTTGTCTTCTTTTCTGAATTGTTTTTCAGGAACTTGCCTTCCTTGTAGCAATGCATCTCTCATTTGAGCAGAGAAATCAGTAAGAGCCCCCGGACTGTGCGGGACAAATATACTAGAACTATTGTCTGACTGAGCAATGCTTTTTAGACTATCAAAATATTGAGTTAATAAAACTAGGTTCATAACCTCCATAGGCCCTGTCCCGGTAATACTTTTTTGAAAATCATCAATTGATTCTTTTAGTCCTTCTATAATCGCTTGTCTTTCATCTGCTATTCCTTTACCTCTTAACGCATTACTTGTGGCTTGAGCTTCTGCTTCTTTAACAATAAGTATTTTTTCTGCCTCTCCTTTCTCACTAGCAGCAACTCTCAATCTTTGAGCTTCATTGATTTCATTCATGGCAGCTTTAACTTTTGCGTCCGGGTCTAAATCAGTAACCAAAGCTTTAATTATTCCATAACCAAATTGTTCCATTATTTCGGTCAATTCGCCTTTAACTGCATCTGCTATATCATCCTTCTTTTCAAATAAATCGTCTAATGGTAATTTAGGAACTCTTGCTCTAACAACATCAAAGACATACGCAGTGATTTGTTGGACAGCATTATCTAATTTATAAAATGCTTCAAATTCTTTATTAGCTAGCACATAATATTGAACAGAAATCGAAACATTAACAAAAACATTGTCTTCTGTTTTTGTTTCAACCGGTACATCCAATTGCATTATTCGCATACTAAGCTTTCCGCTTATTCTTTCTACAAATGGAATTTTTATATTTATTCCTGGATTTGATATTCTCACAAATTTTCCAAATCTTTCGATGACAGCGGTTGTTTGTTGTTTTACTAGAAATACCGCATTGAATAGAGCTGCGATAATTAACACAAGAAGAACTAAGCCTGTAATTTCCATTATTTAATCCTTTAATATTTATTAAGCTATATTAACAAATCTATAAATTTTGTTATTTAATATGTTTATTATACATCAAGTATTGTTTGAAAATTTTCCAGGAGTACAGGTTGGACATAAAGTTTGACCACAAGGCGTTTTGTCTGGATACGTAGGGCTCGCAAGTATAACTATATCATCTTCTGAAAATCCTCCTAGCAGCTTGTCGAAAATATTTGGTTCAAAGGGATTTCCTTTTTCGTCGCCTCCTTCTTTTACGTATCTTTTTAGAATTGGTGCTTTAAGATTGTCATAATTAATTCCTTTAAAATTTGTCTGATTTTTAATTGAAGGAAATAATGAATCGGAATAAAGTATAATTTGCTTGACGCCAATACTAAGCCTGTCCCAAATAATTCTATTGTGCTCTACCTGCAATTTTGCAAGAGTTAAATTTGAATAGTTCTCCATTAGTAAAATATTATATTATTTAATAATGAATTTATACTCTGATTTTTCAATTGGTGTTTGTTCATAAAATTTAACAAAAATATAATGAGATATTCAAATACTTGACATGTTTTGGGCAATAGATATCTTAATATTATTACTTAGTATAAATAAGAAAAACACATGGGACGTTATTTTTTTTAAGTATCATATTCGCAAGAATCATGGAAATCTATGGTTGCAAACCCGTAAAACAGATTGGAGTTATGCTAGCTTTGACTTCTGCGGTTATTAATGTAGCATGGTCAGGACTTATGGCAGGAACTGGAGAAGCTGCTAGTTTAGGGCAGGCAGGGATGGGTATAGCTGCGGCTTTATATGCTTCTGCTAATTCAGTAAGTTTAGCAGGCAATGCTTTAGGCTTTATAGGTTTTGTTTTGATTGGTATTGGCATGATGATGGGCAAAGCAATAAATAATATTATTGCTTTAGTCATTGGAGTATTAGGGATTTTTGGTTTTGTACTAGTCGTGGTTGATAATAACAGTCAATTATTATTTGTTCCATTTATGGGCATATTTTTTATGAGTTTGATTATTGGAGTAATAAATTTAAGGCAAAAGGGCAAAAGTAAAAGTTAAAAATTTATTCAAACATCAAATAGAAAACGAGTTTTTATTTAATCTCTTTTCTATTTGATGTTTGAATCAAACTCTATTGTCAAATTAAATTCGTCTTCAACAGAAA
>JAPYRX010000001.1:156409-175325 GCA_029936815.1 Dehalococcoidia bacterium
TATTTGATGTTTGAATCAAACTCTATTGTCAAATTAAATTCGTCTTCAACAGAAATCACTCTAAAAGTTAGAGGTTTTTTGAGATTGAATTGACTAAAAGATATAGATGTTTCAAATTTCCCGATTGTCGCATTATCTTTGATATGAAGATTCCCATTCCATATTGTTTCAGATTCTAAATCTTTTATTTTTAGCATTCCTGTTATAGTGACATTTGAGGAAGTATTGTTTGCAAGGGGGAAGGTTAATCCTTTGATATTATTTATTTTTAATTCTGCAAAAGGGAAATTCGTAGTATCTAAAGTTCGTTTTTTTATGTAATTATCCCTTCTATCTGAGTCGCTTGATAGAGTTCTTAAATCAATCTTTATTATAGATGATGTAGTGTTTAATTTGTTATCATCAAAATTGATATGTCCAGTAATATTATTTGTTGTTCCAATAGCTTTAACTGGGTTAGGGACATCAGCAAATGTTTCAGTAACTTCATACTTAGCCATAGATTGATTGTCTAAAATAACTGAAAAATTATCAGATATTATATTTGAATCATTTTGAGTGGGTTTCATATCTTTTGTTACAACTTGAGGAGCAGGAGAGTGTGTAACAATTATTTCTTGTTCTTTTGTTTCGCAAGAAATAATTACAATAAAAAATGTAATTATAAATATAGTTTTAATTAAACTCATAATAATCTACTCACATCTTTAATAATAAAGAGTCTCTAATATGTAATAGTTAAGTAATTATTAATATAATTACTTAAGCCATAACTTTTGCAGAATATGCTGTTTTAAGATCTTCTTGTTTAAATTCAAGAGGTTTTTCTCCAAGAGCATATTCATAAAGAGCTGCTTTGTAAATACCTTCGAGAGTATATGTAATTGATATTGAAAGAGCTGCGAATAAAACTCCTACTCCTATTCCTAGTGTTGAGTTTAATAATCCGAAAAACCATCCAATTGCCCCGCTTATCACAATAGCTACAATTTGTATTATTCCAAACCCAAAATTAGCAGTTACTTGATCTCCCCATGTTTGTTTAAACATTCTTGAAGATTTTTTAATTGCTGATATAGGAGTAATATTTTCTGCAACAATTATTGGAACAACAAAAAATGTCATCATAGTCCATCCAGCTTGAAGCATACTTCCAAATAATTGTCTCATAAATCCACCACCTTGCCTTCTGTCTCCTTTAATTGCTGCAATTAATATAGCCACTATAGTAACTATAATTGACCATATAAATATATGGTGTATATGTTTGATTGCGTGATTCATAGCTGATCCAACATTAGGATCCCCGCCTCTTAGTCTATGAAGAGCTCCGGATATTAATGCTGAATTGAAAAAAACAATAAAAAAGTTTGCTGCAAAAAGTAATATAATTTCTGGAATAAATTGAGCAAAGGAAGTATTTTCATTGGTCCCTTGTTCTTGAATATCAATCAATCCCATTGACCAAAAAATAAATGCGAGAATAAGTACAGAAAATGCTGCCATTATTGGAAACAAAATTAATTCTTTATCTTTTTTTAAAACCTCTACACAAGATTTAATCATTTTTAAAGTATTAGATATTCTTCCAAAAAAGCCTGTGTTTACCATGTAATCCTCTCTTAATTAAAGATTTAGTAATATTTTACTATTATTAATATCGCTATACATAGTAATTTTTAGTTTAAAATGAGTTAATTTTCTTGAATAGATTTATTAGAAAGACATGAAATACAAACTATTGGCATCTTAATAATATTATGAAATTTCAATTAAATAATTATATCAGTGCAGTAGAGCACCCATTACCAATTTATATTTTAGCTGTTACGCAAACAATAGTTTGGGCGGGCCTTTATTACATTTTCCCTGCACTGTTAGCTAAATGGGAATTGAATTTAGGTTTCTCAAAAACAGAACTTACTAGCGCTTTTACCACGGCTATACTTATTTCTTCCGTGCTTGCACCTATTGTAGGCAGACATATAGATAAAGGGCATGGTCAAATAATATTAATCGGATCTACAATATTAGGTGCTAGTGCCCTATTTTTTTTATCATTCATATCGTCATTTTTGATGTTTTATTTATCATGGTGCGTAATTGGAGTTGCTTTGTCTGGCTGCTTGTATGAACCATGCTTTGCATATGTAACTAAACAAAGAGGAGAAAAATCTGTTAATGCAATTATATTAATTACTCTTTTCGCTGGATTTGCAGGGACTATATCCTATCCTGTTGCTAATATTATTTCCGATTTATCTAGTTGGCAAATATCTTTAAGATTTTTTTCAATAATAATATTGATATTTGTAATTCCTTTACTTTTTTTAGCAACAAATATAGAAAAGAAATCTTTAATTAATTCTATTCCAAAATCAATAAAACAAATTGATTATAAAATAAAAAACGATTTACTAAATCTTAAGTTTGTTTTTTTGTTTATTGCATTTGCTACTTTAGCAATAGCTCACGGAAGTGTGGTAACGCATATTATTCCTCTCTTACTTGAAAGGCAAATAAAGCCAGGGAATGAACTTTTAATTAGTTCATTGATGGGGCCTATGCAAGTATTAGGAAGAATAATAATGATAGTTCTTCAGAAAAAAAACTTATCTATTAATATAATCTCTAACTTAACATTTATTCTTAAAATAGTTGGCATAATTTGCTTACTGATAGCTGACAATAATTTATATATGCTTTTATTATTTGTAATGTTTCAAGGTTCTGGCGCAGGGATGACAAGCATTTCAAGAGCAGTAGTAACAGCAAATATTATGGGATATGATCGGTTTGCATCCATCAGCGGTGTGATGGCCGTTGGATTTATAGGAGGGGCTGCTCTAGCTCCTATTTTAGGGGCGCAGCTTTGGGAATTTGGAGGATATGATTTAATGTTGAAAATTGTTTTGATAATATTAATATTAGGTTTAACAAATTATCTCGCAGCTTTAAAATTAAATAAAATATAAATGCAAAACCCTAGCTCTGTTGAAATTACAAAAATTATATCCAATATAGAATGCTTATGGTTTGATCGCCTAAATCTTTTTGAGGATATTTCCATGGACTCAAGAAATATTCCATGGAAATATCCTTCACTTTTATTACAAAAAATCTTATGCGAACAAAATGGTATTTTTCTTCAGGATAATATAAAAAAAATCAAATATCTTGATAGATGGAATGCTACACTGACTCTGTATGAGTCTAGGATAAAATTGTGTAATCAAATGATACAAAAACATTATAAAAACAATGAATATATTTACGAAACTGAGAATGGAGAAAAAATATTCGATGAAATAGGTGTTTTAACTAATATTTTAGATAAAGATATAAAAAATATTCAGTATTCTTGGGAGAAGGAATCAGTATATGATTCACAGTTTCCAACAGACGGCTCTAAACTTTTTTCTCTCGAAATGATTTTCCCAAACCCGTCTAATTGGATTTTAAATCAAAATGTTTCCAAAGATTATGGATGTGCCAATTGTGGGAAACCTTTGGTTATTAGGCATTCTATGATAGAAGAAGATAATAACAAGTATTTTATTGATTGTGACTCTAAATCAAGGCATGGTGGAGAAGAAATCAGATCGGGAGTATGTATTACCGGTACTCGAAATTCTAGTGGATGGATTGGATGGATGGACGAAATTACAAATTAAAAAATTAAAACAAATATATAATGAAAAGAAGAATAATAATCATTATAATAGGATTTATATTGGGCTACGCGGTGAAAGAAATTATCTTGGTATTAAATTAATTATACGTGGAGAATATATTGCTAAAAATTATAGGAATAATATCAAAAAAATTAATTAAGTACTTTGGTGTTTTTTACATTTTTGGAGTAATACTAAATATTTCTGGCAATTTACAAAAGAATAAAAAAAATCGAAATAAAAAATGAAAGAGCATATCAGAACCATTCCCGATTTTCCAATAAAAGGGATACAGTATAGAGACATAACAACACTGTTAAAAAATCCTGAATTATTTTCTCAACTAATCGACAAGATGACTAAACCATGGGTAGTGAAAAAAATTGACGCAGTATTAAGCATTGAATCTAGAGGTTTTATTATGGCAGGAGCGATAGCGTATAAATTAAATGCAGCTTTTATACCATTAAGAAAACCTAATAAATTACCTGGAAATACTTACAAAATTTCATACGACTTAGAATATGGATCTACGGAAATGGAAATTCATAAAGACTCATTAGATGAACATACCAATTTACTTATTATTGATGATTTGTTAGCAACTGGTGGTACAGTTATAGCTGCAATAGATTTGATAAAAAAATTTAAATCGAAAAAAATTGTTGGCGCCGGATTTGTAATTAATCTTCCGGATTTAGAGGGCGAAAAAAGATTGAAAGAATTAGGGGTTTATTATCATTGTTTAATGGAATTTTAGTTATATTAATTGATTGATTACGTTGCCAGTCACATGAGTTGCTAGCAAAGCAGGTTTGTTTAGTTTTTTTTGAATTAAGTTTTTATGTTCTGATTTCATTCCCATGCAATTAAGATAGATTAGATCTGGTTCAAATTTATTGAGTGAGTTGATTATGATGGGCCAATCTTTATTTACATTGGTATCGACATACGGAGTGGTTGCATGAACTTCAGCTTGGATTTTACGATTTTCCCATTTGATTTCTTCTTTTTGTATTTGATCAGAAGTTGGTTGTATGACTCCTAATTTAAAATTGGTTTTATTAGAAGAGTACATGATTAAATTTTCAGCTATGGTTCCAGGGAAAAATATCGGAATATCATTGTTTGTCAAATTTTCGTAGCCAGTACACGCCATAACTATCATATCTGCTTTCTTTGATAAATTTTTAATTTTATCGTATAAAATGTCTTCAGTTTTGTTATGAGAAATTTTTACTTCAAGGTCGTTTTTATATAAAGTTACTAAAGAATCACTATTTGATTCAGGTGATAATTTAATTAATTCTTTTTGGTCAATATCGTCAAGTGCACCCGCGTGAATGTAATCAACATCTTTATCGATTGCTAAATCTAGTTCATTTTGAATATCTTTTCTGGGTGAAACCCCAATTGTTACTATTCCAATTATTGATTTCATTTGATTAATTATTTATAGTTAAGAATAATAATTTAAGTATAAGTAATGTCAGAAAATTTATATATTCAAAAAGACGTAATTTGCTCTATGCGTGATGGAATTAATCTCTACGCAGATATTTACGCATTAGATAACAAAGTAAAAAACCCTGTATTAATTTGTAGAACTCCCTACGATAAGAATAGAGCAACTTATGTTAATGATGCTAAAATTTTAGCATCTAATGGCTACACGATTGTTGTTCAAGATGTAAGAGGGAGGTTTAAATCCGAGGGGGAGTTTGTATGGATGTGGGAAGATAGAAATTTAACAGGAGATGCTGAGGACGGTTATGATACGATTGAATGGGCATCAAAATTAGAATTATCTGATGGAAGGATTGGCACATGGGGTCATTCAAATCCTTCATGGCATACATGGTTGATGATATCATCTGCAAACACAAAATTAAAATCAGCACTATCTAGTGGAATGGCTGCAAGAACTTTAGATTTAACAAGAGGAATATTCGAAACAGGCAGACGGTTAGAATGGACTTATCAACTTGCTTCGCCAATAAGAAAAAAACTTGATGATCAAAGTGGCCCTTATGAACAGATGGATTCTATTAAATATTGGAATAGAGTTGAAAGAGGGAAATATATATGGTGGACTCCTTTATCTTCTATTCCTAAAGAACCTTTTTCAGAGTTATACAAGCCATTGATTAAACTGATGAAAAATTCTAATGTTGAAATGCAAGATTTTTCAGATATTTATCCAAATGTTGATATTCCTATAATGCATATAACTGGTTGGTGGGATAGATTGATTGGTACAGTTGATACGTTTAACGGATTAGATAAAGTTGATAAAAAAATAAAGAATGAACATAAGTTAATTATAGGGCCATGGGGTCATGACAACGGTAATTTTAAAAAAAATATCGGCCCAATTAATTATGGCAAACAAGCAGATGCTAAGTACTCAGATTTAATAATTGAATGGTATGACTATCAATTTAAAAATGCAAAATTGTCATTTCCTGACGGCAAGAGAGTTAAATTATTTATATTAGGTGATAACAATTGGCAATATTTTAGTAATTGGCCTCCATTAGAAATAAAACCAATAACTTTTTACTTGAATTCAAAAAATAGTGCTAGTGTAAAAAATTCAGATGGTTCTTTAGAGCAGAATCCAGTATACGAAAATGATTTTGATGAATATATCTATGATCCTAAAAATCCTGCTATGAGTCTGATGTTGCAAAATTCTCAGACAGTTCCAATGGATCAAAGAGAGAATCATTATAGAAATGATATCTTATATTACGAAACACTAAAAATGAAATCTTCTATGAAATTTATTGGTAATCCTATATTACATTTATGGGCATCTTCTGATGTGAAAGACACCGATTGGGTTGCTAGATTAGCAGTCGTATATGAAGATGGATTAGCCGTTAATTTATCATATGAAATTTTGAGAGCAAAATATAGAGATGGGTTTAAAAAAGAAAAATTAATTCCTGATAATAGTCCTATAGAATATATAATAAAATTAAGACCGATGGGAATTAATTTTTTAAAAGGTCAAAAAATCAGGTTGTATATTACTAGTTCTGATTTTCCAAATCACGATAGAAATCATAATACAGGAAATGATTTTTGGGATGATAATGATTTTAAAATTGCGAACCAAAAGATTTATCATAATAACAAATTTAATTCTAAAATTATTTTACCCTTACTTGATAATTAACAAATGATAAATTTTAGAAAAGTAATAAACAGTACAGGATTAAA
Source organism: Dehalococcoidia bacterium (assembly GCA_029936815.1). GTDB lineage: Bacteria > Chloroflexota > Dehalococcoidia > Lucifugimonadales. The sequence goes on from JAPYRX010000001.1 coordinate 163,312, forward strand.
TTTCACGAGATTACTGATAATTTTATTTTTTGCATTTCCTACTATAAGTTTCATATTAGCAATAAAATTATTATTGTGATTTTTTTGTATGTTAAACTATAAAAAATTAATTAAATTATATTTTGGAAGTTATATTTATTCTTAAATTGGAAGTGAAATGAATAAAAAACCTAAAGTTTATCTTGCTGGCCCAGATATATTTTTACCTAATCCGATGGATCATGGTGAGAAATTAAAAACAATTTGTTCCAAGTATAATTTGGAAGGATTGTATCCATTGGATAATCAACTTGATTTGTCAGATATAAAAAGAAGCCCCCAAAAAGCAATTGAAATATATAAAGCTGATATTGAATTAATAAATGAAAGTGATTGCTTGGTTGCTAATCTTACTCCATTTAGAGGTCCGTCTGCAGATCCTGGAACATGTTTTGAATTGGGATATGCTATAGCCCAAAAAAAAACTGTGGCAATATATTCTTTTGATACTAAAGAATATAAACAAAAATTAAAAGACATGTCTTTTAATGAGGATCAGTGGTCAATAGAAGATATGGGGCTATCTGATAATTTAATGTTAATTGCTCCTACAAATAATATTATTTATGAATCTTTTGAAGAAGCTATAAAAAATTTATCACAAATAATGAACTAATATTTTTCATTCAATACAGGGTAAAATTATATGTGATGGATAAGACTCGTTATGGTAGATTTTTTGTGTTGCTATTTTTAATTCACTATCCATTCCAAATTTATTTCCAGTATTTGGATTTCTATCAAATTGAGGAAAATTACTACTAGAAATTTCAATCCTTATCTTATGATCTTTATAGAAAAAATTACTTGTAGACCACATATCAATTAAATATTTATTTATTTCACCAGGGCTTAATAATTCGGGCTTTTCCCATGAATTTCTATATCTTGCTCTTATAATTCCTTCCGCAAGATTTAAACAAAATCCATCAGGATAAACATCAATTAATTTACAAGTAAAATCCGTATCTAGGCAATTACTTGCTGCATATAAAATCATTTGTATTGGGCCAGATACTTCAAGATTCTTTTTAAGAGGCGAAGTGGTATATACAAGAATATCTTTTCTTTTTTCAATTTGCAAATGGTTTTTTGGTCCTGAAGATACATGCGATACAACAGGTCCACCTGCAGGACCCGTGCCTCCTGTTGTTGGAACAGGATCTGAAGGATCATAAATAAATGTATCAAATTTTTCATCATTTATTGGAACTGTTTCATCAAGTATGCCATCTCCGTTTGAGCTGTTAGCTTTACCTTTGCTGTGAATGTAGAAATTTTTATATTTTGTATTTGGGATTGGCCAATCAGAATGAGTTTTCCATTCGTTTTTTCCCATTAGAAAAATTTTTACAGGATCTTCATTATTTGTATTGTTATCTTTTCCTTTTAACCAATGATCAAACCAATCTAACAATTCTTGAAAAATATCTATTTTTACGTTTTCACTAAAATCTACATCCCCAATGATTTGTTCATTACCAGTGAAAAAATGCATCCATGGGCCAATTAGCAATTTTTGATTACTTTTACCTGGTTCAAAACCTCTAGACTGCACTCCAATATAATTATTTAGTGTTCCCTGAAGGAAAATATCGTACCAAGCGCTTATGCCTAAGACGGGGATTGATATTTTTTCGTAATTTTCTGCAATTGGGTTTAAATTTTTCCAATATTCATCATAATCTGAGTGATTCACCCAATCTTCCCAAGGTTTTGAATTTCTTCCTGCTTTATTTACCATGTCAATTATTGGTAAATGATTCATGATTTCTTTTAAGTGATTGTCATCAGGCAACCATAGATATTGAAGTTGGTTGGTCTTGGTATTCATTTGTATTCCAATCCATCTCAAATTAAAAGCCAATTGGAAGGCTCCTCCTGTGTAAACCCAATCATGGAAGAAATTTGAATAACCAACTTTTGGCGCCATAGCTTTAAGAAATTTACTTTTTAAGGTAGCTGTTTGCCATTGAGCCATTGCAAGATATGATGCACCGATTGTTCCAATATTTCCGTCACACCAATTTTGTTTACCAATCCATTCAAGAGTATCATATCCATCTTTTGCTTCATTAATAAAAGGATACCATTCACCATCAGAATCCCACCTTCCCCTTACATCTTGTAAAACAACACCATATCCTTCTTGTACAAATTTCACTGCTTCTTTCACCATGTCTTCAGTGTTAGTTCCATACGGAGATCTTTGTAATATGACTGGGCAAGGTAAATTGTTTTCAGGTAAATATATATTTGTTGAAAGACAAACATTGTCTGTCATAGGGACTTTTACTCCCATCATCATTTTCATTTTTAAGTTTTTGAAATTTTGATTATTCATATTATTCAAACTTTAATGAATTATGGATTTATTATAATATCAAAAGAATCTAAAAGATTTATAGCTTCAGGATAAGAAAAATTAGAGCCTTTAATTTTATTGGTTGTAGGATTTATATTATAATTTGTAGAATTTGAAAAATTACTTTTTTCTAATATACAGTTGTTAAATCTTGAACCTTTTAAGTCCGAATTAGAAAAATCTGATTTAATTAATTCACAATCAGAAAAATCTAGGTCCTGTGCTATGCAATTAACCATTATCAGTTTTTGTAGTTTAAGATTATTAAAATTGCAGTACGTCAGATTACAATTTTTGAAAATTAAAGGATTGGCAGAAACAATAATTCCCCAATTTAATTGAGTAAAATTTACTCCTAATATTTTACATGTTTCAAATTCTACGTCACTAAAAGTTGAGTGGGAAAATTTTGTCAGGCTTAAATTACACTCAACAAATTTACAGTTTAGAAATTTACAGTTTGAAAATTTTGTTTCAGATAAATCTACTTCCTCAAATACGCATGAATCAAAGTTTACGTTTTCATAAGTTTTACATTTTAAATTTAATGTATTGAAAATTGATTCTTCATAGTATGTGCTGTTAATTATATATTCCATTATTCAGCTAAAAAAACTGGAATATCTCGTGTGGTATTGTTTTTATAATCTCTGTATGGAGGGAATGCTTTTTCCATAATTTCCCATAACCTGTTTTTTGTGATTGTATCTGTGACTTCATTCGCTTTCATGTGGTATATAGTTGGTCCATCTTGGATTTGTACTTTAGGTTCTTTTTTAATATTTTTATACCATGAAGGGTGGTTAGAGGCTCCACCATTTGATGCAACCAAAATATATTTCTTTCCATCCATGACTTTCATAAGTGGTGTTTTTCTGATTGAATCAGTTTTCCATCCACGGTTAGTAACAATTATTACAGGTAGACCATTCATGGTTGTCCCTTCAATTCCTCCACTTGATTCGTATAGCTCTACTTGATCTGAAACCCATTTAGATGGGCTAGGTATGTATTTACTCACAATAAATCCTTTAATTATTAAACTTTAAATTTAGTTTTATGCAAAAATAATATAATATTTATATTATAAGGAAAACAATTTATATTGGAGGAAAATGTACCATGATTAAAGGATTGATTTCACCCATATTGACTCCTTTTAACAACGACTTAACTTTAAATCAGAGGCTTTATAACGAATTTGCCAAAAAATCATTAGATAATGGATGCTCAGGATTGGCACCTTTTGGTACAACAGGAGAAGCTTTGTCTGTTGGAAATAGAGAAAGAATGAATGCACTAGAAGGATTAGTAAAAAGCGGCATAAATCCTGAAGTGTTAATTCCAGGAACAGGATTATGTAATATTCCTGATACTGTAATGATCACTCAACATGCCATGGATTTGGGGTGCTATGGAGTAATGATGTTACCTCCGTTTTATTATAAAGACATGGATGAAAGTGGACTGTTTAATTATTATGAAGAAGTAATACAAAGAATTAACCGAACTAATTTGAAAATATATTTGTATCACATACCTCAAGTCGCCGGAGTGGGACTTTCTATTGATTTAGTTTCCAGGCTTAAATCTAAATATCCTGCCATTATAGAGGGAATTAAAGATAGTTCAGGTGTTTGGAAAAATACGGAAGCATTGTTGGGAATAAAAGATTTAGTGGTTTATCCAGGAGCAGAATTGCCTGTGATTGAAGCTATTAAACTTGGAGCGCCTGGCTGTATTTCTGCAACTGCTAACATTAATAGTAAGGATATAGGTGATGTAATTAATTTTTGCCATTCTGGTAATTGGGAAGAAGCTGAAAAATTACATGTGAAAGTAAAAAAAGTACGATTATTATTTCAAGAGTATGCCCCAATACCAGCTCAAAAAGGGATATTGGCGATGATGACCGGGGATGCATTATGGAATAATTTAAGACCTCCATTTAAATCTTTGGATAGCAATAAAATTGAAATTTTAGCATCTATTTTAAGAAATGATTTTGATTTTAAATTTTAAAAAGAGTGTTGAATGAAAAAAATTGGAATAGTAGGTTGTGGAGTTATTGGACAAGCATTACTAGCTGCACAAGAATCTGGCAAATTAACTCTTCCCATAATTGGTGTAACAAATCGAACAGAAAAGAATGCAAAACTTTTTTTATCTACGTTAGATAACCCTCCTCAATATTTTTCCAGAGAAGAATTGATTGATAAATCTGACTTAATTGTCGAGGCTGCAAGTGGCAGTATTGTTCCACAACTTGCAATGGATACTTTTCTAGCAGGTAAAGATTTGATGATTATTAGTATAGGAGCTTTAATTGAAAACCCAGAGATTATTTCTTTAGCAAAAGAAAAGCAATGTAAAATTTATGCACCATCTGGAGCGATAGCTGGATTAGATGGAATTAAATCAGCTTCAATGGGAGAAATTTATTCTGTTTCAATGACTACAAGGAAACCATTGGATGCTTTAGAAGGATCTCCTTATCTGGTTGAAAAAGGAGTATCTGTTTTAAAATTTAAAGAAGAACAAGAAATATTTTCTGGATCAGCAAGGGATGCATGCATAGGATTCCCTGCTAATATTAATGTTTCAGCAGCTGTAAGTTTTGCTGGTATTGGACCTGATAAAACTAAAATTAGAATTTTTGCAGTTCCTAATTTGAAACGGAATTGTCATGAAGTAGAAGTAGAAGGAGAATTTGGAAGTCTTAAAATAAATATAGAAAATATTCCTACTGAAAATCCACGAACCGGCCGGTTGACTATTATGTCAATTATTAAAACATTAGAAGGATTGGAAGATTCATTACAAATTGGGACTTAAATTATTTGATCGGTTTCAAATTGTTTAATTTGATTTTTGTTAAACCCAATATTTTCAAGAATTTCATGATTGTTTTCGCCAAGTCTTGGAGCCAATCCAAATTTTGAAGGTGTTTCTGAGAATTTCCATGGAGTTCCATGAACTTTAATATTTTCTCCTATCTCCGGATGAAAAACCTCTGAAACATAATTATTAGCTATAATATCAGGATCGTTAGAAGCTTCGATCATACTGTTTACTGGAGCTGCCACCAATCTTGAATCTCTCATTACTTTGATCCAAAATGATCTTTTGTTTTTAGCAAACATTTTCGATAATTCATTTAATATTTCATTTTTCTTTTGTTCTGATTCTATTGCCAATCCCAAATCATCTAATCCTTTGTTTTGCAAATTTTCAAGAAAGCCTAATTTCTCCATGCAAGAGGTCCATTGTTTTGAGTTTAATTGTATTGCTAATGGTTTCCCATCTATATCATTAAAGCATGCAGCTATTCCCGCTTTATTTCTGGATCCATTGATTCTAGCGCCAGTTATAGGAGGAATATTTTTCCACATTGCTGTTGTCATTGTCCAACCCATTAATCTAAATGCGCTTCCTATTAAGGAAGTTTCAACTTTTTGTCCTATACCTGTGTTTTTTACATGTATTAACGCTGCTAAAATTCCACTCAGAGTTAGTATTGCACAAGTTTCATCTGCTACCGATGCCACTCCTGTTCTCATTTGTTGCCCCGGTACAGAAAAAGCTTCAGTTACTCCTCCTATCGCTTGCCCAACAGCATCTGTTCCTGGCAAGTCTGAGCTTGGGCCATCCGGACCGTAAGCTGACACCGATGCGTATACAATTGACGGATTGATTTTTTTCAATTCTTCATATCCAAATCCATTTCTTTCAGCAGCCCCTGGGCTAAAATTTTGTCCAAATACGTTAGCATTTTTAATAAGTTTATATAAGATTTTTTTACCTTGTTCACTTTTTAAATTTAGGGTTAAACTTTTAACTCCACGATTATTAGTTTCAAAATAAGAACTTATTCCATTTTTAAGTTCACCAGAATTTCTGTTCCCATCTCCTTTGCCAGGGAGTTCTATTTTTATTATGCTAGCTCCCATGTCAGCCATAAGCATATAAGGAACTGTTCCTGCCTGGGCTGTTGAACATGTAACTACTGTAATTCCTGATAAAGGTCCTTGATTACTCATTATGCCTCCTCTTTATTATTATTATTTTGAAAAATTGTTTTTTGCGAAATTTCGGATATCTTGGATAAGCATTTTGGGTTCTTCCATTGCTGCAAAATGGCCACCTGAATTCATTTCAGTCCAACTTGTCACATTATAAATCCTTTCAACATAACTTCTTGGTGCCCAACGCATAAACTCTTTAGGGAACACTGCACATCCAGTTGGAATTTTTACTCTTTTCCCTTTTTGCGATAAGATGATAGATGCTGCAGCGGTAGTTTGCCCTTCTATTCTTCGCCCATAATAAATCCAAGAAGCAGTTTGAAATGTTCCAGTAACTAAATATATCATAATATTTGTTAATATCTCATCTTTGGTAAACCTAGATTCAATATCTCCTTTACAATCACTCCATGTACGAAATTTTTCTACAATCCAAGCAGCTACTCCAACTGGGCTATCTATCATTGCATAAGATAATGTTTGTGGCTTAGTTGCATTATGAGTTCTATATCCATTTTCTAATAATTGCTCTTTTTCAAATAATTTATTCCACTCAATTTCAGTTTTACCTTTCGGACCATCTACATGACGAATTGTAAGGCAATTTAAATGGATAGCTTTACAGTTATTTGAATGATTAAACCCTAACTATGAAGCCACGGCAGATCCCCAATCTCCTCCTTGTGCAATATAAGACTTATAGTCGAGCCTTTCAGTCATCAATATATTAAATATCGAAGCAATTTCACGAGGCCCATATGCCCTAGAAATAGGTTCTGAGAAGCTAAAGCCTGGAAGGGATGGAACTATAACATCAAAAGAATCGCTGATATCCCCTCCAAATCTTTCTGGGTGGGCTAATGGTTCTATTATGTCTAAAAACTCAACTATTGACCCAGGCCAACCATGATTCATTAGTAGAGGTGTAGGAGAATCTCCGCTACCTTTCTCATAAATAAAATGAGTTTCTATATCATTGATAGAAGTTTTATAATTATTAAATTTATTTATTTTTGATTCTTGTTCTCGCCAATTAAATTGGTTTATCCAATAATCACATAGCTCTTTCATATAAGATGGATCAGTGCCATGCTCCCATCCTTCAACTTCGATCAAATTTTTCCAAGGAAGAAACGAAGATATCCGTTCGTAGATGCCATTGATCACATCATTATCTATCTTAATCGTATATGGATTTAATAATGTCATAAGACGATCCTTCTATAGATAGGTTTCATATTTTCTGATAAATATCTTTGATTATTAATATTTTACTTCTTATTCGGTCAGTGTTTTAATTTGGGCGTATTGTATCTATCTTCAGGATTAATCCATCCTTTAAAATTAGCTTTTCTTTTTTCTGCAAATGCTCTTCTTGATTCCATTCGGTCTTCTTGATCACCGTGAGCATGTAATTCGTCTGCTAAGTTAAGATAATTTTCTGAAACTTTAGGTGCCATTTCTCTCATCATGTATATTGTATTTACTCTAGATGCTGGCGGAAGAGAAAGTAGATGTTCAGCCATATCTATGGATGTATTAATTAAATCTTTTTTGTCTACTAATCTATTTATAAAACCTACCTGATGTAGTCTTTCAGCTGTCAATCTGAACCCTAAAGCCATTTCGGTAGCGACAGGGTGAGGCAAGTTTGCGTAATGTCCGTGATTATATCCTCCGAGTAACCATCTTTTTGCTTCTGACATTTCAAAAATTGCTTCTTTTACTGCAACTCTTAAGTCGGTTTTTTCGACTAACATAAAACCTCCTCCCATTGCGTAACCGTTAATTGCGGCAATTACTGGCTTTTCCAACTCTCCAGTCATAAATGGGTTGTATATTTTGTCTCCTTTCATTGGGGCAGATGCTAGTTTTCCAACTTCCAAAGATTCTTTCATATCTTCCCCTGCACAAAAACCTCTTCCTTCTCCCGTTAATATAGCAACTTCTAAATTTTTATCTTTATTAAATTTATTGAACGCTTCTGCCATCCCCTCCCTTATTACTGTACTCAATGCATTTAATCTTTCTGGGCGATTAAGTTTGATGATCATAATTTGATCTTGTATATCTGTTTCTACAAATGCCATTTATATACCTCGTGTTATTTATTTATTGTTTTTTAATGGATTATAAATAAAAATCCTCCCTTACACCATCAAAGAAATTAAGATCTTAATGATGTTAAGGAGGATTTTTTTTAGATATTTAGTGTTTTTTATTTTTTAATTAACGCTAATCCACGAGAAACAGACCAAAGTACAATTAATAGAAAACTTATACCAGAAATTTTACTAGCAAGCTCTATACTTGATACTTGGTTTATTACTAAATTGGATACAACTAAAATCAAACCTGCAATTATAGCAAGTAATCCTAATGGAATAAATGATAGTGCTCCTTTGGCATCACTGCCTCGATAAGCTAATCCTAAAGATATCCATCCTATTCCTGCTAACAAGCTTCCTATAGTGTGTGCTGCAACACTTGCTGCTTGCGTAAAACCTGCTGCAATAGCTGTGGTTGTAGCTGCGCCTGCTGCTGCTTCTGCTAAAGCTTGAGCACCTGCTGCTGTAGCTGCATCACCTGCTGCTGCTGCTTGAGCTGCCGCTGCGCCTGCTTGAGCTGCGCCTCCGCTATATGAAACGAATTTGTCACCCATTTCAATTAAAGCAAAACCAAAAGCTGTGCTAACTACCCATACTATAATTGATGTCATAATACAGTAGATCCCAATACTTTCAGCAGTGCCGGCGGCAGTGCCACGAGTATTCATTAATCCTGCAGCGTGAATAGTTAGTCCAACTGCGATCAGAACGAGTGCAATTCCAATATTTGCACCACTTGATGAACTGTTTGCTAATATAGTAGGAATGTCGTCAACTTTAGTGTCCATACCAATTGCCATTTGAATCATCATGTAACCAACAATAGCAGCTAGTATTCCTAACATTAAAGTTAATCCTGTACCTCTTGAACTCATATTAAAGTCCCCCTTGATCTTATTTTGTAAATATAAACTGATAGCACTATACTCTTTTGTGTTCAGTGTGTAAATGAATACAAAGCTCCAAAGATGTGGATTTATTTAGCTTTTTCTCAAGGTGGTTTTTCTTAATCTAATTGACTGAGGGGTAATTTCTAATATTTCTTCGTTCATTATTTCTAATGCTCTTTCTAGAGTAAGTTTGATAGGCGGTATTAGATTTAAAGATTCGTCGGCACCTGAAGAACGCATATTACTAAGTTGTTTTCCTTTTGTGGGATTAACTTCTAAATCAAGGCCTTTACTCACATTCCCTACGACCATTCCTTTGTATATTTTAGTATTGGGTTCAATATATAAATTGCCACGGTCTTGCAAATTGAACAAAGCATAACCCAATGCTTTGCCTTCAGCCATTGAAACCATAGATCCCGTTGCAGTTCTTTTTATTTCTCCAACATGTTTTTTAAACCCTATTACCCTAGAGGACATTATTCCTTCTCCTCGGGTGTCAATAATAAATTCAGTTCTAAATCCTAGCAATCCTCTTGTTGGAATTTCAAAAACTATTCTTGTATTATCATTAACAGTTTTCATTTCATGCATTATCCCCTTCCGTTTTGATATTTTTTCAATTACTACTCCGGACATATTTTCAGGTACATCAATTGTAAGTTCTTCAAATGGCTCATGTGTTTTGCCGTCTATTTTCTTTAATATAACTTTTGGCTGTGTAACTTGAACTTCGTATCCTTCTCTTCTCATATTTTCAAGTAAAATTGCTATATGCATTTCTCCCCTTCCGTAAACAGTAAATTGGTCAGATTTCGAGAAATCTATTTTTACTCCTACATTTATTTCAAGTTCTTTTTCTAATCTTTCTCTAAGTTGAGAGCTAGTTACAAATTTACCTTCTTTACCAGAGAATGGTGAATCATTTACCATAAATCCTAATGAAATAGTGGGTTCATCGACAGAAATATTTGGGAGTGATTCTGATTCTACATTTTCAGTAATTGTATCTCCTATATATATTTCTGGAAATCCAGCAACTAAGACTATATCTCCAGCGTCAGCTGTTTGTACTTCCTTTCTTACAAATCCATCAAAAGTAAATATTTTAGCAACTTGGCGTTTTTGTATTGTTCCATTATTTTGTATTGCATATAAGAAGTCTTTTTCTTTTAACTTGCCTTCATAGATTCTTGCTATTGCTAATCTACCAAGATAGTTATCATAGTCCAAGTTAAAACATTGCATCTTCAAAGGCATATCTGTGTTAGATAGTGCAGGAGTAACATTTAATAATATTGAATCAAGCAGTGGTATCATGTCTGCAGATTGGTCTTCTAATTGAAATTTAGATAATCCATTTTTTCCATCAGAATATATGATTTCAAAATCTAACTGATCGTCATTTGCTCCAAGATCCATAAATAATTCAAGTATTTCATCAATAACTTCTTTAGGTCTAGATGCTTGTTTATCAATTTTATTTAGAATAACTAAAGGGTTTAGACCTAATTCCAATGATTTTTTTAGAACAAATTTTGTTTGTGGCATAGGACCTTCTTGGGCGTCTACTACGAGCAATACTGAATCTATCGATCTTAAAACTCTTTCAACTTCTGAACCGAAATCTGCGTGGCCAGGAGTGTCAACAATATTTATTTTTGTACCTTTATAATACATAGATGCATTTTTTGCATAAATTGTAATACCTCTTTCTTGTTCTAAGTCATTGCTATCCATAGTTGAAGTGGAATCATTTATGGCTCCGGTTTGTCGCATTAAAGCATCAGTAATACTTGTTTTCCCATGATCTACATGGGCGATAATTGCTATATTTCTAATTTCCATAAAACACGTATAGGTACTCAAATAAATAAATAGGGATTAAATACAGTGCACACTATATCAACTTGTATATGTGATGTCCATATAAATGGTGGTTTTAAATGTTTAATGATTTATTCATAATATTATGAATAAATCATTAAAATTTGTTTATAATAGGGAATGCTAAAAATTAAATTTTTTATATTTTCATCGTTATTAATATTAATAGCATGTTCTTCAAATGAAGTAAAAGTTCCAGTTAATGAACTTGCGTCTGATACAGCAAGCATTGATTTCAATAATAAATTAAAAGAGGATGCCTCTGTGCATAACAATAATGTTCCTCCAATTTCTAGTGATTCAGATATTAAATCTGATAAAAATCAACTTCCCCCAACGGTGCAACCAGGACTTCCTCCGATGGGAAAAAAATCAAATCCGCATTCTGATTCAAGTCTGCCTGACATTGGATTAGCACAAAAATTATATCCTCCTGATGTTACGATAAATTTATTGATGCGACGGATTCCATGGCCTCAAAATTTTGATTTGTGTTTAAGTAAATCTGTAGATATGAACTCTCTTCAGGGAACCCAAAATTTTTCAGGAAGAATTTTAGATGAAGCGTCTTTGTGCTTATTAAATCTTGATGTTGATCCTAGAATATTGATTAATTCAAATATGCCTCCGATGGGACAACCAGGAACTCCTCCGACGGGACAACCAAACCCTCCGATGGGACAACCAGGAACTCCTCCGA
>JAPYRX010000001.1:175425-190308 GCA_029936815.1 Dehalococcoidia bacterium
ACTCCTCCGACGGGACAACCAAACCCTCCGATGGGACAACCAGGAACTCCTCCGACGGGACAACCAAACCCTCCGATGGGACAACCAGGAACTCCTCCGACGGGACAACAAATGCCCCCAAAAGGACATCAACCACCACCTGGAAGAATTTTAAAAGTTACAAAACAATCAACAAATTATTCTCCAGCGATACCTACATCTAAGAAATTATTTACTAATAATCAAGATGCATCATTATGGCTATCAGGGTATGGATTTAACAAATCCGGTGGCGGCACTTTATTCAATCATCCTGTAGCAATTGCCTCTGATGGAAAAAGATTGGCAGTAACAGATAGAAATAATAATCGTATATTGATTTGGGAATCTATCCCAAATAGTAATGTTGCTCCCGATTTAGTTATTGGGCAGCCTAATTTTGAAACACATATGGAAGGCAAAAGCTTAGCTGAGTTAGATTTCCCCGGACAAGTAAGTATATCTTCAGACGGTAAAATGGTAGTCGCTGATTCTAATAATGATCGTATATTAGTTTGGACTAAATTCCCCACTCAATCGGGGCAATCAGCAGATTATTCAATTAACATTGATTCTTTAATAGGAACTCAAGGTGCATGGCCTTGGGGAGCGTGGACTGATGGAAAAAAACTGGCGGTATCTGTAACGAGCGGTGGAGATAATGGAAGTAAAATAATTATATGGAATTCTTTTCCTACCTCAGGATTAATACGGCCTGACTTAACCATAAAAAATTCTAGCGTAGGCACTCCAAGAATGATCGTATCTAATGGTGAGTATATTCTGACAGGTGACGAAAATGGAAAAACCGAATGCAAAGATGGTTCAAATAGTCATATCTGGGCGAGTTGGCCCATAAAAAACAATCAGCCGCCAGATGCATGTCTTGGTGGTTGGGTTGGAGGTACAATTGTAGGTAATTCATTGATTACAATTGCTCAGGGTGGAGAAAGCCTAAAATGGTGGAATAAATTACCCAAAACGGTTGAAGAGGGGCTAGATTTTATTCCAGTTTTACCTGGAGTTGGTCATACATGGCGAGGAGGGGATGGCAATGATGCAATATATGTTGACGGGAAGCTTTTCATAGTTGAATACAATGGAGGAAGAGTATCTGTGTTCAATGAACTCCCATCAGGGCCAGATCAAAAGCCAGACTGGGCTTTGGGGACTGAAGATCCCTCAAATAATCCTTATTACGAAAATTGGATAATACAGAATGGTGTCCCAGCATCAAATGGTGAAAAATTATTTATTTCTTCTGATTTTGACAGATCTCTTTCAGTATGGAATCAAATACCAGGAGAATCCGGAGTAACACCTGACCTGTTTTATCGTAGATTTGAAAATGCTCCATGGGATATATCTGTTTATAACAATACTGTATTTTTAGCAGGACAAAAAGGTATTTATGGGTGGGAAAACTTTGACGGGACAGGAGAATTGCCTGAGATAGAAATTGACGGTAGCATAGGATCAATATCGCTTAATGATCTAAGAGGGGTGACATATAATGGGAATTATTTCGCCTTATCAAGTGAAAAAGATAATAAAGTTTGGATATGGGAAGGTATTCCTGATAAAAACACAGCTCCAATATATACCTTAGATATCCCCGAAGGTCCTGGGCGATTGGATTCTAACGATGAATGGCTGATTATTTCTGGTTATCCAGCTGATAGATTTAACGTGAAAGTTATCAAATTTTCAGATTTGCCCAATAAAGCTCTTAGAAATATTCCTAATCATAATTCGTTCCCTCAAAGTGCAATAATTACAGACATTGGATTTTTTGTTAGTCAACAAAGTAAAAATCAAGTAATAGGATGGGATTCGGTAGAAGCAGCATTAGCAGGAAAGTCTCCAAGGAACATATTGGGATCTGGTAAGGGAACAAAGGCCTCTAATGCTATCAAAATGGCTAATTCTATGGCATGGGATGGATCTCAATTATGGGTAGGAGAATTTAAATTTGGAACTCGGATACTTGGGTTTAGACCCACAAAATAAACACAAATAATGTAAGTTATCATTTATGGATGAAAATAAAAAACATATATCAACTGAGAGTTTAACAGAGTTCAAAAAATCTTTGCTTTACGGGAAACGAAATAATTTATTTTTCAAATTTCTTGCTAATGATAATTATAGTGAGGACGAGTTTGCAGATTTTTTAGAAACTATTTTGCATGGATTGGCAAATAGCATTGATAATAATGATTTTGAAGCATTGAAAGATTATATCTTTACATCCCAATTAAAGGGTTACAAGCCAAAGAAACAACCAGGTGAATTTGTTTATGAAAGTTCTCCTTGGAATGAGTTTTCAAATTCTTTATCAGATAGTAAATTGTCTATGATTTCAACAGGAGGGTTTTTTTGTAAAGGTGATGATCCCATGGATCCACCTGGAATGACCCAAGAAGAAGCAATAAAAAATATAGCTGCAATTTTCAAACTCCCTCCGTATTTATCTGCTATACCGGTAAATACTCCAAGAGAAAATTTGGTTATAAGACAACCAGGTTATGATATTAGAGCTGCGAAAATTGACCCAAATGTAGTGTTTCCATATGAGATTCTAAAAGATTTAATGAATAAAAAAATATTCCAATCTAGCACGGATAATTTTTATTCGTTTGTTGGAGCATCGGGTCAATCAAACTTAATTAAGAATCATATTCCTAAATGGGCAGATTTAATGCGATCACAAAATGTAGATGGTGTCTTATTAGTTCCTGCCTGACCTGTATGTCACATGTCGGTCGGACATGTTGCTAGAATTTTTGAAGAGAAAGGGATTTCTACAGTGACAGTTTTATCTAAAGCTTTTGAACATTTGGCAAATCAGATGAAAATACCTAGAGTAGTTATAACTAAAAATTATGTTGGCAGAACAATAGGGCTCCCAAATGATAAAGTATCACAAACCTATACTATAGAAAAAGCACTCACATTATTTGAAGATGCAAAAAATCCGAATACAGTTATAGAAATATAATATATTAACTTATTTTTATTCTTCTTTTAAATTTGACAGGTTTTGCTCTTTCCAATTATAAACAATTAGTTCACTTTCTTTTTCAAGAATACCTGTAGTAATAGATAGTTGCTTTTCATAATTAGATAGACTTATAAGTTTTTCTATAGAGTATTCTCCGTAATTACCTTCATGATTTTTTGTTCTGCCACCTAAAACAAGTCGACTGATTCCTGATGACATTATTGCCCCTAGACACATTGGGCATGGTTCCCAAGAAGCATAAAGAGTAGTGTTAGGTAAATTAAGAACTTTACTTGAACTACTTGCGACCCTTATGGCAACCGTTTCGGCATGAGCAGTTATATCAAATGTGCTATTTACTAAATTTCTTCCCGTACTTATGATTTCACCGTCTTTTGCTAACACTGCTCCAAATGGTTGATCTCCAAACTTTAATCCTTTTATAGCCTCATTTATTGCTATTTGCATTAATTCTTTGTCATTCAACGAGTTATCTCCTTTAAGCAATCTAAGCATTCTCTATATAAATCTCTGTTAATTATATTACTACAACCTCTGTTGACGCACTTTCCTAAATAACCTTCGACTTCATCTTTGTAATGCTGATTACAAAATTGATGATTCGTGTTGTTTTATTTGTCAAAGCAAAAATTTACTATACAGTTTTTTTATTCATTATTTGTTTATACAGATATGAGATATATGTATCGTGTCTGTTTAAGTATTATTGTAACAATGATCTGCTTGCTAGTATGGACACAATTATCTCATTATATAAATAAGCAGGAAAATCTACAAGTTGATCTTAAAATGAGAATGAAATTATTTAAAATATGATATTTTTAATACTTATAAATCAGATACTTTGACTATAATTAATAGCTAAGTAACTTGATTTGATTTATACAAAAATAAAGGTGGAAAAATGAGTAGAATAAAACATATGAAATGGAGCCTGGATTTTGTTCATAGAGCTTTGCGTGATGGATGTAATGGAACTTCTGATCAGATTCATTTTGTTCCAGAAGGAGGTAGTCATTCGATAGCATGGTGTTTATGGCATACAGTAAGAATAGAAGATCTTATTGTTCATGCAAGGATAAAACAAACCAATCCAATTTGGAGCGAGGAATGGGCAAACAAAACCGGATTACCTTTTGATGGATTTGGCGCAGGACAATCTGATGAAGATGCACAAAAAGTTGAAATTTCAGATATGTCAGCGTTCAAAGAATATCAGGATGCAGTTTGGGAAGCTACAGAAAACTTACTAAATTCTTTAAGTGATAAAGATCTAGAGAGGCAAATTGAATCAAGTACGGGAACTGAGTCAATAGATGAATCTATAACACTACATATGTTGGGACATTTTAATGGACACAGGGGAGAAATGAATTTGTTAAGAGGAATGCAAGGACTGGATCCATTATTGATGGTAGAAGGTACACATTAAATAAAAATTTGGAATTTATACTTAATGACTATTTACAGACATTGTTTTAGCATTCATTTATACTAAAAACTATCATGAAGGCTAAAAGAAATATTAAATCACCTATAGGAACTAAAATAACAGCTAAAAGCTGGTTAACAGAGGCTCCTATGAGGATGCTAATGAATAATCTTGACCCTGAAGTTGCTGAAAACCCAGATGAACTAGTAGTTTATGGCGGAATTGGAAGAGATCATCTTGATAGTGGGTCCGTTGCGAGTCCTAACAGAGAAACTGAAGATATACTAGATGGATCTGACGCAGTATCAGATTGGCCAATACTTAATGCATTATTAAGCGTTGCAAGTGGTGCTACCTGGACATCTGTTCATCATGGAGGAGGAGTTGGTATGGGATATTCCCAACATGCAGGAGCAGTTATTGTTTGTGATAGTTCGTTAGATGCAGATGAAAGAATTCGAAGAGTTTTATGGAATGACCCAGCAATAGGTGTTTTGAGGCATGCAGATGCAGGGTATAAGGAAGCAATAGAGTTCGCAAAAAACAATAATCTTGATGTTCCAATGAATAATACATAGGATTGTTATATGAAATTAATTATAAATACAAAACCAATTCCCCTTTCCAAGCTAAAAAATATTTGGAAAGGGGATGTTATTGTTTCACTAGATGATTTAGCAGAAAAGAAAATTAAATCTTCTGTTAAAGTTGTTCGTGATGCTATTGATAATAATAAAAGTATCTATGGAGTAAATACTGGTTTTGGTCCATTAGCTAACACTCGAATTGAAGAAAAAGAATTATCTTTATTACAGCGAAATTTAGTTGTTTCTCATGCCACAGGAGTAGGTGAAGATCTTCCGATACATGTTGTTAGATTAGCAATGATATTAAAATTGAATACATTGGCTCAAGGATTTTCTGGAGTGACGCTAGATTTAGTAGATTTTTTTCGAGACTTAATTAATAATGCAATTTATCCTTGTGTTCCTTCAAAGGGATCAGTTGGAGCATCGGGTGATTTAGCCCCTTTAGCTCATATTTCTCAGGCTTTATTAGGTCTTGGGGATGTATATTTCAAAGACAAGAAGATGGAAGCTAGCATTGCTCTCAAAGAAATTGGGAGAGCCCCTTATGAGTTTAAAGCTAAAGAAGGATTATCTTTACTTAATGGCACACAGATATCGACATCTATTGCTCTTGGAGCATTGTTTCGCACAGAATCACTTATATCTTCAGCTTTAATTTCGGGAGCTATGGCGATTGATGCTATAAAAGGTAGTGACGTACCATTAAAAGAAGTAATTCATAGTATCAGACCTCACAAAGGTCAAATTGAAGTTGCGAGATTATTAAGAGATCTAATTCAAGGAAGTAAAATTAAAGATTCTCATATTGATTGCAACAGAATTCAAGATCCTTATTCTATACGTTGCCAACCTCAAGTCATGGGGACTTGCCTAGGAACAATCAACCATGTTTCTAAAGTTTTAAGTATTGAGGCAAATTCAGTAACTGATAATCCTCTTGTTTTTGCTGAATCCAACGAAGTTTTTTCAGGAGGAAATTTTCATGCTGAACCTGTTGCATTTGTAGCAGATTATTTAGCATTGGCAATATCCGAGATAGGCTCTTTGTCAGAAAGACGAATTGCATTACTCAATGATGCTAATCATAGTGGATTACCTCCATTTTTAGTAGAAGACAGTGGTGTTAATTCAGGATTTATGAATTCTCAAATTACAGCTGCTTCATTAGCATCTGAAAATAAATCTTTAGCACATCCTGCTAGTGTAGATAGCATACCAACTTCTGCTAACCATGAAGATCATGTGAGCATGGCAACATTTGCAGCAAATAGACTTCACCCAATGATTGATAATTCTATGAGGATTATCGCAATTGAATTACTTGCAACTGCGCAAGGAATCTCATTTCATAGACCAAATAAGAGTTCGGAAATAATTGAAGAGGTAATTAAAAAAATAAGAATAATATCTCCTGTGTATACAAAAGACAGATCTATTTCAAAAGATATTGAAGAAGTTTTTCTTATGATTGAAGATGGGCAGTTGGATGATTATTGTAAATCGGTACTCCCTGGTTATATTAATTGAATTCGAGACATAAATTAGCTATTTTGTTCAATGTTTTCCACTGATTGATATCTAATGATATCTTTTTGTTATCTCCCCAGTCTTTCAAAGTCTTTCTTTCAATTTCAATTGTATAACCGGTGAATTTATATCCAGAAAAATCTTTATTGATAGATTCAATTTTCACATCTCCAATATCCATAGCTAAAGAATTTATGTCAGTGCCTCGTGTTAATTCACTAGATAAATTTTCGCTATAATTATTATGTTTCCATTCTATAGATTTGACTTTACCAAATAATGGGAAAGTTTTTTTCCTGATTGATCTTACTTTTATTTGATTTGTGTCTGATTGCATTGATTCATCAGGGACTGCAAAATAATACCACCATCGTGGGGGACTGTCCTTGCTTCTGTCTTTTTTTATTATATTAATAAATTCTATAGATGAATCAGAATTTATTTTTATGACACCTAAACTTTTACGATGCCAAGGATTTTGAAGCTTGTCAGCACGGATACCTCTCTCAGCAAGTTCACAATTTACACCAATATTTTTGAGATTATTATATAACCCTTCTCTTGATTTATCTCGAAATTTATCTAACATCCTACTTTAGAATTAAATATTATTTAGCTTAAATTATTCAATAATGATTGAGAATATAAATTATGGCTTATATTTATTTAATTAAATGAAAGATTTTTGACTTAATGCTTATAATGGGTCTATATGTATTTTGAAGGAATAAATTATGAATATAGAAAATTTTAAAGTATCAAATGAATGGAAACAAGCTTATCCAAACGCTTTAGTGGGAGTGATGATAATTACAAATACAATAAATCGATCTAGTCATCCCGAATTAGATATGAAAATGGAAGAAATAGAGTCAGAGATTCGTATTAATCATTCTCAATCTGGCAGAGATGGAATTAGGGAATTATCTACAATACAAGCATACACAACATATTATAAGAAATTTAAAAAAACGTATCATGTTCAATTACAGCTTGAATCTATAGCTTTAAAAAATCGTCATTTACCTCGTATTTCAACATTGGTAAGCTCAATGTTTGCAGCAGAATTGAAAAATCAACTTCTTACTGCTGGGCATGATTTGTTAAAATTAAAATTCCCTCTTGTCCTTGATGTTTCTAAAGGAGAAGAGTCTTATGTAGGGATGGGTGGTAAAGTAAACAACCTTAGTATAAATGATATGTTTATTTCTGATAATGAGAGAATCATATCATCGATTATTTATGGACCAGATAATCGAACCTCTATTACCAAAGATACTACTGATGTAATATTCACTGTATACGGGCCTGAAGGTATTTCTAGTGAGCAAATATCTGATCATCTTAAAGATATTTGCTCACTTGTTAAAATTAGTTCCCCAAATGAAATTAATAGTTCAATAAAAGTTTTTGGAGCTTGATTACTATTTACTTCTTATTGTAAATACACCTAATAATGCAAGAGTAGCAGTAAATCCTAACCATATAGGCATTTGTAAGATTTCATTAGACTCTGATTCTTCGATGAATCCCATCATAATAAAACCTCCTCAGATTTAAGCAGATTGTAATATAAATAAATATGCATGTAAATCTATTTTTTGAAAAGCAAGAAAAATTGTCCTATACCGATCCGTCGATATCAACGTCAAGTACAATTGTTATATCTGAATTTAAAGATTCAGTAATATGCTTACGTATCAATTTAGGATCTGTAATTTTAATTCCTTTTAATCCAAAAGTATTGGCTAATTCAGCAAAATTAAATGAAGGATTAAAATCCATAGCAAAATAATTTTGATCAGGATTGTTTTCATTTAAAATTTCTTTTTTGTATATTTGCATATTTGTTTTTAGAACCCTGTAGGATTTGTTGTTACAAATTATATATATGACGGGGATTTTACTATTAGCAGCAGTCCAAAGAGCTTGCATTGTCATCATTGCGCTTCCATCGCCTATAATTCCTATTACATTTTGATCTGGATTAGCTAGTTTAACACCCATAGTTGCTCCCATACCCCATCCTATTGCTCCACCTCTTTCTCCAAATAATTTTTTTGGTTTAAAGTTATATGTAGACATCAATGCCTGCCTTGAAGATACTGAATCATCAATAATAATCACATCTTCAGGCAATGCTGCCGAAAGTTCTGAAAAAAGTCTGTGAGCACTCATTGGATTATCATTGTGTTTTTTTTGAGTGATTTCTATATTTGACAAAGCTATTGATTCTGATAATTTATGTATATCATTTTTTCTCAAAGATATTTTTTCTCTTGCTTCTCCATCAATTGTCTTATTAATATTATCAATCAAAGATTTTAATGCAGTTTTTGGATTGGAAATTATTCCTAAATTAGTTTGCTCATTTCTACTTATTGCAGAAGCCGAAGAATCAATATGGGCATGATAGGTTTTATCACTAAAGAGTTGGCCTTTAATATAAAAAAATCCATCGAAAACATTACTACCTATTGATATAACCAAGTCATGATTATCAATAATTTCTTTAGCTTTAGGTAGCAGATTTGGCAACATCCCTAGATATTGATTGTGATCGGTTGGGAAATTAATCTCAGCTATAGAAGAAGCATATACTTTAGACCCTATTAGTTCTGCAAATTCGACAGCTTCACTTGAAGAATTCGAGTGAGAAACTCGATCACCTAAAATTATCATAGGATTATTCGATTCAATGATTTTATTTGATAAAATCTCAATCGAATTTGAATCAGGACTGAAATTATTTGATATGCGAGGAAGTTTTATTACTTCCAGATCTGATATTTCATCAAACACATTAGCCGATATTGATAAAAATGTTGGTGCTGTGGGAAATGTGGAAGCTTCTTTAAAAGCTCTCATAGTCATTTCTGGTAATTGTTCTATATGAGTTACTTCAGCTGACCATTTCGTAAACTCTCTAACCATATTAACTAAGTTAGATCTATAAGAATTAAATTTTCTTATATCTTTGTTTCCAGCAGTTAATACTAAAGGAGCTCCCCCATAAAAAGCGTTTATCAGCAGGCTGATTCCATTTGCAAGTCCGCTATCAATGTGAAGATTTACAAATGCTGTTTTCCCAGTTGCCCTTGCCCATCCGTCAGCCATTCCCATTGCCACCCCTTCTTGAACTGCAAGAAAATATTTGAAATCTTTATTCTCTGGAAGAGCTAATGCATTTGTAAGAGCACTTTCGCTGGTTCCGGGGTTACCAAATATATGGTCTATATTATATTCTTTTAGAGCTGACAAAAATAATTCTATACCTGTTCTGTTTTTCATGATTTTATGTATTAATATTTTAAATAATTGAACATATAGTAGTACTTTTTTATTATTATTAATATAATGCGAACGCAAAAAAAGGATCAATTTTATATACATGGCAATATTTATCACTCAATAAATTAAATGAGTACTATTGCTAGGCTATCATTATTGAAGCGTGTTGAGTAATTTGTTTCAGTTGATTATTATTTAAAAAAAAGGTAAAAAGAAATGAAAAATTTAGAATTTTTTAATAGAAATCAAATTCATGATTTTATTTCAGAAAACAGACTGATGGCTATTATTCCAACCGGATCTGTTGAGCAGCATTTGAATCACTTGTTCATAGGCATGGATATTAATTCTGCGACCAAAATCGCGGAGGATTTAGCTAATAAATTTTCTGATAATGTTTTGTTTTATAAGCCCTTAAACGCTGGCATAGCTGAACATCATATGGCATTTCCAGGAACGATTTCTCTTCGAGTAAATACATTTATTGGAGTACTAACTGATGTAGTTGAAAGTCTTGTAAGAGGTGGGATAAATAAAATACTTTTCATTAATGGCCATGGAGGTAATGTTGAACCTATGAAAACCGCAATGAGAAATATCTCTCTTCAAATGAAAGGTATATATGAAAATATAGATCTTTCAAAACTCAAAACTCATTATGATTATGAAGAATTATTAAATAAGGATTCTGATATAGATATCAGGTTTACAAGTTATTGGGAAATGCATAATTTTAAAATAATTAAAAATATAATAAAGGATCAATCATATCCTGGTCATGCAGGTGAATACGAAACTTCTGTGGCATTATATTTATTCCCCGAATTAGTTGATAACCATGCTAGAGTATCTAATGCACTAGATACTGAATCTGATGCATCAAAAGAAAAGGGTGAAATAATATATAACGATGCAATAGAACAGTATTCTAAATTAATTAATGAAATGTTGGAGGGTTAATATTTAATGATAGATTTTGAAACAAATAATATGCATTATTTTTCAATGAATCAATTGAAAAAATTGTATGAAGATAATGAGATTAGTCCGTTAGAAGTTACAAATTATATGTTTGAAAGAATAGACAAACATGACTCTGAATTAAAATCTTTTGCAACCCTAATGATTCAAAATGCTATTAAATCTGCGGAAGATTTATCTGGCAAACCAAAAAATTTATTTGGTCCATTACACGGCATTCCGATTGCAGTGAAAGATTTGTGTTATACAAAAGGAGTTAGAACAATGGGAGGGACAGAAGTTCTTGAAAATTTTATTCCAAAATTTGATTCTACAGTTGTAAAGAAATTACGTGATGCTGGAGCAATTATCTTAGGGAAGTTAAATACGACTGAAGGGGCTATGGGTGGTTACAACCCCAAAAGGTTAGCTCCTAGAAATCCATGGGATATAGAAAAATGGAGTGGATCATCATCTAGCGGGTCAGGAGTAGCAACAGCTGCAGGACTATGCTTTGGATCTTTAGGTAGTGATACAGGAGGATCTATTAGATATCCTTCCGCAGCATGTGGTGTCGTGGGATTAAAACCAACTTACGGAAGAGTAAGTAGATATGGGGTATTAGATTTAGCGAAATCCTTAGATCATGTAGGCCCTATGACAAGAACAGTCAAAGATACTTGGGATATGTATTCAGTGATCAAAGGATTTGATGAAATGGATTTAACTACCATAAATGATTTAGATGACAATAACCCTGAGGCTATAAATATTAATGAAATTAAAATTGGATATGACGATGATTATGCAAGTCAAGATGTGAATCCTGAGATTACAAATGCTATAAGAAAGGTAGTTAAAATTTTTGAAAGCCTAAATTTAAGTATTGAAGAAGTGAAAATGCCTGATGTACGACAATTCTTGTCTTATTGGCCTATATTATGCAGCTCAGAAGCAGCTTTAGCTCATGCTGAAAATTATCCTTCTAAGAAAAATCAATATGGCAAATGGTTTGCAGAATGGCTTCAAAAAGGATGTGATGTTTCTAAAGCAGAATATATAGAAGCTTCTATAAAGAGAGATGAAAGTAATAATTTGATATCAAATTCATTAAAAAATGTTGATGTATTAATTGCCCCAACATTGATAGACTTCCCCCATTATGTTGATGACAAAATACATTATGGGTCAATAGATAAAAACAGAAAGAAAGATACCGGGAAATTTACAATCCCTTTTAACTATAATAGATATCCTACGCTTACTCTACCTTGCGGTTTTAGTAAATCAGGTTTGCCGATAGGCCTTCAAATTATAGGAAAGCCAATGACAGAAGCAATGATATGTGCTTTGGGAGTTAAATATGAACAGATCACAGATTGGCACAATAAACATCCAGAGAATTATAATTAAAGGATTGATTTAAATAGAGGTAGAAGGAAATTAGCTACAAACATCCCGATAATAAAAAAAAATAGTAATTTAGTCTTCTTATTCATTGTTTTATACGCTAGGTTTTCGATTCATTTTTGCCGATTTTGTGGTTGCTTTTATTTTGCCTTTTTTATTTTTATCATCAGGTTTGTTTTTTTTATTTCTTGAATCCAAGAAATTTTTAAAATTTCCACTTTTCATTTTTTCATCCACTAAACTATATTGTTTTTAAGTATATCTTTTTATTTGTTTTTGATTTGATATTTATAATTTTTTAATTTGAATTCCATTAGAATCAAAATTAGTAGGTAACAGCCACTTTTCAAATTTGATTTTCAATTCTGGCCATTCTTTATCAATTATAGCAAACCAAGAAGTATCTCTATTTCTATTTTTATAAATTGTGGCTTGTCTAAAAATCCCTTCGAATTTGAAACCTAATCTGATTGCTGCTTTTTTGGATGGTTCATTATAATTATCGCATTTCCATTCATAACGGCGATATCCCCATTCTTCAAATACTCTTTTCATCATTAAATACATTGATTCTGTAGCTATTCTTGTTTTTTGTAATTTGGGTGAAAAATGAATATTACCTACTTCTATTACTCCAATTGATGGATCTATTCTTAGATGACTTGCCATCCCTATCGCCTCTGAGTTTTTAGCATCAATGATTGAATAATATATAGGATCTTTACCTGAACAATAAGATTTAAGCCAGGTATGAAAATCTTCAAATTTATTAAAAGGATCAGATGATAAATAAGTCCAATTTGATCCGGTTTTGTTTATTTTGAAAGCATTAAATAATTGCTCCGCATGATTATTTATATCCAATGGAATTACTTCACAGTATTTTCCTTTTATAGTCGTTTTTGTGGGATAGATACTTGGTGACCACTCGTTGATATGAAATCCGATTTTTTGATCCAATGTATTTTATTTTCTCCATTTAATTTTTTTTAAATGTATATGAATTTAATAAAAAATTCAATAGGTCAATTACGACAAGATTTCAGATGAGAATATAAGATGCAACAAATATTACGTCACAATTTATTTGGGATGTGATTTATAATTGAAGAATGAAAAAAATACTTGTATGCGGAGGATCTTGTTCAGGTAAATCAACATTTGGATCAGTACTTTCTTCAAAATTGAAAATCCATTCTTATGATTTGGATGAAATATATTGGTTGCCAGGATGGAAGATTAATCCTAGTAATATATTTAATGAAAAAATAAACCATATTACTAAAAATAAAGAGTGGATTGTTTCAGGTAATTATTTTTCATGGCAAAATACTATTATTCAAAATTGCGACACTGTAATCTATTTAAAAATTGGATTTGTAACAAGGTTTTACAGAGCTTTAATCAGAGGTATTTTCAGGTCAATCAATAACACACCAATATGTAATGGTAATTATGAAACATTGAAACAAAATTTTTTATCAAAAGATTCTCTTTTACTTTATATAATTAAAACAAATAAGCACCTTGATAAAGAAATAGAAAATTTAAAGCTTAAATATAAAGATAAAAATTGGATAGTTTTATCATCTACTAAAGAAATAAATAAATTTTTGACTTAATGGTTATAATTAATAAAAGCTAAATTAAAAAGGAGAAAGGCTATGGACAACTCTAATGCAAAATATATTGATATCGATGGTATAAATACCAGATATTTTGAGGACGGAGAAGGAGAACCAATGATTCTCATTCATGGAGGACAACAAGGAATGGCTTCAAGTGCAGAAATTTGGTTTTTAAATTTTAATGAATTTGCCAAAAAATATCATGTTTATGCCTTTGATAAATTAGGACAGGGCTACACAGACAACCCGAAAGTTAATGAAGACTATACTATGAGTGCCCAGGTAAAACACGCTGTAGGCTTTATGAATAAATTGAATATTTCAAATGCCCATTTACTAGGACATTCAAGAGGTGGTTATATGACTACTCGAATTGCCTTGGAATTTCCCCATTTAGCAAAATCAAATGTTATTATCGACAGTGCAACTTTAATGGCAAATCCAAATACTTTCAATTTTTATGAAGATGTTGCAGAAAGAGCAAGTTTAATCGAAGATCCTAAAGAAAGAGCATTTTATTCAGCGGCCCAAAATTCTTTTGGTACTGATCACATAACTGATGATTGGATCGAAGGCCTTATGGAATATTCAAAACAATCAAAAAATCAAGAAGCAGCATCTAAATTTGTAGAATTAAGACAAATTTTTATTGACGATTTAGCTAATAGAAGAAAAGAAACACATGCATGGATAAGAGCAGGGCGATTAACGACTCCAACTTTAGTTATTTGGGGGCTTAATGACCCTTCAGCTGTATGGGATCCAATTGGTATTGATTGCCTTAATTTAGTGCTGCCAAATGTTGAAAATTCAAGTATGCATGTTTTCAGTAGAGCTGGCCATTCTGCATTTAGAGAACATCCAGAAGAATTTAATGCAGTTATAGAATCTTTCATTAATACAAGAGCCAGAAGATAGATTGAGCATTTACGATTACGTGAGCATCACTAATTTAATAGAGACACCTATCAGCATTTGCAACAATCAATTCACTCCTGGCTC
>JAPYRX010000001.1:190408-214779 GCA_029936815.1 Dehalococcoidia bacterium
AATATATACTCAGGAGGTTGTTATAGTGAAATGGTTTAAAGGAAATATTCATACACATACTAATGAATCGGATGGAGATTCAGATCCGAAAACAGTTGTTAATTTTTATGTTGAATTAAATTATGATTTTCTTGTACTTTCTGATCATAATCACCTTACTGTTTTAGATTATGGCAATAAGCATCCTGATATTTTAATGATCCCAGGAGAAGAAGTAACAATAAGAGAGCCATTTAATATTCATATGGGGGCAATTGGAATAAATTCTTATGTTGAACCTATTTATGGAAATGATTCGATTGATACGATAAGAGCTAACACTAACGCTATTCACTCGGCTGGTGGTATAGCAGTTTTAAATCATCCAAATTTTAAATGGGCTTTAAATGAAAAGATAATTCATAAAGTTAATGAATTAAAGTTTTTCGAAGTTTTTAATGGAGATTCTGCTACTAATAATCTTGGAAATGAAAATAGCAAAAGCACAGAAGAGATATGGGATTCTTTGCTAAGCGATGGTAAATTAATTTTTGGCGTTGCTACTGATGATTCTCATCACTATAAAAAATTCAGTAGTCTTTTATCTAATCCAGGAAGAGGTTGGATAATGGTTAAAGCTGAATCAAGAGTTCAGACAGACATTCTAGATAATTTTGCAAAAGGTAATTTTTATTCTTCAACAGGAGTATTTATTTCAGACATCCTAATAAATAAAAACGAAATAAGTTTAGATATAGATACAAATCCTGAAGATTATATTAAAGAAAACCCTGAATATCACTATAAAACTCAATTTATAGGCGAGGATGGAATTGTATTACATGAAACTTGGGATCTTAGTCCTACTTATATCATTAAAGGGCAAGAAAAATATGTAAGAGTAGTTATTACTGGATCTTCGGGACATAAAGCTTGGACACAACCAATGTTTATTAATTAATGGTTATAATTAATAATGATAGTTTGCTTAAACTGTAATTTTAATGCGTTACAAAGTGCGATATTTTGTGAAAAATGTGGTGCGAATTTTATCCATGAGCAGGAACAAAGGCTTGATCATAATATTGAAGATACTGACATACTTTATGGCTTACTTGACGCATATATTGGTACAAAAAACAATAGTTTTCATCAAGATCAAAAAGAAGCAATTGAATCTACAATAAAATCAGGATCTAAAACTTTAGTTGTACAAAAAACTGGATGGGGTAAATCTGCAGTATATTTTATTGCCGCAAAATATTTAAAATTAAAATCTAATAAAATTACTATAATTGTAAGCCCTCTCTTGTCTCTTATGAAGGATCAAATAAGATCAGTTACAAATAATGGATTTTTAAACATTCAAACAATTAACAGCACGCAAGAATATGAAAATATGTTAGATTCACGAAATAATATAATAAACAATAATCTAGATGTTTTGATAATATCGCCCGAAAGATTTTCAAACAGTGATTTCGAAAGAAATGTTTTCCCTAAAATTGTGAACGATATAGGTTTAGTAGTTATAGATGAAGCTCATTGCTTGTCACAATGGGGACATGATTTTAGAATTGATTATAATTTACTTTCAAAAGATATATTGCCTCAATTATCTGATGAAACATCATTGTTATTTACTACAGCTACAGCTTCAGAAGTTGTGATTGATGATTTGAATCACAACTTAAATATAGATAAAACTATAACCGGCAATTTAATACGAACAAGTTTATCAATTGTGAATCTTGGTGAAATTAATTATGTTCAGGCAGTCGCATGGATAAAGAAAAATTTAACAAATTTACATGGATCGGGAATCATATATACATTAACGGTGAAAAGAGCTCAAGCTTTTGCTTTTTGGTTAAGAGCAAATGGCGTGAATGCAACAGCATATCATGGAAGATTAGAACCTAGCGAAAGAACTGATATCGAACAACAATTTCTTGATAATAAATTTAAAGTTGTTGTAAGTACTTCAGCTTTGGGCATGGGTTTTGACAAGCCTGATATTGGTTTTGTTATTCATTTAGGGATGCCAAAAAGTTTAACTGATTATTATCAACAGATCGGAAGAGCTGGCAGAAAACTTGAAAATGCAATTTGTGTAATTATGAGTTTACCAGATGACTCTGAGATTAATAATTATTTTATTAATCAAATTGTTCCAGATATAGAGCATGTAGAAGCTTTATTAAATGCTACAAATGAGCAACCTGAAGAATATGAAGTTATAAAAAAAAGATCTGGGGTTCACGGTAAATACGCAAGAAAGTTAATGAAAAGATTATTTTTGGAAGGCTATCTAAATCATCATGGGAATCAAGTTTATAGCAATACGAGAAATTTGGATAAATATGACACTACAAATTCCAAGGAAATATTGAAAACCAGGCATGAAGAATGGAACAACTTATTAGGATTACTTAATTCTGATACGTGTTTGATGTTACAAATTGTGAATCATTTTGGGCAAAATATTTCATCTGATTATAAATGTTATAAATGTACTAATTGTATTGAGAAAAATATATATGAATTTCCTAATGAATTTGATGAGAAAAACGTTATTCCGATAAATGAAATTGAAGAACAATACGAGAAAAATTTGATTAATAATAATCCAAAAAATAATGAACTATCTAATACGTTGAAAAAATATAGAAGAGAAATTTCTTTGGATAAACAGATTCCTGAATTCGGGGTTTTTAATAATAAAGAATTAAATTTGATAGTTTCTAATCAACCTAATAATATTAATGATTTGAAAAAAACTGGTGTTTCGCAATATACTATAGATAATTATGGAGACGTAATAATAAATATTGTTACACAAAAAAGTAATTAAATTTAATTATTTTTATTTTTGATTAAGGATTAAGCTATGAAAAAAATAAATAAAGATATACTTTATTTCGAGCATTCTTCAAATAATAAACCAATTGAATATATTAATCAAAATGAATGGTTTGAAGTTGAAACTCAAATGAATCGAGGCCCTGATTCTGATCTTATTCCTGTTGGATTGCGAGATATATACAATAAACACAGAAGTGACTCAATGCCAACTGGTAGGGCTAATCCCTCTTCAGGATGTATATGGATCAATGACACAAAAGCAGGTGAAATGTTAAGTGTTCAAATAGGTGAAATTAATCCTGTTGAAATAGGATGGACAAGATATAGTGGATCAACTGGAGCTCTACCTTCATATTTGGGGCCATCGAATATAGGTGATGTATTTAAAGTTTGTGAAATATTAGATGGAAAAATCATTTGGAGTGAAAACCTTTCTATACCAATTAAGCCAATGTTAGGAATGGTAGGCGTTGCACCAGAAAGGGAAACCAAGCATAACGGATGGGCAGCAGAATGGGGAGGAAATTTTGATATTCAAGAAATAACAACTGGCGCTACAGTTATGTTGCCAGTTTTTCATGAAGGATCGCTTTTACATATAGGCGATATGCATGCTATTCAGGGGGATGGTGAGATTTGTGGAGGAGGAGGTATTGAAACAGGAGGAAAAGTTAAATTAAGATGTAACTCTTCGCAAAAGCCAAGTGGAATGACATGGCCAAGAATAGAAAACGAAACTCATATAATGACAACTGCCCAAGGAAAGCCCGCTGAAGATGCATTTAGACTAGGATTACAAGAGATGATAATATGGATGGAAAATTCTTATTCAATTGAAAAAAAAGAAGCATTTATGTTACTTTCACAAATACTTGAAGCAAGAGTTACTCAGTTTGTTAACCCAACTTATACATATCTACTTAAAGTAAATAAAAAATACCTTAAGTAAGATGTAAGAAAGGAGCTTATATGAAAAAAATTATTTTGGTAGATGCAATCCACACTTTAATAATTCCAGATAAAGGTATTTATGATCCGCTGTTTAATCTATTGGAAACTTATCCAAATAGAAAAATAGTTTTGACTGGCGCAAATGATAAAGAATTTTCGGAACATGGATTAGATAAGATATCTTATGAGGTTTTTACTTTAAAGCATAATCCCGAAAAATCAGATCCGAATTATTATAAAATTTTATTGGAAAAACTTGATCTAGCAGTGGAAGATTTGGTTTATATAGAACATAATTTAGAAGCCGTACATTCGGCTGAATCTTTAAATATTAATGCATTCCATTACAATAAAGATTTAAGAGATATTAATAAATTAAACGAGTTTTTGAAAATCAACATTTAATTTAAGGAAATTCCAAGACTAGAGTAGAATTTTCATGATCCGAAGGTCAATAATTTCAATAAACTTGCAGGAATACATAGAATAGAATAGAATCAGAGAATAGGTATTAGTTATTTAATGTTATCATTTATAATCCTCGATAATTTAATTTAATTAATTTCACCAACACAAAGTTAGTCAATTATTTATATTTTGTTTTTAACTAGTATAGTATTCAATATTATTGGTATTTAGATTAGTTAATTTATAGAATGTAGCATGTTCAACTATTTAATGAAAAATAAATAAGTTATTTGTTTGTGATTTTGCTTTGAAAACTTATTTATAATAAATAGAGAAAAGTATGAAATGTGTAATAATTGCTGCTGGAAAAGGAGAAAGATTACAAGAAAAAGGAACTAGTAAACCCCTTGTCAAATTTCTTGGATTACCATTAATAGAACGTACAATCCGCACAGCTAAAAAAGCTGGTGCAAGTGAATTTTTTGTTGTAACCGGGCATGAAAAAGATCCTTTAGAAGCTATTTTGAAAAAATTAAGTAAAAACATCGATTTACCAATACATACTATTTATAATTCTGAATGGGAACATAAACCAAACGGTTTTTCTGTACTCAGTGTTAAGGATAAAATAAAAGATCCTTTTTTGTTATTGATGTCAGATCATCTGTTTGACTCATCTATAGTTAAAGATTTATTTTCGCAGTCAAATGCAAATGATGTTGTTTTGGCAATAGATAAAAAAATCCAAAATTCAATGATTCCTATTGATATTGTTACCAAAGTTAAACTTGATAATAATAAAATAACTAAAATAGGGAAAAAATTGAAAAGCTATGACGCCTTTGACACAGGAATATTTTATTGTACCCCTGCAATTTTCGAAGTCTTAGAAATATGTGTAAATAAAGACATGGGTTTTCTAACAGATGCAATACAGCATCTGGCAAGCAAAAACAAAGTTGGCACTTTTGAGATTGAGGGTAGATTTTGGGCCGATGTCAATGATCCGGATTCATTTCGTAAGGCTGAATCTGAGGTATTGAAAAACCTTAACAAACAACAAGATGGAATCATAGCACGATATTGTAATCGACCTGTTTCTATTTGGATTTCAAAGAAATTGGCTGTTACCAATATTACGCCAAATCAAATTTCAGTATTTGCCTTTAGCATTGCTTTTATTGCTTCACTCTTGTTTGCTATTGGATCCTATATCCCATTAATTATAGGAGGCATATTAGCTCAATTTTCATCTATTATCGATGGTTGTGACGGGGAAGTAGCACGTTTGAAATATCAAGAAAGTAGTTATGGGGGTTGGTTTGATGCTGTTTTGGATCGTTATGCAGATGCCTTCTTATTGTTTGGTTTGACATGGCATCTACAATCTAACAGTAGTGAAAATTTATATTTAATAATAGGCTTTTTTGCAATTACAGGCTCTTTTATGCTTAGTTATACTGCAGATAAATATGACAATTTAATGAAAACTTATATAAACACAAGAAGTATACGTATTGGAAGAGATATGCGTATCTTTGTAATACTGTTGGGTGCTTTATTGAATCAAGTTGAATTAATATTGGTATTCGTTGCTGTAGTTATGAATATAGAAGTAATAAGAAGAATGATAATATGTAAAAAGCAAATACAGGCCCCTTAATCCATTCCCCTGTCAATTAACCTGCGCCGTTACTCTAGCTACATCAAAAGTAATACTAAAGTGATCCTTGGATTCTCTTTTCTTTACCAGCCCATTCTTTATCTCTTAATATATACTTTTGTATTTTTCCTGTTGCAGTTTTTGGTAAAGGACCAAATTCTACATATTTTGGAGCTTTAAAACGAGCTATTCTTTCTTTAGCAAACTCTATCAACTCTTCTTCAGTTAATGTAATCCCATCACGTGTTGTTACAAAAGCTTTGGGTACTTCTCCCCATTTATCATCAGGAACTCCGATAACACTTACTTCAGAAACACCTTCATTTTCCATTAGGACTTTTTCTACTTGTTGGCTAGAGATATTTTCACCGCCAGAAATAATTATATCCTTAGCTCTGTCTTGTAATTCTATGTATCCATCACTGTGCCATACTGCCAGGTCACCTGAATGGAACCATCCACCTGTAAATGCTTTATCAGTTGCGTCTTTATCATTAAAATAACCAGACATAACCATGTTTCCACGCATGACAACTTCTCCCATTTGTTTTCCATTTTTCATTACATCATTCATGTTTTCATCTACTACTCTCAGGCCGTCATCTCCAGTAATATAAGGAACCCCTTGCTTAGATTTGATTTTCACCCGCTCTTCGCTACTCATTAATTCCCACGAAGGTTGATATTCACATAATGTCATTGGGCCATAGGTTTCCGTTAATCCATAAATATGAATTATTTCAGCTCCCATTTGCTCTATGCTTCTTATTACTTTTGGAGCTGGAGGTGCTCCTCCAGTAAGAACAGTTAATCCGCTTAAATTTTGACCTTCAGCATATTTACTAGTATACATTGCAGTTAAAACTGTAGGGGCGCAACACATGTTTGTAATATTTTCTTTTGAAATTAATCTATATACTTCATCAGGACGAACCTGCCTTAAACACACATGCGTTCCTCCAACTGCTGTTACTGCCCATGGATAACACCACCCATTGCAATGAAACATAGGAAGTGTCCATAAATAATTTGTTTTATTAGACATACCAGATTCTATTACATTCCCTAAAGCAGAAATATATGCACCTCTTGAGCTATATTGGACTCCTTTTGGTATTCCAGTAGTTCCTGATGTGTAATTAATTGTTATTGGATCTTCTTCTGATTCTAAAGATATGGAATGATCTCCATAGGGAGAGGTCAATAAAAATTGTTCGTATTCAATAGATTTAATATTTTTATTTTCAGGTTCAGTATCTACTATTTGAACAAAACATTTGATATTTTTCAATTCAGGTTTTATCTTTTCAATTATATCTCCATATTCTGAATCGAAAACAAGAATTTTAGCTTCAGAATGATTTAATATATATGATATTTCTCTGGCTGATAATCGAATGTTAATTGCTACTAAAACTGCTCCTATTTTCAATGGGCCGAAATGTCCTTCTAGCATTTCAGGAATATTTGGAACTAAAAACCCTACTTTGTCTCCTATTCCTAGCCCTTGTGATTTCAATGCTCCTGCAAGTTTATTCACCCTGTTAGAAAATTCTTGGTATGTATATGAACGATCTCCATATTTTATTGCAGGCTTATTAGGGTATACATAAGTACTTCGTTTCAAAAATGATATAGGTGTTAATTTTGTGTAATGAACATTGTTTTCCATGATACCTCTACTAAAGTATTTAAATTACCTTTATATACAGACAAAACTCTGTTATTTTATTAAGTAAATTTGACTATAAGGGTTTTTGATATTGAAAGCAATCGACATGCACGTACACATTCCAAGACAGCTTGGCTTACCGCCTTCTCATATGGAAAATACTTTGCGAAATTTTTTCAATGCTAATGATAATCATGAAACGATAGATGATATAGCAAGTAAGTATAGAAAATTAGATATGATGGCTCTCTTGCTTTCGATTGACTCTGAAACTACCACTGGAGAACCGCCTGATTCTAATGATTATATTTCTAGTATTGTGAAAAAATATCCTGATGTATTTATAGCTTTTGCTGCAATAGATCCATGGAAAGAGAAACAAGCTATAGATGAATTAGAGAGATCAATAGTTGACCTTGGTCTAAAAGGCTTAAAGTTACATCCGGTTCAACAAGCTTTTTATCCAAATGACGAGAGATTTTATCCTCTTTATCAAAAATGTTCAGAATTATCTGTGCCTGTACTTTTTCATTGTGGAATGGCAGCATCTGGGACAGGAACTCCTGGAGGCGGGGGTTTAAAATTAAAATATAGTGCACCTATTCCAGGGATGGATGATGTTGCAGCTGATTTTCCAAATTTAACTATCATATTAGCTCATCCTGGTTGGCCATGGATAAACGATCAAATTGCAGTAGCTTTACATAAACCTAATGTATTTATTGATCTTTCGGGATGGTCGCCAAAATATATCCCTAAAGAGCTCATACATGAATCTATTACCAGGCTTAATCACAAAATATTATTTGGATCTGATTATCCGTTTATTACCCCGGAACGATGGTTGAAGGATTGGGAAAAGCTAGAGGTTTCTAAAGAATTAGAAGAAAATATATTTTTAAATAATGCTTCAAAAATATTAGGAATACAATCTAAGAAAATAGATTATAACGAAGATGTTTCAAGACATCAGTTCTATGGTAGAAATAAGAATTAATTTTATTAAATAGTTATAATTTCGAATTTAAATCTATGAAGTTTTTAGCCGTTATATCAAATTCGCTTATGTTTTTAGGTTTTTTAAATTCTGTAAATTCATTTTGCCTTTCTATATAGAAAGTCTGTAGTCCTGCTTTTTTAGCAGCTAAAAGATCACTTTCATGGGCAGCAACAAGTGCTACTTCATTTTCATTAAGACCAAGATAATCACATGCTTCCTTATAGACCCTTGGATTAGTTTTATATTTTTTGAATATATCTCCAGAAAATATGAAATCCCAATTTAATTTTGAATATTTACTCATATTAAGTAATAGAGAAAAATTTCCGTTCGAGAGAGTCCCTATCGAAAATTTATTTTTCAGTAAATTGAGTCCCTCAACTGTGTCAGGCCATGGGTCTAATTTATGCCACAGTAAATTAATTTCGTTTATTTGAGAATCTTCAAATAGTTTTAAATAGTTCTTCTTTTTCAAAATTTCTAAGAGCTTTGAAAAATGTACATCATCTATTTTTTTCCAGTTTTTTTTACCTGAATTGAACTCCATAATAAATTCTGTATAGCCTGTTCGCCATTCAACAGCAAAAGATTCCAGTTCGTTTTCATTTAAAGATATTGGCATTAGTTTTTTTAACCCATTCTTTATACTAGTTCTCCAATCAACAACGGTTCCAAAAACATCAAAAATTAAGGCCTGTGGATTTTTTTTCTTATTTGACATCTTTAACTTTCCTACCATTTTCTTTTATAAAACTTAATCTGTCTGTTTTAATTTCAATCATAGCTATATATTACATCAAAGGTATTAATATTAATTTTGACATATTAGTTATAATTTAATTATTATTTATTTCTATTTGGAGAATGAGGATGATTTCAAGTTTTGATTTAAAAATATTAAAAGATCTAGGTGATGCCAAGCTCATCTCAAATATTGTGGCAAGTGATTTCAATAGTGAAAACGATTTTTATGATTGGTGGAATGATTTAGCAAAATCAAATCATTCTATACGTACAGAAATTTTATTAAATAATTGTGAGGGATTTGAACTTGAAAGAAAAGATCACGGAATTCCTAAAATAAAATCTACAGATGATAAATCCTTGTTTTTTGGATATGGAATGGTTCTAGCTCATGACAGATTATTTCAACTAGATTATCTTCGCCGGAAAGCAATCGGATCTCTTTCAGAAGTGATGGGAGAAAAAACTCTAGACATAGATTTGGTTGGTAAAACAATAGATTTTGTCTCAATTGCAAAGAAAGAATATTCTTCAATGCCAAGTTGGTCTAAAGAGTTATTGAACTCATTTACAGACGGTATTAATAATTATATAGATAAAAACAGAGATTTATTACCTCTAGAATTTTCAATACTTGATTACAAACCTGACAAATGGAACGCTATTGATTCTTTAGCAATAATGAGTGAATTTAGATATTATTTGACAGTTAGAATTCCGTTATTAATAATGCCTGAATATGCTAGGAAATACATAAATGATAAGGATTTGCTAGATATTTATGTTGGAGGAGAAGCTGATGGTGAAACAATTTTATTTGATGGTGAATATGTTCCGGGTTCATCAAATGCCAACTTGAATGGAAGCGGAACGTCCTCATCTGAAGATGGATTGGGAAGTAACAATTGGGTTGTAGGCCCTGAAAAATCTAAAACAAAATTCCCTCTTCTGGCAAGCGATCCTCATATCGCATTTAGTGCTGTATCTTGTTGGTATCAAATTCAATTAGAAGGAGATAAATTTAATATGATGGGTATGTCTTATTCTGGAGTTCCTGTTATATTTATGGGAAGAAACACAAATGTTGCCTGGGGAATAACAAACAATATTTGTTCGCAAAGAGATTTGTATTATGAGAAACCAAATGAGAATAACGCTGACGAATATTTACATGATGGTAATTATATTCAATTTGAAAAAAGAAATGAAACTATAAAAATCAAAGGCAAAGATGATATTCAAATTGATATTAAATCTACCATTAATGGTCCAGTTGTAAATAAACTATTACCTAAATGGGTAGATATAAAAGAACCGGTAACTCTAAATTGGCTTGGATTTGAATATTGTAGTTTTATTACTGATTTATTTAATATTAATTTAAGTAAAAATTCGACAGAATTTCTCAATAGCTTTCAGGACTGGAAGGTTCCCACATTAAGTTTAGTGTATGCAACAAAAGATAAAGATTTTGGTTATCAATCCATGGGAAAAATTCCTACAAGAGATTTACATTTCAAGGGAATTAAACCAGGGTGGGATAAAAAATATCAATGGAAAGGATTAATCCCTAATGATGACATGCCAGGTATTAAAAATCCTGCAAGAGGATGGATTGGTACCGCAAATAATAGACCGGCCAAAGATGATTATCCATATCCGCTTTTTGGAGCATGGAGTAGTGGGCATAGAATGAGAAGAATAAGAAAAAGATTGGAATCGGAGGATATAGTAGATATGGATTTAATGAAATCTATACAATATGATATGCACTCAGAAAGAGCTTTAGAGTGCTTGCCGAAATTGTTGAAAATTATTAAATCTGATTCTAGTTTAGAACAAACATATACTATATTGAATGATTGGGATTGTGATACTAATTCTAATAGTGTTGCAACAACAATATTTGAAATGTTTTTTAATGATTGGTCTTTGGCTTTAACAAAAGAATGGTTTCCAAATAATATCACTCAGGAAATATATCCTTCTGCTGCTGCTATAGCAAATTACTTAATTGTAAATGAAGATAGTAAAGGATGGATAAAGTCAAAAACCAGAGAGGAATTGATAGTTGAAACTATGAAACAAGTAATTAATGACTTGAATAGTAATTTCGGTAAAAACACTGAAAATTGGAGATGGGGGAATTTGCATAAGATTAATCTTAATCATCCTATATCAATTATTGGAGATTTAGGTAGGCTTTATGATAGAGGAGGATTTGAAGTTGGAGGTACGGGTGTAACAGTTTGTAACACTGGCTTTGATCCGAATTATCTTGCTCCAATGGGAGCAAATTTAAGATTGCTTATTGATATGAGTGATGATGGTATGTGGATTATAGACTCTCAGGGTATTTCAGGAGATCCAGGATCTGAAAATTATTGCGACCAATCTGAATCATGGGTAGAAGGAAATTTTGTACATTTGAAGTTTGGTGAATAGTTTTCTGAAATGTTTTTTGAATTAATTTACTTAATGGTTATAATGAATTATGGATAAAAATAAAATATTAAACTCTTCCGGACCAAAGAGAATTTCTAAGTATTCAAATGATAATAATTTAGATATTAATTTAGTAGCTTTAGATACATCAGCCAAGACAGCCGAAGACGCTGCGAAATCTATTGGTGTCCATGTAGGCGCTATAGTTAAATCACTAGTTTTTAATTACAAAGTAGATTTAACTGGAGATGACCATTTAGTGATGGCCTTAATTTCTGGAGATAAAAAATGTGATACTTTAGCTTTAGGAAAATTAATAGGCAAAAGCGGGAATTTATATCGACCTGATGCTGATTTTGTTAAAAATAGAACTGGTTATAGCATAGGTGGAGTCTCTCCATTGGGATTACCTTCGGATGCAAAAGTGTATGTTGATAAATCATTAAATAGATTTGATGAAATATGGGCTGCAGCAGGGCATCCGTTTTGTGTTTATAAATGTATGTATGCTGATTTGGTTTTACACAGTAAAGGAATAGAATCAGATTTGATTGCAATCTAGATTTTATATCTTTGTATTATTAATTATTTCGATATCAAACTTTTAACTCATTGAGTCATTTGTCGCTTTTCATAGATTTCAACTTCCCAATCTCTAATAGGAAGTACTCTAATTGGACACATTAAATTTGTATCTAAAATAGATTTTAATGCTTTGTAGTTTTTTTGTGATTATAGATTTTTTTAATTGCCCCACGAACAAATCTGAAAGGACTATTAATAATATTCACAATAAAAAGTATTAAAAATAATGGTGCTATTAATATTACAAATAATTTCTCGAATAATTTCATCTAACTATTATACAAAAACTTCACAAAAAATAAATTGCCTTGGCTAGGTACAACCTACAACCACAGCATCTAATTAATTATTGACTTATTGGTTATAATTTAAATATGAAAAAAACAATTTATATTTTGATATTGTTATTGCCTATATTTCTTATCAGTTGTTATGGGTCTTCAAATGCTGTTGAAAACATAGATAGGAAAGTAATTAAGCACTCAGGAGAAAAAGAGGTAATTAAAAACGTAGATGAAAATACTGTTAATAAAGTTTCACCACCAACAGGCAATTTATCTAAAGAACTTTCAGCTACTTGTTCCCTTGATTCCCAAAAATCCAAAATATTGTGTCAGAGTCATCGGACTGCTTTGAATTCAAGTTTGAAATGGACATATCAGAGTAGATGGACCGGCAATGACGATTTTGAATTTGATCTTCATTCTCCTATAGAAACAAAAACTTTGGTTATTTTACAAGAATGTATTCAAAATTCTTGTAATGAAATAGAAATTATAGTCGATACATCTCAGTTAGTTACAGATACAAAAAATATTAGTAAAGATCAAAAGCATGATGATGAGAAGTCTAAAATAGATGATCCTATTATTAAGAATGATTCAACTCAACATTTAATATTAAATAAAAAAAATAAAGATGGATCTGTAATAAAAGTGCCTGAAATTGTAGCAACTCGCTTTTGGGGTTCATGGGGAAGGGATTGCGAAGGATCTGGCCCTGTAACTTTTACAAATTCTCCTATGCAAATGAATGATATAGCATACTTAACACCAATGGGACAAGTTGTTGGGGCTCATATTACTCCTATTGATCACATGTATTTTGAACCTTTTAACAGAGAACTTGGTCCTGATATATATGAAGTTCGTGCAATACAAGATGGGATTATTTACCAAATTGGAAAAAGGGAAATAGTGACTGACACCGGCGAAAAAAAGGATTTTGCAGATTGGAGATTGGATATTGCTCACAATTGTACATTTACTAGTTACTTTGATTTAATGACTTCAGTTATACCTGAAATTGAAAAAGGTTATGAGGATGAAAAATCTGGTCGTGGATTTAATGGATTAATAATAAAAGCAGGCCAATTGTTAGGATATACTGGAGGGCAGACATTAGATTTCGGAGTTTATGATTTTGAAATCGTTTTGCCTGGATTTATTACACCATCTTTATATGATCATGAATATTGGAAAGTACATACAGTTGATCCATTCCAGTATTTTCCTGAAGAGATTAGTAAAGAGTTATTGAAAAAAATGACACGAACTATTAAACCACAAGCTGGCAAAATCGATTATGATGTTGATGGAACTTTATCTGGGAATTGGTTTGAACAAGGCACTAATGGATATGCTGGGAATAATAGGCAAAAGTACTGGAGTGGGCATTTGTCAGTTGCACCTCATGAATTAGACCCTTCGTATTGGAGGGTAGGCATTGGACATTTAGATGTATCTAACAATGCTTTTTTAATTAAAGGAAACATTGATCCTCTTAAAGTAAAAATTAATTCAGGTATTGTGATTTATGAGCTTTACCAAGAGAGGGTTTACAAAAATGATTATAATTATGTTTGGTGGGATGAACCAAAAAAAGAAGATGATGTTTTTGGAGTTCAACAATGGGGTAATTCTCAAGGAATTATTATGTTTCAATTGTTAGAAAACAGGTTATTGAAATCAGAAGTTTTTATTGGCAGATCAAAAGATGATGCCATTGTTTTTAGTGAAAATGCTAGATTATATAAAAGATAACTTGTAGAAACAAAACATTAATGCAATATTGATACCACTGAGATGCCACCGATTAAATTTGAATTCAAGCATTTATTCAGGAAGTGTTTTTTCAGTGTAACCGTTTGGTTGATGTAGATATCTTCCTTTGAATATCAGTTTACTCTGCTCTTCTAATAGTGAATATTCCCAAGATAACCTTAATCATCCATTTGGACAAAATCTACCGACCTGTTCATCGTATTGAATAATATTAGATAATCCCCTACGATAACCACCATTAAACAGTACATATTAAATAATAGTTAATAACACCTAACGGGGAAATTTGTTTTGGTTGAATGGTTATAATTTATTAAATCAATTAAGAGGTTATCTTATGAATGAAAATTATGAACAAGAAGCAATAGATTTATGTATGTATTGGGAAAAAGGTTTTAACGAAAGAAATAGAGATATATGTATCGAAGCGATGCATTTTCCCCATGTAAGATTGTGGGAAAATGCTTTTTCAATATTTCATGTAGCTGAAGATTTTCTAAAGGGCTTTGACAAGCAAACGGCTGATTTGGAAAAAGAGGGTTGGGGGAAAACGATAACTTTAGATATTAAAGCTATACAATCTTCAGATGATAAAATTCATTTAACTATTCATCAATCTAGAAGAAATAAAGAAAACAGAGAATATCATAATTTTGTAACATTGTGGATAGTTACAAAAATAAAAGGTAAATGGGGAATACAATTTAGGTCTTCATTTTTAGAAGGGGTATCTCAAATAAATCTTTTACAGTAATACCAGTAATAATTTAATTATGAAAAAAGTTATCAGTTCACTTTAATAAACCTGATAACCATTTAGGTCTCATAGTGAATATTCCCAAGATAACTAGAACTAGGCTATTAAGCATCCATAAAGGTGGCACAATATCCTGATTGTTTAATAACTGTTCACCGCTCAAGATAGCAAGAAAAGCAAACATTGCAAAGGATGCAACCGATAATAACCCTGATAGCCATTTAGGGAAAAGATTGGTTCGTAAATATCCTATTCCAGTTATGAATATTCCAAGATACATTGAAGACCAACCTGTCCACGCAATCGCTTCTCCAATAGCGTCAGATTCAGCACTTAATTCAGCGCTGTTTATAGCATCTGAAACAAGGCCCATACTCAAACCAACAACTATTATTAGTAACCCGGCGTCGATGAAAGTATTTCTTTCAACATTCCTTGTCATCATAAAAGCTAGTGGGATAGTAAGTAATGTATAAGCTGCAATTTTTTCTGTATGCCCTTGATCTAGAATTCCTGATGTGCTAATACCTTCAGGCCCTAGAATCACATAAACAGCTATTGACCCGAGCCCAGCGATTATAAATAATATTCCATTAACCATTTTATCTGTCATAATTAACCTTCCTGAAATAAATTGTATCTGTTTTAAAAATGATAATAGAGGATTGGAAAGTTAATTGCAATTAAAACGGGAATGCCCAGGGCATTAAGAATCTGCACAGGATGTGAACTAAATCAATACAAACATTGTTAATCAAATTTGTAACTTTTCCAATTCATTTCACAACCAAAACCTTTTCTCACATGAAATGTTTTATTTTTCGGATCTGCTATGTACCCTGAAATACTATCCATGTTATCAGCTCCATGTCTACATATAGACGCAGGATAATTGTAATGATCAGCAAGCATGTTTTTTAAAGAATCAATTGTTATATATCCATAAGTGTTTTTTGTTAATTCGATCATTCTTTTTAACCTTATGGGTGAATCCGGAAGTGTTCCATCTTCAAATTTTTTTAATTCGTTTGTCAAATAGTGATTGGTGTGTATTAGAAAGTTGTTATCATCTGTTTCGTAAGAGTATCTTTCTTTATTGTAAAATTCATAATCAATATATTCATTTGAATCTGATATTAGAACGTTACCAGCTTCTGACAGACTAATGGTATTCAATATATTTTTGCAGTCTTTTAATGTTTTCTGTTCTAAAATTTTTCGTTTTAAAATGTAGTGTGGAAGTCCTGTTTGGGGTTGATAATTATATAAAGCATTAGCAAAGTTTGATATTCCGTATTCATTTAATCCTGCGTATCCTATTTGGCCAGGGAAAGTAAACATAATAATTTTAGGAATTGGGATAGTTGGGTTAATTTTTAATATATAACCAAAATTTAAAAATTCTGATTCCATATCTTGATTTTGGCCAATATATAAATTTGAGTTTTGTGTACTATCACCCTTATAACTAAATGCTGTACACCCATCGTTTTTATTATTGTTTAAATTACCAAATCTGACTTGGCATAACATTGCATCTTCAAATGGAATATTTGCACCGTCTGATATTCCTGTAATTTCTTTGATATAGTTATCTGAATAATTTTTTATTAAATTATAAAATAACATTGATCTTTTATGAGATTCTATTTTTGTTTCTTTAGATTTAAATCTAATCCAATCTAAATATTCACAAATACTATTAGATATTTGTTTACCTAAATCGTATCCCATCTCATAATGATTTCCTGAAATTTCGATGGAAGGAAATTCTGAATTTTTTGTTTGTTTCATAATTAATATTTAGTTATTAATAACTGGTAAGATAATATGAGAAGGATTGATTCCGCCGCATAATAAGTTATTGTTAGATTTTTCTGAGTTGTCATTCAATGCTCTGTCAAATCTTGGGAAACAGCTACTTGATACAGACACTCTTAGTTTGTTCCCTTTTAAAAATATATTACTTGTAGCCCACATATTTACTTTTATAGTTTGTGTTTTGCCAGGAGTATCGGTTGATCTGTAAATTCCATCACAAACAATTCTTGAGTATCCTGATTCGGCTACATCACATAATCTTACTACCCAATCATTGTTTTGATTATCTGATTTAACATATATTATTGCGGAAACAGGGCCTGTGATTTCAAGCTCTTTTTCTAAGGGATTAGTACTGAAAGTTATGCATTGCTTATCTATATTTGTGTGTTCGAATACTCCGTTTGGAATAGATAATGTGTTCCCTCCTAAAGAAGGAATAGGATTTCTTAAATTATTTGAATATGATATTTGTGACTCTTTGTTTTCTTTTGTTTCAGATAGAGTTCCGCTATAAATAGAATCTATTTCGTTGTTAAATTCTTTATTAAAATAA
Source organism: Dehalococcoidia bacterium (assembly GCA_029936815.1). GTDB lineage: Bacteria > Chloroflexota > Dehalococcoidia > Lucifugimonadales. The sequence continues at coordinate 207,918 of JAPYRX010000001.1, forward strand.
TAGTTGGTATAAGATGTGTTTTTTAGTGGCCATTCATCAGACTCTTTCCATTCATTTTTCCCCATAACAAAATAATTAATTTTTTTTGTTTTATTTATTCCGTTTTTTTCTCCTTTTAACCAAAAATCAAACCATGGTAACCTTAGTTCATTAAAATCTATTGCAGCATCTGTTCCAAAATCAAATTCTCCGGCAAAGCTATTATTAATGTTTGTTGGACCATGAACCCAAGGTCCTATGATTAATCTTTGATTTTCTCTTGAATGTTTTGATTTTCCATTTTCACTCACACCTTTATAGTATTTAAGAGTTCCATTTAAAAACACATCGAACCATCCCCCAAGATGATATATAGGTATATCAACATTATTTAATTGGTCAGACATATCAAATTCTTTCCAGTAGTCTGAATCTGGAGGATTGTCTACCCAATCATTGTACCAATCACTTAATCCATTAACAAATTCTGTTGGATTTAGAGGGATTTGTTTATGCCAATCATCTAGATTGTTTTCAACATCAATTAACATTTTTTCAGTATCTTTGTATTCATTTTTTTTAACAAGATGACTTAAGTTGGCTAAAGTAACTCTGTGAGCCCACCCTAGATTGAATCCTAATTCGAATGCACCTCCTCTATACACCCATTCTTGTGAATAATCTGTAGATGATTCTCTTACAAACATAGCTTTTACACTTGGTGGATTACTTATGGCATTTCTATATTGAGTTGCACCAGAATAAGAACCTCCGATAGTACCAATATTTCCAGTCGACCATTCTTGCTTAGCCAACCATTCAGTAGTTTCGTACCCATCTTTGTTTTCTCCGTTGCCGTCGTCTTTGAAAGGATAAAACTCACCTTCAGAAGCAAACCTTCCTCTAACATCTTGAATTATGACAATGAATCCTCTGGAAGCAAAAAATTCTGGAGATCCTACATTATTTTCTGATCCCCCTTCTTTGTTATAAGGAGTTCGTTCTAGTAGAACTGGGAATTTACCATCAATATCAGGACGAGTTATATTATGCCTTAGAATAGTTCCATCCCTCATTGTTATTTCAATATTTTTTTGATGGATTGTATTGTATTTTGGTTGAGTTTTATTATTTAACATATCATCACCTTTTGTAATATAACTTATTATGTTCCATGATGAAAATTTTGACAACTTAAAATATTTGGACTTCATTAATTTAGATCTTATTTATTCATTAGTAGAATAGCTTTTTTGACTTAATGGTTATAATTAGATATGTTTAAAATCAATAAAGAAAAAATAGAATATCATTGATGAAGCAAAAATGAAGCAAAAATAAATGAATAATCATGATTCAAGATTACCTGAGCCTTTTGATTCTTTTGTAGTTGGAAGTTTACCTAGGCCAAAATGGGTAATGGAAGTTGTTGAAAGCAGAAAAAGAGGAGATATTTCAGACAAAAATTTCCAAAGTATCCTTGATACTGCTGTCCCATTTGCAATAACACTTCAAGAAAAAGCGGGATTAAACTATATAACTGATGGAGAATGGAGAAGGGAAAGTTATGTTAAAGTTTTTTCTGACTCTGTTGATGGTTTTAGAAATGATTTAATTGGAGTAGGTACTGTTAATCAAGATTCTCATACTACAAATACGTATCCTGCTGTAGTAAATAAAATTAAACAAATAAAATCTATAGCATTAAATGAAGCTAAATTTACGATGAGACATTCTTTTGGTGGAAGTAAATTGTTAGTTACACTTCCCTCTGCATATACGATTGGTAGAAGAATGTGGGATGAGAAATTTTCTTCTAAGATATACCCTGACAGAGCAGAATTTATTGAAGATTGTATTCCTATAATTAGAAAAGAAATTTCTGATTTGATTGATGCTGGTTTTTTAAATATTCAACTTGATGACCCGTGGTTGGCTTTATTGGTTGACCCTGAATACAGAAAGAGAGAGAAAATAAGTGATATAGATAAAGAAATTGAATTGAGTGTAAGATCGACGAATAAAATTATTAAAGATTTTGACTCAGTATTTTTCTCTGTACATTTATGTCATGCTCATTATAATCGCTTTCACGGTTCTGAAGGGCCTTATGATCTGATATCAGATGCATTTGACCAATTAAATGTAGACAGAATAGCGATTGAATTGGCTTCTCCGGTTGCAGGAGGACTTAATATTTTAAAGACGTTTCCATCAGATAAAATTTTAGGTATGGGGGTAGTAGATCATACTTCCAAGGATATAGAAAAATCTGATTCTATTGTTTCCAAAGTTGAAGAAGCTATAAATTATTTAGGAACAGATAAAATAACTTTAAACCCTGATTGCGGATTTGCTCCATCTTCATCTAATCCTATGGATTTAGATGAAGCTTACCTAAAGCTTAAAGAATTATCTTGTGCTTCATTGTATTTGAAAAATAAATATTCCTAATTAAGTCGATTAAAGCATTTTATATAATCGCTGTTTTATAAGGTTTGGACGTTAATTCATTTCCCATTACTTGTTATTTTTATGGGAAGTGACAACTAAACTTGAAGCAATAATAAATATTACCGAAAAAATAAATAATATGATTAAATAAAAATAATTTCTTCTATTGATACTTTATTGATTATATTTAGGAGATTGGACGTTTTCTTCGTCCTGGGCCACCAGTTCCTTCCCGGATATCTTCAGCAGTTTCTTCATCTATTCCTTTATCCCATTGTCGTTTTAGTGAATCTTTAACATTAAAAGAAAAGTCTCCAATTCGATCTATTTCTATATTTATATTATCACCATCTTGCATTGCCCCAAGCCCTTGGTGATTTGTACCTGTGTATAATACATCTCCTGTATTAATACTTTCAAATTGACTTACAAAAGCAATAGATTTTGCAATAGAGTGAGCCATATCAGATGTGTTGAAATTTCCTCTTAATTGGTCATCAACAGTTAAGCGAATTTGTACGTTTTGAGGGTCAGTAATTTCATCCTTAGTTACTAAAGCAGGACCCATAGGAGCAAAGGTAGGGTAAGATTTATGTTCGGAAATTCCACGCCAGGGTTGAAATTTAAATGATCCGCCAGGCATACGAGCAGATACGTCAACGCCACAAGTATATCCAAATACATAGTCAAATGCTTCTTCTTCATTGATATTTTTACCTGCACGTCCAAATACTAGTACTAATTCAGCTTCATGGTGAAAGATGTTTGCATCTTCAGGAGGAAGATTTACTGTTCCTCCTGGCCCTATAACAGTATTGTTAGATTTTTGAAAACCCCACATTGGCCCTGGTTCTCGATGGCCAAATTCGGTGTAATTTCCACCCATACAAAAAATTTTGCTAGGTTGAGGAAGTGGCGCAAGTAAAGATACATTTGAAATTGATAATGCATTACCAGATTTTTCAATATGTTCAAGTTCAGATTTAAGATTCTTTGAGTTCGAGATGATTGCTTCCATAGCTTTTTGCCCGGTTTCTGAAGTAATTGGTTGGATTATTTTACTTAGATCTACGACTCCATCTGTTCTTAATAATCCCGGAGTACCATTATTGAATAATACAAATTTCATATTTCACTCTCTTTAGATATTTTTCTAGGTAGATTTTGGAGAGGAAGACGAGATTCGAACTCGCGACCTTCTCCTTAGGAATTAATTATAGGATATATATAATATCTATTACAAACAACAAACCCTTTTATCGTATGAATAATCCTAATGGTGATTTTTTTGACTTAATGATTATAGTTAAGTTAGGAAACTGTTCATCTTCTTTGTTGACATTTAAGTATTAGTATTGTTATATGAAAACAATAACTATTAAATTATTCAGAAGGCAATTATGTTATCCAAAAGACTTGTAGGGGCATTTATGTTTTTAGGTCCAATTCTAACGATTGTTATGATCATCGTAGACGAAGGGTTTATTTCAGGATCTTCATTCGCAGAAGATCTTAAAGTAATGTCTGACAATTACGCATTGGCAACTATCACTACAGTTGGATATGCGATTGCTATATTAGTTATTTTTATTGGAATTCATGGTTTAGCGAGATCCATGCAAGGAGAAGACAAACCTGGATCTGACCTTGCTGGCTTGGCATCAATTTTTGCTATGTTGCTAGCAGGTGTTTTTATGGTTTCTTTAGGTCTTCAGTTGGTTGCAACAGAACAATTGAGCGAATGGGTTAAAGAAGGTGGTGATCCAATTAATGCGTTTGCTATAAGTGAAGCTATTGGAAGGAGTCTATTTGTTTTTAACGGTATAGTCACATTGTTTTTAGGTTTGGCAATATTAAGACAAAAAAATATGAGTCAGATAGTTGGTGGATTCTTTACATTTTTCGCAGTGTGTACTCTAGTAGGAGGTATGTTTTCTTCAGGAGATAATTGGGGCGGAATGATGTGGTTTATTGGTTTCCTTGGCTTTCCTATCATAACATCCGTTACTGGTTTCCTTACACTAAGAGAAGCTAGAAAAGAACCGAAAAAATAAATATGATAAGATCATTAAAAGCTAAGTTACGGGAGATATATGAGCACACCAAATAATTTTGATTTTGATAATCTATGGTCAGAAAAATCAACTAATGCAGAAAGAGTAATTGTTAATCACGCAAAATATGATTTCGCTATCGCTTATCCACCTTTTGAAGCTGTCCCTATGTATGGTTTGATAGATGGGTTAAAAGCTAAAGTTGATGCAGATTTAGAAAAAGTATCTATTGAAATGGCATATTATCCTCATGTTCAAGGAGATGAATCTCTTAGAGAATTTACTGCAAACAAACTATATGGTGATAGAGGTATCAAAACTGAAAAGGATTCTATCGTTTTATGTAATGGCTCAGGAGAAGCAAATGGATTAATTATACAGGCGCTTATTAATCCTGGAGATTATGTAATTACAGAACAATATGTATACATGGGCACTACAAAACAACTTGCATACTATGATGCAAATATAGTCGGATCCCCTATGGATGAGCAGGGATTAATACCTGACAAATTAGAAGATACAATTCTAAATATAAAAGATAAACATGATGTGATACCAAAAATGCTTTACACAATCCCTGAACATCAAAATCCAACAGGATCAACCCTCCCTAAATCTAGACGAATTGAAATAATTAATATTTGTCACAAGTATGGAATTCCAATCCTAGAAGATGATTGTTACATAGATAATAGATTTGAAGGTTCTCCTGAACCAGCTTTTGCTTCTTTAGACAATTCTGGAATGGTAATTTATGTAGGTACATTTTCTAAACTTATTGCCCCGGGTTTAAGGATGGGTTATTTTACTGCCAGTCCAGAAGTTATAGATAGAGCTTTGTCTGTAAAACCAGGGTCTGGCCCGAACCAATTTACTGCTTATGCAATTGACGGATTTCTAAGAAGTAATCTTCAAACACATAAAAATACTTACGATAAAATCTTGAAAGATAAAAAAGAAGCTATGGAAAAGGGTTTATTGGAAGCATTTTCAGACACTAATGCAAAATGGTCATCTCCTCAAGGAGGTTGTTACACATGGTTTGAAATGACAGACGGAACTAATATCTCTGAAGTTAGAAATGAAGTTTTTAATAGAGGAGTTGGATACATAGCAGGAGATATGTTCGCTCCTAATGGCGATGGCCATAATATGGCCAGGCTATGTTTTGCATTTGAGCCTGTAGAAAAAAATTACGAAGGTATAATCGAACTTGCATCTATATTCAACGATCTAAATGTGATTTAACAAACTATCCAAAACTATCCCAATAAAGATAGTTAAAAAACATCTCTTTAGTACCGATTTACTTAAGAGAATGCCCAGGGCAAGACTCGAACTCGTACGTCCCTAAGCACGATTTTAAGTATGTCCTCTGCCAATTAATAAGAAATTCCTCCAAGCAAGATTGCTGTATACATACTTTTCCATGCTTCAATATAATCTTTTGATTCAAAAGAAATTGATTGTCTTGATTCTCTTTTAATACCAGGCATCATTGAAACAACATCAGCCATTAGATCACTGGAGAATTCGATTCCCATTTTTATTATCCCGGTATATTTTATTGGTTTGAATTCTTTATGATTTATTACTGTTTTTTTAGCATTTGTTTTAATTAGATTAAATGCATTATTACCTGACAAGTGTTTGGCTGAAATTTTATATATTGCTTCTTTTACAGGAGATCCAATAATATTTGGAATCAAGTTTTTTGCATCTTTAACAATGTCTGTATCTCCGGTTATCATGCCAATTGGTACGTTGTAGTAACCAGCTATACCTGCATTTATTTCAAATTCTGATGATGGTTTGTCATTTATAAAAAAATGTTGTACAACACTAGATCCCTGAATTGTGTGACTTAATATTCCTTTTTCACCTGGTCTTGAGTGATAACCAATGCACATTGATATGCTAGGAGAATCTTCTACTCCTTGCATCATATCAAGAGGTTTGGGTGATCCACTTATTAATGCTGCTCTTTGGTCTAGCATATAAGGAAGAAGATTTCTCATTGATCCATGGCTATCATTTACTACAACTGATTTAGCTCCTCCATCAAAACTGCCTTCTATAGCTGCATTAGCTTCAAGTGTCATTGCTTTTCTCATCATTTCATAATCATTACCTTTTCGTCCGGTTTGATCAATGTCAACCACTCCAGCTATTCCTTCCATATCTATTGATATATGTACAGATACACTCATATAGTTCACCTTTATTTTATAAGTTTATAAGGATTTGGACTAGGCGGACATCCGGGTGGGCATTTAGGAGATATATCTTTTGTGCTTCCAGGAGCAGTGAATTCAGCTTCTTTATTTGCAAAAGCTAAGCTCCATCCCCAATTATTTGGATCTGTAATTAAT
>JAPYRX010000016.1 GCA_029936815.1 Dehalococcoidia bacterium
ATTATGGATAGGTAAACTGAAACCATTTAACAAATGATTTCAGTTGCATTAGATGTCGATTTAGTCATCAAGTTTTATGTAATCAAATATTTTTCAAAAGATAATCAGTCAGAATAAGCTTTATCTCATATCACAACTCTTTATGCATAGATAATAGATTATCCATTTAGAATCCAAAAATTGTAGATAAAAATATGAATTATTAAGTAATGAAGATTATTTTATTAGTGAAGGAATTGAACCGGGTGAGGCTCGAACTCACGACATCAACATTAAAAGTGTTGCGCTCTACCAACTGAGCTACCGGTCCAAAATAATTTAACGAAATATATTTTACAACTTTAGTTTGCAGATTGTTACTAATTTTATTATATTAATATAATAAAATTAAATTGATTCCCAAAAAATTAAATAAAATGAAGAACACAAAATTCTTGACACTTATTATTTTTACTATTTTTTTAATCTCTTGTTCTAGTTCGCCAGATGTGATGGATACAGCAATTGATAAACAAAAACAATTAGATAAAACTTACGAAGAAGCAGTAACTAAATCTCAAAATAACACATCTTCCAAAGTTAAAAATACAGAATCATCAAAACCAAAATCCGTTGAAATTATCAAAGCTAAAAATACAGAATCACCAAAACCAAAACCAGCCGAAACTATCAAGGCTAAAAATACAGAATCACCAAAACCAAAACAAGCCGAAACTGTCAAAGCTAAAAATACAACGACAGATCAATCGAACCAAGATAAATTAATGATTGAAATAATTTCTAAGATTAAACAAGCTTCAATGGAAGGTAATCTTCAACAACTAGACCCTTCAAAATTATGTTCAGCAATGCCCGAAAATACACAATATATGTGTGAACAGAAAGTAAAGATGGATATACAACCAGAAATATCAAAAACTTCAAGTAATTCATATTCACAAGGCAATAAAAATCAACATATAAAACCTGACCCGAATTCTAAAAACCCATGTGCATCTCTGCCTAAAGAAGCAAAAGCAGAATGTGAAAAAGGAATTGCAGACGTACGAAAAGAAAATGAGGCGTCAAAAGCAAAAGCAGCTGCTGAATATCAAGCAGAAGCAGCTAAATATGCTAAAAACTTTGATCCGGCTAATATTTCAAAAATAGCCCGATTTAATTTTACTGAACTCAATAATTTTTCCAGGATGTCAAAATTGCGTTCGGGAGTTGGGCATGACTATTCAAGCTGGACGTCGGAACATGACCCCAGTGGAATGAGCTGTAGAAGTATGAAGCATTATTTTGTACCAAAGGGAGTTCCCCGTGAAAACAGCCTATATTCTACAACACCACATTCTTTTGAATGGATGTCTACAAAATTCTTTGCCCCTATGGATGGTACAATCTCGACGGTTCTATACGATGATACTCCAGATGGACGAGAGGCTCAATTTAGTATCCTATCTAGTGAATATCCAGGTTACTATGTTAGCTTCCTTCATATCCGACTTTTACCTGGATTGGTGCTGGGTTCATCTGTAGCCGCTGGTCAACAAATCGGAACGCTTGGGAACGAACAAGCTTGGGGTGAAATAGTTGCGGAGGTACAACTTTCCCGAGATTCAAAAGTCTTGCTTTCTTTTCTGCAAGTTGCTACGGATGAGGTATTGCAACTATACAAAGATAGAGGAATTGATTCTGTGGAAGATGTAATCATAACTAAAGAAGAGAGGGATGCAAATCCTCTTGAGTGTGAAAGAAAAACAGCTGCGGGTTGGTTCAAAGGGAGTTATAAATATCAAGAAAACATTCAGTTTTCGACATGGGTATTTGAAAGTGAAGATAATTGGTTTTTCTTTAAAAACTAATTTACTTTAATGGCCAATATTTAAACCACGGTTCTCCAATAATAAATTCATTACTAAGTTCTCCCCAATTTCTAGAATCATTACTCACCCACCTGTTGTCTCCTAGTACAAATACATGATCAGATTTAATAGTAATAGGTCCGAAATCAGATAAATCCTTATATTTATCTCTCTCTAAATATAACTCTTTTACTTGTTTGTCATTAAGAAATACTTTACCTTGATTAATGGTAATTTTATCTCCAGCAACAGCAATTATTCTTTTAATAAATCTTCTTTCAGGATTCAAAGGATAATTAAAAACAATTATATCTCCTCGTTTTGGGTTGAATGGCTTTACAAACTCATCAGAATGAAATTTTCTTATATAAGAAAATTTCATTAAAACCAACCTGTCATCCTGAGTATAATTTGGCACCATACTATCTCCTACAACTATATAGTTTTGAAGGCTAATATTTAATATCATGAAAAATAATATTCCCAGTAATAAACTTTCTGAGAGCTCAGTAATTATTTTCCATATTCTAGAAAAATATTTCATAGGGTTTAATTTTATATAAATACTTATTATTATTTTATTCCTATTTATGTAAACTGTAACTATCTTCTTTTAATTTAACATAATAATATGAATTCAATAATGAAATATATATCCCTTTTATCACTTATTTTTATTTTACTTTCTTGTTCAGTTGAAAGGACTGAATCAGAAAATCAAAATCAAACTATAAATAATTCAAATAAAACAAGTACTCTCCAACAAATTAATCCAGAGAATCTTAAATCTTCAAATACTACTCAAATAATTACAAATTCTCAAAATGGTATATGGGTTAACGGAGCTTCTAAAATAATGCTTGAGCCCAATCTAGTGGAAATAATTGTAGGAATAGAATCAACAAACCTAATTGTATCTAAATCTGTAACTAATGTATCCAATGATAATACGAAATTATTAAAAATTTTAAATCAAAATAATATAGATAAGACTGATATAAAAACAACAAGATATACTATCAATCCACAATACAAATATAATCAAGGAAAATCTGAAATAATTGGATATAAAGTTTCTCACTTCACATCTTTCAAATATAGAAAAATAGATAATATTGGTAATTTAATAGATCAAATTTCTATGGAGCCTAATTCTATAGGCAATAATTTAAGAATTGATTCAATAAATTTTTCTATTGAAAATCCTAGTGAATATGAAGATAGTTTAAGAAAAAATGCTATACTCGATGCTAAGAATAAAGCAGAAAAATTAGCTAATTATTCAAATGTTATTCTAGGCTCTCCATTCTATATATCTGAAAATTCTCCCACAAATTTTACCCAAACACTTCCAGAATCAGATATGATGATTGCTAAGATGGCAAATTCGATCCCTTCAACAGAAATAAATTCAGGCCAATTAACAATAACGTTTAATGTACACGTAGGATTTGGTATAAGCAACAAATAAATATTAATTGAGAGGAAAAATGGTTTTAAGTGATAGAAGTATAAAGAAAGAAATTAAAAACAAAAATATTATAATTGAACCATTAGGAGAAAACGCAATACAACCAGCAAGTATTGATGTAAGACTAGATGAAAATATTCTTGTATTTCGCAATACAGACATTCCGTATATTGATGTTAAAAATATTGAACAAAACTTAACTTCTTTAGTTAAAATAGACGATGAAAAACCTTTTATATTACATCCAAGCCAATTTGTATTGGGTAGTACATTAGAGTATGTAGAAATCCCAACACATTTAGTATCTAGATTAGAAGGGAAAAGCTCATTAGGTAGAGTCGGGTTATTAATCCACTCAACAGCAGGATATGTTGACCCTGGGTTTAAAGGGAATATAACATTAGAGTTAAGTAATGTATCTAATCTTCCAATAACATTATATAAAGGTATGAAAATTGGACAAATGTCTTTTAATCAATTAACTACTCCTGTTGAAACACCTTATGGATCAGAGAAATTAAATTCGAAATATCAAGGACAACGATTACCAACAGCAAGTTTATTTCATAAAGATTTTCAAAAGTAAAAAATGGATTTCATACAAGAAGCAATTAAAGAAGCTTTTAATGCTATGGGAAAATCAACTCCAAACCCTCCTGTTGGCGCAATAATTGTTTCTAAAGACAATAGAATTATCGGAAGAGGACATACGCAAAGTTACGGGGGGAATCATGCAGAAATTGAAGCAATAAATAATTCCAATGAAAATTTAGGAGGATCAACTCTTTATACTACATTAGAACCATGCAATATATTAAATAACACTCCTCCTTGTACTGACACTATTATAAAAAGCAAAATCAAACATGTAGTCATAGGTGCTATAGATGTAAATTCAGATATAAATGGAAGAGGGATAAAACAATTAAATGAAAATGGTATAACTACAGAGTTAATAAAAGATAATGATAAAATAGAATATACATTAGAATCATACAATCATTTTGTCATTCACAAAACTCCTTTTGTAACGTTAAAATTAGCATTATCCATTGATGGTAAATTAGCTACAAATAGTGGTGATTCAAAATGGATTTCATCTGAACAATCAAGGAATTTAGTGCATAAATACAGATCTGATGCAGATGTAATTATTACTAGTGTAAACACAGTAATTGCTGATAACCCAAGGTTAAATGTACGTTTAGAAAACTATACTAAAAATTACCAACCAAGAAAAATCATATTAGATACAAATGGGAGAATTCCTGTTGATTCACAATGCCTAGATAGTAATACAATTGTTATAACATCTAAAATGAATAAAAAAGTTAGTGATGTTTTGATTTCGAAATCTGTGATTATTGAAAAAATACCTTTGAATGAATCTGGAAAATTAGATTTGAATTACCTTCCACGTATATTGTTGAAAAACAATATGATTAATGTACTAGTAGAATGTGGTTCAGCACTCTCAAGTGAATTATTAAAATTAAATTTATTAAACAAATTATTATTGTTTGTGAGCCCCAAGATAATCGGAGGATCCAAATTCATACCATTCTCTAATATAAATAGTGATAAAATGAATAATGTCATTTATCCGAAAAAAGTGCGAAATAGTCAATTGGATGAAGATATGTTAGTAAAGGTTTGGTTCTAAATGTTTAGTGGAATAGTTGAAAAAACAGGAACAATTATAGATTTCAAAAAAGATATTTTAACTATTCAAGAAAGTTCGATAACAAAAGAATTGCAAATATCTGAAAGTATAGCAATTAATGGTATTTGCTTAACAGTTATTGATAAACAAGGAACAAATTTCAAAGTCCAAGTAACTCCTGAAACAGTTAGCAGAACTAATTTGAAAGCTCTTGCAAATACAGATATTGTGAATCTTGAAAAACCATTACGATACAATGGCTTAGTAGGTGGTCATTTGGTTCAAGGTCACGTTGATTGTAAAGGAAAGATAGAAAATATTATTATTGATGGAAATTCTAAAATGTTAACCATTTCATTTCCAACTGAATATGAAAAATATATTGTGGAAAAAGGATATATTGCCGTAGACGGTATAAGTCTGACAATAGTAGAATGTGAAAATAATTACTTTTCCTTGTCAATCATTCCATTTACATTTGATAATACAAATTTAAAATATAAGAATATCAAACAAAATGTTAATCTTGAATTTGACATCACTAGTAAATATGTAGAAAAAATTTTAAATACAAAGTAATAAAATGTTAAGTAGTATAGAAAAGGCAATAGAAGATTTAAAACAAGGAAAAATGATCATCATCGTAGATGATGAAGATAGAGAAAATGAAGGCGATTTAGCTTTTGCAGCAGATAAAGTCACACCTGAAATGATAAACTTTATGTCAAAACATGGGAAAGGGCTTATCTGTGTTCCAATGTTAGGCAGCCGATTAGACGAATTAGATATTACAAGTATGGTGTCTGATAATACATCTTCACACTCAACAGCATTTACGATCTCTGTAGATGCAATCAAAGGTGTTACAACAGGAATTTCTGCACATGATAGAAGTAATACTATTAAAATGCTTACTTCTGAAACAACTTTATCTGAAGATCTTGCAAGGCCTGGTCATATTTTCCCTTTAAGATACGCTGAAGGTGGAGTAATAGAAAGAAATGGACAAACAGAGAGCATTGTTGATTTATGTATTCTTTCAGATTTATATCCAGCAGGTGTAATATGCGAAATCATAAATGATGATGGGACTATGGCTAGGAGAGACGATCTTATCAAATTTTCAAACAAGCATGATATTAATGTAGTGAGTGTAGAAGATATTATTAAATATAGAAAATCTAATAATTTAATCGATATTACGCGTAATGAACCAAAAGAAACTTTCATAAGAAAAAATGCCGAATATTCATCTCTCCCAACTTCATTTGGTGCATTCAATATTAAAACATACAAATCATATCCTGATGGTATCGAACATGTGGTTTTACAAAAAGGGAAGTTAAATAAAAATACCAAAACTCCAATCGTAAGAGTGCATAGTGAATGTTTAACTGGAGAAGTGTTTAAAAGTTCTAGATGTGACTGTGGGGAACAATTGGAAATGGCTTTAGAAAAAATAAGTGAATGTGAATATGGGTTGTTAATTTATTTAAGACAAGAAGGAAGAGGAATAGGTTTTACAAACAAATTAAAAGCTTATTCTTTACAAGATCAGGGATTAGATACCGTCGATGCAAATCTACATCTTGGTTATTCAGCTGATCCTAGAAATTTTTCTGTTGCATCCGAAATTCTAAGAGATTTAAATGTATCAAAAATTGAATTAATGACTAATAATCCAAAAAAAATTAAAGAATTAGAATTATCAGGCATAGAAATAGAAACCATTATACCAATTCAAGCGGAACCTAAAGACGAAAACCTTGAATATCTTAAAACAAAAAAAAATAGAATGGGTCACTTGTTAAATTTAACCGAATTCAAAAATCTTTCAGATTAAAATGAATAATAATAAAATAGCAATAATTGTTAGTAGTTTTAATTCTGAAGTAACAGTCAACCTTTATGATGGCGCAATAAATTGTCTTCTGTCTAATGATTTACCTAAAGAAAATATAAAAACATATTGGGTACCAGGAGCTCTTGAAATTCCTTATGTTGCATTAAAACTTGCAACTAACAAAGATATAGATGGAGTGATTGCATTAGGCGCTATTATCAAAGGTGACACTGATCATTATGAACTAGTGTCAGAAAATGCGTATCGTGGATGTATGGAAGTTAGTTTAAAACAAAATATACCAATAACATTAGGAATAATAGCTGCTCCTAATTTGAAACTTGCAAAAGAAAGATCGCAAGATATCAAAGCAGATGTATCAAAAGATGGCAAAACTCCTTTGAATTATGGGCATAGTGCTGCACAGGCATTATTAGATATTCTGAATCTAAATTATAAGTAATTTGTATTTCTTTTTGTTATTAATATCTTTGAAATTATTAGCGTTGAGAAAACTAAAAACACTATAGAAAGAATCCAGCCAATATCTAAACTTTTTAAATAATTAGATAATTGATCGAACAACGAAGGTTTAGGAAGATTTTTAAAATCAATTTCAATCAATTTACCTTTAGATATATTGTTTATTTCAATTAAATCATATGATTTGTCATTAACTTCTGTCGTTGTAGATTGATAGTCAAATTCATTTAAATAAAGATCTAAAGTATTTTCAGAAATAATTCTGAAATTTTCTAATTCAAATTGATTATTTCTTTTAAATGTATAATCAGAGTTTTCATATTTTATTCCATAAGTAAAAAGTAATTGATGTTCTCCTGGGTATATATTTCCCAATATTCCAAAACCTTTATCAATTGCAACAAATTCTACTCCTATCATGTCTGAATCAATCATTAAGTCAATATAATTTTGTGGAAGTCCATATCTCATAATACTCATCGGTTTATCAGGATTAGGCTTAAAAGTGACATTTGAATTGTTATTAATTTTCGACAATTCTAGAACCCATATAGTATTTTGAGACCTGTTTATAGAAGTAAACATTATTGTCGATGAAGATATCGAAATATTATCTGAATTATCGGAAGATTTATAAACAGTGAGTAATATGTCATCTGTCTGATTGGAAATCAGTCCTAAATCCTTACCATATAAAACACCTTGAAAAACAGAAGAAATACCAATTATAGAATCGGAAGGATGATTAATGTCATTAAAATAAAAAATTCCATCTTTATTTGATTCAGTACTGTACTCTACAATTTGTTCATTTATTGATACATGTAAAATAACAATGTGATTAGATAGGTTTATATTATCTGATCCATTTATAAGTGTTCCTTTTAAAGACCATGATTCATTTGCACTGATATCAGTTATATTTAATAACAATAAAAATGATATAGATAATATCAAATATAATATTTTAAATTGGTTAATTTTCAACATGTAAAAGTATTTCTTCAGTTTCAAAATAATTATTTCTTTGATGAATTTTATCTATACTAAGTAAATTAATATTGGGATAAAGGTTATTAAGTTCTAATTTGAAATCATGATAATCAATCAATCCAGAATTATAATCATTTGTCACGGAATTTAAGTCTGTTTTATTTATGTCAGATTTAGTATTTATATCTCTTTTAAGATTAATATGGTTATAAAAATTCCAAAATTTATCATTGAATGGAATAAAAATTATTAAAGAGATTAATATTAATATTATAAAACCAATAAAATTAATCATTCTTCATTCCTAAGATATAATTTGTTTTTCCGAGATCTTTCAAACAAAGGTAAGATTGAAGTGAATGCTCCCAAAATCACAACAATAGATCCATACCATATAAGAGATACTAGTGGATTGATTTTCACTTCAAATACAGCAGAATTATCTTCAGATAATATTGATTGAGAGAAATAAAAATCTTCCAATCCAAATTCTATTATTCCAGCTTTCGTGGAATTCATATCAAATCTAGGATAATAACTTTTGGAAGTTGAATAAGTCCCAAGAAATTTTCCGTTTTTATTTATTTCCATCATAGCCTCATAGTTAGTATGATCACTTTTAGTTGTTACTATAGATTCAACATATTTGAATTTATAATTTTTAAAAACAGCAGTCTCACCTGGCTGTAAAGCAAAGTCTTTTTCCAATCCCATAAATGAAGTGCCAGCAATACCTAGCATTACCAATAAAATACCTGTATGTGATATCAACCCTCCGTATCTAGAAGAGTTTGAAAAAATCATTTTAAAAGCAATTTTAATTCTATTCATATATTTGAATTTTTTACTTTTTGATACTGAAATAATCCTATAAACCTCATTTAAAAATTGAAATGTAGCAAAGTAAAAAATAAATAATGTGATAGTTATCCAATAATGACCTTGAATTAACCAACTGTTAATAATTGCAATTATTAATGAAATTAAAATAAATATTATTTTTTTCTTTATAAAAGATTTAAAACCTGTGTTCTTCCATGGAATAAATGGAGCTATGCTTAAAATAACCATCAAAATTAATAAAATAGGCCCATTGACTTTGTCATAAAATTCTCTCCCTACATATATTTGTTGATTTTCAATCGATTGAGTGAAAACCGGATAAATTGTACCCATTAGAGTTATTAGGGCTACTGATAAAAACAAAACATTTTGAATTAATATAAATGATTCTCGTGACAAAACAGAAGTAACTTTTTTTGGAGAGTTTAATTTAGAATAATTAAACATAAAAAATATTATAGAAAGAAAAGATGAAATAGTCATGAAAATTAAAAATGTCCACCCTAAGGATGAAGATGCAAAAGAATGAACTGAAGGTACTGCGCCTCCTCTATTAATAAACATTCCCATTTGAGCCATAAAGAAAGCAAAAACAACTAAAAACAAATTCCATCCTTTGAACATATTTCTTTTGTTTTGAACAATAATCGAATGTATTAAAGCAGTCATTATTAACCAAGGCATCAAAGATGAATTTTCAACAGGATCCCATGCCCAATATCCACCCCACCCTAGTATTGTATAAGCCCACCAACTACCTAAAGCAAGTCCTGCTGTTAAAATCATCCATGTACTAATTGACCATTTTCTTAATAAGGATAATTTATTATCACTATCATTATTTATTACTGATCCCAAAGAAAGAGAAAAAGGAATGGAAACAGCTGTTAAGCCAATCATTTGCACAGGGGGATGTATAAACATACCAAAGTGCAATAACAATGGATTAATTCCTTGTCCATCATCTGGAATATACATCGATTCGTTAAATGGATTAGCTAGTATAGCGGTTGTCCCAAGTAAAAATATTAAAAAGAACAAAATAAAAATTTTCGAATAATTAATGGTCATATCATCTAAATTTTTATTTTTTAAAAATATATATAACAAAACTGATAAGGATGTTGAAATAAAAAGTAGTGATCCTTCATTTCCCGAATAAAATGCTATCCAAGTATAAATTTTAGGCATAGCGTCACTACTATGATCAGCAACATATTGAATACTATAATCATGATTAACAAAACCTAAAACTAATGTGATAGTTGAAATTAGTATTAAAACAAATCCTATATTTGCCGCAAATCTACTACTTAATAAAAATTTGAAGTCTTTAAATTTGATGCCTAAAAATAAAGACATCAAAGAGTAAATATATGCTCCCAGGGATAATTTGATTAATATGTCGCCTAATGGGCCGTATATCAAATGATTCTCTTTTTAACTCTAATATTAGAATAAAGAATAAAATATGTTAGAGAAGCAATAATTAAAATAATAATTGGAATGATCCATAAAAATAAGCCTATTCCTTTTTTGTCAGGTGTTGCCAAGATTTCTATCCCGTATTTAGAAACCAAGAATGATTTGATTTGCTCATCAGTCCATCCGTCATTTATTTTATTTTTTATAAAATCTTTCAAGTCTTGTGAAATTTTAGTATTAGATTCCGCGATTGTTTCTGCTGGGCATATAGGGCATTTGATTTTTGTTTCTAATTCCAGGTATCTGATTTCGTTATGAGTCAAATCAGATTGTTTGTCATAAAAGCAACTTAGCATTGTCATACACAAAACTAATGATCCAATAAGATAATAAGAGCGATAATAATTAATTGATTTAAGTTGTTTCTTCAAATATGACTCATTTATAAGATATAAATAATAATTTAAACAATAAGATTTGTTATAATTTCTTAAAACCAGAATGTTTTACAATATGATAATTTACTTCTATTCCAATAAACCAAGAGCTGGTAAAAGTCTAATTCTATCAGCTTTTTCCAATTTATTGACTAAAAAAAATATTAAGAATATAGCCATCAAGCCTATTTTCGATCCGTCATCAAAAGATGATAGTGAAACACAATCAAATTTCAATGAGTTGTTAGCACAAAATACTCAATTTCAATCTCAATCAGCAAGCATAAAACAAACGAAGAATGATTTGAAAGAATTTGTAAGCGAAATCCAAAATCTAAACAAAAAATATAAAGTTGTTTTAGTAGAGGTTGCTAGCAATGCATCAATAGATTTCAATTCTGAATTACCAGATAGTAATTCAATCCATATTTTAATTAATGAATTTGCAACAACAGCTAATATTAAACATATTAATAGCTACAAAAATTTAGATTGGATAATTTATAATAAAGTCCCTAAATATAGATCCAATTATATTCAATCAACAATCATCCCCAAATTAAAATTAGAAAGTAAAAAAGTAATTGCATCTATACCAGAATCCAGGTTATTAAATTCAAATAGTATTAACGAAATAAATTTGTTTCTCAATGGCACCTATATAGTAGAAGAAAACACAGAAAATATAATTGAAAGCTTTTTAATTGGAACTCCTACAATGGATTCAGGTAAGCATTACTACAATTATCACAAAAACCCTGCTGTTATTGTTCGATCAGATAGGCCAGATATTCAAATGTCAGCTCTATATCAAGATGTTAAGTGTTTAATACTTGCTGGTAAAAGTAAAATTGCAGACTATGTTATATATGAAGCAGAAGTAAGAGAAATTCCTTTAATCCAAGTTGACTCAAATACAATTGATACTGCTAATCAAATCAATCTAATCTCAAAGATAACAAATCCGTTCCATAGACATAAAATGGAAGCAATTACAAAAACACTAAATGATCAAATAAATTTAGATACTATTTTATCAATTTAGTATGCAGTCAAATTCACTAAACCACCTAAATGAAAGTCAATACAGTGCTGTAATACATGATAAAGGACCTGCATTAATCATCGCAGGCCCAGGTAGCGGTAAAACAAGAGTTATAACTTCAAGAATTGCTTGGCTTGTAGAAAACAATATTTCAATACATCAAATTGCAGCACTCACTTTTACAAATAAAGCTGCATCAGAAATGAAAAATAGAATATTTAAAATGCTGGATACTAATCCTATTAGATTTTTACCAAACATTGGAACTTTTCATTCATTTTGTGCTTATATGTTAAGACAACACGCAGAATCTTTAGGAGTAGATAAAAACTTTATAATATATGATAACTATGATCAAGTATCTCTTTTGAAAAGATCTCTAAAAGATTTGAATTTAGATTCTAAAATATATAAACCTCAAGTAATTTTAGGTTTGATTTCTAAATCTAAAAGTAAACTAGAGACCCCAGAGATTTATAATAAATCAATTTCCACAGCATTTGAAAAAAATGTTCATAAAATATATCAAACATATCAAAATAAATTATTACAATCTAACGCATTAGATTTTGATGATTTACTAGTACACGCATATTTTTTAATGAATAAAAACAAAGATATTTTAGATATATATAATGAACAATATCAATACCTGATGATAGATGAATTCCAAGACACTAACTTTGTGCAATATCAAATCGCACAACTACTCTCAAGTAAAAGTAAAAATATATTTGTAGTAGGAGATCCAGATCAATCTATTTATTCTTGGAGAAATGCAGACATAACAAATATATTAAACTTTAAAACTGACTATCCAAATTCAAAAATAGTATATTTAAATCAAAATTATAGATCATCACAGATTATAATTGATGCTTCTCAATCAGTCATATCTGAAAATAAAAATAATTATAACAGGAAAATTTTTTCAGCAAATAATAACAAAAATAATCTTATCGTGACAGTTGAAGCCTATGATGAAATTGAGGAAGCAGAAAAAATTGCAAAAGAAATCAATAATATTGTAATTTCGGATAAAATCCAACTAAGCGATATAGCAATAATGTATAGAACAAATGCACAATCAAGAGCATTCGAACAAGTTTTATCGATAAATAAAATTCCTTTTCAATTAGTTGGAGGAACAAGGTTTTATCAAAGGCAAGAAATAAAAGATTTACTTGCATATGTTAGATTAACTATTAATCTTAATGATGACTCAAGTTTTTTAAGAGTTATAAATACGCCTTCAAGGGGTATAGGCAAATCTAGTATTGATAAGATTGCTATGAATGCTTATCTTAATAATATTTCATGTTATGACTCAGCCAAATCATTACTAGAAAAATCATCAAACAATGAAATCAAACTATCTACAGGGCCATCAAAAAACATCCAATTATTTATAGATATAATTGAAAAAATCAATTTGATTTCAAAAACTATTTCAATAGAAGAATTAGTTACAACAATTATTACAACAATAAATTATAAAGATTATTTAATAAATTATTTATCAAGCCCAGAGGAAAGATTCGAAAACTTAGAAGAACTTGTAAATTCGATATCGAGTTTTGAGCCAATAGATCATGAAAATAAAATCAATGAATTCCTAGAATCTGTCAGTTTGATAAACGATATTGATAGTATGGATGATGCACAAGACAAACTCACATTGATCACATTACACCAATCAAAAGGATTAGAATATGACTCGGTATTTTTGACCGGATTAGAAGATGGAACTTTACCCCATATACTATCATTTGACAATGAGTTGGAAATTGAAGAAGAAAGAAGATTACTGTATGTGGGAATAACACGAGCGAAAAGAAGATTATACCTCTCAAGAGTTTTCAAAAGAGGAGGATGGGGTAAATCAGAAGTTAAATCTCCTTCAAGATTTTTATATGATATACCACACAAGTTAACGATTGGGCATAAAGTCAAAAAATCAAATTTTAATACTCCAAAAATAATAAATACAAATAAATCAGAAAATATAAAAACTAAAATACCAGAGATCAATACTGGAGATAAAGTTAAACATCCATCATTTGGCAATGGTATAGTTATAGCTTCAGTAAATTCTAAAGATGATATAGAACTTACAATTGCATTTGATGAAAATAATGGAATAAAAAAGTTTCTTTACTCAATGAGCGGAATTATAAAAATATAAATAGGTTATAATATTTTTGAAAGGAGGATTACATATGTCAAAATCAAGTATACCTGAAAGTTTGACAAACTCAATTGGAACAGTATCTATTAAAATGTCAAATGACATTGAGAAAGGTGCTATCAGAAGATTTGCAGAAGCCATAGAAGATAATAACCCTGTATATACTGATGAAGAATACGCTAAAAATTTAGGTTACCGAAATGTAATTACTCCACCTACTTTTCTTAGATCTGTTCAAACTAACCCTTTACCAGAGCATATTAAATCTCCGTATTCTGCTGTAGTAGATGGTGGAAGTGTATGGGAATATTTCGAACCTGTTTGTGCGGGAGATAAAATATCTACTGTTTTAAAATTTGAACAAGTATTTGAAAGAGAAGGAAGATTAGGGAATATGATCTTTTTAATCAAAATAACAAAATACACTAATCAATTAGAAGAATTAGTTGCGACTCAAACCACTACTAGCATAACTTATGAACCAAAAAAAGAGGATTAGTATTATGAGTCAAGATATATATTTCGAAGATGTAACAGAAGGAATGGAAATTCCTATCATTGAAAAGAATCCAACTACTCAACAGTTAGTTAAATACGCTGGCGCTTCGGGTGATTTTTACCAAATTCACTAC
This sequence comes from Dehalococcoidia bacterium, assembly GCA_029936815.1. GTDB lineage: Bacteria > Chloroflexota > Dehalococcoidia > Lucifugimonadales. The sequence goes on from JAPYRX010000016.1 coordinate 14,874, forward strand.
GATATGGAATATGCAAAAAATAACGGATTACCGGGGGTTATTTTACATGGAGCTTTGAAAAATGCATTCTTGGGACAATTAATTACAGACTGGATTGGACCAACAGGAAAATTAAAAAAACTTGAAGTACAATATAAAGGTATGGATTTACCAGGTGCTCCTGTATTTGCAAAAGGCATAGTATCAAAAATCAATGATAACAACACAGTGAATTGTGATATTTGGCTAGAAACAGACAACGGTGAAAAAACCACGGTTGGAAAAGCAGTGGTTCAATTACCAACAAAATAAAATTAATTAAGAGTTGATATGATAAATTACGATACATCAATGCCCGTTCTATTATTACCAGCAATCACATTCTTAATGATATCTTTTGGTACAAGATTCACGGTGATTTCTAATTTGATCAGGAAAATCCATGATGAATCTACAGACAAATCTGATTTGAAAACTAAAGATTACAAAAATAGAATTAATAGTGAAATATCTGCTCTGAATAAAAGATTGTTACTAACTCAAATTCTTCAAATATCTGCCGGGGTAGGATTCTTATTTAATCTGCTAGCAATATTAATGCTCCTCTTAGAAAACAAGAGTCTAAGTTATATATTATTCATGATTGGTCTTATAACTTTAATAATATCAATAATATTATTTATAATAGAAATAAGTATTTCTTCTAAATCACTTCGAGTACACATAATTGACGTAGAAGATGAAAACAATTAGTTTAGTAATCTAATGATTTAACAAATTCTATAACATTATTTTTAGATATAGGATTATTTGTTTGTCCATCTTCTTTTAAAGAAGTCCCAACAATTACTCCATCACAATACTTCAAAAAGTTATTAACATTATTTTTATTAATTCCGCTTCCAACTAAAATAGGTTGGTTAATTTCCTTATGTAAATTTTCGAGTTCCTTCAAAGATGCTTCTTTACCTGTAATATCACCAGTTACAATAATTCCATCTGCCATATTTCTTTCTAATGTGGCTTTAGCACTCAGTAATAAGTTTTGATTACCTAATGGTACAGCATGTTTAACAAGGACATCAGCAAATATTTTCACTTTTGATTTCAATAAAGATTTCAAGTCCAAAACTGGCCTTGCGATACCTTCAATAATACCTTCTTCTGCTACAACAGCTCCTGTTAACACATTAACTCTAATAAACGACGCTCCAGTAACTTCAGCTATACTTAATCCGGAAACTGCATCATTTCGCATTACTTGAACGCCAAAATCGAAATCATATTCCTGTTCTAATTTAGTTACTATTTTAGTGAACGAAGAAATTGTTATAGGGTTAGCGGGTAATCTGGAAAAAGGGATATCTCCATAATTTTCAATATTTACGGTATTAATTCCGCCTTCTAGAATATTTTCCAAATCCATTTTAGCTCTATCTAGAACTTTATCTAGGTCTCCAGCGTAATTAGGACTCCCTGGTAATGGCAGTAAATGTAACATTCCGACAATTGTTTTATTCATATATTCTCCGAATTGCTTTTAAGTTCATCAAATTCTTTTTTAAATGGCATAGAATCTGTAGCGCCAGGTTTTTGGACAGCAACACATCCGCTAATAATTCCATAATATATTAATTCTCTAAATTGTAAGTTATCAGAAACTCCCAAACTTAATCCCCCACTAAATGCATCTCCTGCAGCTACTGAGTCTATTACATTTATGCCAATTGGAGTTTTGATAAAGTGAGATTCGTTTTTGTTATAACCAAATGCTCCGAACTCAGCCATTGTAATTATTACATTTCCCACTCCTTTATCTATAAATATCTTAGATGCTTCTATAGCTTGATTTTCAGTTGTTATTTCGTCCAAGCCTGATAGAGTTTGAGCTTCAGTTTGATTGGGGATCAGGTAGTCAATAAATTCATATGCTGGATCGGGCAATGTATTTGCCGGGGCAGGATCCCATATTACTATCTTGTTATTTTTTTTTGCAATTTTAGCTGCTTCATAAGAAATATTCATTGGGATCTCAGATTGCAAGACAAGTAAATCAATATCAGAGATAATACTTTGCAAATAATTTAATTCATCATCTCCACACAAATAATTTGCTCCAGGTGTCTGGATTATAGAATTCTGTCCATCTGAATCTAATATAATATTAGCAACGCCTGTATATGTAGATTCATCTCTAGAAATACCATCAATACTTATATTTTCTCTTTTAAAATTATCAATAAGAGTATTTGCGAAATCGTCGTTACCTACTCTTCCAATCATAGTAGTATTTAGGCCTAATCTCCCACATGCAACCGCTTGGTTTGCACCTTTTCCTCCCGGTGTTACAAAAAAATCTTTACCAACAATTGTTTCTCCTGCTTCCGGCATGTCTTTGACCACTGAAAAAAAATCGATATTTATACCACCTAGAATACAAACATTAAAATCAGAGGATTGAGATGTCATCGGGAGCCTCCAATATAAATTTATTTAACGGATTGTTCCCGGAATCGGTTATATGAGTTACAACTTCAATTCTAGATCCCTGCCCTTCTATATTGTGAAGATCAAGTTTTACAGCTAATGTCATGTTTGGTTTAATTTCAAAATCATTGGTAGAACTCAAATCAGGTTCTTCTACAACATCTAAACCTACTCCATGTCCTACTCCTCTTCTACCGGATACATATGGAGTAAAGTTGTCAGCAAATCCTAAAGGTTCTAATCTTTCTAAAATAGAATCATATATAGTTAATGATGATGTGAAAGGTTTTATCTGTGGAATGATTTCTTTAATTATACGGTGACATGAAAGGACAGATTTTCTTTTCAAGTCACTTGCACCTGGCATTAGTATAGTAAAACCAGAATCGTTACAATAATTTTCATAAGAAGGATTGAAATCGATCATAACAAAATCCCCCTCTTCAATTTTCCTGTTTGATGGTCTCCACGCAGGATAATTAGTATTTGGTCCAGACATAATTACTGTAGCAGATCCTAAATCCGAGCCCAATTTTCTCCCAATATATTCCGCTTCAGCAGCAATTTGTATTTCTGTCATCCCTACTTCACATTTATCAACAATTTGAGATAAAACATAATCATTAATAGACGCTGCTTTTGATAAAAGTTTTATTTCAGAATCACTTTTTATAGATCTTATGTCTGAAAGTAAATGACCACACTCGACATATTCAACATCAGTTAATACGTTTTTTATAGAATCAAAAATTTTAATAGGGAGTAAATTATCACCAATTATTCCTATTCTGGATTTGTCATTACTAATTGAAGAAAATACTGATCCAATTTGAGATTCTATTTCACTTATTGATCTAACATCTGCTATAGGTATTTTATCCTGCGCAGCATAGGCATTTAATCTACCGATAAAAACTACAGGGTCTTCATTCTTAACTAAGGTGATTAATTGAGGTGATTCTTCAATTACATTTATTGGTTTGTAATTCGTAAAATAAGTTGAGTTTCCGGATCTGTATTCGTCAGAAAATATGATCAAACCATCTAAAGAGTTTTGAAACATTTTCTGTCTCATTAATTTTAATCTGTTATCTAATTCTTGTTTAGTAATATTCATGGTATTAATGTAAATTAATTTATTAATAATATCTTAAATCAAAATTGAGAAATATTACTATATAATTATAATTA
>JAPYRX010000032.1 GCA_029936815.1 Dehalococcoidia bacterium
AATAAAATATTTGAAATAAAAATAGTCGATAATAATTAAGCAAATAAAGGCCTGTTAAAATTTACTAATAGTTAATCTTCAATTATAGCTTTAATTAATTTCACTAAACTATTCATATCTCTTAAATCCATAATTTCTATTGGAGAATGTGAATATCTTCCAGGCCAAGATATTGGAACTGAGGGAATACCATAAGACAAAAAAGGTTGACCGTCTGTTCCTCCTGAAGTCATTCCATATTGAGTTTTAATGTTATTATTATCAGCTAATTTTCTAATCATTTTAAAATTTTCACGACTTACGAAATTTATACTCTCCAAAACTCTTATTACTGCACCATTTCCGAGTGGAGCGTTTGCAAACGATTCATCTTTATAGGGGTCATCTGAAGAGACATATGTGTCAACAGGATAAACTATGCTAGCATTTTTTAAATTTATAGCGGAATGTTTTGCACCTCTCAGCCCAATTTCTTCTTCAACTGACCACACAAAAGTTATTTTATTTTTTAATTCTCTTGGATTTATTTTATTTAATGCTAAAATTAAGGCTGCACACCCTACTCTATCATCAAAACTTCTACCCGTAACTCTATTTTCATTCAATCTTATCATTTCTTTAGGCATTGTTATACTTGTTTCTCCTATAATAACTCCAGCCTCTAACGCTTCACTTTTAGATAAAAACCCTGCATTTACATTTAACGGAAAATTTGATTTTCTTTTTTTTGAAGTTAAATAGTCAAGTCTTGGCTCAAAAACTCCTGTTATTTTTTTATGTCTTAAATGAATAGTTGCAGGTTGTGCCTCCCATAACCAAGGTAGCATTCCTCCTAACATTTTTAACTCTAACCTTCCATCATTCTTAATATCATTAACAATGTATCCAGTTTCATCCATATGAGCCACGAAAACTTTATGATTTTCTCCTTCACCAAATGTTAAGATTAAATTTCCCTTTTCATCTACTATTGGTTTGGCCCAAGATGGGAGTTTTTTTATGATATGATTTCTTACAGAATTCTCAGATGTGCTTACACCGTATTTATTTATTAATTCACCTAATATAGATTCATATTCAGAATAAGACTTAAATAATGTTTTTTTTTGTTTTTTCTTATCTGGAAAATCATAATAATGGCTTAATTGTATTTTTTGACTATTACTGATATAACTAATCAAATTTATTACATCATTAATTGCAATCATTTCTACTGGAGAATTAGAATATTTACTAGCAATGCCTATTTCATGTATTTTTAATTTGTCAAAATCTATATTAGATGCACTATTTCTAAAAGGTAAAATAGGTTTTGCTTTAATAATATTGCTTTCATCTTTATAAAATTTTTCATTCACAATAATTTGATCTGTTCCTATAGAATCTGAATCTAAAAATCGATTAAACCTATATATTTTATCAAAAGGACCATATTGATTTATCACAGATTCAATTCCTTTTCCGTTTATTAATTCTTGAACTGTCCATGCGAACACTAACTTTCCTTTAACACTTTTTTTATTTATAAACTTAGCTATAATCGCTAAAGCTAGACCGGCAGCCTTAATTTTAATATTAGGGCCAGCAATCAATGAATCATTAATTACTACTGGTTTTTTATTGAGACTTACAGGATCTAATAATTCAATTTCATTTTGATACACCTCTTCAATTGAAGAAGCTCCTATATCGATATATCCCTCATGCCATGTAAAGGGTTCTTTTTTTGATTCAGGATTTTTCCTAAGACTTTCAAAGTGAGAAGATGGAACAGTTGAAACACCAATAGTATATTTTTTTTCAGAGTTAATTTTAACTTCATGTCCTTGCATAAATTGATCATACAATTGACCTACACGACCAAAACCAACAGGCGTAAACCTCATATATCCATTAGGTTTAATTTCACTGATAACGTAACCAGGCTCATCAATTGGAACGGTTATTAAAGTTTTTGGTAGTCCGCTGCCAATTTCTAGAATTAGATTTCCTAATTTATCTTCTTTTAAATTGCTGTTTTTTAAAAATGATTTTAAATATTCTGAGGCATTATCTTCCCTCCCTGTAACAGAACTTGTCTCAGAAAATTCTTGTAATGCCTCAATTAGCAGTAATTTTTGTTCATCTAAAGATTCTTGAGAATAAGACGTTATCGAAATAAAGAATATGAAATAAAATATTTTTTTTAAAATTTCTAATGGCATATCAATTTTATTTTTAAAATTCATCTGTTTGTTATAAATGGTTGTCACAATAATTAAGCAAATAAAGGCCTATCTTTCATTTGTTTCTTTACATTATCAGATATTGAATTCAACTTTTCATCGTTCTCATAATTATTTATTACATCATTTATAGACTGGGCAATAAAACCCATATCCTCTTCTTTAAGACCTCTAGTAGTAATAGCTGGGGTTCCAATCCTAATACCTGATGTAACAAATGGTGATTGATCATCATAAGGAACCATATTCTTATTTACTGTAATATTAGCTTTACCAAGTGATGTTTCAGCATCTTTTCCTGTTATATTCTTATTCCTTAAGTCAATTAATAAAAGGTGATTATCTGTACCTCCTGAAACAATATTAAAGCCTAGATCTACTAAATCAGATGATAATTTCTTAGAATTCTGCTGAATTTGTTTAGCATAATCTTTAAAAGAAGAATCAAGAGCTTCTCCAAATGATACTGCTTTCGCTGCAATAACATGTTCTAGAGGACCTCCTTGATTACCAGGAAAAATAGCTCCATCTAAAACAGATGACATTTTTTTAAGATTACCATTTTTAAATTTTAAACCAAATGGGTTATCAAAATCTTTACCCATCATAATTATACCCCCTCTTGGACCTCTAAGTGTTTTATGTGTAGTGGAAGTTATTATATCACAATAAGGTACAGGGTCACTTAATAAACCTTTAGCAATTAGACCTGCTGGATGAGCTATGTCTGCATGTAATATAGAACCTACTTCATCAGCTATTTCTCTAAATTTTGAGAAATCCATATCTCTAGAATATGCTGAAGCCCCAACGATAATTAAATTTGGTTTTTCCTCCTTTGCTCTTTGAAGTATTTTATCATAGTCAAAAACTCCATCTTTATTTAAAGTGTAAAAACTTGAATTATATATTTTTCCAGAAAAGTTAACTGGAGATCCATGGGTTAGATGACCACCATGAGAGAGGTCTAGACCTAGAATTTTATCTCCAGGTTTTAAAAATGCATCAAATACAGCTGAATTAGCT
>JAPYRX010000033.1 GCA_029936815.1 Dehalococcoidia bacterium
TATATGTATATGGCACTTCAAGAGAGATATAAAGATTTGCTCTGTTGTTTGTTAGCTGGTTGTTAATGCTGTTACTGATGTGGCTCTTGTAGGTATGGGTGCTGTTGGTAGTGTTGATTGTTAGCTTTGATTGTTGATAGGGTGATGGATTAGATGTTGTGGCTCAATGAAATCTTGTCTGTTAATTTCTATATTAGCTAGTTGGAGAGTTATCTACATATGAAACTTGAGCTAAGTGTAAGTATTTGGATTTGCTTTTAATATAAGAAGAAAATTTGTCTCAGGTTTGAAAATAGTATCAAACAATATTTAAAAAAGTTATAATTATTTTACTATCAAAAACTTAAACAAATTCATATTTATTATATTAATACTATGAACGCAACTTTAAATATTTATACGATTCCAATTCAAGGAATGACTTGCGCTGCATGTGTGCTACACGTTACAAATGCACTCAATTTAAATAAGAATATCAATGTATTATCTGTAAATTTAGCAACTGAGACTGCTGTAATAAATTCTGAAAGCCTCAATATAGAATCTATTAATAAATTACTAAAAGATGCTGGTTATTCAATAAAATTTCAAAAACTTAATTTTAAATATTCTGGTGCTAAAAGTGAAAACGATAATATAATCAATCAATTTTTATCTGTACAAGGTGTGATCCGAGCACGATATGATGATAACTTTGAATTTTCAATTATTGAAGAAATTATTGACCAAAAAAAATTCGAAATACTTGTAAATAAATACAATTTAGAAAGCAGCGTACCAATTATAAATTTATATGAAAAAATAACTACAAAATTATCAAATATATATTTTTTATCATTTATTACTTTTACCTTAAGTTTCATATCTATGTTTCCCATGATAACTGGGATTAAATTCTCATCAAATGAACAACTAGCAGTACTTTTTTCACTAATATTCGTAACTCCAGTATTTTTTATTGGTTTTATTAAATTTTTAATCCCTGCATTAAAAGCAGCCAAACAAGCCACTTCCAACATGAATACCCTCATATCTTTAGGTGCAACAGTAACATATATTTACAGTTTATTTATATTTATTTATTTCATTATAGGAAAAGAAAATTTCTCTTACCCTACCTACTTCGAAACATCATCAATGATAATATCTCTTGTTCTAATAGGTAAATCTTTAGAAAACATTGCCAAAAACAAAACATTCATAAAAGTAGAAAAACTTTTGGGAGATTTGCCTGAAACTGTAATTCGTATATATAAAGAACAAGAAAAATTGGTTAAAGTATATGAAATTAATATTGACGATATTATTAGAATTACTCCAGGTAATATCGCCCCTTTAGATGGGATAATTATTAATGGAAGCTCCGATATTGATCAAAAAACTATAACAGGTGAATCTTTCCCCGTATACAAAACACAAAATGATTCAGTATATGCCGGAACTATAAACTTATCAGCTCCAATAGACATAAAAGTTACTAAAACATTAGGTAATAATTTACTTGATGATGTTAAATCATTAGTATCACAAGCTCAATCTTCAAATATTCCAATTCAAACTCTTGTAGATAAAATAAGTTCGATTTTCGTGCCTTCTATAATAATTATTGCAACATCTTCTTTTTTGTTTTGGTTCATAACAGGAAGTAATAATCTCGGCTATGCTTTGATTCCTGCAATATCAGTTTTAGTCATAGCATGCCCATGTGCCCTAGGACTAGCAACACCAGCAGCCATTATAGTGGCAATTGGTAATGCTGCATCAAAAGGGTTATTTTTTAAAAATGCTGAATCAATTGAAAAATTTGAAAAATTTGACTCTGTCATAATAGATAAAACAGGAACCTTAACAGAAGGACATCCAACAGTTAAAAAAATAGAATCCTATGGCATTGAAGTAAAAGAGTTAATAAAATTAGCTGGCTCTGCCGTAAAAGGCTCTACACATCCTTATTCTGAAGCTTTGATAAAACATGCTAATCAAGAAAAGATTCAAATTTCATATAATACAAAATTTGAACAAATACCTGGCAAGGGTATTGTTTCTTTTGTAAATAATGAACAAATACTAATAGGAAATAAAGCTTTAATGAATCAATTTAATATAAGCATTAATGACAACACAATTAAAAAATCTTCTCAATTATTTGTAGTAAAAAACAAAAAACATATAGGAAGTTTTTATCTAGAAGATAAAATAAGAGAAGATGCTTCAGAATTAATTAATTATTTTAGAAGACAAAATAAAACAATAATTCTTGCTTCAGGAGATAATTTTGAATCAACAAAATATGTAAGTGAAAAATTAGCTATCAATGAATTTTATTCTGAGAAATTACCCGGAGAAAAACTGGAAATTTTAAATAAATTATTAGAAAACAATAAGAAACCAATGGTCATAGGTGACGGAATTAATGATGCTCCAATGCTTGCAAATAGTTACATTGGAATCGCAATGGGAGGTGGGGCAGATATTGCTAAAGATACAGGTGATATTATAATTAAAAATAATTCACTGAAATCTTTAATAGATGCCCATAAAATAAGTATAAAATCAATGTCATGTATAAGGCAAAACTTGTTTTGGGCTTTTTTATATAATTTAATATTAATACCTATTGCTGCAGGGATACTGTATCCTTTTATAAATAATATACAATTTAATTTTTTCATTGATTTCATATTCACAGACAAACTCTTTTTAAATCCAATGGTAGCTGCGGGTGCTATGGCAATAAGTTCATTATCAGTTATACTTAATTCTCTTAGACTAAATTTTAATATTAAGAATTCAATTCTGAGGTGACAAATGTTAAAAATCATTGGCAGTTTTTTACCTAAAATGACTGATCCGGTTTGCAATATGAACGTTAACAGGTTTGATGCAAATGGTGGAGTTTATGTATTTGAATCTACAAAATATTACTTTTGTGGTACTGGCTGTAACAAAGCTTTCCAAAAAGAACCAAAAGAATATCTTTTAGGCAATAAAAAAATCGAAATGTAAAGTATATAAATAATTCTATGATAATATTAGAAATCAACAATGACAATTAGAATCTTTGTTTCTAATAGATAAATTTAATGAATAATAAAGATACAGAAGAGTTTGAGGGGTACTGGCAAAGACTGGAGTTACGCTTGTAGGTATGGGTGCTGTTGGTAGTGTTGATTGTT
>JAPYRX010000034.1 GCA_029936815.1 Dehalococcoidia bacterium
GGGGCTATAGCCAACCACTTGAATGCAAGTAATATAGTGAAAGGCACTTTTTATTATTCATCATAATAATCTAATCCTAAGTGAGTTATTAACTCTTCATCCATTATATGTCTCAAAGTGTTTTTCAACTTGGCCAATTGAACAAATAAATCATGTTCTGGATACAGCTCTGGTAGCGTCATAGGACTTTTAAAATAAAATGAAAGCCACTCTTGAACTCCTTTCATGTCAGCGCGTTTAGCTAAATCTAGAAATAAGACTAAATCTAAAACAATTGGTGCAGCTAGAATACTATCCCGACATAAAAAGTCTACTTTAATTTGCATTTCGTAACCCATCCAACCAAAAATATCAATATTATCCCATCCTTCTTTGTTATCTCCCCGTGGAGGGTAATAATTGATTCGAACTTTGTGATATAAATCCTTATAAAGTTCTGGATATAATTCAGGTTGAAGAATGGAATCAAGCACACTTAGTTTACTTTCTTCTTTAGTCTTAAATGCCTCAGGGTCATCTAAAACTTCTCCATCACGATTTCCTAAAATATTTGTAGAAAACCAACCTTTAATTCCAATCTGTCTTGCTTTAAGCCCCGGAGCTAAAATAGTTTTCATAAGGGTCTGTCCTGTTTTGAAATCTTTACCCGCAATTGGAACTTTATTTATTTGAGCTAATTCAGTTAATGCATTTATGTCTATCGTTAAATTTGGAGCACCATTAGCAAATGGAATCCCCTTTTTTAAAGAGGCATAAGCATAAATCATACTTGGAGAAATTTCCGGATCATTACTGAGCAGTCCTTTTTCAAATTTTTCCAAGGAGGAATGTACCGTTCCTGGTCTAAAAAAGACTTCAGTACTTCCACACCAAATCATTATATTTGATCTTGTATTGTTTTTTTCTGAAAACATATTAATATCTTCAATGATTTTTTCAGCCAACTCCATTTTATTTTTAGCTGATTTAACATAATTCCCATCTATATTTTTAACAAATTTTTTATCAAACACAGCCGGCCAAATATCAATTAAATCTAAATTTTCCCGTAATGCTTCAATCATATTTTCATTTAGAACTTTTGATCGAATGCAAATTTCATAAAGACTTTCTTCGTTTATATCCCATCCACCAAAAACCAAATCATCTAAATTTGCCAAGGGTGCGAAATCTTTTATTAATGGGACTCTATTTTCTGTTCTTTTCCCAAGGCGTATAGTCCCCATTTGAGTCATACTCCCAATTGGTTCAGCTATTCCTTTTTTGATCGCTTCTACACCACCAATAAATGTGCTAGCAACTGCACCCATTCCAGGAATTAGAATTCCCAGTTTCCCTTTAGGTTTATTAATTTTCATTGAATACTTCCTGATTCTATGTAGTATTTATGTAAAAATAGATTAATGTATAATTTTACTATAAATTATGTTTTTCAATAGTAAAAGATAACACTTATTAGAGTAATTTATAAGCTTTGGTTTCAGATAACATTTTTTATGTTTAATATCAGTTGCTGTTTAATATTATTGGACTTAGAATTTGCTTATTCAAAAAAAATACTTTTTTAAATTCTCTATTTATTTTTCTATTATAAAGCTTTTACGATATGTTATTTAATCCTTTTTGGAAACGAAATAGATTTAAAAAAATTGGAACTGACTATGGGGGTTGGTTTGTTCCTAATGATATTGAATTGAATTCTGGAAGTATTGTCTACAGTGCTGGAGTTGGGGAAGATATTTCTTTTGATTTACAACTATCTTCAAATTACAATTGCTATATTTTGCTAATTGACCCTACACCACGCTCCTTGGTCCACTTTCAAGAAGTTCAAAAATACTATTTAACAAATAATTGGTTATTCACTGGTAATATTCAAAAAGACTATAAAAGAAATATTGAAGGAATTAATATCAATTTTTCCAAAATTAAATTTCTTCCAATAGGTCTTTGGGATGAAAATAGTGAATTGAAATTCTACAAGCAGAATAATAAAAAGAATGTGTCACAATCACTAATAGATGATATGTTTAGCAGGACTTATGATATCGTTCAGACATCCACTATTAAAAACCTAATGAATCAAGAAAAACATACTCATATTGACCTGCTAAAAATTGATATAGAAGGAGCTGAATTACGTGTGTTAAACAATATGCTTAATGATAAAATATATCCAACTTATTTATGTGTAGAATTTGACCTGAAACTTAAAGGTAAAGATTTAGGTAAAGAAACAAAGCAAACAATTTCTAGATTAAAGGATGAAGGATATAAAGAACTAATAAATAAAAATCTAAATATAACATTTTATCATAAAAATTATTAAATGCACGGGTTATCACTTACTTTAATACCATTAATTATTAAAGAGCAATTTAGAAATTTTCAGGATTATCAAGCGGTTTTAAAAAGGAAACATAACAGTTTTAAGCCACACATGAAAAATCGTGAGATTTTAATATTAGAAGAGTTACTCAGAAATTTAAAACCCAAGAATTGTCTTGAGTGGGGATCTGGTTATAGTACAATATATTTTCCAAAATTTCTTATAAAAGATTCTAAATGGCTATCAATGGAGCATTCAGCCGAATGGGCAGATAAAGTAAAAAAATATAACAAAAACCGAAGGGTTAAAGTAGCACTGGTTCCTCCCAATGTTTTTCCTTGGACAGATAACAATAATGATGGTTCATACAGTGATTTAAAAAATTATGTTGATTATCCTAAAGCTTCAGCTCCCTTCGACCTCATTCTTGTTGATGGACGTTCCAGATTAGAATGCCTTAAAAAAGCGAACAATTGGATTTCTGAAAGAGGCGTTGTTGTATTACATGATTCTAATCGAAAGTTTTATCATTCAAATCTTGATGAATTTCCGAATCAGGTATTGTTTCATTATCCAGGTAGGAATGATAAAGGTCTCTGGTTAGGTAGTAAGGGAACAAGTATAGAGGCATATTTAAACATTGCTGCACATAAGGCGTTATGGAAACTGCATGATAGTCTAAGACGTAAAAAAAAGTTATAAATTATATAGCGAACATGGCTGCACCTTGCTGGATTTAGTTAGAATCATTTATAGTAATTTTCTAATTAGGTATATTTAATAAATACTTAACATGAAGAAAGCCCTCTTTGAAACCCATCATTTGTATTA
>JAPYRX010000017.1 GCA_029936815.1 Dehalococcoidia bacterium
CTAAATGGAATACCAAGTTCTTTTGCTTTATTTTCTGGATCCATAGAAACCTTTTGATTTTATTTTTAAAAAATTATTTAAATCAATACAATTTATGAATAATTCATAAATCAATTTTAGTATAACAAAATTTATATAATTTGATTCTACTATCTAATAAAATAAATATATTTTAAAATTAATTATTTTATATTAGTAACTAATATATTTAAATGTAAATATTTTAACTTATTTATAATTTAAAATTAATATGAGAATAATTATTTACCTTTATAATTTATTGAATAGCATAAATAACATACTTAAATCTTTTTAGCTTGATTTTGAATTTAAGTAGTTTATATATAATATATATTTTGGTTAACAATCAAGCAAATTTTATAAAAAATGGAAAAAACAGCTGATGCAGTAGTTATAGGAGGGGGAATAATGGGTGTAAGCGTAGCTCACTTCCTCTCAAAGAAAAATATTGGAAAAGTTGTATTATTAGAGAAACAGCATTTGGCATCCGTAAGCACTGGTGGTTCAGCAGCAAATATTAGAAGTGCATATTCTAATCCTCTTACCATTAAATTAGCTATGAGAGCATTAGAAATGTTTGAGAATGACAAAGAGGAATTAGGAGGTCAAAGTGGATTTTGTCGTACAGGAATGATGGCACTTTTAGGTGAAAAGCACCTTAATGCTGGAATGGAGGTACTTAAGCAGGAAATAGCTTTAAATACTGGTTCAAAAAGAATTTCAATTGAAGATGCTAAAGAACTCGCACCTAAATTTAATTATGATGGATTGATTGCCGCCACATATCAACCCAGGGCAGGATATGCAGATCCCATACTAACTACTAGAACTCTGGCTGAAAGTGCTATTAATAAATGGGGATTGGTAATTCATGAAAGGTTATCTGCTACAGGATTTAAAATAGAAAATAATAATATTTTAGGTGTAAAAACACCAAAAGGTATTATTTCAACTCCAATCGTTATCAATGCAACTGGACCGTGGGGACGACAAGTTGGTTCCTTTGCAAATAAAAATTACTCTATACGTTGGAGTAGAGAAGGGGACCTTGTTAAAGAATTACCAAATAATTTTGGAAGGTTCCCAATTATTGCAGATCCTACTAGTAGGATTTATTTTAGGCCACATAAAAATAACATGTTGTTAGCTGGAAGAGATTATCCTAAAGAAATCGAACCTCTGGATATAAATAATTACAATTCTGAATTGGACGATTGTACTATAAAATTAATTGAAAAGGGACTATTCAAAAGAATTCCATCTATTCCAAGTGGAAATTATAAACAAGGTTGGTCATCAATATATACTATTACAGATGATTGGCATCCATTAGTAGGGCCTGATATAAAATTAAATGGTTATTTTACGTGTTTTGGAGGAAGTGGACACAGTTTCAAACTTGGCCCTCCCATTGGAGAAGCACTTGCCGATATAATTTTAGGAATAATTCCAAAGATTAACATAAGAGACTTACGTTCAAACCGTTTTGAAGATGGGGAATCATTTAGTTCCGCATGGGGTAGTGGTAATCGTGCTTAATTAAAATAATAAGATTTGAAAAGAAATAAATTGAATTATGAAAATAGGATTAGCTCAAATTATACAAGAATCAAACACTTTTTCTCCATTTAAAACGGAGTTAAAAGATTTTTATAATCAATATTTTTATTTAGGTAAAGATATTTATGACGGTTTTAAAAATACAAAGCTTGAACTCAATGGCATGATTGATGTGCTAAATGCTAACAATTTAGAACACATTCCATTATTAGCTACTCATGGATCATGTTCAGGACCGCTAACCAGGGAATGCTTCAGTTCTATATTGAATGATTTACAAAAGGTTTTACTAGATGCTCCTATGCTTGATGGATTATTATTAGCATTACATGGAAGTCTTTCAATAGAAGACGAACCAGACGGAGAGAGCGAGATTCTTGAATTGATTCAAACAATTATCTCCAAAAATATCCCTATCGGTGTTTCACTTGACTTACACGGCCATATTACAGAAAGAATGCTTAAAAATAACGTATTTTATATAGGGTATAAAACATATCCACACATAGATTTGTATGCAACTGGTGAAAAAACAGCAAAAATTCTGGTATCAACATTAAACAAAGAAATCAAACCAAAGATGGTATTATCGAAACTTCCATTGATCATAAGCCCTGTATGTGGAAGGACTGATGAAGGCCCAATGAAATCAATCTATGATGATCTTCAAAATTTTACAAAAAATGATAATATTTTAGATGTATCGTGTTTTATGGTTCAGCCATGGCTAGATTATAATGATTTAGGGTTTGCAACATTAGTATGTTCAAATAATGATATGGATAAAGCTAAAATTGTATCAGACTCAATTTGTGAAAAGGTATGGAAAATCAGGAATACATTAGTTCCTGATTTAACTCCACTTGTGGAAGCAATCGAAATAGGTTTGTCTAGTAATGGAACTACAGTGATAGGTGATTGTGGAGATGCCCCAAGTGGAGGCAGTGCTGGTGACAATCCAACAATTCTAAAGACACTTTTAGATCTTGGACTTGATAAAGCAGATAAGAATATTTATTTGACTCTAGTCGATCCTAGAGCAGCAAAAGCAGCATGTAACTCCGGCGTTGGCAGTGAATTAAAACTAGAATTAGGATATTATTTTTCAAAATATGAGGGGAAACCCTTAAAAATAAAAGCTAGGGTTAAAGCAATAACTGATGGTTCATTTAAAATTAAACATGGACTTGAAGGTGTTGAAATGCAATTTGGATTAACCACTTTATTAACTATAGGTTCAATATCAATAGCTGTAAGGTCATATGGAGGACTAGAGTGGGATGTGGGACAATATACCTCAGTGGGTCTTGACTTAAAAGATGCTTCTATTGTTTTTGTAAAATCTCCTTCGCATTTCAGAGCAGGTTATAGTTCTCATTCTGAGCAAATTATTATTGCTGATACCCCTGGATCTACTTGTTGTGATATAAAAAAAATAAAATATAAAAATATCAAAAGACAAGTACATCCCTTAGATGAAATATAATTTAAGTATATAAATTTATTTTTTAATAATATTTTATTAAATTAATATACTTATAATTTTATATATTTCTAAACATAATCGTAATCTTTTATTTTTATATCACAACTTTTATATTTAGGATTTAAATGAAATTAACAATGGTCTGTGACTTTAAAAATAAAGAAGAACTTAAACTTTTAAATCAATTAGGTATAAAACATGCCATTCACTATAATATGAATGACTTACCAGATTCTATTGATAAAATTTCTGAAATAACTAGATATTACTCAAGTTTTGGATTAGATTTGAAAATTGTTGAATCTGGTCCTTCCCTAGATAAAATAGTTTTAGGAAAAGAAGGTGCAAAACAACAAATTGAACGTTATAAAAAAATCATTAGGCATCTTGGAAGAATGGGGATTGAAATTATTGTTTATAATTTTATGCCCCAAATTTCTAATGATGCAATGGTAGTTAGAACTAATTATGAAGCAAAGACAAGAGGAGGAGCTACAACAAGTCAATTTATTTTCTCCCATCTATCGGATAAAAACATGCCTCATGATGAAAAACCTATTGATAAAGAACGGATGTGGGGTAACTTAGAAAATTTTATTTCTGAAATAGTACCTGTGGCAGAAGACTCTGGAATCACTATGGCTATGCATCCCGATGACCCACCTATTTCTAATTTACTAGGACTTAATAGAATTATGGGTACTATTGAAGACTATGAACGCTTGTTTTCAT
Source organism: Dehalococcoidia bacterium (assembly GCA_029936815.1). Classification (GTDB taxonomy): domain Bacteria; phylum Chloroflexota; class Dehalococcoidia; order Lucifugimonadales. Next base: position 3,800 of record JAPYRX010000017.1, read on the forward strand.
TTTCTAAAAGTAAAAGTAATGCAATGACATTGTGTATAGGTTGTTTTGGTGAAAAAGGATATGATATTAGTAAATTAATTAATCATTTTTCAGAACGTATTGCATTTATTCATGTTCGTAATATTCGAGGTACACTAGATAATTTTATGGAAACCTTTCCTGATGATGGACAAATAGATTTGCTGAAAGTGTTTCAAACTCTTAATTCTATCAATTATACAAGTTATATAAGAAGTGATCATGCACCGACACTTTCAACTGAATCAAATAAAGATCACGATGGTTATGCTATTCATGGTCATATTTTTACCATTGGCTACCTTAAAGGTTTAATTCAGGCTGCTATCCAATCCTAAGAATCTGTTCCATTTATATGGCAACTCAGCATACCAATATCCTCTTTCATTACCCAGATAGTTTATCACACAATCTGAGTAGGAAATTCTTACATAATCTCCAAAAAATATTTCAGCAACACCCAAAACAGATTTATGTTCAAATTATTTAACAAAACACTAAGTATAATTGACTACCTGCTTAAGTAAGCCTACTCCAGTTACTCCATATATGTGTCCTTTTTTTCTGATTTTTTCATAATCTATTCCCACTACAATATTATTATGTTTATATAAAACTATTATATTTAATAATAAAATATGGTTTATAAAATTAAAAATAATAATTATATGTCATATCTTTCCTGATTATCGCTCTGTTTATTTCTATTCTTTTTATGATAAATCTCAAGCTTCTGCAATCAGAATTTGGGATTCGCTAATTATTTTATTCACCTTTAATCGTAACGACTAGTCCAGAATGAGGTTACTTACAACCTCCCCGGGGGACTTAATCAGTCAAATGTATTTCCATACGGCATGTCAGAACAAGGAATCAGTTCAATTTATAATTAATATATTGGGATAAAATACTTTTCCACTGATCGGGCTTCAGATCAGGCCATAGCAACCAAAACCTGCCGATCCCCCTGAAACGGCTTCCTACCATGCATGGTCAGGATATTATCAATCACCATAATATCCCCTTGTTGCCAGGAAAATACCACTTCACAATTTTTCGATACTTCCCGAATATGGTAGAGATCCGCAGTATTGATAGGTGAACCATCACCAAAGCAGACGTGATTACCCAGAGTTTGTTCTCCCTGGGTTGTGTTTTTCACTAACTCACCTGTGCCCGATACCAAATTTTTCGGACTGTCCATATCCCGATGCCATTGATCTGCCTGGTTATACCAGCACTTTTCTTCAGTCATCGGATGAACCCGGGACGCAGGCTTGGTTTTGGCAGTCCTGATTCCAAGATCGGTCCATTCAAATTGCATGCTTGAGTTGTATAAATAATCTTCTACTGTGGCTTTGCATTCAGTTTCAAAGGTTTCCTGCCAGGATATTCCTGGCCCGGATGGGCCGGTTTTATCCCACAAGTGTTGAAGGTATGTGATTCCATTTTTCTCGAAGCGATCACGAACTTCTGGATCAAGAGAATTGTAAATCCGACGTCCATCAGCAATATGGGTTTCTCCGCCCGATTTTGAAGTTACCAGGCAACAAAAGAAAACTCGATCGGGCGACCATCCTGCATAAGACAATTCATTGTGAAGCAACACCTCCAACTGTTTTGGATACTCTGTAGAGGTATAAACCTTATCAATCACATCAAAGCGAGGAGCATCACCACCCGTATAGTTTCGCAAATTTGATGAAATTGCAGCGCTGACCAATTTGAAATCCGTTGCTGACAAAACATCAAAACCGCGAATCAACAACACACCAGCGTCATACAGATACTGATCGATTAGGTAATGATTATCAGCAGCCCAGTTCACCAGACTATCCAGTGACTTTGCACACCTTGAATTCGTCGTAACCAGTATCGGTAGGGAACAATCTGGAAGTAAACGCTGAAAATTCATAAAAATTTTATACTATATATTTTTATCTTCAATCATTATTGTAACATTTTTTTTAAATCAACTATCTTTAAATCGTCTATACTAATATTTTTTTTTGGTGGTGGTGTTGAAATAAAATTATCTGTATTTTTTTTACCTGAAATATGATGAGAATAAACTTTAGATCCTGATTGATGTCTCATATCAGAGGAAATATATCTAATAGCCAACCCAACTCTTTTATTTTTAGATTTATTTCTTTCAGAAGAGTGAAATAGTTTGCCATGATGTAATGACATTTCTCCTGGGTTTAATTTCACTATTATTGATTTAGACTTATCTATTTTATCTTTAATTACTTGACCTCTTGAAAGCATATTATTTTTTTCATAAGTTTCTTTATGATCAACTATACCTTCATTATGACTTCCAATTATAAAACGCATACAACCATTATCTTTATTTGATCCATTTAAAGACACCCATGCAGTTACAACACGATCAGAATCAAAACCCCAGTAAGTTAAATCTTGATGCCAACTAATAAAATCATCAGTATAAGGTTCTTTGACAAATAATACAGCTTCTAACACATAAATGTTTTCTCCAATTATAGTCTTAACACAATTGATAATTATTTCAGATATTGTAATATTATAAATATCAGGAATTAAATAATTTGGACTACTATAAATTTTATTTATATCTATATCACTTTTATTAACTATATTTTCTAATTGATTACAAATATTTAGAGATTCCTTTTCTGAGATTACTTTTAAAGGGAAGCAAAAACCATTATTTTCATAATCTATAAAATTCATGTATTTTATTAAATATATATTTCAACAAAAGGTTCATGCACTAAGGACTTTTCCTGATAAAGCACCTGTAGGAATTCCATGTTCTAAAACAAGCTCTCCATTCACTATCACAAAATCCATTCCTTCTGAGTATTGATGTGGATCTTCATATGTTGCATTCTCATGTATGTTGTCGAATTTGAAAACACAAATATCAGCCCAGTAATCTTTCTTAATTAATCCTCTATCCTTTAAACCTAATCTAGACGAAATTTGTCCTGACATTTTATAAATTGCGTTTTCTAGACTTAGTAGTTTTTCATCGCGAACATATTTTTCAAGGACTCTTGTGTGAGCACCATAAGACCTTGGATGAGGTTTCCCTTTTCCAAGAATTCCATCACTGACAATTGCCAAACCATCAGAACCTAACATTCCTAGTGGGTGAGCAAGGAAACATTTCATGTCATGTTCAGTCCTGTAAAAGAAAAGTATCCTAAGACGAGCATTGTCGAGAAACATTAGTTCGAGTGCTGCATCAATAGGTGATAATTTTAGTTTTTCTCCAATCTGTTCGAAATTCATACCTTCAAAATCTTGTAAATCCGAATTATTTACTGAAGCTACAACTAACTTATCCCACATCCAGGGCCATCCTCTGAAAAGTCCTTCTTCAAGCATATCTTCCTTAATCTTTTTTCTTATAATGGGGTCTTTTAGTCTTTTAACTAAATGATCAAGTCCTCCAGATTGTGACCAAAAAGGAAAGCATTGACTAAAACCACTGCTGCTTGCTGTGTAAGGATAAACATCAAATGAGACATCAAATCCATTTGCTACAGCATTTTCACAAATTTTAATAACTTGATTAGCCTCTCCCCAATGTTTCGGATCATTTATTGCCATATGAGATACCTGAACAGGTACCTGACATTTTGTCCCAATATTTACTGCTTCTTCAACTCCAGATTTATGAAACCCTGCCCATGCCCTTATGTGACTAGTATAGAATCGAGAATCAAATTGTTTTAATACGGAAGTCAATTGAACTATTTCTTCTGTGTCAGCATATGCGCTAGGTGGGAGAGTTAGACCAGTAGAAAATCCAAAAGCTCCCTGTTCCATTGATTCTTCTAACAAATAACTCATTTTACGAATATCATCTTTAGAAGCGGACCGATCTTCAAAACCCATTACTGTTCCTCTTACAGCACTGTGTCCTACCAAAGGGGCAATGTTTAACCCTAATCCATTTTTTTCAAGACATTCTCTATATTCTTCTAGGTCGGACCAATCCCAATCAATTTCTTCACCATAAATAGGATTTAAATTAGATTGATGATCTATCCTTGCCTTTTTATTCAAAGGAAATGGGCTATAACCACAATTACCAGTAACATCTGTTGTTACCCCTTGTTTAACTTTGCTTAATCCTCTTGAATCAATATAAAGACTTATATCTGAATGAGTATGTATATCAATAAAACCTGGTGATATAAAAGCCTCTTTTGCATCTATTACTTTTTTAGTAGGTGAATCAATTTTTGTGTCAATTTTAGATATTTTGCCATTTACAATTGCAATATCTGATTTGTAAGATTTATTACCTGAACCATCAATTATGATTCCATTAGATATTATTAAATCAAACATTTTAAGTTACTGTAGTTGGATCTAGTTTATCTCTTATTTCTTCTGAAATTATATTTAAAGTTAATATAACTAATGTAATGAATAATCCTGGGAAAAAAGCATACCACCATGCCACTCTTAAATAACCTCTACCACTAAAAAGCATAGCACCCCAAGAAGCATCCGGTGGCTGCGTTCCTAAACCAAGAAAGCTCAATGCAGCTTCAACTAAAATTGCAAAAGCTACTGCAATTGTAATCTGTACAAGAATTGGTCCTATACAATTAGGTAATATTGTAAAAAAAATGACGCGTTTATCGCTTGCTCCAATAGAAACAGCAGCATCTACATAATCTTTTTCTTTTTGAGTTAATATAGAAGCACGAGAAATTCTTGCAAAATTTGGAATTGAAACTATAGAAACTGCTATCATTGCGTTTAGAGAACTTGGACCTAATACAGCAACAATTGACAAAGCAAGAAGTAATGCAGGAAAAGCAAGAAGACTGTCCATCGTTCTCATTATGCATGTGTCAATTATTTTACCATAATAACCACTAATTAACCCTAAAGGAACGCCTACTAAAGCAGAAACTATTACTGCTACTAATCCGGCAAGTAAAGAAATCCTACCAGCATATAATGTTCGACTGAATACATCTCTACCAAATTCATCCGTTCCAAAATAATGAATCATTGAAGGGGGTAAAAACTGTTTACCCTTCTGAATTTCTAGGGGATTATAATTAGAGAATACAGGAGCAAATATCGAAATAAGGACAATTATGAGAAGCAATATAATTGATAATTTGAATTTTATATTCATTATTGTACTTATTTAGTATCTTATTTTTGGGTCTAAAAAAGAATATAATAAATCTATTATCAGATTAACAATTACAAACCCGAAAACAACAACAAGAATTGTTCCTTGTAACACGGGATAATCTCTAGTGTGTATAGACTGGAGCATCAATCTACCAAGTCCAGGCCAGTCAAAAATTGATTCAGTAACAACTGATCCTCCTAAAAAAGCTCCAAATTGAAGTCCAAGAACGGTAACAAAAGGGATCAAAGCATTTTTTATTACATGTCTAATAATTACTATCCATTCAGATAAACCTTTAGCACGTGCAGTGAGGACATAATCTAAAGTCAGTATTTCTAAGACTGAAGTTTTTAGAAACCTTGTTAAAACAGAGGCAGTGTAAACACCTAAAGTAAATGCTGGTAATATAATTAACTTAAATGCTAACTCAGGGTTTTCTGTAAATTCAATCCTTCCGGATGGCGGGAGCCACCGTAATTTAATGGAAAAAACAAGTACAAGGAGTATTCCTAACCAAAATGTAGGTATAGCTTGACCTAAGGCTGTAAAAATAGTGGTGAATTTTTCAATAATACCATTCCTTTTAATTGCGGATAATATACCTAAAGGGAATGCGATTAATAATGAGATTATTAATCCACTTATAGCTAATTCAAGGGTGGCAACAAATTTTAAACTAATTAATTTAAAAACAGGATATCCATTAATAATTGATTTCCCGAAATCTCCCATTAAAATATTTGAAATCCAGATAAAATATTGACTAATTATTGGTTTATCTAAACCAAGCTCCTTAGTTATTACTTCAATTTGCTCTGGTAATGCATCTGGTCCTGCAAGTATCATTGCCGGATTCCCTGGGATTAATCGTATAAGTGAAAATATTATAATGGAGCATAACAATAAAACAGGAATTACCTGGAGGATTCTTTTTATAAAGTACTTTAACATATTTTTAATATTATAGACGGCAACCGGTTGGTTGCCGTCATGAATTATTCAATCAATCCAAGTGTTTTCTATTTTAATTTCATCATTAACTGTCCAACCAAGATCATATACATTATTCTGTTTTGCAAAAAGTGTATATTTCCATGAAATTGGAATATCAACACATGCATCCAAAATAATTTCCCCTACTTTTTTGAACGCTTTTCTCCTTTCTGTGAAATCAACAGTTGATCCTGCTTTGTCAAGACTTTTTACGTAGCCATCTGGAAAATCACCTTTTGGGAAAATTGGACTTCTGAAATGTCTGTAAGGACTATTATCAAAAAGCCCCATAGGATCAAGATGTTGCCTTCCAACAAATGTTATATCTAAGTCAAATGTAGCACTACCATTTGTTGCTTTGGTGCCTAAATGTCTTGGACCGTAAGTCGCACCATCTAGTGGCTCAATATCCACATCTACTCCAATTTTATTAAGATCAGATTTTATGATTTGAGCCATATCTGTTGTTTCTGGATAAGCTTGGATTGTAATAGTATTTAATATGAGATCCTTACCATTCTTTTCCCTGATACCATCACCGTTTGAATCTTTCCATCCTGCAGAATCTAAAAGTCTCGCAGCTTTGTCTAAAGAAAAACCATAATGATTTGCATATTCAGGAAAATAAGCGAGGGAATATTTTGGAAATGGTACTACAGTTGCCCCCCCTACTCCAAATAAAGCCTGATCAATAATGGCCTCTCTGTCCATTGAATGACAAATAGCTTGCCTTACACGTTTGTCACTTAGAGGACCCTCTGGTTGATCTGGATCAGGTGGATTGACCGTTATTGAATAAAGTAAAGCACCTGTTTGTCCAAATAAGATATCTATACCTGAATTCTTTAAACGTTTATAATCTTTTGGTGGAACTGCTATTGCTGCACCAACTAATCCTGTTTCAAGAGCTGAATTTAAAGCTTCAAGATCACTGTAGGGTTTAAAAATAACCTTATCTAACAACGGCCTTCCTGGTTGCCAAAAATCTTGATTTTTTGTAAAAACAAGTTGGTCTCCTGGTATCCATTCTTCAAGTTTGAAGGGGCCAGTTCCAATACATTTGTTTTGAAGTGTATCAAACGATTCAGGTGCCATCATCCTCATGGCATTAAATATGTCAAACATGTTTGGCGTTGGTGCACGAAATTTTATAAGTACTGTGTACTTTTCCAGGGCTTCAGCACCAAGCATATTTTTCTTAACCATCCCGTGAACATTATGACCTCCACTTGGACTCAATGCTTTCTCGATGTTTTTAACAACATCTGTTGCAACAAATTCTCTCCCATTATGCCATTTGACATTTTTCCTGAGAGAAAAAGTTAATTCAGTTCCATCATCGTTGACTCTCCAGAATGTTGCCAAACGTGGTAAAATTCTTAACTGAGAGTCGTAAGTAATCAAGCTGTCATAACACTGATGAAGGTGCGGATAACTTATAAAACCCAACTGAAAGGCATCAAAGTTAAGTATATCACCTGTAGTACCAACCCTTAAGGTTCCACCCTTATTTTGGGCAATTGAGACATTATTTACAAAAAATAATGTTAGTAGAATTGTAAATATTTTAATTATTTTATACATTTTATTTCCTCATTTAGGTTAAATTATATTAGGATAAGTTATATTATTTTATAGTAATTATTAATTACATAAAACCTCCTTTACTTAAATTATTATTTATTGTTAAAATGCTAACTTAAGATAAATAATTATTATTTACATAAAACCTCCTTTACTTAAATTATTGTTTATTGTAGAAATGGCAACTTACCTGATGATTTTTATTTGTATCTTGAAGTTCAATATCAATTAAATTGCAATTAATATTTAGATTATTTTTAACTTCTTCCTTTAAAAAACACCTAGTCGAAAAGTTACATCCTTTAGGAGGATTAAATGGTGATGGTAAATCTCCTTCCAAGATAATTTTTTTATCTTTCCTTTTTTTTTCAAGACGAGGATTAGGAGTCGGAATAGCAGAGAGTAAAGCTTGTGTATAAGGATGTTTAGCATCACCATAAATAGCATCTCTTGTAGAGATTTCAACAATTTTACCTAGGTACATTACAGCAATTCTGGTGCTAACTTTTTTTACTACTGAAAGATCATGGGATATAAATAAATAAGTTAAATTTAATTTTTTTTGTAATTCTTTTAATAAATTTATGATTTGAGCCTGAATTGATACATCAAGTGCTGATACTGGTTCGTCACATACAATAAATTCTGGCTCTAATGCAAGTGCTCTTGCAATTCCAATTCTTTGCCGTTGTCCACCAGAAAATTGATGAGGGTATCTTTTCATATCAAGAGAAGTAAGACCAACAAGATTAAGTAAATATTCTGTTTTTTCGAAGATTGTTTTTTTCGATAGGCTTTTATCATGTATTAAAAAGGGTTCTGATATTATTTGTGATACATTATTTCTTGGATTAAGAGAAGCGTATGGATCTTGAAAAATAATTTGAAAATTCTTTCTTATTTTCCTTAAATCGTCTCTTTCAAGTTCTGTAATCTCTTGACCTTTATATAATATTGATCCAGTGGTTGGCTTTATTAATTTGATTAATGCTTTACCAAGTGTTGATTTGCCAGAACCGCTCTCTCCAACTAGTCCTAATGTTTCTCCTTTATAAATATTCAGATTAACATCATTTACAGCTTTATTTATATTATTATTTTTGCTAAAAATATTGAAATTATTATTTAAAAAATGAATATTTAAATTATTTATATTGTAGAGTATTTCCATGCTTATATGTCTATGTGACATGCAATATTATGAGCAGTGTTCACTTGTCTTAGATCAGGATTATTTTGATTACAAATATTTTCTTTATATAAACATCGATCAAAAAAAGGGCAACCTACAAATTCTTGTGTCATGTCTGGAGGATAACCTTCAATAGTATGAAGTTTTTTTTCAGAATCATCATTCAGATCTGGTGTTGATTGCAATAATGCTTTTGTATAAGGATGTTTCGGGTTCTCATATAATTCAATAACATTTGCTTCTTCCATAATCCTTCCTGCATACATAACAATTATTCTGTCAGCTATACCTGCTAGTAATCCAAGATCATGGGTTATCCAAATTATGGACATATTATATTGAATTTTTAAATCTTGTATTAAATCAACTATTTGCGCTTGTATTGTTACATCTAAGGCAGTTGTCGGTTCATCAGCAATAAGGATCTTTGGATCACAGGATAAACCAATAGCAATCATAATTCTTTGTCTCATCCCTCCAGATAATTGATGGGGATGATTGAAATATCTTTCCTTAGCTGAAGGAATACCAACATTATTTATTAATTCAAGGGTTCTTTTAATAGAGTTTTTTTTATTTATATTTGTATGTTTTAAAATAGACTCAATGATTTGTGTACCTATTTTAAGTACAGGGTTCAATGAAGACATAGGATCTTGAAAAATATTGGCAATTTCTTTACCTCTAATTTTTCGAAGTTCTTTACTACTCAGATTCAAAATATTTTTACTATCATAAATTATTTCACCTTCAACAATTTTACCTGGAGGTCTTATTAAATTTGTGATCGAAAGCACGTTGACACTCTTTCCAGAACCGCTTTCCCCTACAATACCTAAAATTTCTCCTTTGTATAGATTGTAGTTAATTCCATTAACAGCATTAACAACTTTATTTTTTGTAAAAAATTTAACAATTAGATTCTTAACTGAAAGAACGATCTCCTTGTCAATTTGTCTTTTCATCTGTAAATCTTTCTGCAATAAGAAATATATTATCTCCACTATGAACCGTCGGTAAAAGTCTTCTCAAACCTATATAACCATCATTCGGTGATTTTACCTCTTCAATTATCTCTCCAGTTAAATTCATTATAACACCAAGTACCATGTTTTTTTTAACCTTTTCCAATATTTTAACACTAGGAATAAAAAATCCAGAAGTAGTTGATTTTACCGAATTATCAGTATTACCATCACCACTTAAATAATATTTAGAAGGTTGTCCCTCAAAGTCACCTTTAATCATTTTTGTCAGTTTCATAATATTTTTGGTCCCATTTAGATAAGCATCAGTATCTTCTAAAGCAACATTTCTACTTGCAGGACATTCTGTATAAATGGAAGGTATATCATGATCTCGCGCAAAACTTAGTGTTCTTCCTTCTCCACTGTCTTTATGAGCCCATGTAACAGTTGCATTGAATGCTTCCGCCATTTTTTTTGAAAAGAATGCTTTTTTAGTTTTGTCTCTAATAATGTAACCACACATTTGAGGCATTTCCATATCGCTACCACTTGAATGTAAATCAATGTAATAGTCTGAATTTTTTATTAAAGAATCACCCATCCAAAAAGCAATCTTTTCAGTCACAGATCCGTTTGATTTACCTGGAAATATTCTAGCTAAATTTAATCCATCTATTGGACTACACCTACTTGCAGCCTCAAAAGCTGGAACATTAGCAACTACTAATCCTACAAAAGTTCCATTGATGTTTTCAATTTTTAATTCTTGATATAATTTTATAATTGTAAGTGGACCTTCATATTCATCTCCATGAACTCCACCTGAAACAACAAGTATGGGGCCTTTTTTGCTCCCTTTAACAACGAGTAATGTTAAAATAATCGGAGATCCTCCAGGTGTTTTACAAATTTCAATATAAAATACCTTTTTTGTATTTAATTTTATATTTTTTATATTAAAATTTTCCATTTATAATTTTAACTGTTTAGTCTCTGATATTTATCAATATTAATCTGAACTAGCATTTGATCTTGAATTTGAATTATTTTTTTCATATGACAGTTTCAGTAACAATTACATTTAATTTAGTTTTATATCTATTAAATTATTAATTCTGCAATTATCGATTTAAAGAATTAATTTTGCTTGTTTATACAACTTATGTCATAAAAGCGTGTAATATATTACATACCATATATCTTGTCAAGGGAAAATATTGAAATTTAATAACAAAAAAGACCTAAATTTTATAATAAACTAAATGGGCTAGGTTTACATCCGATGAACGGATTACTTGACATTGCAAAAAAATCTAAAATAACTTTAAAAGTTAATGGTCCTGGAAGTTTCTTTTTCAATATATTCTTCGGATAAAAAATATTCTTAAATGAAGAGATCATAAAAAAATATAAATGATATAAAATATCAAACGTTTGCTAAAGCAAAGTTACTTGAAAATATTAGATTGTATAGTATCGGCAGTACTCATATTTGATCAACCCACACAGAAGAAGATATTGAAATTACAATTCAAGCTGCTCATAAAGATTTGAAAAATTTTTAAAATAATTTAAGTTTATTTTAATTTGTTGTTATTTATATTAATAAACTACTTTATTTACTAGTATTATTCAACAATGCCTTTTTGAGTCTATCAGCTACAACATCCTCTTCTCCTGGTTTCAATGTTACGGGTGTTATCCATATTTCATCTTTATATCCACCATATCCAATATGAATAGGTGGATTCCCCTCTAATAATTCCATTTGTATTACTTTTTGAGAAGGACCTCTCCAATTGTGATTGAAATATATTACTATTTGTGGTCCTTGTCGATTAGGGTCATATTCTTCAAGACATACTTGTAGGCCCTCTATATTTTTAATAGAATTTAAAATTTTCATTGACTGTTCTTTCCAAAATTTCCACTGTGCTTCGTGGTCTGTTTTCTCAAAAAGCTCTAAGGCTACCATCAATCCTATAATTTCTTCTTTACACACTTTCATTGGTCTTCCGATGTTTGCGTGATGACTATGATAGTTTAAAGAATTCAGTTTAGCAGCATCTATTAGATCTGTTTTCCCGCATAATATACCACTTGATTGAGGTCCTTTAATGCCTTTTCCACCACTAAATGTAACCATATCTGCGCCTTCAGAAATAAATTTTCTCAAATTTCCAGATGGCGGAATTTCTGCTGCAGCATCAACAATTACAGGAATATTATATTTATGTGCTAATTCTATGACTCTACTTAAAGTAATCGGGTGTTTATGAAATGGTGCATAAATATAAGAAATACACAAAGTATTTTCATTTATTGCATTTTCAAACTCCCATTCTGAAGTATTACTAGATTTGCCAATTTCATTAAAATTTGCTCCTGGAAGGAGAAACGCACCATCGTACCTATTCCTATGGCATCTTTGGATTATTATTTCAGTCTTCATCCCCTTTGTATTTGGAAGCTGTGCTGCTTTTGCTTCATCATTACCTGTCATACATGCAGCAACCATCAATACTTGTCCAGCCGAAGCTCCATTTACTACTAAACCAGCTTCAGCACCAGTAATCCTTGCTATGAGCTTACCAGCTTTATTGTTTAGTTTTACCATATCTAAAAAAATTGGTGCTGCCTCTGCCATTGCAGTCACTACTTCTTGAGGCATAATATTTCCACCAAGCACTGTAACCCAACTAGATGCATTAATTACTTTTTCAATACCAAATCTTTGAAATATTTTATTTTTCATTTTTTTCTAACCAATAAATGCTAAATAATTTTATAACAATTTTAAGTTATGACTTTCTTAACTTTACATAACGTTTGCCACTATACCGTTCGACACATTTTCTGAAGGCGTGCATAGGCAGATAATTCATCACCTTGGAAAATATATATTCGCCTGAAAACATACTGATCCTTTTTCGTATGAAAATGAGTAGCATGACTGACTTCAAGCAGGATGCTCAGTTCGGTAACTGGCATAATTCAATGTTATTCCAGTGTTTTCATATACTTAAGAGAATAATTATTTTTTTCTTGAGATACTAATTATTTTATATATAACATGAAGTATAAAAAATAGATACTTATGAAAATGTGGTGTAGATTTTATTTAGCCTGGAGATAACTGAAGGATTGTGGGTAGGATACTTAAAATATCATTGTAGTATGATTCTTTCTTGTAGAAAATCACTTAATATCAATATACTTTGCTTCAAACAGGAATACTCAGTTAAGTCAACTTATTTCATGAGTACTTGCAATGGTTTGTAAGGATATGCATAGTAATTACATTTATTGTCGTTTTTGAGAATTATCTTGATTTCTTGAACTGAACAAGGTTGATCCCTCGCAACTGAGAGTTCTTGGAGAACAGTTTCTCAATAATTTCTCAGGTCTTGAGGGATTTTGATTTTTAAGAGGTAGGAAGAGTATGAATCTTTTCTGATCAAGTAACTTCTGTAGGTCATAAAAACGTCTTTCTTTAGATAAAGTGCCCCCTCCAACATATCTCTAAAATCCCCCTTTCCAGATTTAATTCAAGTTCAACCCTTTTTCGGTTTCACATTGACCTTATCTAATCCGATGTTAATCCATATTATGGAATCGAACACACATTATTTTCATCTACTTTTCAAACCTGAGCGACACCTCATCCTCCCCCAAATTCCTCCTTAGAAAGGATGGTGGAGTGATCTTTAGAGCTTTTCCTGAGTCCATCTTTCCTGAATTCGTCACTTTTAAATCTTGAAGGGTTGTTGGGGCTGAAGTAAGTTGAATCCTATGAGATTCATAATTACCACAATCCTCTCTCTTGTTCTCCTTTACCCTCAAGTATTCTCACAGAACACTCAAATTACCTCTTTCTCCAAGTCCAAGAAAAATCTTCTAAAGATATATCAAAAAAATCCAATTACTCTCTGCTGC
>JAPYRX010000035.1 GCA_029936815.1 Dehalococcoidia bacterium
ATATGATAGTCACAAGGCCCTACTGTGCCTCCAAGATCAGAAGATTGGTATCCAAAACCAAAATCTACTGCAGCAACTTTTCTTTCGTCTTCAACCAAATTACCAGATATTCCTGCCTCTGGATTTAATCCTATAGTAAAATGACAAAGATGATAAATATTTTCTTGATTACAAGCTTCCAACCAATCTTTAATTTTATTTCCTTCAGAATCCCCCTCAATATTTGTAATAATTCCATTTTTTAAAATCATTTTATATGGAGTCAGTACTAACCCATTAACATTGTCACTTCCATCTACAACAATAGTTCCATTAATTGTTTTCTCCACAGGTGCGATATTCACTTGAGCCCCAGGAAAGAAATCTATCTCACCATCACGAGTTAGGGCACCATCCCCTATTATAGTTTTTCTTGGACTGAGATTAAATGATATGTTTGTTCCATTAGGACATGTGACTTTGCACACCTTTGTTGATTCCCAAAGTTTTGCACATAAATTAGCATTTTTTATCATTGTATCTATATCCACGTCCAAAATTGCTTTTAAGACATATTCTTCTATGCCATCTACTTTGGTAATTAGAATTCTTGTTCCATTAGAAATAGCTTCTTGGATCGCCTGCGACGCATCGAAACCGTCATCACAAATAGACACAATATACTTTGCACTTTTAAATGCATTTGAGAGTACCGGTCCGGGTTTCGTTGCCATTCCAGGGGCAGAACGAGTTTTAATTATTAATTGTGCATCTGCACCAGCGTTTTCAGCAGCAGACAATAAAGCTTCAGCGAGTTGCAAATCATTTGTCGTGTCTGCTAAAACAATTAGTGGCTGACCTGCTTCAGGATTAACTAATTTTCTAATAGCAACATCAGCAAACTTTCCCCAATATAAATTTGTTAACATGTAATTCCTTTCTTTTATAGGTTGAAGTTATTTTTTATGTTTTGATCTGATTATATATAAAATAGCAAGACTTATTACTAAATCTTTTCTAATGGTGTAAATGTAATTATGTTAACACGATAATATTTCAAAAAGGTTGAGTAGTCAGCTCAGTTGTGTACGGTTTTAATTCTGAGTAATCATTGTTTATAGTATCAAATCTGTCATAAATTATTCCGTCTTTCAGTACTAATATTTCATCAGACATATATTTAGTTACATTTACATCATGAGAAACAAAGATGACAGACATTCCTAATTCGTCTTTTACCATATTAACAGTGTTTAACACTTGAGCTTGTATTGAAATATCAAGGGATGAAACTATTTCGTCACATAAAAGCAGTTTAGGATTCAACAATAACGATCTAGCTATGTTAATTCTCTGCAATTGACCACCAGACAATTCTTTTGGCTTTCGTGATAAAACATTTATAGGTAATTCTACTAGGTCTAGTATATTAATAATTTTTTTTCTTTTATTTTCAATTTTGTGAATAATTAAAGGCTCTTCAAGAATATCCTCAACAGATAGTCTAGGATTAAAACAAGTACTCACATTTTGGAATATTATTTGTGAATTTAATGACAATTTATAATTTGAAAGAGTTTTAATATTAACTGAGTTAATAATTATTTTACCTTGTTCTAACGACAGTAAGCCCTGAATCAGTCCAAGAATAGTAGACTTGCCAGAACCACTCTCACCGATTATTCCCAAAGTCTTACCTTTTTCCAAATCAAATGTTATATCCTTTAGAATCGTTGTGATTTTATTTTTAAATAAAGTTGACTTTTCACGTCTATAAAAAAATACTTTTTCCAGGCTCAAGATATTTGTGTTTTTATTCATGTATACACATATATTTGTGGTTGTTTTTTTCTATATATTCTATTTTTGAATTATTACATGAATCAATCTTTTTACTACATCTATCAAGGTAAACACATGTTTCTTTTCTTGTTGAAAAATTAAAGGGACTACCTCCAATAAATTTAAGTTTTGATTCATTGTGGTAATTTTTTAAATCAGAAATTTTTAATAGATCTTTTGTGTAAGGATGTTTCGGATTAGACGATATGTCATTTTTATTACCATATTCCACAATTTTACCGCCATACATTATAGCTATATTATTTGCGACATATTTTGCTAAATTGATATTATGAGTAATCCAAATAATTGAGATTGAATATTTCTTACAGAGATGCATCAAAAGTTCTACAATTATCCTTTGAATATTGCTGTCAAGAGATGTAGTCGGCTCATCAGCTATAATTATTTCAGGTTTGCAACATATTGCTATAGCAATTAAAACCCTTTGCTTCATTCCACCTGACAACTGAAATGGATACATGTTGTATATTTGCCTTGGAGATTTTAACCCAACATCACTTAAAATTTGGCATGTTAATTCTTTAGAAGATTTTCTATTTGCTATTTTATGTTTAACTATTGTTTCATTTATCTGATAACCGACTGATAAAAGCGGGTTTAGATGAGAATGTGGATCTTGAAATATGTATGAGATATGTCTACCCCTAATATTTTCAAGTTCAGTATCATTTAGTTTTAGTAAATTATTATTATTATAAATAATTTCGCCACTTACTGAGGACTTTTCTTCTCTATGCAAATTTAATATTGATTTTGCCAGAGACGACTTCCCAGACCCACTTTCACCAAGCACTGCCAAAATTTCTTCATTATGTATATCAATGGAAATACCATCTAATATATTTATATTTTCATCATAATGATGAAAATCTAGCGAAAGTTTATTTATTTTTAGTATGACCTCACTTTCAGCATTCATAAAAAGTTGTAAGATCTTGTTTTGTTATATTGGCTAAGATTAACTTTAATTTTTCTATTATTTGAAGGATAACCTAAAGAAATCAAAATCTTTAAGCTTATTCCTTTTGATAGCCCAAGCAATGAATGAATACCTACAAAGTTAGATGATCCAACTGGTACTGAACCAATTCCAAGGGAACTGGCCGATAAAAGAATATTTTGAAGACAGGAACCTAACTCTAGATAATGATAATAACTTTCTAAATTCGCTACTTTTTTTTGGTTAATTC
>JAPYRX010000009.1:0-24671 GCA_029936815.1 Dehalococcoidia bacterium
GTATATCATAATTCTGGACACTGCTTAAACAGTAGATTCCCACACTTTTTCCCACATTTGAACCTTGATGGACTATATTTGCCAGAGCCGATAGGCTCTTTGAAACATTATATATATCTATATGACACTCAGAGAGAGAGATATATATAGATATGGTAATAAACTCATTGACCAAATGGTTCAGCTAAATGAAGTTGGAAAAATGAGACAAGCCCTATTAGATAAGGACCAACAAGAACAAGAGGAAGAGTAAAATATACATATCATTCTTTCTCTTGCTACCCTTGTAGACCAATTTGTAGACCAATTCATCTAGATACACACAGAGACAATAACTATAGGTTATTTGGTTCTATAAGGAGAAATGCTACACAATATGGAAAAGGGATATAGATTTATAGACCTTCCAAGCAGAATGTCGCCGGTTCGAATCCGGTCTCCCGCTCCATAATATTGTGTTTTATCTTATATAAAGTATGAGACAGTTAACTTTCTAAGATATAGTACCTTTAGTAGATGGTATTGAATTTCTTCTAGGATCAATGGTTAATGCTAATTTCAAAACAATTCCAAGTGATTTGAAAATCGCTTCGGATATATGATGATTATTAACACCTTCAAGCACTGTTGTAAACAAATTACATTTAGCTTCTCTGCTAAAAGTCTCTAAAAAATGTGTTATTAAAGATCCACTTAGTTCTCCTAAATCAGAATCACCTATATATCCTGATATTTTAAAATATCCTCGCCCTCCGAAATCTATAACATTTCTAACTAATGTTTCGTCTAGAGGTAAATAAGCATGGCTAGTTCTAGTTATACCTGTCCCATCACCAATACACTTTGAGAGTGATTGTCCAAGGAGTAACCCTACATCTTCCACAACATGATGCCACCCAAGACCACTATCACTATTTACTACATCAAGTTCTATATCTATGAGTCCGTGTTTTGATAATTGAGAAAGCATATGGTCAAACATTTCATTTCCAGTATTAATATTTGAATTACCATTCCCATCTATATTGATTAAAATTTCAATAGTAGTTTCGTTAGTTTTTCTGGAATTTGTTATTTTTCTTTTTGTCATATTCGCTTTCTAAATACTATTTTATAAGACAATATTATAACTTTAATAGATGTAGATGTAATACATCTATTAAAATTATTTTTGCAGTAATTTATCTATGTTAATTATTTTATTGAATACTAATTTATTTTTTATTACAGTTATACCTTCAGCTGATATCTGATCTAAATTATTAATGGCTTCATTTAAATTTTCATTGGAAACTAGCAAGGTTACGGCATACCAATTTTTTTGATCATTTGAATATACTTTTGCAATGGTGGGACCAATTACTCCTTGTAATGATCTATACTTATTAAGTGTATTAAATAATGTTGTTTCGTCTTTTGCATTGATATTGAATATTATAGTGTTAAATTTTTTGGAATTAAGATATCCATGAATAAATCTAAGAACATTTTTTGCAGATTCTAATTTGTCTTTTGATTCGCCAATAGACGATATGTTAGCAATCAAAGTAGCTTCCGAAAACAATATATATCCATCATTTAATATTTTCAGATTATTTGCTCTTATTGTATTACCAGTTGAACTTATATCTACGATAAGATCTGCTATTCCCATTTCAGGAGAGACTTCGACAGAACCATTAGTTGTTATTATTTCGTATGATTTGAAATTATTTCCAGAAAAATATTTTTTTGTTTGTAGTGGATATTTAGTAGCGATTTTTAATTTTTTTTCGCTTGAGTAATTTGCCAAATCTTTCATATTATTTATATTTCCCCATTTATGTGGGACAGCTACTACTAAATCACATTTCCCATATCCCATCTTTTCAATAACAATTTTAGATTTGGATAATTCTTTGTTTTCCAGATATCTGTCTAACCCGACTACACCAAAGTCAGCGATTTTGTTATTTATTGAATTAGATATGTCAGATTGTCTTTGAAAAATTATTTTTATTTTACGGTCAAGATTTGTAACACCTGTATAAGATCGCAAACTAGATCTTTCAATATTAATTCCTGCATTATTAAAAAAATCTATAGTTGATTGATATAATGGACCACTAGAGGGTAGTGCAATTGTTAACATACTTTTATAATTTTATTAGTTTTAAGAAAAGATAGTTTCTCATTAAGTGAAATGAGTGTCAATATTTTTGTATAATATAAAATCAAAAATTACGGAGTTTTATTTGAAAATCCATATTGTTGACTATGATTCTGGAAATTTAGAAAGTATTCGAAACGCAATAAAGAAAATTGGATGCACACCGATTACTACAAATAAACCAGATGAATTATTGAAAGCTAATGCTGTAATATTTCCTGGACAAGGTTCATTTCCTGCTGCACTAGATAAACTAAAACAATCAAACATAAATGAAACGATCATAAATCTAATTAATGATGGAGTTCCATTCTTAGGAATTTGTCTTGGGTTACAACTCATGTTTGAATTCTCAGAAGAAGGGAATCTCGAGGGATTAGGTTTGATAAATGGAACAGTTAAAAAAATTTCTGATATAGTAAAAGTACCTCACATCGGATGGAATTCAGTAAAATTTGATAATTCTCATAAAATATTTGACGATATTCCAAACAACTCATATTTTTATTTTCTCCATAGTTATTATGTTAAACCTATTAAATTTGAAAATATTATAGGTCAAACAAATTATGGAAGTAATTTTTGTTCTGCGTATGCATTCAACAATTATATTGGAGTTCAATTTCATCCTGAAAAAAGTGGAGAATTAGGTTTGAAAATATTTGATAATTTTATTAATAAATTTACTTAGGTAAGAAGATGAATATAATACCGGCTATAGATATATATGAAAATAAATGTGTCAGGCTTTACAAGGGAGAATATGACAAACTCACTGTTTATTCTGACAATCCTGTAGAAGTAATTCGACAATGGGGATCTTACGGAGCAGAATGGATTCATATAATCGACCTTGAAGGAGCCAGGAAAGGTACGCCGATTTCTAAAGACCTTATTAGAGAAATGGTTGAAAATACAAATCTTAAAATACAAATTGGTGGAGGAATTAGAAATTTAGATACAATAAAATATTACTTTTCTCTTGGAGTAGAAAAAATCATATTAGGAAGTGCTGCAATCAAAAATGAAAACAATTTTGTTAGTAAATCGATACAAGAATATGGATCAGCCCATATTTCGATATCTGTAGATTCTTCAGATGGTAAAGTCAAATCTGAAGGTTGGGAAAAAGAAATGAAATTATCTCCTGAACAATTTATTTCAAATATGATTAAAGTAGGTGTAACTAATTTTATTTATACAGACATAGATAAAGATGGAACATTTGGAGGAGTATGTACGAAATTTATAAGTAAAATAATGCAACAATTCCAAATGAATTTGATAGTTGCAGGAGGGGTTTCTTCAGAATCAGATATTAATTCATTGAACGAATTAGGTGTTGATGGGGTTATTATTGGGAAAGCATTTTACGAAAATTATTTAAATCCAACTATTATTAATAAATATAACTAACTTTTTAGAGAATTGATATGTTAACAAAGAGAATCATACCCTGCTTAGATGTAGATAAAGGAAAAGTTGTAAAAGGAAAAAGCTTTATTGATCTTGTAGATGCTGGGGATCCGGTAGAATTAGCAAAAAAATATTACGATTCTGGTGCTGATGAAATTGTGTTTTTAGACATTACCGCTAGCATTGAAAATAGAGAAACAATACTAAGCATTGTTGAGAAAGTTTCAAAAAATGTTTTTATTCCATTAACAGTAGGTGGTGGGATAAAAATTATAGAAGATATTAAAAAATTACTAAATTCTGGTGCTGATAAAGTTTCTATAAATACTTCGGGAATTTTAAATAAAAATTTTATAAAGGAAGCTTCAAATTATTTTGGGTCTCAAGCTATTGTAGGCGCAATAGATGCAAAAAAAAATGGCAATTCATGGGAAATATTTAGCCACGGTGGACGTAACCCAACAGGTTTAGATGCTTTAGATTGGGCTAAAACATTAGAAAAGTTAGGAGCAGGCGAACTCTTGGTTACAAGCATTGATCAGGATGGTAAAACATCAGGATATGATATAGATCTTTTGCAAGAAATCACAAATAATGTAAATATACCAATTATAGCAAGTGGCGGAGCAGGATCTCCTGAACATATGTTTAGAGCTTTAGCAGAAGGTAAAGCAGACGCTGTTTTAGCGGCAAGTATATTTCATTTTGAAGAATATACAATTAAAAATATAAAGCAATATTTAAATTCTAAAGGTATAAAAATTAGGAATGATTGATAATAAACAACAAGAATTAATACCTGCAATAGTTCAAGATCATAAAACTCTAAATGTACTTATGCTTGGGTATATGAATCAAGAATCAATAGACTTGACCTTGAAAAGTAAACATGTTTGGTTTTATAGTAGAAGCAGAAAAAAATTATGGGAAAAAGGAGAATCATCTGGTAATTTCTTGGAATTAAAGCAACTAGTTTATGATTGCGATAAAGATACAATTTTAATTTCTGCAATCCCAAAAGGACCTACTTGCCATAATGGTACTTATAGTTGTTTTAACGATTTGAAAAATGATCGATTTTTTTTGGATTCTTTAATTGAAATTATTAGTAATAGACATATAAATTATCAGCCAAAAAGCTACACATCTAATTTGTTGAAATCAGAAATGCCAAAAGTAGCACAAAAAATTGTTGAAGAAGCTGGTGAATTAAGTATTGCTAGTTTAGGAGATGATAAAAATGAAGTTATATACGAATTTTCAGATTTACTTTTTCATATGTTAGTTTTATTAGAAAAAGCTGATATAAATATTGATGAAATATGGACTGAGCTTTCCTCGCGAAATAAAAAGAAATAAATGAAATAAGATCAAGTTATTTATTTTACAAATTAATTTTCAATCTTTCAATATATTACTCCACCTAACACTGCAGCAGTGGCTGAAATCATGGCTGACTTATTCGCATAGCTTACTAACTAGCAGGGTAGTTTCTTTAGCATAGTAACTTCGGATCTATCCTACTAGCTACTTCTTTCTACATTTTTATAATATAATTATATTTAAGTACCGCATATCGACAAAACACTATAGGAGACAATAATATACACTTGGCTAACCTTTATGAAGGGGATTGGTGTCTACCCGATACAATGAAATACACTATTAGGATTCCTTCCAAGCAGAAGGTCACTGGTTTCGAATCCGGTCTCCCGCTCCATTATTCTACTGAAGGAAAATGGCACACTATATTATTATACAAAATATAACTTGTCGATTTAATAAAAGGCTTATTAAATTTTTTAACAATAATAATTGTATGATGTTTATTATGAAGAATAAAATATTTGAATCAAAAGCAATGGCTATTGGAACTGCTTTATTAGAATGGATAATTTTATTTGTAGCAGCAGGAATAGCCTTTTACATAAGTGGGATGTTTTTCGGTGCAAAAAATAGTTTTATTATAGGAATTATAGTATGGTTAATTGTAAGACTTTCAATAAGATCAATACTTAAATCTATTTTACCTTTAAAATATCAAGACGAAACTTATGTATATATTCACGAAATATACAAGTCGCAGCAGAATGTAAAAATCGAAGAATCTGAAGCAAATAAAAGCATTATTAAAGCTAAATCAGATTTAGAAGGTACATCAATACTCATTTTCATATGTACAATCCTTGCTATTATGCTTTTAATTCTATGGATAATAATGAATTTTGTTATATAATATGACCTCCAATTGATAGTAACTCTATCTTTTAACTCTGATACTATGTGGGCAATATGTTTTCTACCTTCAGGGAAACCTTTTTTTATTCCAAGTGCTGATTTGCTATGCAATGGCGGATATTTAATTTTACAAAATATAATGGATTATGAATAATGGCTAGTCTAAGATTCCCAATAGTTATTTATAAATGGATTACAAATTATGGTAAATCATCTTTTGATTATTCAAAAATAACAGATAATATAATTATTTCGGGTGAATATACTGAAAACGACATCTTTACAATACAGAAATTAGGAGTCAAATGTGTAATTGATATGAGAAGTGAAACAACATTTGATCAGACTTTGTTTGAATCAATTGGAATTAATTATTTCAATATTCCAGTTGATAATTATTTCGCTCCTGAATTAAATCAAATTGATAATGCACTTGAGTATATTAATAATAATATTACTACTAGAAATAATATTTTAATTCATTGTAAAGAAGGTGTTGGTAGAAGTTCTCTAATTATCATTGCTTATTTAATTACAACAGGTTTGGATTTATTTGAAAGTATAAAGATAGTTAAATCTAACAGATGGGGAGCAAATCTAAATAATGTACAATTTCAAAAACTTAAACAATGGTATGAACTATATAATTCTTCTTCTTTTAATTTCTAACAATCATCATCATCCCTTTCCCTATGTGGTCTTCCTATAGATGCAACTGCCTTCGGCATAAACATAAAACAGAAATACTTTGAATAATTAATAATTCTAAAGTAATTTTTATTGTTTAGAGTATGAAAAAGTATATGTTTCAAGAGTAGTGGATGAAGATTAGTTCCCTCTCTTAGATACACACAACGAAAGACATCTATAGATACTATTAATATGCACGACTTGGACTCTATAAAAAGAAACTATCCCTGCATCACAAATTGCCGCGTGTGATGCAGAGGTAACTAGTGTATCAGATATATATATTTATATCTGATATTAGTATTAAATTTACTAATTTTCCTCTTTTAAAATGAATGTTCTTCCCGATGTTTGATTTTTGTGTGGTAAATAATAATAATTAGACCCTGGCTTTAAAATCTCTTCATAAAGTATTTCTTTTTCTTTATCTTTTTCAATGATCAACGCGAACCAGTCTTTAGCTAATAAATCGAATTCTGCATATCCTTGGTGATTAGTTGTACGTTTGTTTACACCTACAAGAGTTACGGTAGCTAATTCAACAGGGTTTTTATCTTTGTTAAGAATTCGAATTTTGGTAATGTATTTATTTGGAAAAAAGAACTTATGTATTTTTATAAAAATACTAGGTTGCTCAGGCATTGTAGATTCAGGTATTGAACTTATAATATCGCCTTCGTAACCGGTTTTCTTCGGTATCTCCCATTCAGGCCCATATTTAAGTGATAAATATTTTTCGGGAGGATTTGGTACTAAGAATGTAGTTCCAATAAACGGTATGGGTTTTAAATCTTTATACAGCTCGACTGAAATTTTGACCGCAGGATATTGATAAATATTGGATTCAATTATCTTATAACAAGTCCAATCTATAGGTATTCCGTATTTGGATAGTGAAACTGCAATGTGAAACGGTGATTCATTTATTTCAGCTTTAAAACCATATAATTTGAAATTATCAACAGTATCGTAAATAGATTTTTCGACAAGATCGTTCATTCCTATTATTGATCCGATATCTATATCATCGTCCCATTTTATTAGTTGACCGTCTCTGACTGCGCCTAAACAAGTACCATGGCGAAGAAAAAATGTAACGTTGAGATCATTCATTAATTCTTTGATTTCGACCAGTAATTTTTCTCCTTTTTGGGCATCCATTGGTATCATCGTATTTTCCTGATTGCTTATATGATTATTTTATAGCTTAATCAACAGTTTTACTATTGTCTCTACTAATAACTTGTTAATTATTTTCATAAATTTCACAAATTTTCCTTCCAACAACTTCTCCTGCAAATTTGTGGCCATTTTCATTCCAGTGACCATTTCCTAAATTATTAGTAGATTTAAATCCGTGAAATTTTATCCCCTCATTTTTTTCATTCCAATTGAAATCTGACATATTTCTAGAAATTGAAACTATAGGAATATTATTTTGTTTACCAAATTCTTCTAATCTAAATTCAGGGTAAAATATGTTAGCTATATTATTATTTATAGCCCAATCATTTTTGACATAATCTTCCTCGTAATCAACTATCTCAGCTCTAGAGACTATTAAAGTTATTAATTTTGATTTGTGAATTTCTAAATCTTTTGAAGTTTTTAATAATATAGATTCTAACAATTTCCATGCTTTAGTAACATAAACAGAATCCAAACTATTTCCCCAAGTTGCATCTTCAATTAATTTTATTTTTGTTTCATATTCATTTATAGATTTATTATTTGAGTTTGTTTCTTTGATTTGCTTATCACGCGAGATTTTCCAAAATATATTAGCTATAGGTTCTCTCAAGAGTTGAACAATCATTAAGTTATCTCTTAAGAATCTATATGTATCTCTTTTAATATTATTATTAATTAAAGGAGATCTGCTTAAAATTAATTTATTATCTTCTAATTCAAAATAAGGTCTATAAGGATTTAGTTCTAATTCATAGATATTGTTTTTTAAATCATTCCCAGGAAAAAAAGCTAGCACAACATAATCAGGTTTGTAATCAACTATTTCATTTGTAATTGTTAAATACATTTGCCCAGTTCCCCAACCAGATGCTCCAAAAGATAACACTTCAATATTTTGATCGGCAGGAATTGAATTACAATCTTTATTCAACCATGATTCCATTACAGAACCTATCGCTTTTGATTTGTCTACTTGCAATGCTTCTATAAACGAATCTCCTACCACAGCTACTCTTATGGTTTTTCTTTTTTTGGAATAATTTCTTTCGTAATCATTCCAGCCCTTTGAGTTGATTTCTACCCGCGAAAAACCTTCTTTACTCCAAATACCCTTGGAATTTGGAATGATTTTTTGCCCAATAATTGGGGATGTACTTTGATAAATACCATGCGTTGGTAAAAATTCATCAGGGATGAAATTGAAGGAAAATCTTATCATGAGCTCTAAAATTATAAGAGCTATAAAGAATCCCAAAAAAATCAGAATTAACTTCTTAGAATAATTCAATATGATCTGCAAATTATTTCAAATATTAATTATTATAATTTTTCATTATACAATTAATAAAAATTGTTTACCTTGGTAGCTCTTGTACCTGTAAAAAAATTATTATTTGCATTAAAATAAATGATATAACTCACAGGACAAATTATCGAATGAAATACTTTAAAATTATATATGCCAATTGGTTAAAGTTTTTGAAAGCATTTGGAAATTTACAAATGTTTATTCTGCTAACAATAATATATTTTTTGTTTATGCCTTTACTTTGGATTTTTTTAAGATTGTTAAGTGATCCTTTGTCTGTTAAAAATTCATTGACTCAATGGAAATACATAAAAAAAAGAAAATTTGATTATCAATACTTTAAATTACAGGGGTAATAATTGTACGTTTTAGGTATTTCCGCATATTTCCACGATGCTTCAGCTGCTCTATTTAAAAATGGAGAATTGATAGCGGCTATTGAAGAAGAGAAACTATCCAGAATCAAACATGACTACAGCTTTCCAGAAAATGCAATTGATTTTTGTTTGAAAGAAGCCAACATACTGTCAAATGAATTAAATTATGTGGTCTTTTATGAAAAGCCCTTTATTAAATTTGAAAGAATAATTAAAACTGCAATATGGGGATTCCCCAAAACGTTTAAATTATTTCAAGATAGCATGAGAGGATGGTTATTTGACAAACTTTGGATTAGTACAACAATTCAATCTAAACTTAACGTATCAAGAGATAAAATTGTATTCTCGAATCATCACCTTTCACATGCAGCTAGTTCTTATTACTGTAGTCCATTCAATAAAGCTGCAATCGTTACATTTGACGGAGTAGGAGAATGGGCAACCACCACTATAAGCGAAGGAAATGATGACGAGATAACAATGGAAAAAGAAATAAAATTCCCTCATTCTTTGGGTTTGATTTATAGCGTGTTTACAGCATTTTTAGGATTTGAAATAAATGAAGGTGAGTATAAAGTAATGGGTATGGCTCCATACGGGAAACCTATATACATTGATAAGGTTAAAAAAATTATTTCATCAAATTCCGACGGCTCATTCTCAGTAAATACTGATTATATTAGTTATCACTATAGTACAAAAAACTCTTATTCTCAAAAATTCGTAAAATTATTTGGAGAATCTAGAGAGCCTGACAAATTATTTTTTACTGAAATGACAAAATATCCAGATTATTTTGGTGACAAACCATCCGATTACAAACAACAAGAAAAAGCAAATCAATATTACGCTGATATAGCTGCTAGTATACAAAAAGTTACTGAAGAATTAGTAATAAATTTGTTAACCCAAATACCTGCTAATGAATATGACTATAATTTATGCATAGCTGGAGGTGTAGCTTTAAATTCTGTCATAAATGGAATGATCAAAAAGAAAACAGATTTCAAAAATATATATATCCAACCATCTGCTGGAGATGGTGGCGGAGCAATTGGCGGAGCTTTGTCATTTATTATTGACGGGCAAAAAAATAAAAGAAATTTTGTTATGAACCATGCTTTCTGGGGACCAGAATTCTATGATAAAGATATAAGAAATGCTATAGATAAATATGATTTTGAATATACTTATTTTGAAAATAAAAGCCAATTACAAGATCAAATAGTGAAAGATCTTGTAAATAATAAAGTTATTGGATTATTTCAAAATAAAATGGAATGGGGTCCTAGAGCACTCGGTAATAGAAGTATAATAGCTAATCCAACAAATGAAAAAATGAAAGACATTGTTAATTCGAAAATAAAATTTAGAGAGCCATACAGACCTTTTGCGCCATCTGTTCTAGAAGATAAAATTAGTACTATATTTGAAGAACCTGAAAATCCAGAAGTCAACCCTAATGATTTTATGCTTAAT
Source organism: Dehalococcoidia bacterium (assembly GCA_029936815.1). Classification (GTDB taxonomy): domain Bacteria; phylum Chloroflexota; class Dehalococcoidia; order Lucifugimonadales. The sequence continues at coordinate 10,853 of JAPYRX010000009.1, forward strand.
GTTGTAAAGGTTAAAAAAGAATATATCAATAAAATACCTGCTGTATCGCATTTAGGTACAGCTCGAGTGCAAACGGTTAGAAAATCAAATAAAGATTACTATAATTTAATAAAAAAATTTGAAAATAAAACAAATATACCAGTAATTTTAAACACTTCTTTTAATGTTAAAGGGGAGCCTATAGTTTGTAGCCCATTGGATGCATTGAACACATTTTCTATTAGCGGATTGGATAATCTTGCTTTAGGAAATTATTATTTATCAAAAAATAAAGAATGAAAATGAATATAATAAAATCTTTTAAAAATAAATTTTTAATATTTTCTGAGCTCATAAACTTTTTGTGGAAGGCAAAATTATGGTGGATGATTCCAATGATATTTATAATGGTATTATTTTCTTTGATGATTATATTAGGCACTTCTACTGGACTTGGCCCTTTTATATATACTTTGTTTTAAAAATAAATTTATATGAAAATAATTAAATCGAAAAATATTGAATACAAATTTAATACTGGGACGTATTCTCGTAAAATAACAACTAATTCTGAGGAAGCTCAAATTTGGTTTGATCGAGGTTTAATATGGGCATATGGGTTTCATTGGATAGAATCAATTGATTGTTTTAAAAAATCAATCGAAATGGATCCGGATTTCGCAATGGCTTGAGGGGATTAACATATGCTATTGGACCTTCATATAATAGGATGTGGCATCAGTTAGACGAGATTGAATTACGTAAAGTTTTAACTGAGTGTTTTAATGCTTCTCAAAAAGCATTAAAACTTAGCAATAATTCAACAGAAACTGAAAAAGAATTAATTTATGCATTAACTAAAAAACATCCTTCTAAAAACAAACCTGATGACTTTAATGAATGGACTAATAATTATGCTGATTATATGCGTAAAGTTAAAAACCAATTTCCAGAAGACTCACTTATTATATGTAGAGATAGCGATATGGATTTTATGATGAGTAATGATGAGTTAAAAGTATTCAACGACCTACCTAATAAGTTTAAAGTCTATAGAGGGATTACCGAATCAGATGAAGACTTTGCTTATGATGAAGGATTATCATGGACTTTATCAGAAGAGAAAGCAGATTGGTTTGCTAAAAGATTCAAACATAATGAGAAACCTAGAGTATTAGAATTAGAAGTATATAAAGATGTCTCCTACCCCACAAAAGTAGGAGACAAACCCAAGGCAGTAGCATACTTAAATGGTAGAGAGGAGCAAGAGATAATTGTATATAACTATAGTAGTTGTGAATTTGCTACTATGCCACCATGGGAGCATTCAAGACATCAAGAGTTTTATTTAGAAGAACAATTAATTGATACTTATGTAACCTACCAAGATTGGTTAGAAAATGGATTTATTGAACCACCAAAAGAATTTTCTAAGAATTCCCGTATGGATGAGTGGCCTATCGGCAATGATGAAACAATATCCTGAGATAGGTACGAGTATCATACTTATTTAATAATGGAATATGATAGAAGAGGAATAAAGTTTGATGATAATGACTACCCAATCGAGTTGGCTAAAAAAGAAGGAGCAGATGAATTGTTTATTAAAGATATGGAATATAGAAAAACAATGGTAGTGAATATGAAAGAACAAACATTGGATAAGGAAGGAGAGGAAGACTAAATGCCAAGTATTGATAAATATAGAGAAATATGTTTTTCGCTACTCTCTTCCGATTGCAATAACAAAGGAGAAGTCATTGTTGAAAATTAATATGAAGAACTTTCTCCTCCATCCACTGCTATAGAAGATCCATTCACTAATGAAGCATATTGGGAACATAAAAAAGTAACAACATTAGCCACTTCTTCTGGTTTGCCTAATCTTCCTATAGGAAGATTAGATTTAATAAATTCTTGGTATTTTCCCGGATCTGTTTTTTTCATTTCATCCCATCCAGTATCAGGAATTTCAATAGCACCAGGAGCAACAGAATTAAAAGTCACTCCCTTAGAAGAATATAAATTATTTTTAGCTAGATTTTTCATTAAAACTGTTTGAGACATCTTAGCTACATTGAACCAAGGTCTCCCACCTGCTTGTTTGGCTATAGATGAAGTGATTGAAATTACTCTACCCCATTCATTTTTCAACATAGATGGTAAAAATATTTTTATCAAATCTTTGGCAATAATAAAATTTTTATAATAAACCTGATCCCAAACTTCATCATTAGTAACGAGCATATCTACATCACCCCACCTGCCACCACCACCAACATTATTAATTAATATATCAATCAATCCAAAGTCTAATTTAATTCTCTCTTCTAATTCTTGAATAGAAGATTGTAAAATATCAAACTGAAATCCCTTTATTATATTTTTGGTATTTCTATTACTAAATTTTTTACTTAAATCTTTAATAGTTTCATCAACATGATTTTGTGTTCTTCCAAAAAATATCACATCACAATTATGATCTAACAGAGATTTTGCAATTGATTTCCCTATGCCATGAGATCCTCCGGTAACTAATGCTGTTTTATTTGATAAATTAATATCCAATTTCTACCTCAATTAAATTAATAATCATTTCTTTTTTAATGATGTATTTCATACTAATCCTTTATTCAAATCTATAAAGGTTTCCAAACAATACACGTATAGCCTTCCATGAGAAGGCTACCAAAATTTAGTCTCTTAAGTTTAATTATCTCAATTTTGCCTTCTTTTTCTAATTCACGAAGTCTTGGAAGATATCCTTTTGTATATCCTCTTTTATAATGAAATTTGGCAGCCAAATAATCAAAAAGAATATCCTGATCATATAATTCATACATAGGTTCAATATTCACAACCAATTTGGGTTTCATTTGAAGGATGTAGTCTATAAATTTATCGAATTCCCCAGCTACTTGTTCAATAACACCTGAAGTGAAAATTAAGCTATTTTCATCCAAATGTATATTGTGATCAGGATTTGTAATATCAAATATTTTTCCTTCTGCATTTAAATTATAAAATTTTGTAATTTCATTCACTATATCAACTGATGATTGAACAAAATCAAATCCATAAATTTTTTTGTTTGGAAATTTTTTTGTTAGTTCAATTAAGTTATATGATGAGCCACAACCTATATCATAAATAGAATCAAAATTCGAAAAATATTTTTCGAATAACCATTCTCGATATATATTGAAATATTTATGTTCAAAATTTTGTTCATTGGGCAAAATATATTCACCCATGAATCTAATTGGTTTATTTTTTCTTATAAATTTTGGTAAGAGATTATCTAGCTGATAATTATTACTTTTTAGTAAATTTAAATTTTCATTCCATCCATCATTCCATATATTTTTCCGTTCTGGAGCACCTATAACTTGCTTATCAGAATCAATTGATTTTAATATTTCAACAATTAATTTTTCTCTTTGCAATCCGGAGTAAACTGTATATCCAGTATCCATATTATCCAATTGTTTCTCGCAAATTTTTTTCACATCTGATATGTCAGTACCAAAAGAATCCGCCAATATTTGCAGATCTACATTTTTCTTCTCTAAATTATTTGTCATGAGTTAACTTTTATAAACATTTTTGTTCTATGTAGGAATATAATTTAATATTTTTTTATTATTTATTATCGCATGAAATCAATTTAAGTTATTCGCCAAACACAAAATAAGATACCCTGGAAGAATATCTATATCTTCTGAGTTTGATATTATTAAGCCCAATTTTTTCCATTAATGCTATAGTTTCGCCGGGTGAATCCGGATCATTTAATTCATCAAATCCTAAAACACTGCCACGTGTAAGCCTGGGTATAATTGTTTCTAGTACTTTCGCTGTTGGTTTATATACATCAAAATCAAAATATGCAAGCGAAATAATTGTTTCTGGATGAGCCTCTAAATAATCCTGCACTGTAATATTTGCATCACCTTTAATAATAGAAAATTTTTTTATATGGGATAAAGGATTGTCTTGTTCGTGACATTCCATGATTTCATTAAGGTAATTTTCGTAATTCGGAGAAACTGTCACATTTCCAGTATGCATCAAGTTAGACTCACCATCTTCTGGGGTAACTTCAACAAAACCCTCAAATGTGTCAAATCCAATTATTTTCCTATGCCTATTGTACGGTTCGTAAATTCCTCTCAAAGAAGAAAACAAAGACATATTCTGCCCCCAACGAGTTCCTAAATCAAACACTACTCCCTGTACATCAATTATCTTTTGGTATATATAATTCATAAACAAAATTCTCGAAAGATTTTTGGAATTTAAAAATAAACCTAAATTAGATAAAATCTCAGGTTTAGGTATTTTACATTCTTCAAGTAAATTCGCCAATTTTAACCGTGCATCTTGCTCTTGGTTATTAGAAAATTCTTTATCACCTTCTTTTATACTCATTCTCAAAAGCTCCTAATATAACTTGGGATAGGATCTTCATCACCGTATGCTAATACCCATGCCCAAAATCTTATCCTTCCTTCTATTAAATTATATTGTAAATCATTTATTTTAATTAATCTAATGGGTTTAATGTCCTTATTATTAGATATAACTTCTGATAATTGAATAGGGCTTGGTACGTATTCTAATTTATTTAATTTAGCATCATTAAGGGTTAAATAAGTTTTCCTGTTATTTTGTCCTTCATTAATAACATTTATCAATTTAGGTTTTATATGATTTACTGGAGTAACATTGTCATTTATATACGTAAAATCATCTTCATCAATTTTGAAATCGGACTCGTAAATTTCCTGAAAATGTTCAAACGTTGAAAATTTTGGTATGGGTAAAATGTTTTTTTTATTTACAATCCAATTCAAAGCTATTTGAGCCAGAGATTTTCCATATTTCTTAGATAATTTAATTAAATATTTTTTTATATTTCCATCTGCTATATATCCTTGATCTAATGGTGAATATCCAATAATCAGAATTTTGTTTTCTAAACAAAAATTATATATATCTGGTTCTATAGATCGATCAAACAAGTTATATTCGATTTGAAATGTGTCAATTTTTATTAATTTATATATAGATTTCAACTCTGCCAATGTCAAATTTCCAAAGCCTATATATCTTATTTTGCCATTAGTTTTTAATAAATTTAATGCTTCAATTGTCTCTTCAATTGGAACTGATGGATTAGGCCAATGTAATTGATAAATATCTAAATAATCTGTATTCAATCTTTTTAACGAATTATCTAAAGATTTTAATACCTTAGAGTAAGAATTATTATGAGGTGAAAATTTACTAGATAAAATCACTTTTTCTCTAATTTCTTTAATCGCTAATCCGATTACACGCTCAGAATTACCATTATCATAGTCTTCTGCAGTATCAATGAAATTCAACCCATTCAAAGCGGCATGTTTTATCAAGCTCTGATTTGAATCATCCCATTTGTATGCACCTATTCCTTGCCCTATTTTAGGGAAGTCTAACATTTAAATTATCCTAAGAATTTTTTCAATTAAAGATTTATAATAAATTGTATTTTACATTAAAATAATTAAAATTAGATCGTAAATAACTAAATCATTAATCCCATTTCCCTTTTGGTCCTTGAGAAAATTGTAATATATTTTTATTGGTAAAACTTTGTACTTTGTCTAATCTTTCTTTCAAATGAATTAAATTGTTTTTTTCCGCATAATATTTATCAGTTTTATAATTTTCGCTATCTATATTTTTTACCCACAAATTTTCCAAAGTTGGTCTATCTATATTTTTACCATAAATTCTCCAAAGGGAAGGGTGAAGATTTTTGTTGAAAAATAATCTTTTTATTAGTTTGGAATAACTTGGGTATTGTAAAAATATTCTATCGTAAAAAGGAAAAACTTCTTCTACAATTGCTGATTTACAAATATGATGTTTCCCTCCACTTTCTAAAAGTCTTAAAAAAATATCTAAATCCCAATAAATAGCAATAAATCTTTTATCGAGCCCACCCAATTTAGTCCATACTTTTTTATTCATCATCATACCCATAGCCAAAACAGGGGATCCATAAACACCAGGCCAAAATTTATACATTTCGCTAGGCCAAAGTTTTCCAAATTTCATAAACAGGCAACTAATCACATCAGTTTTAGCACAATTTATCATATATGTTTCATACATAGTATCTAAAAAGTTATCACTACATTTAATATCATCAGCTAAAATCATTATCAAATCACTTTTAGCATTGCGAACACCAATCTCAACACATTGAGCTGGTTTGACATTGGTATAAATAAAATGAAAATTCGAAGGTAATTTAAAATCAGGGTTAACATTACCGGCTATAATCACTTCAAATTCAATTTTGCTTTGGGAAAGATTTTCGTGAAACTTTTTCCAATTTTTCACTCTTATTCCGCTGCAAACAACACTTATTTTAGGAACATTAGTCATCTTAATATAATTACTTGTTCAAAATATGATAAATAATATTAATCTAATTAAATATAAGAAAATAGTTTAATTAATATATGAAAACATTATAATACATTTACTTCAGGGTAATATTTCTCGATTTCAAATAAATTATTATCAGAAAGATTAAATAAAACTTTAGAATGGTATAGAAACAATGGATAATCAAACATCTGATAGATTTTTTTCAAAGAGGGTAAGTTTTATATATATAACCAAAAACAGAAAAAAATTATTCGCTGAAAAATTATTAGAATTAAAAAGTATAAAAGAACAAAATGATGAAATCATTGTAGTTAATGGCGGAGAAACTGAAATAAATGACTCTGACATAGATGGATATATAAAAGAATCCGATATAAGCCCGGGACACGCATTTAACAAAGGAGTCATGATCTCAAAGGGTCGTTATTTACGTGCTATAACTGATGATGACATTCTTAGAAAAAAACAATTTAATGAAGCTATAAATATAATGGATATCAACAAAGATATTGATTTATTGGTTTGCGGAGGTATAGTAAAACAAGACGGAAAAGAGTATCCACATTATTTTCCGCCTAAAACAAATTACGGTAAAAATATTAGTGATATTAACAAATTTGGTGTTTGTGGAGCTGGTTTTATAATTAGGCACAGTTCAATCCCATTAATAGGATTGCACCCTACGGGAATAGTTTCTGATGTTGAATATGTCATCCAAACAATATATAACGGTGGTATTATAAAATTCTGTAGAATAAATTTATTTTACCACCCGAAACATTCTGATAGTTTGACTGTAAAATTCAAAGATGAAGCAATCAAGGATTTAAAAAGAATAAACTCTAAATATAATATTAGTGTAAACAATAATATTATTACTTCATATAATTCAATTCCGAGAAGATTAATTCGATATATAGCTGAAAACTTTTTTCCAAATTTTTATAATAAAAGAATAGAAAAAGAGAATACTTTCAACAAAAATTCATTAAGTCCAGATTCTGAAATTTGGGATTCAAAGTTTAGTTAAAGTTTGTTCTTTAAATATGGAAAATGATCAATACATTATTTATCTAAATACTCGTCAATTTCCATGTGATGTTAGAATGAAATTTGTTAGTGAACACCAAGAGTCTCAATTAATATCTAATACTCTTATTGAATTTACAAGGCAAAACTGTTTCGAATTTGACTAAATCATTTGTTCAAATATTCCGAAAATAGGATATTGTATAATATATTTATGATTGAGATTAAAACAGATAGGTTAATATTAAAAAATCTAAAACTAAACAAGACAAATTATCGCTTGTTTAGCAAACAGGAGATTCGGAAGTTGTTAAATGATTAAGTAGAATTCCTTACGAGCTTTCCTTAAATCACCAAGACTATTTAATAATTAATAATAAAAATGAACTTGATTTAAATATATGTAAGTATTTCTAATATTAATAAAATAATGTAGGATAAAAATGTTTCGGGGTAAAATTCATGAGAGTAGCTGATTATATTGCAAAATTTTTAGTAGACAACGACATTAATGATATTTTTATGCTTACTGGTTATGGAGCAATGTATATTAATGATGCTATTGAGATTTCTGGTATAAATTATTATGCAACCAGAAATGAAGCTGTTGCTCCAATGATGGCTGGATCGTATGCAAGATTAAAAGGAACTTTAGGAGTAGCTTGTGTAACTGCAGGCCCAGGATCAACCAATGCTCTTCCAGGATTAGCTGAATCTTTTGTTGATTCAGCTCCTATTATGATCATTTCAGGACAAGTTGAAAAAAACCATACAACTTATCATTCTAAATTACCTCTTAGATCTTATGGCACTGCTGAGATAAACATTATTCCTGTAGTAAAACCATTAACTAAATATGCGAAATTTCTTGACGATCCAAACGATATTAGATATGTTTTAGAAAAAGCATTGCATTTGGCAATTTCTGGGAGACCTGGCCCCGTGTGGATTGATATACCTTTAGATATTCAAAATGCTAGTATTGAATTAGATCAATTAAGATCTTATCAGGCACCAAAGAGTAAATTAAATATTTCGTCTACGAATATAGACAATATAATACGAAAATTAAAAGATGCAAAAAACCCTTTGATAGTCGGAGGCCACGGAGTGCGACAAGCTAAAGCTATAAATGAATTCAAGACTTTCACTGATAAAGTTGCAGCGCCTGTTTTATTCTCAAGATTAGGGCAAGATTTATTGCCTCATAGTAATAAGTATGTGTTTGGACAAGCTGGACTCAAAGGATCGAAATATTGTAAACAAATCATGAATAAAAGCGATTTAGTTATATCTTTAGGTTGTAGATTAGCCCCTCAATTTGTAGGGTTGAATTTTGAAGCTTTTGAAAATGCAGAGATAATTGTGGTAGACATTGATAAAGCCGAAATTGAAAAAAATGAAGACTATATAGATTTGGGGATTAATGCTGATGTCAAATCATTTTTGATTGAAATTAATAAAAAGCTATATAATAGTAATATACCTAGACGAAGTAAATGGCTAGATTACTGCAATGATTTAAAGTCTAATAATCCTATTGTAACCCCAGACCAAAAAAAGAATCCTATTGATTTATATTATTTCATGAAATTATTAGGAGACCTTTCTAATGATAAAAATGTTTTAGTAACTGATGCAGGATCAAATTATTATGTTGGAGGCACTGTTTGGGGCTTCGAAAATGGGCAGAGAGAGATTTGTTCTGGGACAAATGCTGCGATGGGAACTACAATCCCATTGGCAATTGGATGTGCTGTAGCAGAACCGGATTTTCAAATATTAGCCGTTACTGGAGATGGCTCCCTAGAATTAAATATTCAAGAATTAAAAACAATTTCTCATTATTCTTACAATATTAAATTGTTTGTAATAAATAATGGAGGATATCTATCAATGAAGAAATGGCAAGACGATGTTTTTGAAGGGCGAAGAATTGATACATCCGAATCTACTGGAGCAGGAACATTGAATTTAAGTAAAATTGCTGATGCTTTTGATTTAGATTATATGCGGATAGATGATTGTAAAAATATTGAATCTCAGTTAAATGAAATTATGAGTACTGAAAAACCTTTGTTTGTTGAAGTTTTTACTGATAATTATCAAAAAATAATTGAAGCTTTTAGAGATTATTAATTGGAAAAAAAATTACAAATTATATCTAATCAAATAAGACTAAAAATTCTCGAAATAGTTGCCGCAAAAAAAATCGGGCATATTGGAGGAACTTTTTCATGTGTAGATTTGCTTGTAAGTATGTATTATGGAGGCTGTCTAAACTATAGTGACAATAATTACCCTGACAAATTTATACTTAGCAAAGGTCATGCTTGTTTAGCGCTATATATTATTTTAAATGATTTAGGTTTGATAACAAAAGAGAAACTTGATTCATATGGAGAGGATGGAGGCCTTGGAGGGCAACTTGATATTGGAATTAATGGAGTGGATTGGAATACGGGATCTTTAGGACATGCTTTAGGAGTTTGTGCTGGAATAGCTCATTCCTCAAAGTTGTTAAACAAGAATTATAAAGCTATTACAATTCTTGGAGATGCTGAATGTGATGAAGGGTCTATTTGGGAAGCTATATTACATATATCAGATTATAAATTAACTAATTTGATTGCTATTGTAGATAGGAATAGATTATCAGTTACTGAAGTAATTCAAGACAATGCTGTGTTTAAATTATTACCTATTGCATTACCAAAACTAGGTTGGTTCTACAAAGAAATTGACGGACATTCTTTCCCCGAAATAATATCTGCTGTACAAGAATCCAAAATATCGCAGAAACCATCTTTTATTGTAGCTAATACTATCAAAGGCAAAGGAGTTTCATATATGGAGAACGAATTAAAGTGGCATCATTCTGTACCTACAAATGAGCAATTAGAAATAGCGTACAAGGAATTGAGATGAATATTTCGAATGATGAAAATAATAAAGATATGCGAGACGCTTTTTTTGATGAGATATATCTTTCTAGTTTGAATAACAATAATATTGTTGTGATAACCAATGATATGGATATATATAGTTTACGAGAACTTAAAACTAAGAGGCCTAATCAATTTATAAATGTCGGAGTTGCTGAGCAAAATATGATAAATATTGCATCTGGATTAGCTTCTATGGGAATGAAAGTAATTATTTATGGCATTGCTCCATTTGTAGTTTATAGATGTTATGAACAAATCAAGTTTAATATATGTAGTATGAATTTACCTGTCACTATAGTAGGCATAGGTTCTGGACTTTCATTTGCTTTTGATGGCCCAACTCATCATGCAATTCAAGATATTAGTGTGATGAATGCGTTGCCTGAAATGCAAATATTAAATCCTTCTGATAGTGATTCTGCAAAACATTGCTCTGACTTAGTATTAAATTCCGAATCTCCTTTTTATGTACGTATGGATAAGGGAATGCACCCTAAAATACATAATTCGAACAAATACGAACCTTTTAAAATAATTAAAAAATTTAATAATAATGTAATTTTATCCTCAGGCACTATAATTAATAATGTTATTGATTCAGTTAAGACTAAAGATATAGGGATCATTGATATTATAAGTTTGAAACCATTTCCTGATGAAATATTCAATATTATTAAAGATGTCGAAAATGTAATAATAATTGAAGAACACAGTGTTACAGGAGGATTAGGCAGCATATTTAGTGATCATGCAACTATTCTTAACTTGAAATTCAATATACATTTAATTGGATTTGAAAATAAACAAATCTTAGAATATGGTTCTAGAGAGTGGTTTTATAATCAGTCAGGGTTAGATGTTAAATCTTTGACTAAAAGAATAGATAGGATCTTAAACGCAGAATAATTTCCCCTAATCTTTTAACAACAAAGTAGCAATCAGTGTTATAAACCCTGCTTTTGCATTTCCAAAGAATTTCTCAAAGAATTTTTCCATAACTAAATTATAACCATATAACCATTAAGTCAAAAATAAAAATGGCACATCAAGTTATATCAATATCCTTTCATAGCCTTATAATTTTTGTTAAAGTAGCAAATAGGAGATCTGTATAAATCTATGAATTATTTTAGAGAATCTATAAAAAGTGGATTAAACGAGTATGATCTGATACTAAAAAAATCCCTGTATTCATTAAGTGATGAAGAACTTATTTGGAAACCTCATCCTCATTCAAATAACATAATATTTCTATTTTGGCACATGATACTTGTTGAAGATAATCTTATTAATACAGTTTTATTAGAAGATGAAAATATGTGGATAAAAAAACTATATGGAGTAAAACATGACACTAAATAATGTTGATACAGTGATTAAAAATGGAACGGTAGCTTTTTCATCCAATTCTTACAAAGCATCCATAGCTGTAAAAGATGGTGTCATCGTAGCCGTTGGATCAGATGATATTATGCCTATAGCTGATAATTATATTGATGCTTCAGGCAAATACGTTTTACCAGGACTAATAGATTGTCATGTTCATGTTAGAGAGAAACCAGGGGATGATTGGGGAATAGGATCAAAGGCAGCTGCATTAGCAGGACTTACAACTATTATCCCATTTGGAGCATATAATTCTGAAGAAAAAGAAACACTTCCTCAAGCTATTAATCGATGGAAAGAAGAAGCGGGCAGGGAATCTTTGGTAGATTACTCTTTTCATTATATATTAAGTAATACACCTTATATAATTGAAAGCCTTGCTGATGCAATTAAAATGGGTGTAACATCCTATAAAATGTTTATGACATACGATCATAGAGTTTCTGATTCATTTATTGCAAATGTTATGGATGTAGTTGGTAAAAATGGCGGGATTGTGCAACTTCATGCAGAAAATGGGGATGTAATAGAATATTTGATGAATAAATCTATAATCGAGGGAAATACAAAACCTATAGATTTCCCTAATACTTGTCCGCCATGGGCGGAAGCTGAAGCAATCAATCGCGGCATTTTACTTGCCAAAATGACTGATTGCCCTCTATATATTGTCCATCTAACAACACAAATGGGATTAAATAGAATCAGTGAAGCTCAATTGGAAGGCCAGCAGGTATGGGGAGAGACATGTCCTCAATATTTACTTTTAGATGAGACATCCTTGGAAAAAATTGGCCCATTTGCAAAAATCGGACCACCTTTACGACCAGCTGACGGATTAAATCAAAATGCTTTATGGGAAGGTTTGAAAAATGGTTATCTATCTACAATTGGTAGCGATCATTCTCCGGCTCCATCTGAAAAAAAAGAACTTGGATGGGATAATATTTTCAGAGCACCTAATGGAGACCCTATTCCGTTTGGAGCCCCATCTATAGAAACTATGGTTCCATTGATGTTTTCTGAAGGAGTGATCAAAAGAAAACTTCCAATTTGGTGGATGTCACGAATGCTTTCAGAAAATCCTGCACGTATCTTTGGTCTTTATCCTCAAAAAGGAATTATACAACCAGGTTCTGACGCAGATTTATTAATTATAGATCCTAATAGTAAATCCATTATTAAAGCAGAGAATCATCAAAGTACAACAGGCTATACTCCCTATGAGAATTGGAAAATAACTGGTAAGCCTTGGATGACACTATTGAGAGGTAATATATTGTTGAACAATGGTAAATTAGAACAAAATCCAGGGATTGGTAAATTTATTCATGCAAGTGCTCCTATTTCACCAATATCAGGAATGTCTTCCTGATATTCTTTGATACTTATTTAAATAAATGATCTTTATGGATACTAAACAATATATAAACATGGTTATTCTTGATGATTTTCAAAATTATTTTTCGAAAATTGAAAGAGATAAAAGATTACCAGCTTGTATTAAAATAACTGTTTATAAAAATCATTTTGAAAATTCTAATGATTTAATAAATAAACTAAAAGACTGCCAAATTATTGTAGGAATTCGCGAACGAACTAAATTTCCACAGGAAATTATTAATCAATTACCTAAACTTAGGTTGCTAATAACAACTGGAGCTAGAAATGCTTCGTTTGATTTAGAAGCATCAACGAATAATAATATTGTAGTTTCTGGAACTCCTGGTGGAGGTGAAGGGCCAGTAGATTTGACATGGGGATTAATACTTAGCTTGATAAGAAAAATACACGAAGAAGACAAACTTGTTAGAGAAGGTCAATGGGGCAAAAATATCGGATCAAGTTTAGATGGGAAAACATTAGGATTATTAGGCCTAGGTCATATAGGTAAATTAGTTTCAAAAGTAGGATTGGCTTTTGGAATGAATGTTATTGCGTGGAGTGAAAATTTAACCGATATTTACACGAAAAAATTTGGTGTAAAATATGTAGACAAGCTAACACTTTTCAAAGAGTCTGATATATTATCA
>JAPYRX010000009.1:24681-66209 GCA_029936815.1 Dehalococcoidia bacterium
AAACTAAGTGACAGAACTAAAAATATCATTAGTGAAGATGAAATAAATTTAATGAAAGCTAGCTCTTACATTATTAATACGTCTAGAGGTCCCATAATAGAAGAAAAAGCATTGGTAAATGCACTTAATTCTAAAAAGATTGCAGGAGCGGCCATAGATACTTTTGATATAGAACCATTACCAAGCAATCATCCTTTGTTATACACTCCAAATACATTGTTAACACCACACATTGGCTACGTAACTTATGAAGCTTATGAAGCTTATTATGAAGGGATAATTGACAATATTATCTCATTTTTGAATAACAATCCGATCAGAGTTCTAAATCCAAATGTATTAAAAAGATTGTATGATTAATGTTGTTTATAAAATTTTTTTTATTAAATATCGACAAATTATTTTATGTTTATATTTTATGTTTATAATAGTGATATATGGAAAATGAAAACTGGTTTGTTTATATTTTACTATGTATAGATGGGACACTTTATACTGGAATAACTAACGATATTAAAAAAAGAATGTTGGCTCATGACAAAGGTAAAGGTGCGAAATACACGAAAGGCAGAGGGCCGTTCAAATTGATATATAAGGATAATTTAAATACATTAAGTTTAGCTATGAAAGAAGAAATCAGAATAAAAAAACTAAAAAAAATTCAAAAATTAAAATTAGCAAACAAATGAGGTTTGATTATGGAAGAAAATGATTTGTTTAATAATGTGAAAAGATTTCTTGATAATGAAAATACAGTTAACCATGAATTTCATAATTTTGCTAAAAGATTTTTTCATGAATCAAATTTTAGCTGGGAGCAAGATACAATCGGTATTGTAGTGGCTTATTTGATTGAAAAATATGGTAATGATTGGATAAACATGCATAATGACTTCAAGAGGATTATTTTAGAGCCATTAATAACATTGTCTCGTAAAGAAAAAGAATTAGAAAACAGTTTTTAAAAAGGAAAGATTATGCCAACAATTGATCTGAATGATATTAAAATAGAATACCAAGAATTCATTCCAAATAAAGATAATTATGAAACAATAATTTTCATGCATGGTAGAGGAGGGAATCTTTTATCGTGGTTTCAACAAATTCCTTATTTTTCTAAAGATTATCGATGCATTGTTTATTCACAAAGAGGTTTTGGACATTCTTATGATAATGATGATAGCCCTGGATTACTAGCATTTCCTAAAGATTTAGAGGGCATTATGAATGAATTGAACATTGAAAAAGCTCATTTAGTAGCTCAATCAATGGGTGGAGTATCAGCCTTAGGGTTTGCAGTGGATAATCCCGAAAGAGTTTCAAGCATAACATTTGCTGATACTACTGGAGGCATGGGGGAGCCAAAATTGGAAAAAGAAATGATTAAATGGAAAGATAACAATCCTAGAACCAGAGGAGGATTAGAAGCTATATCTGAAATATTTGTAAAAGAAAACCCTGGCATGGCAAATTTATATTTACAAATAGGATTAACTAACCCTAAACTAACTAATCCCGAAATGTCTTTAGGTAAAATAAATTTACTTGGGGGGCCTGCAGGAAATAGTTTGGAATCTTTGACCATGCCTGTTTTATTTTTAGTAGGTGAGCATGATACTTTAATGCCTCCTAAAATAATAAAATTAGCGTCTTCATATATAAAAGGCTCCAAATATGTATACGTGCCTGGCTGTGGTCATTCGATATATTTCGAAAAACCTGATGTCTTTAATTTTGAGGTTTATAAATTTTTAAAATCGACTACTATTTAATCGATTTCATTTAACATGATTTTCTCCTTACATACATATTTGTTTCCTTTATAAATCTTAGAGATATTAATTTGACATCATATCTATCTAAAGATAAAATTACGATAAAGATAACTAATGAAGCATTATTAAACAATTTTAAGGAGAAACTTATGAGAAAATCTAAGTTATTTCTTCTCTTTTTATCAGTTATGTCTTTAACTTTAATCCTTGCGTGTAGCTCGGAAACTGAAGTTAAAGAAGTAGTGAAGGAAGTAGAAGTAATGATCGAAAGACCATCTACATTAAAAACAGTTCAAGACCGTGGTACGCTTAAATGTGGAGTTAACGATAACCTAACAGGTTTCGGAGTTCTAACATCAAGTGGAGCATTTGAAGGTTTTGACATTGATTATTGTAAAGCTGTTGCAGCTGCAATTTTCGGTGATGCAAGCAAAGTGGAATATGTTCCATTAACTGCATCAGCTAGATTCGAAGCTCTTGGATCTGGTGAAATAGATTTATTAATCAGAAATACTACTTGGACAGCTAGTAGAGATAGAGATTTAGCTAATGATTTTACAGCTACTACTTTCTATGATGGACAAGGAATGATGGTATATGCTGATAGTGGATATCAAACAATTGAAGACATGGAAGGCGCAACTGTTTGCGTATTACAAGGCACAACAACTGAGTTGAACCTTGATGATAGATTTATGTCTGCAGGATTGAAATATACTCCATTGACTTTTGAAACTAACGATCCTTTACAAGCAGCTTTTGAAGAAAAAAGATGTGATGGTTGGACAACAGATAAATCTGGATTAGCATCTAAAAGAGCAGAATTTCCTGCTTCAGCGGGGGGCCCTGATTCATTAGTGGTTTTGGCAGAAACTCTATCAAAAGAGCCTTTAGGTCCTTTAACTAGAGATAACGATAGTAAATTTTATGACGTTGTTCAGTGGGTTGTGTTTGGATTAATTCAGGCAGAAGAAAGCGGAATAACAAGTTCTAATGTTGCTGCAATGGCTGCTAGCCCTAAAGACCCTGGTATGGCACGATTATTAGGTGTTCCATATAGCGGTGGAGAAGTATCTGATTTTCAATTTGGTGTTGACCCTACGTTTATTCAACACGCGATTAAGGCAGTTGGAAACTATGGAGAAATCTATGAGAAGCATTTAACTCCTTTAGGATTGACCAGAGCTGGTTCATTAAACGCTTTATGGACTGACGGCGGATTAGTTTACGCACCTCCGTTCAGATAAACTATTTTTGTAAATAGTAAATTAAATAAAATGTCGGGCATTTTTGCCCGACATTTTATTTATTAAGGTATATTTAAAACTATGAATCTTTTTATTGACAAATTATCTAAATGGAGTAGATCTCAAAGAAATAGAAATTTGATTTATCAAATTATATTTCTATTGTTTATTGGACTTTTTGTTAATTATTTAATTGCAAAAGCTTCATTACTCGAACTTACACTCAATCATTTTAATAGTAGAGCTGGATTCGGTATCAGTCATACATTTTTAATTGACTATTCTAGTAATAATGATAGATGGTCTGCGTATTTTACAGGTGTAATTAATACTATTAGAGTTTGTTTGGTTGCTATAGTTATAGCAACCTTAATTGGCACTCTAATGGGCGTTGCAAGATTATCCAAAAATATTTTATTTTCTACAATTGCTTTCCTTTATGTAGAAATATTAAGAAACACTCCATTATTGATTCAAATTATTTTTTGGCAAATAATATTCTTAAAACTTCCGAGAATCTCTGAGGCATTAACATTAGGAAGTACTGTTGTTATTTCTAATAGAGGAATTCTTCTTCCTTACGCTAAAGCATCTGAAACTAATAGTTCAAATATATTTTTATATATAATCTTATTAGCAATAATTTTGGCATTTTGTATTAGTTATTACTTAAATAAAAGAGAAGATATCGATGGCATGAAATTTAAACTATTTAATATTAATTTAAATGGAAATTTAACTGGAACACTCATATTTTTGATTATTTCTGTTTTTGCATATTACATACTTCAAAAACCATATATTATAGATCTTCCATCTCTTTATCAAAATTCGAAAGGTACATTTCTACAGTCAGGCGGATTTGAATTTTCCCCTGAATTTGGAGCGATTTTATTTGCGTTAGTTATATATACAGGTACTTTTATTACCGAAATTGTAAGAGGTAGTATACAATCTCTCCCAAAAGGCCAAACTGAGGCAGCATTGTCATTAGGTTTGTCAAATTATCAAACTATGACAGTCATTCTTCTTCCACAAGCTTTAAGGTCAATTATTCCTCCTTTGACGAATCAATTTTTAAACCTTACAAAAAATTCTAGTTTAGCCGTTGTAATTGCTTACCCTGAGCTATTTATGGTTTCAAGAACTATCATGAATAATTCTGGCAGAGCTTTGCCGGTATTTTTCCTTATTTTATTTACCTATTTAAGCCTAAGCTTATTTATTTCTGTTTTTATGAATTTGATTAATAGAAGAGTTACTAGGATAGGCACATAATGTTAGATAAAAAATTAAAATGGATATTTAACACATTTTCAGGATCAGTGTTTAATACTGTTATTTCTACTTTTTGTATAGTATTACTTTTTTTCGTGATTAATAATTTACTTGGATTTATATCTAATTCTGAATGGGCAGTTGTTACTGAAAATAGAAGACTACTATTAATTGGGAGGATGCCTCAAGAAGAAGAATGGAGAGCTTGGAGTATATTATGGATATCTTCATTTTTAATATTTTCATCTCTTAAATCTTTTATATCACCATCTAAAAAGGAATTGACGTTTATTTTCTTGATAGTAATGATTTTATGTTTGATTTTTACTACTGAATCATCAATTTTCAAAGTAATCATTACACTTATGATTTCTTCTTTTTCATATCTTTTGACTAAATATATTTCTGATACTCCTATCATCCATAAATTCAATAAATTTTTGATTTTCCTATGGATATTCCTTGTACCTTTGGTTTTTTGTTTATTACTAATTGCAGATGGTCCAAAGCCTACATTGTGGGGAGGATTTTTATTAAATATTATTTTAGCTTCCGTAGCCATAGGAATAGGATTTCCTTTAGGTCTTTTATTCGCACTCGGGAGAGCTAGTTCTCTTCCTGCAATTAAAATTGTTTGTACTGTTTATATTGAAACGATAAGAGGAGCACCTTTAGTCGCTTGGTTACTTTTAGCTTGGTTTGTTTTACCTAAATTTTTACCTGAATTTTGGGGATTAAATGATATTAGTGTTGTGGTGAGAGCAATGATAATTTTATCAGCATTTACTAGTGCGTACACAGCTGAAGTAATCAGAGGAGGACTTCAATCAATCCCTAAAGGACAAATTGAAGCTGCGGATAGTTTGAATCTGAATGTTTTTACAAAAACATCAATAATTATTTTACCTCAAGCAATTCGTGTTGTTATACCAGCTTTAATTAGTACTTTTATTGGCGTCTTTAAAGATACTTCTTTAGTATTTATACTCGCACTAACTGATTTATTACAAGTTGGAAGAATTATTCCCGAACAAGATCCAGAATTTTTTGGTAAAGCTTTAGAAGCATTATCTGTTGTGGCATTTATGTTTTGGATCGTTTCTATTGCACTTTCAAATTTAAGTTCAAGAGTGGAAAAATCAATGGGTATTGGAACCCGATAAAATTATATTAGGAGTTAATTATGAAAAACAAGTCTAAAAAGCAAATCGGGAATGAAATTATATCGACTGATAATATAACTAAATCTTTCGGGAAATTTCAGGCTTTAAAAGGAATAACTTCTAAAATTTATGAACAAGAAGTTGTAGTTGTTTTTGGTCCTTCGGGGTCAGGTAAATCAACTTATATCCGTACTCTAAATAGGTTAGAACCTCATGACTCTGGGAAAATAATTGTTGATGGAGTTGAAATTACAGATGATGTAAAAAATTTACAACATGTTAGATCTAATGTTGGTATGGTATTTCAACAATTTAATTTATTTCCTCATTTGTCAGTTTTAAGAAACATTACCTTAGCACCGCAAAAAGTTAAAGGCCTGAAAAGAAGTGACGCTGATGAAGTAGCGATGAATTTGTTAAAAAGAGTTGGAATTCCTGAGCAAGCTAGCAAATTTCCTAGTCAATTGTCTGGTGGACAACAGCAACGATTAGCAATAGCTAGAGCACTTGCGATGCAACCAAAAATTATGTTGTTTGATGAACCAACTTCAGCATTAGACCCTGAAATGATTAAAGAAGTTCTTGAAGTTATGACTGAATTAGCCGAGTCTGGCATGACAATGATTTGTGTAACGCACGAAATGGGATTTGCTAGAGAAGTTGCCGATAGATTTCTTTTTTTTGATGAAGGGTTAATTGTTGAAGAGGGTACTCCTGATCACTTTTTTAATAATCCTCAAGAAGATAGAACTAAACTATTTTTAAGTCAAATTCTTTGAAAAATAAAATGGCTAAATATATTTTAATTGTTAATCCTTTCAGTGGGAAAAAGAATGGATTACAAATATTGAAAAAATTAGAATCGATATTTGAAAATCACAATATTGAATTAGATACTTTTATAACAAAAAGACCAGGGCATGCCTTTCAATTAGCTAATGAAAAAAACCTTGAAAATTATAAAGGCTTACTTTTGATAGGCGGAGATGGAACTTTTCATGAATTAGTAAATGGAATGATGATGAGAGATGATAAACTCCAACTCCCTATTGGCATTATACCTGGAGGTACGGGGAATTCTTTTTTATTAGATTTAAACATTACAAATCCATCACAATCTATTGATAAAATTCTGTCTAATAAAATAAGAAAAATTGATATTTTAAAAACAGAATTTGATAATAATGTTAAATACTCTATTAACTTAGTAGGTTGGGGAATGATTACAGATGTGGGATTAACTGCAGAAAAATTTCGATGGTTTGGATACACAAGATATACTATTGCTGCAATTGTTGAAATTTTATTTAAAAAACCTAGAACTGCAAATTTGACTATTGATGGTAAAAGTATTGATGGAAAATTTATGTTTGTTATTGCTTGTAACTCACAACATGTTGGAAAAGGTATGAAAATGGCACCCAAATCCAAATTAGATGATGGTTTGATGGACGTGATCATAGCAGAAGGTAATATACCTAGACTCAGATTATTAAAGGTTTTACCAAAATTGTTTGACGGCACTCATATTAATGAACCAGAAATTAAATATTTCCAATGCAAAAAACTCCTATTGGATTCTAAAACCAACGATAATTTAAATATAGATGGTGAAATGATAGGTACTAGCCCATTTGGTATTAATATTTTGAAGCAACAAATAGAAATTTTTGGTTAAATATTTTCATTAGAAATTTCATACCCAATTCATTGATCTTTTTACAGCATTATTCCAATTTTCAAACAACTTATTTATTCTTTCTTTATCAAATGTAGGTTTGAATTCAGTATTAATATCATTCAAACTTTGTAAATGACTCAAATCCCAAAAAGAATTTTTTAATCCAGCAATAAATGCCGCTCCCAAAGCTGTCATTTCTGTATTTAGAGGCCTCTTTAAAATTATGCCTAATATATCAGATTGAAATTGCATTAGATAATTATTATTTGATGCTCCCCCATCTACTTTAAGAACTTTAATATCATCATCTATGTCATCTTCCATGCTTAACAGAACATCTTTTGTCTGATACGCAATCGAATTTAATGTTGCTTTAATGATATCTGATTTGTTTGTGTCTCTTGTGATACCGATGATTAGACCTCGTGCATTCATATCCCAATGAGGAGCACCTAAACCATTAAATGCGGGAACAACATATAAATTGTTTTCTATTGAAGATTTTAATGCTTCATATTCCGATTCATTTGATGATTTTATTAATCCCATCTCATCTCTCAACCATTGAATGCCGGCTCCTCCAATAAATATACTTCCTTCTAGTGCGTATGAAATTTTGTTATCTATACCCCAAGCAATTGTAGATAACAATCCATTTTTACTTCTTAATATTTGATCGGAAGTGTTCATTAACGTAAAACATCCAGTCCCATATGTGTTTTTTGTAGAGTATTTTTCAAAGCATTTATGTCCAAATAGTGATGCTTGTTGATCTCCTAATACTCCAAGGATTGGAATATTTTGCCCACTTAAGTTTAAAGTACCAAAATTATCAGAAGAGTTTTTAACTTCAGGAAGTATTGATAACGGGATATTTAATTCTTTCAATATCTCAATGTCCCACTCTAATGTATTTATGTTATATAGCATTGTTCTTGATGCATTGGAAAAATCAGTTAAATGATATTTTTCTTTAGTAAGATTCCAGATTAACCATGAATCTATTGTTCCAAATAATAATTTACCTTCTTTTAATTTTGATTTTGCGGTTTCATTGTTATCTAATAACCATTTGACTTTTGTTGCTGAGAAATATGGACCTATTAACAATCCCGTTTTTGAAGAAATTTCTTTCTCTAAATTTTTTTGTTTTAAATCTTTACAAATATTTGCTGTACGAGTATCTTGCCATACAATTGCATTATGGATTGGAATTCCTGTTTCTTTATCCCATACAACGGATGTTTCTCTTTGGTTGGTAATTCCTATTCCAGCAATGTTTTTATGATCAATATTATTTTCATTAATTACATTTTTTATAACTTCTTTAATAGAGTTTAAGATTTCAATTGGATCATGTTCAACCCAACCCTCTTGTGGATATATTTGAGTTATCTCTTTTTGAGATATAGCAACAATATTTGCTTTTTCATCAACTAAAATGGCTCTTGAACTAGTTGTTCCTTGGTCTAAAGATAGAATATATTTTTTCATGATTTTACTTTAATTGAGGTAGATTTATTTCTCAATATTTAATTAACTTAAATAAAGGAGTTTATTTATGGATGCATTTTTTGAATTAAGAATATACAAAACACTACCTGGAAAAATGAAAGAATGGTTAAATTTTATGGAAGGCTCCATAATACCATTCCAAATTTCTAAAGGAATGGTGATTCATGGAAGCTTTACTGTTGAAGAGGATGCAGAAACTTATATATGGATCAGGAGATTTAAAAGCGAAAAAGATAGAGAAATTCTATATAAAAATGTTTATGAAAGTGATGAATGGCTTAATAACATGGCTGAAAGAGTTGGGGAATTAATTGATAGAAATGCTACCGTTGTCCATCGTTTGAAATCAACAGATTTGTCTGTAATGAAATAATAATTTAATGGAGTAAGATTCCACCATCTATAATTAATTCAGTACCTGTTATAAATGAAGAAGCTTCTGATAGTAAGAATAGAACTCCATCAGCCATATCGGCTGGAGTTCCTAATCTTTTCAAAGGTATATATTCAGCCATTTTGTCTTTTGAATCATTATCATTTTCCCATCTTTTTTGCAAAGGTGTCATTGTCATTCCAGGGACAATAGTATTTGAACGAATGTTGTCTTTAGCAAATTGCATAGCAATTGATTTTGATAAATTTAACACAGCAGCTTTAGATTGAGAGTATGCATCTTGAGGCAAAGGGTCACCTCTATACGCTTGTACTGATGAGAAATGAACCATTGATCCACTGCCAGTTTTTAACATTAATGGAATAGCCTTTCTTGTCATGTACATTGACGCTTTTAGATTTATATCCATTACACGATCGTATACATCCATATCGATATCAACTAAAGATTTATCTTGATCAAAAAGTAGTACTCCTGCTACATTTGCTAGATAATCAAGCCTTCCTGTTTCATTGTAAGCTTTGTCGAATAGAGTATCTATAAATTTGTAATTTGTGATATCTTCCTGAAAATAAGTAATTTGTTTATTTTCATATTCTATAGGTTGTTCTTTTAAGTCGATAGCATATATTTGTGCTCCATATGATTCAAGAGCAAGACATATTTCTTTTCCCATTCCACCACCTGCTCCTGTAACAACAGCAGTTCTGTTATTAAAATTATAAATTGGCTTGGTGCTTACTGACATTTGTCTCTTAATTTTTTATGATTGATATTATACTCATTATACTAGTATCATTGTATTAATATACACATGAAAATAATTAAGAGTTTTATATGAAAGAAAAAATTGAACAATTATATACAAAAATAGACGAATTGCAAAATGATTTAATTGATCTAAGTAAAATTATTCATGAGAATCCTGAAATTAAATGGCAGGAATTTAAAGCAGTCGAAAATATTAAATCCTTATTGAGGGTGCATGGCATTAAAAGATTCAAGTCACCTACTTCATTACCTACTGCATTTACTGCTTCTATAAAAGGAAAATACGAAGGCCCCACAATAGCATTTTTAGCGGAATATGATGCCTTGCCGGCAATAGGCCATGCATGTGGTCATAATTTGATTTCGATGACAAATGTAGGAGCCTTTCTTTCATTCTTATCTCTTGAAAATGAATTTCCCGGTGAAATTAGATTAATTGGAACGCCAGCAGAAGAAGGAGGAGGTGGAAAGATTTCTTTATTAGACAAAAATGTTTTTGATGATATTGATATATCTATTTCTTCTCATGGTTCATCTAATAATACAATTTTATGGGAAGAAGTTCCCATGGGAGAAGGTATGAGTTTAGCTACATCAAAAGCTGTATATAAGTTTCATGGCAAAGCTTCACATGCAGCTATAAATCCAGACCAAGGTGTTAATGCTTTGAATTCTGTAATAATGCTTTTTAATGGAATTGATTCATTGAGACAACATTTAAAAGATGATGCAAGAGTACACGGTATAATAACAGACGGTGGCCAGGCAACTAATATAGTCCCGGCATATGCTGAGGCAGATATCTTGATCCGATCAAAAAGTTCTGATTATGTTAACTATATAAGAGAACAAATAGACAATATTGCGAAAGGTGCGGCATTAATGACTGGAGCTGAATTAGAAATAGCTGAAGATGAGCCTGGCTACAAGCATGTTATTCCAAATACCACCATAGGTAAATTAGCCAAATCGTTTATGGCTAACTTAGATATAAAATTAACTGAACAACCCAAAAATAAATTTGGCAGTGGTGCTTCTACAGATTTCGGAAATATTAGTCATGAAATGCCTTCGTACGCTTTCCATTTTGGCGTTTCGGAAACTCCTGTTGCCGGGCATTCTATAGAAATGGAAAGAGCCTCTATTAGCGATATTGCTCATAATAATGCAGTTGAAATTACCAAAGGAATGTCAGCAACAGCTTACACTCTTTTGTATGAGAAAGAAAAATTTGAAGATTCAAAATCAGAATTTAATAATAGAAAAAAATATAAGTAACATGAATAAAAAAAATAAAATTACTAGAGATAGTCTTGTTGATCTTGTTAAAAACGATCAAATAGATACCATTATTACTGCTTTCCCTGATATGTATGGAAGACTAGTTGGAAAAAGATTTGAAAGTGATTTTTTCATCAATAATATTATAGATGAAGGTACTCATGCTTGTGACTATTTGCTAGGAGCAGATATAGATATGGAAACTATTCCTGGATACGAAATAACTAGCTGGGAAAAAGGTTATGGAGATTTACATTTAAAATTAGATTTGGACTCAATTTTAATTGCTGATTGGTTGGACAAAACTGCAATTATAATTGGAGATGTTGAAAAAGATCATAAAGAAATTAATGAAGCACCAAGATCAATATTAAAAAGACAAATAGAAATTGCTAAATCAAAAGGATTTAGCATCAAATTAGCTTCCGAATTAGAATTTTATGTTTTTGATAATTCTTACCAAGAAGCAAAAGACAATTCATATATGAATATGAATCCTGGTAATAGATTTAGAGCAGATTATAATTTGTTGAATACTACTAAAGAAGAGCATCTTTTATCACAATTACGTTCTTCGTTAAAAAACTCAGGAATAATAGTCGAGTGCACAAAAGGTGAATGGAGTTTAGGTCAACAAGAAGTAAATGTTAAATATACCGATCCTCTACAGATGGCTGATAATCATGTGATTATTAAACAAGCATTAAAAGAAATTGCTTATCAAAATGATATGTCTGTTACTTTTATGTCAAAATGGGATGAGAACAGTGCAGGTTCTAGTATGCATATTCATCTTAGTCTTTGGGATGAATACGGTAATAAGAATTTATTTTATGATAAAGAATCATCTAACAATTTTAATTTCTCTGAACATTTCAATAATTTTCTTGGTGGTTGGATGAAATATACTCAAGATATTTTTATGTTTTATTCTCCATATCCGACTTCTTTTAAAAGATTTGTAACAGAATCCTTTGCACCTACTAAAATCAGTTGGAGTATTGATAACCGAACTTCAACTTTTAGAATTGTTGGAGAAGAATCAAGTTTACGTATTGAATGTAGAATACCGGGATCAGATGCTAATCCTTATTTAGGTTTTGCCGCGAGTATTGCAGCTGGAATTAAAGGTATTGAAGAAAAAATAGCCCCACCTGAAATGTCAGTAGGAGATTCATATAATAATACTTCATTATTATCATGTCCTAATAACATAGAGAAAGGTATAAAATTATTTACCGAAAGCTCATTTATATCTGAAGTGTTTGGTAAAAATGTTAAAGATCATTATAATCATTTTTTTAATATTGAAAAATCATTCTATGATAGAGCAGTTACTGATTGGGAAAAAAATAGATATTTTGAACGATTATAAGTATGAACCAATGGTATAAAGGTAATATCCATACACACACAAATGAATCTGATGGAGATTCAGATCCTGAAGTTGTTGTAGATTATTTTGTAGAAAGTAATTATGATTTTTTAGTTTTAAGTGATCATAATCATTTAACTATCTTAGATTATGGAGAAAATGAGCTTGGGATATTACTTATTCCTGGAGAAGAAGTCACTGTTAGAGAACCATTTAATATTCACCTTGGAGCTATTGGTATAGATTCATATGTTGAACCTATATATGGAACAGATTCTTTTGATACTATAAAATCTAATGTTGAAGCTATCGAAACTGCAAATGGTATCGCTATACTAAACCATCCAAATTTCAGATGGGCAGTTAATGATGAACTGATTAAAAATGTAGATCGATTAAAATTTTTCGAGGTATTTAATGGTGGTACGCATAGTAATGACTTAGGTGATTTGGGGGAAGGAGAAAGAAAAAGTACAGAAAATATTTGGGATTTAGTTTTAAGTTCTGAAAAAATGATTTACGGCGTAGCTGCTGACGATTCTCATCATTATAAATATTTTCATCCAAGCTTTTCTAATCCTGGTAGAGGATGTGTGATGGTAAAAGCGGAAAGTAACAATCAAGATGACATACTTAATAATTTTTCAAAAGGTAATTTCTATTCTTCAACTGGTATCTACATCTCAGATTTTTTGATGAATAAAAATGAAATCAGTTTTGACATAGATCTAGATCCTATTAAAATACATTTTCAAACGCCTAAAATATCAGATGCTGTTTTTAAGACTCAATTTATAGGAAATAACGGTATAATTCTTGACGAAACATTTGATTTATCTCCTAGTTATAAAATCAAAGGTACAGAAAAATATGTTAGAGTTGTTATTTCCAATTCAGATGGTTTTAAAGCTTGGTTACAACCTTATTTTATTTAATATTAATCATTTCTCTTTCTTGGCATTTGGCTAGGTTGCATATTAGGAGATCTAATCCTTGATCTGGGTTGTATACTTTGATTTCCTTGAGTCTTATTTGGATTATTGTTTGTTTGTATATTTTCTATAATTCCTTTGTAACATCCTATGATATATGGGAATGTTTCAGTAGAATGATAACGATATATACCATCGCTATCAACTTTTCCATTACACTTATCTAAATCTCCAGATCCTTCTACAAATTCATGTGCTTCCCATGCTGAAACTGCAGTGGAAGTTTTTTTCCAACTACTTTTAATATTTTTATTTGGAGAAAGGATTTCATAGCCATCTAATGCATATCCAATTACTATAGGATTGTAGTCTTCTATTATACATGTTGGAACTGCATGATAATGATATTCACCCTGAGGAGCAGTATGCCCATTACAATAATCTAAGATTTCATCAAGAAATGGGTCAGCATATCCTTGGAGAGGCTCTTCATTTGCTCCAAAGAATGGTAATCCATCTATAGCTACCGCAACGGTACCTAATAATGGAATAGATGTTATAGATTTAGCTATCGATGGATTTAACGGGATTGACCATTTAAATGATTGTTCTTTGAGTGGGTTCGGAGTAATACTTTTAAATTCAAAAGTGGGTATTCCATTACTTGTTATGTACAAATAATTGTCATCACATTCTACATTCAAATACGGATCTTCATAGGATGAATTTTGTTTATTTGCTACTAATTTCAAAAAATTATCTGCTTGGTTACATTTACTTTTTGAAGATAAATTATTATTACTTGAATTAATTATCGATTTCGCAGAGTTTTTTGATAAAGTGTTTTGGACAGGAGAATTTGCCGATTGCCCAGAGTTTTGTGTTAAAGATTTAGAATTGTTTAGATTGAGGGAAGATATATTTTCGAGTGTATTTTTTTGAAGAATGTTTGTATTATTATGGACAGTAATTGAATTGTTGTAATTCTCTAAATTAGTATTGTTTAAATTGATGATACCATCAATTTTTTCTGATTGTAATTTTATATTATCATTGATTGTTGTTAAAGTTTTTTCGTGGGAATTTATTCGTTCATAGAGTGTGTCTATTCTTGTTTGGGAAACATTTTGTTGATTAATTAAATATCCTATTACACTAATAAGAGAAATTGTGATTATTGTTAAAATTGAAATGTATAAATACTTTGTACTACTCATTGATACCCTTTTATTAAAATTATTACAATTACTTAAATTTACTCTATGACCGTCAAGATATTATTAAGAGTATATAAATAATAGTTAATATACACAATTTTTTTTGATAAGATATTAACTTACAATAATTTGAAAGGACTTTTGATTGGAAATTATAATTATTACGATTTTTACACTTGGTTATTTATTAATAGCTTTTGAACATAATCTTAAAATTGATAAAGCGGCTGTTGCTCTTGTTACAGGCGTACTTACTTGGGCAGTATTTGTTTTTTTTGGAGATCATCATAATATCGAAGAAGAATTATCGCATCATTTGATTAATATAGCAGAAATTGTTTTTTTCCTTCTTGGGGCGATGACTATTGTTGAATTAGTAGATTCACACCAAGGATTTCGAGTTATTACTGATAAAATCAAAACTACAAATGCAATAAAACTTTTGTGGATTATTTCTTTACTAACATTTGTATTTTCAGCTGTATTAGATAATTTGACTACTGCAATAGTCATGGCAGCTCTTCTATCTAAATTAATTAAAGACAGAAAACAATTGTTATTTTTTGCGGGGATGATGATACTTTCTGCTAATGCCGGTGGCGCTTGGTCACCTATTGGAGATATTACAACTATAATGCTATGGGTTGGTGGTCAAATATCTTTGAATATAATACAGGCAATTATTCTACCTAGTTTAGTTTGCATGATTGTGCCTCTTATCTATGTTTCATTTAAATATAGAGGGATAATGATTGCACGACCTGATATGAAGAGTATGGAAAAGATAGTAGAAGTAATCCCTTATGAGAGAAATATTATATTTGCACTAGGCGTTGTAGGATTATTATTTGTTCCATTGTTTAAAATAATCACACATCTACCTCCGTATATGGGGATGTTACTTAGCTTAGGTGTTTTGTGGGTAGTAACTGAAATAATTCATCAAAACAAAGATAAAACCCACAAGCATTCTCTAACAGTTGCTGGAGCTTTATCTAAAATTGAAACTTCTACAATATTTTTCTTTTTGGGCATTCTCTTAGCAGTAGGAAGTCTTCAATCGACAGGAATACTTAATTCATTGGCTGAAATATTAGATAAATTATTTGATGGTAACTTATATTTGATAAATATATTTATTGGATTTTTATCTTCTATTCTTGATAATGTTCCTTTGGTTGCTGGCGCAATGGGGATGTATGAAATTTCTACTGTAGGTGAATTTGCTGTTGATGGAATGTTTTGGGAATTTTTGGCATACTGTGCGGGGACTGGTGGTAGTCTTTTAATTATAGGATCAGCAGCAGGTGTTGCTGTTATGGGAATATTGAAAATTAATTTTATGTGGTATATAAGAAATATTACAATTTTAGCTTTGATTGGTTATCTGTCAGGAGCTATTACTTTTATTTTGATTCAGTAAAAAATGAAATATGAATAAGAACTTCAAAAATTTTGTATCACCTATATTTGTTTATATTATGTTGAAATATATATCAGGAGTTCGTATTTTAGAAGAAAGAACAGATTCAAAATGGGCTAATGACAAAAACTATCAAAAATATAAAAAGAATACCCCTGAATTATTTCCATTCAAAATAGGATAATATAATGTCTAAATTATTTGAACCAATACAAATCAGAGATGAAAATATTAAAAATAGATCTTGGGTAAGCCCAATGTGTACTTACTCATCTGAAGACGGAATGGCAAATGATTGGCATTTAGTTCATTTAGGTTCTAGAGCTATGGGTGGAGCAGGATTAGTTATGATGGAAGCTACTGCTGTTTCTCCAGAAGGGAGAATTAGTCCATGGGATATGGGATTGTGGAAAGATGACCATATTATCCCAATGAGAAAAATAACAAATTTCATTACTAATTCAGACTCAACCCCAGCTATTCAATTAGCGCATGCAGGTAGAAAGGCTTCAACAAACCGACCATGGTCGGGTGGTGGGAATATTGATATAACATTAGGTGGATGGGAGCCAGTTGCTCCAAGTAAAATTCCTTTTAGTGAAAAATCATTGATCCCAAATGAATTGAATTCAAATGAAATTTCTAACATAATTGATGACTTTGTAAATGCTTCACAAAGAGCTATAGAATCAGGGTTTAAAGTCATAGAATTACATTTTGCACACGGATATTTAATTCATGAATTTTTATCTCCGATATCAAATTCGAGAGAAGATTCTTATGGTGGTAATTTTGATAATAGAACTTTATTAGCTAAAACAATTGCTAGAAAAGTTAGAGATGCAGTGGGAGATGATGTTCCTATTTTTGCAAGACTTTCTGTGACTGAATATTTCCCCGGAAATGGATGGGACACCAATTCTTCTATTAAACTTTCGGAGAGCCTCAAATCATGTGGCGTTGATTTGATTGATTGTTCATCTGGCGCAAATTACTCTGAGCAAAAAATTGAATTAAAACCTGGATATCAAGTAGGATTATCAGAAGCTATAAAAAATCAAGTTGACATTCTTACAGGAGCTGTTGGATTGATAACTGAATATGAACATGCTGAAGAAATACTAAATAATAATCAGGCTGATGCAATATTCATGGCAAGAGAATATTTAAGAAACCCTTATTGGGCTTTAAATGCTGAACAAAATAAAAATTCTTGGCCTTTACAATATCAAAGATCAATTAATCTTTAATATTCAATGTATTTTTTCCCTAAATTAA
Organism: Dehalococcoidia bacterium; assembly: GCA_029936815.1. Lineage (GTDB taxonomy): Bacteria > Chloroflexota > Dehalococcoidia > Lucifugimonadales. Next base: position 42,012 of record JAPYRX010000009.1, read on the forward strand.
ACAAATTTGTTATCAGAGCCTACTTAGTTCATGTATTTACTACTACAGGAATAATTTGTGGAATACTGGCTATTCAATCAGTATTTAATGAACAATTGAACTTTGCATTTGTTTGGCTAGGAATAGCACTTGTAGTAGATGGTACTGATGGATTTTTTGCGAGAAAATATGAAGTTACTAAATTTGCTCCAAGAATAAATGGGGTAATATTAGACGCAATTGTGGATTTTTTTAATTATGTAATATTGCCTGTAATTATCATATTAAGATTTGATTTTCTTCCTGAAAAATTCGAATTGTTAGCCGTAATTATGATTTTAATAGCTTCATGTTTTACTTTTTCAAATTCAAAACAAAAAACAAAAGATAATTATTTTGAAGGATTCCCAGCGATATGGAATGTTTTGATATTAGATTTTTTCATTTTAAATACTTCGATGATTTTGAATTTAATTATTGTTTTACTTTGTGTGGTATTAACGTTTATTCCAATTAAATATGTACATCCCTTAAGAGTACAATCCTTGAGATCTTTAGCAATAGTGAGTTTTCTTTTGTGGGGTGTGTCATCTGTGTTTTTATTGTTTTTAGAAAAAGAAACTCTAATCAATGATTTTATTTTATTAATTTGGATTGTTTCAAATTTAATGATTTTACTTTTTACTATAAAGAGAACTTTCAAAAAACCTTTAATAGATATTTATTAATGACTCTATCCCATAATTTTGAATTATAGTGTCTGTCTTTTCATCTTGATCACTTAATCTATATTCACACTTATACCAATTGTAAAAATCACTTAATTTTAAATATTTATGCCCTTCCTTTGAGTAATATATCTCTATTTCTAATTCGATTTTATTAATTTCAATTGCTAAATGTTTATGAGAATCAATGATTTGCCTTTCGTCTTTTCTTAACAATACGGGATTGTTGTAAACATCTTTGGTATTAACTTTTAAATTCTTTGACCATTCAACATGTTTCCATTTTTTATGCGCTTTGAAACATGATTTGTCTTCGTGTGATTTCCAAGTGAATTGCTCAATTAGTTTCAGAAATTCCCATAAGATGATTTCTGAATCTTCTGAAATTGAATTTTCTATTAATTTTATTCGCGATTTCATTTTAGTATTACTATAGAACCTAGACAAAAATTTATTGATAAGTATATTCGTCTATTAAATATTATAAAAATAGTATAGAATTTTCCTTAATAATAGTACCATTTGTCTTGATTTAACGGAGAAATTTATGGAAAAATTGGCAGAACATATGGAAAAATTAGGAAAAAAAATTGGTTTATGGGATATATCTGAAGTTGGATTAGAAGCTATTCCACTTACCATTCTCTCTTTATTTGGAGGGATGATTACTATAATAATATTATTTATTATTTTAGCTGAAACTTATTATGAATTACCATTTTAATTACTGGAAATATTATGAAAGTTTATGTGATAAGTGAAATATTTGTTATTGATGAAGATCAGTACAAAAAATATATGAAATTAGTTCCTGATACCATAAAAAAATATGGAGGAAAATATTTAGTTCGAGGTGGTGATATTTTAAATAACAATCTTGATTGGACCCCTAAAGGAAGAATCATTGTGTTAGAATTTCCATCAATCGAAAAACTTAATTTGTGGCAAAATTCCGATGAATATAAACCTGTTAAAAAAATTAGATTAAATTCGTCTACTTCACAATCAATTACTATAGAAAGCGGAGGTGTTCCTTTTTAATCATGAATGTATCAGAAGCAATTGCAGCTATATTGCAAAAAGAGAATATTGATTGGATTTCCTGTTTTCCTAATAATCCACTAATTGAAGATCTATCTAAAATTGGAATAAGACCAATCATGTTCCGCCATGAGAGAGGAGCGATGATGGCTGCTGATGGATTTAGCAGAACTAGTGACAGAGAAAGAATCGGAGTTTTTTCAATGCAAAGCCAAGCTGGTGCAGAGAATAGTATGGGAGGAATTAGTCAAGCTTACGCAGATAATATCCCTGTATTAATAATACCTGGGGCACCACCTTTAAATCAGATGTCTATCAGACCTAATTTTAATGCTTCTATGAATTATAAAGGTATAGTTAAAAATGCCGAATGCATTACGCAAGCAGATCAGGTGATTGACGTTATGAGAAGAGCTTTCCATAATATTAAAAATGGTAGACCTGGACCTGTTGTTGTAGAAGTTCCTGCTGATATATCTGCATCTGAAATATCAATAGATATTAATTCTTACAAACCGCCTATTAAAGGCTATCACGCACCTTCAGACTCAGATGTACATAAAGCGGCAAAAAAATTACTTGAAGCAAAAAACCCTTTGATAATCGCTGGACAAGGAGTTTTGTTTTCTCGATCAACACAGGAACTTCAAAAATTAGCTGAACTTACTAATATTCCTGTTTATACAACTATGCCGGGAAAATCTTCTATTAATGAAAATCACCCACTTTCTTTAGGAGCTGGCGTTCAAACAACTACCCTTCAGGCTAGGACCTGGATGGATGAATGTGATGTAGTTTTAGCTTTAGGATCTAGTATGACCAATACACCTTATGGACAAGATATTGATACTAATTCAAAGTTTTTAATTCATAATGCTGATAATTATGAAGATATAAACAAAGATCATTATGCTGATATTATATTGAATGGAGATACAAAATTGACCATTGAGTTATTATATGAGCAAATTGCTGATATTTTGGGAACCACAAAAAAAAACACTGACAATACGAAAATTGAAAAAATATCTAAATTGAAAAACAAATGGCTTAATGAGTGGAAAACAAATTTGAATTCAAATGAAATTCCAATTAATCCTTATAGAGTTATAAATGAAATCAATAAAAATATTATTCCTGAACAATCCATTGTTACTCATGATGCCGGTGCGCCAAGAGATCAAATGGTTCCATTTTTTAATTCTACTGTCCCACATAGTTACATAGGGTGGGGGAAGACTACGCATTTGGGTTTTAGTATTCCCTTAATGATAGGTGCCAAAAAAGCAAATCCTGACAAATTTTGTTTAAATTTAATGGGTGATGGCGCATTTGGTATGTCTGGATTAGATATAGAAACAGCCGTAAGAGCTGAATTACCAATAACTACTATAATCTTAAATAATGGAGGCATGGCTACATACCCAGGAGGATTCCCAAATGCAAGAAAGAATTTTGGGATGTCATACATGAAAGGTAACTATGCTCAAATAGCTGAAGGCATGGGAGCGAAAGGTATAGTTGTAAAATCTATAGATGAACTTGGCAAAGCTATTAAAGATGCTCAAATAGAAAATATAAATGGTAATACAGTATTGATTGACATACATACAGGATATGATGACAAAAGATCGAAGTGGTAATATTAAAAAATCAATAAATTACTTATTAATTATATTTGGAATTAATGGAGTGATTTGTGTTAGCACTTCTGTAATAGGATTAGCAACTGACAAAAGATTATTAGGCTCGTATGACATTGATTTTATTACTGCTTTTAATAACTTTATATGGAATGTACAATTTTTTTCTTTTTGGATTTTAGTTTTAGGGATTGTGGTAGGGTCGTTTTTAATTATGATTTATACAATTATTTTTGATAAAAACCCTTCTAGATAAAAATTACTAATAATATATAAATCAGCAATGTAAAGCCTAGAAATATTGCAATGACAAGGCTAAATTTTTTAAACACTTCATTTAGCTTGTTTTTCATACTTATATTTATATTTTTGTCATCTTCCATTTATTTTCCCCTTAGTATGAAATGTAAATTAATTATTTTGGTTATCAAGCCATGCTTGTAGTTTTTTCCCCATAGCTTTCCCTAGGCTCGAATTTGATTGCACAGGGCCAGTGTAATTATTTGCAGAAGCTATAAAATCTTTGATAGCTTTGGGTCCTGCATCATTTAATAATATTGTCATAAATTCCTCGGAATCATTTTTTCTCATAGGTTGCCATTCAATATAATACGGAGTGACTCTTATTTTGTTTTCCATCATTTTTCGTTCATCCCCATAATGATCTAGAGCCATTTTTATTGTTGATGGATCAGTCCAATCAGATTTGTAAATAACATTACCGTATCTGTTAACTATATAAGTCATGTTTGGCAATCTTCCGTAAGCATGATGAATATCACCTTCCAGAGAGTCTATTAACATGGTTCTATTAATATATTTTTTTGTCATCAATTTTGCGTGTTCAATTTTTTGTTCGAAAGAAGTTAGGTGGGGTATTTTTTCACCAGGGTGAGCTTCACGAGTATAGATAAATATAAAATTAAATATATCTCCAAAATCTTCTACTAATTTGTTGAAACCTGGCGCCGCCAGGGCACATTCTGATCAGGTTATAGACCCAAATTCGATAATAGTTGTTTTCTCTTTCCAATAAGTAGACAGTTCTTCCCAAATTTCTTCTTTTAGATTATAAACTTTACCATCAGGAGCTTTTGTACCTGCGTTAGCAATATTTGGAAAATCGATAAATGCTTGCATATCAAAATCTAATGGAAATGTATCGTAATTATAAGAATTCATTTTTACCCCTGATTATTTACAATATTAATATACATTATCTGATTTTGATATGTCAAAGTAAAATCAATTTACTTTTAAAATATTTTGTTTCTCTTTGTTAGATTTGTTTAAAAAATCATCAAATTCTTTATAGAATTCTGACGGCGTCATGTTTATCTTGAGCATCTTTATCTTTCTGTAAATCTTCAAATTCATTTAGAAGTATTTGTTTTTCAAGTTCAGGTACTTGATTTGTCAATTCCATAATTTCTGTATTATTGTTTTGAGAACATGAGAATATCAGGAGAGAAAATAATACAGATGCAATTATTGTTTTATACATATTATAATTTTATTTTATTACTTATATTTTAATTAATTTTTTGTGGGCCGTAAATGTTATAGCACCGATTAGTGCACACATGAAACCACAAAAAAACATACCATAACTGATACTAATCAAATCTGTTATTCTTCCAGCAACTATAGAAGCCAATGATGCTACTCCCATATCAAGCATTGTCATACTAATCATTCTACCTCTATATTTTTTTTCACTTATACTAACTATTGTACTAGTAATACAGGTCCTGAAAACAGACTGTGATGCACCGATAAATATTGCAATTATAAACGCATAAAATATTATATTTGTAAATCCCATAATCATTACACCAATTCCATAAACCATTGTTGTTAGTAACAATAATTTTCCTTTTATTCGAATATTTCCAGAAGAAGCAAGTAATGAAGTACTTATAAGCGCTCCAATAGATGATATTGATTGAATTCCACCAAAAGCATCAGCGCCTAATCCTAATTTTATATCCACATAAACAGGTAAAAGACTAATATAACTAAATCCGAATGCTAAAGGGCCTAATGCTAGAATAACTAACCATAATATAGACCGGTTTTTATAAACCATATATTTAATACCATCAGTGAAATCATTGAAAGCTGAATTTTTATGTTCTTCTAAAGGGTTTCCTCTATTATTAATCATTAATGTTGTTGAGATTACGAATATATAAGAGAATGTTGAAACGAAATATGCTGGCGCAACGTTGTTATTTGATATAGCAATGATATATCCAATAACAGCTGGCCCAATTAATCTGGTGACACCCATTGCCATAGAATTTAAAGACAGAGCATTAAGCATGTATTTTTCATCTATCATTTGAGGTATGAAAGATGTACGAAGAGGTTGGTTTATCGCCATTCCTAATCCTAGGCAAAATGCTGTGGCATAAATATGCCATAATTGGATTAGATCTTTTGAAATTAATAATAGCATCATTATATATATAGATAGCGTCCAAAATTGAATGAACATAAGTGTTTTTCTTTTAGGAAATCGATCAGCTATCACTCCTCCAAACATTCCTACAGTTACAAAAGGAATAGCTCTGAAAAGATTTACAATACCTATAGCTTGAGCAGATCCTGTTAATTGATAGGTTAGCCAGTTTCTAGCAATCATTTCTGACCACATAGCAAATCCTTGTCCTCCTTGCCCTAACCAAAGGTATTTAAAGTCTCGACTTAAATTTACAGATAATAGAGGATTAGAAAAATTTGGTTTGGATTTTGGGATTTGTGTAGATTTTTTTATATGTTTCACTCAAGATAGGATACCTACTATTAATGAAATTATCAAATACAAATGATTGATGTAGTATAATGATTTTTTCTATTCAAATATCATATGACTAATAATATATTTTTACCAGAATCTTTGCGAATTTTTTTTTCTGAAGAAGAAAAAATATTAACATGGGTATGGGAAAATGGTCATAACCCAATGCCAATTACTCCTCTATCACAAGACATACAAAAACTTACCACTGAAATGGGAGCAAATAAAGCAAATGAATATTTTGGTCGTACAAACAAATCCTTGAAAAAAATTATTAATGGTTATACTTACTATGCCACGAAAAACAAAAACACTTCAAAAACTAATTTAAATGTTTCATATTCTGAAAATTTAGCCCAAAAATGGGAGCATGATTTTTTACCTGGAATTCTTAAAGATTTAGAAAACATGAAATCTAAATTAAATCAAATTCAAGATATAGAATCAGGATTGAAAATAATTAATGAGTTAATAACAATCAATCAACATCATTGGGACATTCATATGCAAATTGTAATCCCATTACATGAATACACAGATGATTTTTTTCAATTCATCAAATCATTTAATCCTAATTATAAACTTTCGAATTTATATGATTTATTTAGAGGTATTAATAATAAAACAGTCGAACTAGATGAAAATTTATATGAATTGAAAAAAAAATATGATTTATTAACAAATACAAATTCCGAAGAACAAATCATAGTGGAGATTGAAAAATTCAATGAAAAATATGGATATAGAGCGGTAGGATTTGATTTGGCTGATGATATTTGGAAAGATAATAAAAATATTGTTTTGAATATATTGAAAAGTTTACCATTATCAGTGTTTGAGAATAAAATTTCTGAATTTTCTAATACTAGCGAAGATAAATTTCTAAACGATGTATTGAATTTTATTAGTGATGAAACTAATGAAAACAAATTTCATAATATGTATTTAACCCTACATTCAATATGGAATTTAAAAGAAGATCATTCTTTTTATATTGATCAATATAGTTCTTCATTAATTAGCTTAGCATTCAGAAAACTCGGTCAAATATTAGTTGAAAAGAAATACATACAATATAACACAGACATTTTTTACTTAAATTTTGAAACAGTTAAATCATTAAACTCGGATATTATAATTGATGATATTTTAAAATCTGTTAAAGAAAATAAAACATCAATTGAATATCACAAAAATACGACACCTCCTAAATACTTAGGACTTCTTCCATCTACTCATGTTGAAGAAAACACCAATGAATTTTCTGAGAGACTAAAACAATTGAAAGGAACTTCAGCTTCTTCCGGAAAAATCACAGGAGTGGCTAAAATAATTAAAAGTTTTGAGGATTCATATAAATTAGAACAGGGTGATATTATGATTTGTATTAGTACTAATCCAAGCTGGACTCCTTTATTTGGCATAGTATCAGGAATAATATGTGAAAATGGGGGAACTCTTTCACATACCGCAATAGTTGCAAGAGAGTACGAAATACCAACGGTACTAGATGTTAATAATGCAACAAACATAATTAAGGATAATGATCTAATAGAAATTAATGGCGATACAGGAGTAATTAATTTTATTAACTAAATAGTTAATTCTGTCATTAAATGTTCTGCGATTTTAAGAGATGAGGTAGCTCCAGGTGAAGGCGCGCTAAGTACGTGCAAAGAATTGTTTGTCTTTACAATACTAAAATCTTGAAGTAAGTTCCCGTTTTTATCTATTGCTTGCGCTCTTACTCCAGCTCCTGGATTTGTCAAATCATCTGATGATATACATGGTATCAATTTTTTTAAAGAATCTACAAATTTGAATTTGTTAATAGATCGGTACTGTTCACTTATACCTGTTTTCCAATTTGATTTAACCATTTTCCAAAATCCTGGATAGGAAAATGATTCAAACATATCTTTTAAATTAATCTCGGATTTTTTATACCCTTCTCTTGAATAAGCCATAACTGCATTTGGACCAGCTTCAACTTCACCATTTATTCTTTTAGTAAAATGTACTCCTAAAAATGGTAAATCAGGGTCGGGGACAGGGTATATAAGCCCATTTACCATTTTCTCAGACTTATTAGTTAAAGTGTAATACTCACCCCTAAAAGGTACGATTCTTACATCAAAATCTAAATTCATCATTTTAGCTACTCTATCAGCATACAATCCTGCGCAATTAATTAAATACTTTGTTTCGTAATCGTCATTATTCGTTTCTAATATTATATTGTTTTGAGTACTATTTATATTTAAAAGTTTATGGTTTTTATATACTTTTCCTCCATCCTTTTTAAAAATATCTGCATAAGATTCAGTTAATTTTTTGTAATCAATAATGCCTGTATTTGGACTCCAAAGACCTTTGACAGCTTTGACATAGGGTTCGATTTCATGAATTCTTTTTTGATCTACTAATTCTAATCCAACTACGCCATTTTCTTTACCACGTTCATACAAATCATTCAATCTTTCAATCTCTGATTCATCAGTGGCGATGATTAATTTCCCACACATTTCATATTTAATCTTATTTGAATCACAAAATTCCCTCAGCATCAATGAGCCGGGCCAACAAAATTTAGCTTTTTGAGATGTTGGTTGATAATATATTCCAGCGTGTATTACTCCACTGTTGTTTCCTGTTTGATGATTAGCAAGACTGTTTTCTTTCTCAAATACAGCAATTTTTTTGTTGTTATATTTTTTTTGAGCAGACATTGCAGTTGCTAATCCTACAATACCTCCGCCAATTATTGCGATATCAAATTTTTCCATCATAGATTCCATTTATAATAATATTATAGAATATGTTTATTAATTTATTTGGAGAATATATGAATATTTTATGTTACAAAGATAGTTATTTGAAAGAATGTAAATCTACCGTTATTGAAGTCAATGAATTAGGGATTGTCTTAGATCAAACAGTTTTTTATCATGGAGGGGGAGGTCAACCCTCTGATACAGGAAAACTAATATATAATTCTATTGTCTATGAAGTGAAAAATATAAATAAAATAGACGGTAAAATCTTTCATGTAATTGATGGAGAAAAACCCGAAGTCAATTCAATTGTAGAAGTTTTTATAGATTGGGAAAACAGATATAAATTGATGAGAACTCATACAGCTTTACATATCTTATGTGGAGTGATTTGGAGAGATTACGGAGCTTCTGTTACTGGTGGAGATATGAAACCATTATCCGGTCGAATGGATTTTGAACTCAATGAAATGTCAGTAAATTTTTCTAAAGAAGTAGAACAAAAAATTAATTTCGAAGTTAAATCATCAAGAAATATCAAAGTATATGATTTACCAAGAGAAGAAGCTTTTAAAATTCCTGATTTGATTAGAACAAAAATCAACCTACTGCCAAAAGGAATAGAATCAATTCGTATTGTTGATATAGAAGGATTGGATTTACAAGCTGATGGAGGAACTCATGTTCATAACACTTCGGAAGTTGGATACATAAAAATGGTTGGTCATGAAAGTAAGGGTAAAAATAACAAAAGATTAAGAATTGAAATTATTTAAATCAAATTTTCCCAATTTTTACTGAACATACTTTATATTCAGGAATTTTCGAATCGGGATCGACTGCAGGATTAGTTAAAAAGTTTGCAGCGTGATTTTGTAATTTTACAAATGGAACAAAAATTTCTCCATTTGACATTTTGTCTGTCACGTAGGCTCTTGCTTCTAGTTTTCCTCTTTTAGATTCAACCGAAATCCAATCACCGTCATTTATACCGAATTTATTACTATCATGCGAGTTGATAGAAACTTCCAATTCACTTGCTTTTGAAAGTAAATATTCTGATCTTTTTGTCATAGTTCCACCATGCCAATGATATAAAATCCTACCTGTAATTAAAGTTAACGGATATTTTTTATTTGGAATCTCATCTGATCTAGGCCCCTGGCTATATCCAAAGAATTTAGCTCTAGCTCCTCTTGGAAAATCGGTTTCGTATAAATATCGTGTTCCAGGATGCTTTGTATCTGGGCAAGGCCATTGAATCCCGCCTTCATTTTCAAGTCTTTCATAATTAATACCAGATATACTTGGAGTAAGTTTAGCCATCTCTTCCCATATTTCGGATGGTGAATTATATTCAAATTGTGAATTTAAATCTAATGATAATTTTTCAGCTACTTTATTTGCAATTAATTGAATTATTTCCCAATCAGGCTTAGATTTTCCTATAGGGCTAATTGCAGCTCTGACTCTTTGTACTCTACGTTCACTATTAGTGAAAGTTCCATCTTTTTCTGCAAAACTAGCAGCTGGTAACACAACATCAGCAATTTGTGCTGTTTCATGTAAAAACAAATCTTGAACCACAAGAAATTCCAATTTTTTGAAAGTTTTTTCTGCGTGATTCAAATCTGGCTCACTTAGCAAAGGGTTTTCGCCAGTAATATACATTGCTTTTACTATGCCTTCTTCAATCTTTTTAACCATATCTGTTACTACATAACCATGAGTGGTAGGTAAACGTTCTGTTTGCCATGCATTATTAAATTTTTTCACAGTATTATCGTCTATTACTTGATATCCAGAAAATGAATTAGGTAAGCATCCAGCATCACCGCATCCCTGTACATTGTTTTGACCTCTAAGAGGAGATATTCCTGATCCTGGTTTCCCTAATTCCCCAGTCACCAATGATAAATTCAATAACGAATGTGCATTGGCTGTCCCATTAATATGTTGTGTTATCCCCATTCCCCATATGAGACATGATCCTCCAAATTTTGGCTTTGCATAATATTTGGCTGCTTGAATTATATCTTCAGATTTAACACCTGTAATACTTTCTACTTTTTCAGGAGTGTATTCATCTATTATTTTTTTCCATTCTTCATAACCTTCTGTTCGAGATTCTATAAATTGAGTATTTTCTAATTTTTGATCTAAAATTGATTTTGCTATACCATTTAGTAAAGCAACATCAGTCCCTGGTTTTGGTCTTAGCCATAGATCAGCATAATCGCACATTTCAATTCGCCTAGGATTTATAATTATTAATTTAGCGCCTTTTTCTATAACTGCTCTTCTCATTCTAGACGCAGCAACCGGATGATTTGAATTTGCATCTGATCCTGCAATTATTAGGCATCCAGATTCCTCGTAGTCAATATATGAGTTGCTAGTAGCGCCACTACCTAAAGATTTTAACATTGCTTCTACTGAAGGTGAATGACACAATCTAGTGCAATGATCTATATTATTGCTTTTCATAACAAGTCTTGAAAATTTTTGTTGAATGTATCCATCTTCATTTGTAGCTTTAGCAGAACATAAAGTTGCAAATGAATTTCCAATGTATCCACTAAATTTATCCGCTATAAGGTTGATTGCTTCATCCCAAGAAGATTCCACAAATATTCCATCTTTTTTTATCAAAGGAGTTTTAATTCTATCTTTATGTTGAACAAATCTATATCCAAATCTACCTTTTATACATAACATTCCCAAACTTGATTTATTCTTTGGATCATCAGATACATTAATCATATTATCATTGTTATCTAATTCTATATTTATCCCACAGCCGACTCCGCAATATGGACAAGTAGTTGTTACACTTTTTGCTATGTTTCCAGGTTCTGGTTTCTTTTTTATTGCCCCAGTTGGGCAAACAGATAAACATTGACCGCAGGTTGTGCAAACAGATTCTACTAAAGGTTCATCATTAAAAGTTCCAATCCTGGTATCGTTTCCTGTGCCCAGCATATCAATTGCGCCTATAAATTGTGCACCTTCTTGGCAGCCTGTTGTACAACGCCCACATAATATACAATCTTCCATAGAAATATCAAAAACTGTGTTGCTAGTGTCTGCTTTGCTTCTTTCCCTAGGAATAAATTTATTTTTTTCTACACTATAATAATTTAATGCAGTACTTAGATCCTTATAGTCTTTACCGGATTTATTTTTGCTTAACATACCTGATGTGAGAGATAAAACATTGCTGCGAATTTTATCTAAATTTTCACCCGTTGTTTTTATATTCATACTTTCACTTACAGGAACTGAGCATGATGCTGGCAATCCTCGAATCCCTTCAATTTCTACTAAACAAGTTCGGCATGCTCCAAGTGCGTTCATTTCTTCATCTTTGCATAATTGAGAAATATATTGCTTATTCTGATTTATTGCATCAAGTACAGAGAAATTAGAAGGTACTTTTAAATTTTTGCCGTCAATAATGATGTTTGTATTTTTCATGATATGTATTTATTGGTTATAAAAATATTTCAAGTAACTAATTATAGGGTTTCCTGCAGCTTGCCCTAAACCACAAAGAGAGGCTACATTAACAGTTTCAGCTAGTAGATTTAAATCGTTTATAGAATTGTTATTAACCGAGATGTTTTTCAATTGTTCTAATTGTTTTACCATTCGTGGAGTACCTTCTCTACACGGCGTACATTTTCCACATGATTCTGACGAATTATATTTTGCCAAGTTAATTACAACATCTATAGGATCTATAGTTGAATTTATTCCTATGAACCCACCTGCCCCAAGCATAATACCATTTTCATTTATTAATCCACCTTTTAATTTCGTATGAAATTCTGACTTTGGTAAAAGACCACTAGATGGCCCTCCTATAGCTAGAAATTCAATTTTATTTTCCAAATCTTCAATTTGAGTATAATTAAACAATTCACTTATTTTAATTCCCATCGGAATTTCAAGTATCCCAGATTTTTTAAAGTGCCCGCTTATACTTAATAATTTTGTTCCTGGGAAATCTTTATCTCCAATTTTTTTAAATTCATTAATTGAATTATTTAATATAAATGTAATATTACATAATGTCTCTGCGTTATTTATGATTGTAGGAAGGCTGAAAACACCTTTTTCAGTAGGGAAAGGAGGTTTCAATCTAGGTTCTCGTCTTTGTCCTTCCATGGTGTTTAACAATGTAGTTTCTTCTCCGCATACATACCCTCCAGCTCCTGACTCAAGTTTTATTTTTAATTTAAAATTAGAATTGTTAATCTTTCCGTTCTTTCCAATAATTCCATTTTTTTCCATTTGTGATAAAGCATTTTTCAAGCTATTGAAACCATTCTCAGCTTCTCCATTAATATAAAAAACTAAGTTACTACAATTATTAGCATAAGAAGCTATTAAAGCTCCTTCTATTAATTTAAATGGCATATGTTCCATAATTAATCTATCTTTAAATACACCAGGTTCGCCTTCTTCACAATTAACAATTAGATACTTTTGAATAGAAGTTTTTGTAGATGCCATTTTCCACTTCGTTGCAGTTGGAAAATATGCCCCTCCTCGTCCTTTCAATCCTGATTCTTCAACTAATCGAATGATTTCTTCTGGTGATTTATTTAAAGCTTCTTTTAAAGCATTAAATTGATATATCTTATTGTAAGAATCAAAAGTTCCATCTTTAATTTCGTTTATATTTTCTAATAATACTGGTCTACTAAGAATTTCAGAAGAATCAATAATCGGAGTTATCAATTCGTTATTTTTTTTGTACTCTTTTTTTTCAATAGAGTACGTTGAATGACTTTGAAATCCGATTGGAGCATTAAAGCATTTAAATTTACAATCTGTTGGATTTGTTATTTCATTTTTATTGTTTATAAAACAAGAAAGGCCAGAGCATTCTTTAAAATCATTATCAATAGATAATTGAATTTCAGGGTAGGTAGTAATAGATCCAAATATTTCACTTTTAGCTACTTTCAAATATCTAGATAAAGTAATCATGTCTTCTTGAGAAATAAATCCATTTATATTTTGAATCATATGTAATGCTTGTAGAAGAGAACTTTTTTGCGGCTCAAAATTATCAACTAATAATTCTTTTGTATTTTTATATGATTTGTTTAATTGCATTTTATTTTATATTTAATTGTTTTAATTTCTTAGTAGGTATATTACCATTCTTATCCCAATCTCTGAAATAATAATAATTATCTATCATAGAATCCAAGAAGTTATTTGATATGATTTGATTTTTTTCAGATTCGTTTTTCAATAATCTCTCTGGTAAATTATCATCTTTTCTTACCCATCCATTATTGATATTAAATAATTTTTTCAAATTATTAATCCTTTCTCCAGCAATTTTTAATTTTCCCGGGCTAATTATTTCTCCAGTTAAATGAGAATAGATATGTGAACTTTCGTAATAAAAATCATCAAACGATTTTCTTAAAAATTTACACCAAATCATAGAATCTAATACTGCTGAATAATCTTCGCTGTCTTTTGTTTTTTTTGCAATTATTTGTGGGTCTATAAATATTTCTTTGTTATTAAAATCAATGTCATAAGCGCTTGCTCTGTTATGGCATGCTCCTTTTGTACTTACCGAAAGTGCTAATGCAAGAGCAGGAAGATTCCTTGGATCATACGATGGAATTTCCAACCCTTTGACGTGCATTGCATACAAGTAAGATTTATTTCCTATCGTTTCGGATGCTATTTTACTCCCTTCTGCAAGAAGATTTCCAATTGAATTTCTATACGCTATATTCTTTATTAATTCAAGTAATTTTTGCTCTGTACTTATGTCAATGGATTCTTTTAGATGTCCATTATTAGATGCTTCTATGGCCCAAGAAATAGTAACTCCAGTACTGATTGTATCCATTCCTAATTCGTCACATAAATTAGATGCTCTAATAATCCAATTAGGGTCACTTATTCCTAAATTCGATCCTAAACTCGCAGTCGTTTGGAATTCTAGCCTTGAAGTTATTGGCTCATTATTATCATTTGTGATAAAAATCTTTTCACAACCTATAGTACAATTTGCACAATGAGCTTTTTTGGAAAAATGATTTTTAATTAAATTTTCCCCCTCTATTTTTGTAGACTCTTTAAATGTTGATTCTGAAAAATTTTTTGTTGGCAACATTTCCAATCTGTTTAGCAATGACATATTTATTGTTGTTCCGGTTGTTCTATATTTTTCTGTGGAATCCCCAAGACTTTTAATTGATAATTCTTTTCTAATTTCATTGAGTTTTTGAGGGTTATATATTTTGATTTTTTGATTTCCATTAACTGCAATTGCTTTAAGATTTTTCGACCCCATTACAGCCCCGACTCCTGTTCTAGCGGCCATTCGACCACCATCATTTTTGATCCCGGCAAATCTTACTAAGTTTTCACCAGCAGGCCCAATTGTTGCAAAAGAAAAGTCACTACCTAAACTTGTTGAAAGTAGTGATTCTGTTTCAGAAGTGGTTTTCCCCCAAATATTTGTTGCATTTAAAAACTCTACTTTGGAATTTGTTATTTTAATTAATCTATACTTGTTAGATTTGCCTCTTATTACTAAAGCATCAAACCCTGTCTTTTTTAATTTGTCCGCAAAATAACTCGAAGACATAGAGTCTCCAATAAAATTTGTAAGAGGGGATTTAGTTGCGATTGAATATTTACTTGTGGTTGTTAATCTTGTTCCCGTTAGGGGACTTGAACAAAAAACTAAAGGATTACTTGGGCTAAGAGGGTCGCTTTTCGAAGAATATTTGTTAAGAAGATATGTACTTAAACCTGTACCTCCTAAATAATCATAAAGAATTTGATCTTCAATTTTTTCTTCTTCAAATGTAAGATCATCTAAATTTATCAATAAATATTTATTGTTATATCCTTTCAATAATCAACCTCCCGATTGACTGCTAAATATTAATATAGAGTCGTTTTGTTGCAAAGAAATCTTTTTGTCTGAAATATTTTTTATTCCATTTATACCTAAATTGTAACTTTTTTTTAACTCATTTGTATCTTTTTTAATTATTTGACCAATCAAATCAGGCTTAGCTTTACTTATTAATTTTATCAGTTCAGTTTCAGTAACTTGTTTTTTGGTGTAAAGATGAATAAAATCTTGTTTTGCAATCAACTTAGCTGTCCCAAAAAATTCAATTTTTATTTTGATTTTACACATCTCGCTAAAAATTTGATTAGCTTTATCTAAATCTGATTCGTTATTAATATTGAAAAAACTTTTTGAATTTGGTTCGACTTCGTCAATCTCATTTTCTGTGATAATTATTGTTTTACATTTAGAGAAAATTTTTGAAATCTTATATACGTTTTGTTTCAATTGTTGATCAATCGCTTGCAAACAATTTTTATTATAAATCGCATGAGTTGAATGTTTATACCCCTCTGTTTCTGGTATGACTATGTCAATATTAGATCCCATTCTGTTTTTCATTGCATTAATTATATTTTTTGATACAAATGGCATATCACAAGCCAATACGATTGCATTACTATTTTTAGATTCTAAAAGTCCACTGTATATACCCCCAAGAGATCCGGAATCACAATATTTGTCTACTACGATTTTGACATTCTTTATAAATGCAAATTCTTTTTTTCTAGCTTCATCATTAACAATTATAATAATTTCATCAACTGAACTTCGAATTGCGTCTATTACTGAATATATTAATGGTCTCTCATTGAATAATTCTAAAGCTTTATCTCTACCTAATCTTCTACTTTTCCCTCCAGCTAATATAATACCTGTTAATAAATCATTCATTTGATTTCTTGTCCGGTTTTTGAAGTTGAATATCCGCCTATTTTATTAATAGAATTTTTAAATTCTTTGGAATTTATTATTTCTATTAATATTTGTATATGTTTCTCATTAATAATATTTTCAGGTATAACGATATCAAAGCTTTCTTCTTTAATTGGTACAAATCCCAAATCATAAGCTTTTGCAGCTGACATGATTCCTAATCCATAATCTGCATTACCTGATTGAACTGCATAAGACACTGCTAAATGTGAGTTTTTTTCATTATTATAGCCATTAATATTTTTTGAATTTATATTGGAAGTTGATAGTAAATAGTCTAATAATATTCTTGTCCCTGATCCTTTTTGTCTGTTAACAAATATAAGGTTTTCATTATTAAAATCATTAATAGATTCTATTTTAGATGGATTGTTTTTTTTTGTTATTATTCCTTGTATTCTATCAACTAGATTTATAGCTTTAACTTTATTGTTTTTTACGAATTTGTTTATGAATGTGATATTGTATTGTTCTGTTTCAGGATCAAAAATATGTGTTCCTGCAATATGGCATAAATTTTGGTCAATAGATAATAATCCGCCCAAACTCCCTATGGGATTTATCGCCATTTGATATCCTAATCCTTTTTTTAAAAGAAATGATTTAAGTATATCTAATACTAAATCATGACTACCACTGCATATGATTGTATTATTTATATTTTGTAAACTAGTTAAAGGATTTACATTGATTATTTCATGTTTTTGATAGCCTTCTTTGTTTCTGGGTATTTTGATTAAACAATTCGCTTTTTGAATTGAGCTAATTACACCTGCTCCTCCAGGTAAGGGTACCGCAATATATTCTTTATTTATCTTACCTACTGTAGCTCTTATATATTCATCTTCACCCATTGTAGAATTTAATTTCCTTGCTAATTTAGCTTTAATAGGCGGGATCGCTAGTGTTTTGTATTTGATTTTCTTTTCTATTAGAGGCTTAATTATTAGTTCATTTATTAATATTGCTGAAACAGGATATCCTGGTAAGCCTATGACTGGTTTGTTTTTAATTTTACCCAATATAACTGGATGTCCTGGTTTTATAGAAACTCCATGCACTATAACTTCCCCTAGGCCAGATATTATTTCTTTTGTGTAATCTTCTGATCCTGCTGAAGAACCAGCACTTACAATAATCAAATCATATCTCTCCACAGCATTTAAGATTTCATTTTTAATATCAGATTTGTTATCTTTTATGATGTGTGAAGTATTAGTTATCACACCTAAATCATTTAACATTCCATTTATAACAAAACTATTAAATTCTATTAAATCTCCCTTATTATGATTTTCTCCTAAATGTATTAATTCGCTTCCGGTTGGAATGAATTTAGAAGTAAGAGGTTTTTTCACTTTTATTTTATCAACACCACCTGCTAAACAGACTCCAATATCAAAATGATTTATTTGAGAGTTTTCAGGTAATATCATTTCAGATTGTATTAAGTCTTCTCCAATTTCTCTTATATTATGCATTGGTGGAACGGACGAGAAAATTTTTACTTCTTTTAAATTTGATTTAGATATATCCTCTATCATAATTACAGAATCATATTCATCATCAATTGGATCACCAGTATCCACCCAATCGAAATCTTTTTCAGATAATATTTTAGGAGATGTTTCAGTAGCTCCAATTGCTGATTTATGATTGATTGATATTCCGTCCATTGCGGCCAAATTAAAATTTGGAGATGAAATTTTCGCAAAAATCGGTTCGTAAGTTATCTTTTGATTTGATTGAGTTACTTCTATTTCTTCGAAATTTATGGTTTTAAAATAACTTTCAAGAGAATTGAAATATTTACTTATTGCTTCTTCAATAGGGATATCACTAAGATAATAATTTCTTGATTTTTTATCATTCATACTGATTAACTTTAACATTTGTATGTTTATAAAGCCCTCTTTTTTCTGAAGGTACAACTATATACCCATCAGATTGTACAAGTGTATTGATTAAATTAGATTTGCCTAATACTGGCGAAGCAAACAATTTGTTGTTTTGGCTAATTATCTTGACGGGTATATAATCTACTCTTCCCGTTTTAGAACTGATATTTTCATCTAATTTACAATTTAAATAAGATTTTAAAGATTTATGATTGTAAAGTTGTTCTATAATTGGCTGCACAATATTTATAAATATCATAACTGCAGACACTGGATTACCAGGCAATCCTATTATTAACTTCTTATCACATAACCCTAAAATAGTTGGTTTCCCGGGTTTAACAGATATACCGTGAATTATGATTCCTGGGTTGCCCAAGTTTTTAATAACTTTTGCAGTAGTATCTCTATAACTTATTGAACTTCCAGCTGAAAAAATTAAAATATCACATTCTTTATAAGCTTTTTTTGATTGAATCAATTGCTTATTAAAATCATCTGGCATAATAGGATAATTTTTTACATTACTTCCAGTTTTTTTTATTAAATTAGATATTGTATATGTATTAATGTCCCTGATTTTTCCAGGTGTAATATTCTGATGGGGATTTATTAACTCATCACCCGAAGAAAGAACTCCAATATTGAGTTGTTTATAAACTTTGATTTGGGTTATACCTGATTCTAATAAACTTCCTATCTCTTGCGATCTTATTCTTTTACCGTTAACAATTATTATCTTATTTTTTTTAATTTCCTCTCCTTTGTATATAATATTTTCTCCTATTGATATAGATTTTTTAATTTCTATAAAATTATCAGAAAGTTCTTCGGTATCTTCTTCCATAATTATTGAATCAGCTCCTATGGGCAACATTCCACCTGTAAATATTCTTGAAGCTTCGCCGGATTTTATTGATTTTGATGGCTGAGTTCCCATTTTTATTTCTTCAATTACTCTTATATAGTTAGGAGAAGATTCAGATACACCATTAGAATCTTGAGATCGTATAGCGTAGCCATCCATAGAAGATCTGTCAAAATGAGGTAAATCGATGTCTGATATTATATCTTCAGCGATAATTCTATCTAAAGAATTAATAGTTTTGATTAAATCCTTTTTTAAAGACGGGAATTCTCTATTTGATGTGATTTTAGATATTGCGATAGAAGGACTGTGAACGTTAAAAAACTCAGACATATTTATACCATTTGAATTATTTCTTTTATTCTTGTTATTAGCTTTAAGTCATTTAATCCAGTAATAATTCCGTTTATTTCAGATTTCAATTCTAATTTTTCTATAGAGTTTATTTCCATATTCTTGATCATCAAGTATATTCGTTTCTTTGATTTTGATATTTTGTTGATTACTTTATCAATACTCTTTAAATCTTCGACTGACTCTCCAAATATATAATAAGAAGTATAATGTGAGGTGTCAAAAAATTCAGTTGAGTTTATTACATCTAATAATTCATCCTTGATTTCCAAATTGTTTCCAGAAAAATTTATTATAAGTTTTTTTTCCATTTCAATCCTGATTCTGTATTGTTTTTTGGAATATATTCACATCCAATATAGCCACTATACTTTAATGCTTCTATGTACTTAAAAAGAAAATCGTAATTTATTTCTCCTGTTCCGGGTTCATTTCGACCAGGATGATCAGCAATTTGTATATGGCGAATTAAGTTTAAGTTTTCTTTTATGGTTAAAGAAATATTACCTTCCATTATTTGCATATGATAGATATCGTATTGAAGAAATAAATTGTTAGAATTTACTTGTTCGATTATGTTTTTTGATTGATTAGTTGTATTCAAATAAAATCCAGGGATATCAATAGTGTTAACAGCTTCGATTAACAATTTGATATTAGCTTTTTTTAATTGATTTGAAGCAAATTTCAAGTTTTCAATAACAGTAGAATTTATTTCTGAAAGAGCAAATTTTTTGTCTGGAATGCCTATAAGGCAATTTAATTGTGTACATTCGAGAGTTTTTGCGTATTCAATAGCTGTTGTAACTCCTTCTTTAAATTCATCTACTCTTTCAGGATTACAAGCTATTCCTCTATCTCCTTTTTCCCAATCACCTGCTGGTAAATTATGCAAGACTTGTGTCAACTTATTATCATCTAATATTTTTTTTAATTCTTTTGGGTTGTACTCATAAGGAAATAAAAACTCTACTGCATTAAAATTGTTTATTCTAGCTTTTTCAAATCTGTCTAAAAAATTATATTCATTAAATAACATTGTAAGATTTGCTGAAAATTTCAATTCGACCCCCTATTTTCATTTTTTTTAACTTTTATTATTTACTATTATTTAATAAGATTTGAAAATAAACAATTCATAATATAAATTCTAATATGATTAAAAGAGAATAATGATGAATGAAATGATAAAAATTGGAATTATTGGAGCAGGCGAAAATACTAAAAAATTTCATATCCCTAATTTTCAAAAAATCTCTAATGTTGAAGTTGTAGCTGTTTGTAATAGATCTTATGAGTCAGGAAAAAAGGTTTCAGAGGAGTTTTCTATTCCAAAAGTATATTCCAATTGGAAAGATCTGATCGAAGATGAAGAAATTAATGCCGTGTGTATTGGAACATGGCCTTACATGCATGAAATTCTTGTTAATGAATCTCTTAAAAACAAAAAACATGTGATGACTGAAGCTAGAATGACTCATGACTTAGACAGTGCAAAAAGAATGTTGGAGTTTTCAAAATCTTCGCCAGGATTGATTTCTCAAATCGTACCATCCCCGATGACTCTGAAGTTTGATAAGTATATACGTAAAATGATTTCTGAAAAGAAAATAGGAGATATCATTCAAATTGACATACATATTAATCATCAAACTCCTATAAGCTTAACAGGTGGATATCCTGATTTTGATTCTGATGCTCACTGGAGAACTGATATTGAATTGTCTGGAATGAATTCAATGCAATTAGGAATATGGTATGAAGCAATGATGAGATGGGTTGGACCAGCAAAAAATGTTATGGCTGTTTCAGATACGATTGTTAATATAAAAAAGACATATGATGATTATTCTTTTGTTAAAATTCCTGACAATATTAATGTTATAGGCGAACTTGGTATCGGAGGTTTGTATAATATTCAGATGAGTACAGTTAAAGGAAATGCCCCTAAAGATTCTGTTTGGATTTATGGCACAGAATCAACTATTAGAATGGATTGTGTGAATTACGAATTGTATGTAACTAATAAAGAAAAATCTTTTCAAAAAATATCGATTCCCAATGAATTTCAGTCTTATTGGAGAGTTGAAGAAGAGTTCATAAATGCTATAAATGGTGACGAGCAAATTTCTCATACTACATTTGATACAGGTTTAAAATACATGGAATTTGTAGAAGCGGTAAGAAAAAGCAGTATTAATGGGAATAGGGTAGGGTTGATTTATTAATCAATTGATCAAGGGATTAAGTTTTTTATTTTATCTTTAGTTAAATTCCCGGAAACTCTTGATATTATTTGCCCATTTTGATCAATAAAAAATGTTTCCGGAATTTTAGATACGCCATATTTTATGGTAATAAAATCTTCATCTATAACAGACATAAAAGAAATATTATATTGATCAATGAACTTTTCTGCATCTTTTATATCGCCATCAATATTTACACCAATTATTCTAACATGTATGTTCTCATTGTTGATTTCGTCTAAAATTGGCAATTCTTTTCTGCAAGGTGGGCACCAAGAAGCCCAAAATGTAATAATAGTTGAATTTGAATTATTAAATTGAAGATTGAATTCTTCACCCTTAATAGTTTTTGTGTTAAACGTAGGCGCTAATTCTTCGCGTATTTTTTGAATTTCATTAGCTTCTTCACTAGAAAATTGATTCCAAAATAAAAAGAAAATCAGAAAACTAAATAAGCAAAAAATCAATATAAAATATATTGATTTAACCGTTATTATTTTTTTATTCATCATATTGCACATTTTGATATATTATTATAATTGACAACTAGGTTTAATAGTATCTATAATTTTTATTCCTGGTGATTATGGCGAAGTTGACCCACCCGTTCCCATCCCGAACACGGAAGTGAAACGCTTTTGCGCTGACGATACTGTATTGGCAACGATATGGGACAATAAGTAATCGCCAGGTTTAAAATCATCCATGATAAATATCCCCATTAGGTATTTACTTCAGAGCTTTGTATACATATAATATATCTCGCAATTTTTAAATTTTCGAGGGAAAAGCCAATTAATAATCAAGAAGAATTAACTAAATTACTTGAAGAATACGAGAAAGATGTAGTAAAGATAAACCGAGGTCAAGTTCTTTCCGGAATCGTGATGGAACTTAATTATGAAGGTGTACTAATAAATCTAGGTGGAAAATCAGAAGGTTTGATACCTAAATCAGAAATGAGATACATTGAACAAGAAAAACTTGACAACCTAAAGGTTGGAGATGAATTGATTGTTATGGTTTTGAAAACAGGATTTTCTCGAAACGCTGATGTAACACCAATATACTCTTTTGATAAAGCACTAGTCAGAGAAGGATGGGACATACTTGAAAAAGCACAAAATGGTGATGCCCCTGTTGAAGGTATTATAATGGGATCAAACAAGGGTGGAGCAATGATTGATATAAAGGGCGTACAAGGATTTATCCCTTCATCTCAACTTATGAGCTATTTTGTACCTGATGATAGCGTTGAAGACTCGTCCGTTGAAGTTGATGTAACTGGGAGAAAAAATTTAGAAAAGAATCTTAATGGAAAAATTTCTGTAAAAGTACTTGAAGTAGATCAAACGAGAAACAGAGCGATTTTATCAGAGAGAGCTCTGATGCAAGAGCTAAAAGATAAAGCTAAAACTAAAGTCATGACTGATCTTGTTGAAGGTCAAATTGTTAAAGCTAAAATAATTGGATTAAGTTCTTTTGGAGCCTTTGTTGATATCAATGGAGCTGATGGTCTTATTCATATTTCGGAACTATCATGGAATAAATTAAACTCTCCAAGTGAAGTTGTTGAAGTTGGGCAACAATTAGATGTGTATATTCTTAACTTAGATAGAGAAAATAAAAGAATTGCTTTGAGTATTAAAAGATTAACTCCTGGGCCGTGGGATAAAATTAGTACAAATATGCCAGTGGGCTCTAAAGTTCAAGCCATTATTACAAGAATTGTTGAATTTGGAGTGTTTGCAAGAATAAACGAAATGGGTGTCGAAGGACTCATTCATATATCAGAATTATCTGACACTCCTGATATTAATCCTGCTGACATTGTTAAAGTGGATGAAGAATTAGAAGTTACTGTAGTATCTTTGGACCCAGAGCGAAGGCGTTTGGGATTAAGTCTTAAAGATAGTTCGAAATCAAAAACAGAGGAACCAAAAGCAGCAACAGAAGAAGTTGTAACAGAGGAACCAAAAGCAGCAACAGAAGAAGTTGTAACAGAGGAACCAAAAGCA
>JAPYRX010000009.1:66309-70557 GCA_029936815.1 Dehalococcoidia bacterium
GCAACAGAAGAAGTTGTAACAGAGGAACCAGAAGATGAGAAGGATTCAAAATCTAAATAATTCATTTTCTATTCATTGGTCATTTTCTGAAAATCATCACTATTGGTTGAATATTATTTGATATAGCAATAAAATATAAACAACAATTATTTCAATGTACATCATAATCATTTAAGGTCGACAATATGTCTAGTAGATTTGAAAAATTTTCAGAAAAAGCAAGAAGAGTATTGTCTAATGCCCAAATAGAAGCCCAACGACTTAATCAGGACTATATTGGTACGGAGCATATACTTTTAGGTATAATTTCTGAAACAACTTGTTTCGCCAATCAAATTTTAAATTCTCTGAAAATTGATGTTGAGAATCTTAGATCTGAAATTGAATTAAATTTAAAACCTACTGAACAAAATATTGATCCTTCAAATATTGGACTTACATCTACTTCTAAAAAAGTAATAGAACTTGCTGTAGATGAGGCAAGAAGCTTATCTAGCAAATTTATTGGTACTGAACATTTATTAGTTGGGATACTAAGAGATACAGAAAGTATAACTTATGATCTTCTAAATATAACAGGGCTGAGTATTGAATCAGTAAGATCTGAGATAACTAAAAACAATGAATCGAATTATCGAAGATCATCGAGAAAAGATGCAAGAAAAGAAACACGCACACCTACTTTAGATCAATTGGGTGTAGATTTAACTGCTCTTGCTAAAAAATCTAATTTAGATCCTACTATTGGTAGAGAAGATGAAATATCAAGAGTTATTCAAATTCTAAGTAGAAGGACTAAAAATAATCCAGTACTCATAGGAGAACCTGGAGTGGGGAAAACAGCAATTGTTGAAGGATTGGCTCAAAGAATATCTTCTGGTACTGTCCCAAGAACTTTAGCTGGTAAAAGATTGGTAACTCTAGAAATGGGATCTTTAGTTGCTGGTACAAAATATAGAGGTGAATTTGAAGAAAGATTGAAAAAAGTTATCGAAGAACTAAAAAAAGATCCTGACTGTATACTTTTCATTGATGAAATTCATACAATGGTTGGCGCTGGAGCAGCGGAAGGAGCGGTTGATGCAGCTAATATATTGAAACCATCTTTAGCTAGAGGAACACTTCAATGTATCGGCGCTACAACAACTGATGATTATAGAAAATATATTGAACGAGATCCTGCTTTAGAAAGAAGATTTCAACCGGTTTCTGTCAATCAACCCACTGTTGATGAAACTATAGAAATTTTAAAAGGCCTTAAATCTAAGTACGAAGAATATCATAATTTAAAAATAACTGAGAACTCTCTTATATATGCAGCCCAAATGTCTGACAGATATATTTCTGATAGATTTTTACCGGATAAAGCAATTGATATATTAGATGAAGCTTCTTCCAAAGTGAAAATCGCAAATCTTACTATACCCGATGATATTATTGAAATGCAAAAAGATTTGGAATCTATAAAAAAAGATAAACAGTCTGCAATATCTGTGAAAGAATATCAAAAAGCTGCACAAATTAGAGAACAAGAAACTATATTAGAAGAAAAATTAGAATTACGGAATAAAGAATGGAACGATTCTATTAATAATACTAATATAGAAGTTAATGAGGATCATATCGCTGAAGTTATTAGCATGTGGACTGGAATTCCACTATCTAGAATAGCAACAGAAGAATCCAAAAAGCTTATGGAAATGGAATCATATATTGCTGAAAGAGTTATTGGGCAACCCGAAGCTATTGAAACGGTGTCAAAAGCTGTAAGGAGATCAAGATCCGGGATTAAAAATCCCACTCGACCAAATGGTACTTTTATGTTTATGGGGCCTACTGGTGTAGGTAAAACATATTTAGTTAAGAAATTATCAGAATTTTTATTTGGATCCGAATCTGCTGTTATCAGACTTGATATGTCAGAGTATATGGAAAGACATGCAGTTGCACGTTTAGTTGGAGCTCCTCCTGGATATATTGGATATGATGAAGGGGGACAGTTAACTGAAAAAGTCAGAAGAAAACCTTACTCTATAATTTTACTCGATGAGATAGAAAAAGCACATCCAGAAGTTTTTAATATTTTACTTCAAATTTTTGACGATGGGCATTTAACTGATTCTAAGGGCAGACAAGTGGATTTTAGAAATGTTTTAATTGTAATGACAAGCAACTTAGGTTCTGACATTATAAGACAGGATAAATTTATAGGGTTTTCATTGTCTGATGGTGATGAAAACGAAAACAAGATTAAATATGAAAGAATGAAAGATAGCATAATGTCTGAAGTTAAGAAATTCTTCAAACCAGAATTTCTTAATAGAATTGACTCAATAGTTGTGTTTAACTCTTTGGTTAAACATCACATGATTGGAATATTAGATAATATGCTTGATGAAATCTCAAATACTTTAATTGATAAAGGGATAAATCTTGAAGTCGATAACAAAGCAAAGGAATGGATATGCGACAAAGGATTTGACCCTTTGTATGGAGCTAGGCCGTTACGAAGAGTTATACAAGATAATTTAGAAGACCAAATATCTGATTACTTATTATCAGGAAAACTAAAACTTGGAGATACTGCCAAAATAAAAGTTTTGAAAGATAAATTAACCTTGGTATCAAAATCTCCTAAATCTACCAAAAAATCTGAAACTATCCATTATGACGCCCCATAATCAGAATTTATGGTTAGAAAAAACTCCAATTCAAATCTGAATTTCCAATGCTCTGAATGTGAGAAACAATATCCTAAATGGCAAGGTCAGTGTAATACTTGTAATCAATGGGATACTATTAATGAACGAGAACATAAATCTGAAAATTATTTGAATTCAGAATATTTAAATTTCGAAGGCTCTGAATTAATACAATTATCCGAGATTAATGATAAGGATATTGATAAAGATTCATACAAAATTGATTGGCCAGAATTGAATAGAGCAATAGGAGGAGATTTTATTTCTGGTTCTATCGTTTTGTTAGCAGGAATGCCTGGAGTCGGAAAATCAACATTACTCATGCAATTATCATCGAAATTATCTGAGTATGGGGATGTGATTTATTTGTGCGGCGAAGAATCAATCATACAAGTTACAAAAAAATTTGGACGTTTGAATATTCAAAATTCAAAGATAAATTTATATGAAGGCATGAATCTAAATGACATAATTAAAATGCTGATTGAAATGAAACCATCTTCAATTTTTATTGATTCAATTCAATCTGTCTATGATCCTGATACGCAAGGTGCCCCTGGATCTATAAACCAAATAATTAATTCTACAAAAAAACTTATTTTAATATGCAAAAAACTAAATATTTTATGCCTGATGTCAGGGCATGTAACAAAAACTGGTGATGTGGCGGGGCCAAGGATTTTAGAACATATGGTTGATGTTGTTCTTCAACTAGAATATTTAAATAATAGACAAGAAAGAATATTAAGCCCAATTAAAAACAGATTTGGCCCAACTTTTGATATCGGATTGTTCACTATGAATTCTGAAGGGTTTGAAGATGTCACTGACCCCGCTTCCTTAATGATTGATGAATACAATCCATCAGGGGTAGGGAGTATTTTAGTACCAGTTCCGAATGGCCAGAGATTATTCTTTTATGAAATCCAATCTTTAATAGCAAAATCATATAGTAATTATCCGAAAAAAATTGCTGAAGGAATAGATAACAATCGATTATTGATTATAACTTCTGTATTGAATAAAATTGCAAAAATATCTGTTGATAATCATGATGTGATAATTAATGTTATGAAAGGTCAATCTATAAAAAATGTTAGCTCTGATTTTGGTATATGTTTAACTATTTTATCTAGTTTATATAATATAGGATTTGGAGAAAACACAATGGCAATTGGAGAAATAGCCTTAACTGGTGAAATTAGAAATCCTCCTGATATTGAACGCATATTACACGAGGGAGTAAGATTGGGAATGAAAAAAGCTTATATAGGTAGATTAAGAAATCCTATTAAAAACCTTCCAAGAGAACTAGAATTAGTAAGTTTTAATAATATTAACACTGTTTCTGCTAGTTTGTTTAAATAAATAGTATAAACCCCAATATATTATTGACCTAACAATCGTCATCATTGTAAAATGATTGACAGTCAGCCAAAAAGGCTGACTTTTTTAATTTGGTTCTTTTAAAAATATTAATATAACATGCTAGGGCATATGCCCAAGTGGCGCAGTGGTAGCGCAGCCGACTTGTAATCGGCAGGTC
>JAPYRX010000010.1:0-4397 GCA_029936815.1 Dehalococcoidia bacterium
GGGCATATGCCCAAGTGGCGCAGTGGTAGCGCAGCCGACTTGTAATCGGCAGGTCAGTGGGTTCGAATCCCCTCTTGGGCTAACTTCTTTTACTGTTGATGTGATTTGATAAAATTTATATTTATTAGGAGGGATGGGAGAGTGGTTAAATCCATCAGACTGTAAATCTGACGCTCGTAAGGGCTACGCAGGTTCGAATCCTGCTCCCTCCATGTATATTAAAATATTAAAATGAAAGCTTGCACGAAATTAAATTTTATTCGTGTGAGCCCGCATAGCTCAGTGGTAGAGCGCGTTCTTGGTAAGAACGAGGTCAGCAGTTCAACTCTGCTTGTGGGCTCCATCATATAGTTAAAATAATAGGAGAAATATTATGGCTAAAGAAAAATTTGACAGATCAAAACCGCACGTTAATGTGGGAACTATAGGTCACGTTGACCACGGGAAAACTACGTTAACAGCTGCTATAACGACTGTATTAGCGAAAAAAGGATTGGCAAAAGATAGACCTTTTGATTCAATCGACAATGCCCCCGAGGAAAAAGAAAGAGGCGTGACAATTGCTATTACTCACGTTGAATATGAAACAGAAGCACGACATTATGCACACGTTGATTGTCCTGGTCACGCAGACTATGTTAAAAACATGATTACTGGTGCTGCTCAAATGGATGGAGCTATCTTGGTTGTTAGCGCACCTGATGGACCAATGCCCCAAACTAGAGAACACATCCTTTTAGCAAGGCAAGTTCAAGTTCCTCATATGGTTGTTGCTTTAAACAAAGTAGATCAAATGGACGATCCTGAATTACTTGAATTAGTAGAGATGGAATTAAGAGAACTTTTAACTGAATATGGTTTTCCTGGAGATGATATTCCAATTATTAAAGTTAGCGCATTAGATGCTTTGGAAAACCCCGAAGGAGAAGCTGCCGAAGGTATAATGGAATTAATGAAGGCTGTTGATGAAACCATCGATATTCCTGATAGGCCAAAAGATCAACCTTTTGTTATGCCTGTAGAAGACGTTTTCAATATAAAAGGAAGAGGAACAGTAGTAACCGGAAGAATTGAAACAGGTATAGTAAAACCTAATGATACAGTTGAAATTGTTGGAATCAAAGAAAAAACTGAAACTGTTGTGACTGGAGTTGAAATGTTCCATAAATTACTTGATCAAGGTGAACCGGGAGATGCAGTTGGATTATTGCTTCGTGGTATAGAAAGAGCAGATATTGAAAGAGGCCAAGTGATTTGTGCAAAAGGAGCAATTACTCCACATACAGAAGCAGAGGCAGAAGTTTATGTTCTTTCTAAAGAAGAAGGCGGAAGACATACCCCATTTTTTAATGGATACAAACCTCAATTCTATATTAGAACTACTGATGTAACAGGCGAATGTGAATTGCCTGATGGCGTAGAAATGATTATGCCAGGTGATAATATTAAAATGAAAATCAAACTCATTACCCCTATTGCTATGGCAGACCAATTAAGATTCGCTATTCGTGAAGGTGGAAGAACTGTGGGATCAGGTGTGATTACCAAAATAATTAAATAATTATTTTTAAAATTTTGTAGGAAAATATGGCTCGAAAAAGCGCTGTGAGAACAGTTATAAATTTAAGTTGTGAAACTTGTAAAAATAGATTATATACTTCAGAGAAAAACAGAAGAAATTCTCCTGATCGTATAGAGTTAAAAAAATTCTGCAAATTTTGTAGATCTCATAAAATGTTTAAAGAAGTCAGATCTTAATGAATAAACCACAAACAAATAATCCCAATTTGAATTCAAAAAATAGAGTTGGCAATGTTTCAAGATCAGTTAAAGAAATTTATGCTGAACTTGGAAGAGTTACTTGGCCTACTAGAGAAGAAACATTCAGATTAAGTGTAATTGTCATTGCAATTTCTATGGTAGCAGGTTTATTTTTAGGAGCTGTTGATTTAGTTTTTTCTAGAATAATTAGCTTTTTTATTAACAATTAATAAAGTGTTGGATAAAATTATGAATAACCCAGAATGGTATATACTTCATACATATTCAGGTCATGAAGATAAAGTTCAAGAAAATTTAAAACAAAAAGCCAAAAACCAAGGATATTCTGAAAAAATAATTGATGTTATTGTGCCAAAAAAAGACGAAATCGAAATTAAAGATGGTCAAAAAGTTGAAGTGAAAAAAAATGTCTTCCCAGGTTATATTCTGATAAATATGGTTTTAGATGATGAAATGTGGTTTGACGTTAGGAATACTCCTGGAGTAACTGGATTCGTTTCTTCAGAGGATGAAAATGAAAAACGAGTAAAACCTGTACCCCTAGATCAGGCTGAAGTAAATTCTATTCTTAATTATCAAGACAGTATTCCAAGCTTTACAGCTAGATTTAATAAAGGTGATACTTTAAGAATAGTTGATGGTCCTTTTCTGGATTTCATTGGTTCAGTGGAAGACATTGATGAAGGTAAATCTAAAGTTACAGTTATGGTTTCATTTTTTGGCCGAGATACTCCTGTAGAATTGGATTTTTATCAAGTAGAAAAAGAATAACAAAGGTACTTATATGGCAAAAGAAATATCAGCATTAGTGAAATTACAAATAGAGGGAGGCAAAGCATCTCCCGCGCCACCTGTAGGTACTGCTTTAGGCCCTCATGGTATAGCTATCATGGATTTTGTAAAAGAATATAATGCTAGGACAGCTGATAAATCAGGTGAAGTAATACCTGTTGAAATTACAATATTTAAAGATAGAACTTTTACTTTTATTACTAAAACTTCCCCAGCTTCTGAATACATTAAGAAAGCTGCTAACATTTCTAAAGGAAGCCCTGTTCCACATATTAATAAAGTAGGAACTATTAAAAAATCAGATTTACTAGCCATTGCTAAAGAAAAAATGGATGAATTAAATGCTCATGATATTGACAGCGCAGCCAGAATGATTCAGGGAACTGCCAGAAGCATGGGTATTGATGTTATTGAAGGATAAAACTATGAAAAGAGCACAAAATAACAGAGAAAAAATTGATATAAATAAAATTTACGAATTATTTGAAGCTATTTCTTTGATAAAAAACACTTCTACTGCGAAATTTGATGAAACAATTGAGATCAATATAAACACAAGTTGTGATCCCAAAGACTCGGAACAAAATATTCGAGGATATGTAAATTTACCACATGGATCTGGAAGAAAAATTACTATTGCTGTGTTTGCGCAAGCTGGAGATACAGAAAAAGCTCAAAATGCAGGAGCTGATTATGTTGGCTCAGCGGAGCTAATAGATAAAATTTCGGGAGGGTGGACTGACTTTGATCTTGCCATATCAACACCAGAAATGATGGGAAATGTTTCTAAAATCGGAAAACAACTAGGAACACGTGGTTTGATGCCTAGTCCTAGAAATGGGACTGTAGTTGACTCTGACAACCTTGATAATGCTATTAAACAGTGTAAATCTGGTAGAGCAATGTTTAAATTGGATAAGGATGCTAATGTACATTCCATTGTTGGTAAATCGAGTTTTGAAGATACTAAAATCGCTGAAAACATTAAAGATTTGGTAAATACTATTAACTCATCACGTCCTAGTAAAGTAAAAGGAGAATTTCTTAAAAATATTCATTTATCTAGTACAATGGGGCCAAGTGTTAAATTAGATATCAGTTCAGTTATTGACTAATTCTTTAAAATATTATAAATTGTGATTGCTGAAGACAGTAGGTTCTATTTAATAGATAAAATTCCTACCTAAGTAAAATTTTAAATTTTGATTTGAAACCAAGTTTTCTAGCTTGGTTTTTTTTATGGAGAAATTTATGCCGAATGATAAAAAGATTAAACTGGTTGAAGAGTATAAAGACTTATTTAATTCGAACATTTTTTTTATATCAATGAATCCTACTGGTTCTGGAGTTAGTTCCATTTCTAAATTCAGAAAAGAAATTATTAAAGCAGACGCACAATATAAAGTGGTGAAAAATTCACTTGCTTTAATCGCTGCTGATCAATCAACCAATAATAAATTAAAAGAATTAATTGATGGACCAACTTCAATATTAGCATCTAATACTGATCCTATGATTTTAACTAAGTTAATTTATAAAATTATTAATGATGAGCAGATAAATATAAAAATAAAAAACGCATACCTTGACGGAGAAATTATTGAAGAAGAAGTACTTAATAATATTTCAAAATTACCTTCAAAAGAAGAATTGATTGGTAAATTATTAATGCTTATATCATCTCCATTAAATAGACTAGTATATAATTTGAAATTTCCAATTAGTCAATTTACTAATACATTAAAAGCTATTGTTCCTAAATTAACAGAAACAGAAGAACCAAAAGCGGCAACAGAAGAAGTAGTTGCAGAGGAACAAAAAAC
>JAPYRX010000010.1:4497-63645 GCA_029936815.1 Dehalococcoidia bacterium
TGAAGAGGAACAAAAAACAGAAGAACCAAAAGCGGCAACAGAAGAAGTAGTTGCAAAGGAACAAAAAACAGAGGAAAAAAAATAATTATTGCTCATTAATTCAAATAGGAGGATATAATGGCAGACAAAAAACAAGAAATATTAGAATCAATAAAAAATCTATCGGTTTTAGAACTTTCTGAGTTGGTAAAAAACTTAGAAGATGAATTCGGTGTCACAGCTGTTGCAGCAGCTCCTGTCGCTGCAGCTCCTGCAGGAGACACGGATGGGGATGCAGATAGTAAATCTGATTCAGTTGATGTTGTGCTAAAAGAAGTAGGCGCAAATAAAATTAATGTGATCAAAGCTGTAAGAAAAATTACATCTTTAGGCCTGAAAGAAGCAAAAGATTTAGTTGAAGCTGCTCCTAAACCAGTATTAGAAGGTGCGAACTCTGATGATGCGAATGCTGCAAAAGAAGAATTGGAATCAGCAGGAGCTACTGCTGAATTAAGTTAATTAATTCTTAAAAACACATAATTTATAAGTAAATTATGTGTTTTTAAGAATTATATCTTGGCATAAATTTGCACAATCTACTACATCTGGAATAGATACTGTTTCGTTAATAGTATGCATACCTCTGACACCCATGCCAATGACTACTGATTCTATATCATGTTTTATAAATATATTTCCATCAGTTCCCCCTCCTGATCCCTTTAATGTTGGTTTAAGCCCAAGATTATCAATTGACTTTAAAACTAGTTTTAAAGATGAATCTTCATTGCTCAACGAATATTTTTCAAACAATATTTCAGATTTTAAATTAATTTCAGCTTCTTTAAATTCATTTTGAGTTTCTATTATTACGTTGGATAACGAATGATTTAAATCATTCAAAGTTTCAATGCTACTTGTTCTAAATTCACCTTCTAGATATATATTTGCAGGGACAGCATTTCTAACTGATCCACCTTCTATTTTACCTATATTAAAAGTGGTTTCTTCATCAAGTCTTCCTTGAGGTAATTTATTTATTACTGAGCTTGCTATTTTAATAGCTGACAATCCTTTTTCAGGTTCGACTCCAGCATGAGCTGCTCTCCCAATTATTTCTATATCAAAACTAACATATGTTGGACTAGAATTAGTAATCACACTTGGAGGACCTTCTCCGTCAAAAATTATAGCTTTTTTCCCTAATATTTGCGAAAAATCAAGATGTCTAGCTCCTTGTAGTGCTACTTCTTCTTCTCTTGTAAATATTAGAGTTAAATTTTCAAAAACATGGTTTTGTTCATGTAAAGAATCAAGAGCTTCTAATATTCCAGTTAAGCCTGCTTTACAGTCTCCTCCTAATATAGTGTCATTTTTTGAAGAAATAGTATCTTTGTCAACTATAGGTATTATTCCTCTTCCAGGTTCTACTGTATCCATGTGCGCTGATAAAATAATATTATTAGAAGAGCTTTTTTTACTTGTAGCAATCAGATTCCCATAATCATCTACATATATTTCAAATCCTTTTCCCGACAATTTGTTTTGAATATATAATCTTACTTCTTCTTCTTCTCCAGAAGGGCTATCTATACTTACTAATTCACAAAATGTTTTAGTTAATCTTTCTCTACTGATCATTTTTTTCACCTATGATATATAATTGGTTTTCATAACCTATTTCTATTATAGATTATCAAACAATTAACATTATGAATATATATATTTACGGAACAGGCGCGGTTGGATCTTTTATAGGATCTTTAATAGCTGAAACAAATCCAAATACTTTGTTTTTATCTCGCGGGAATACTTTTAAGGATATTAAACAGAATGGATTAAGTTTAAAAACTAATAAATGTACTCATTCAACGATTTATCCCAAAATATTTGACACACAAATTATTAATAATATTTCTGATTTACCGTTTTATCCGGATTTGGTGATATATTGTGTGAAAAGCTATCATAATGAAGAATCCATTAATTATCTTAAGCACTTATTTGATAGAAAAATTCCATATATTTTGAGTTTACAAAATGGCTTTAAATCTACTGAAGATTTAAATGAAATTTTTGGAAAAAATATTCTTACAGGCGCAGCTTACGTAGATGCGATATTACATATTAATGGCAAAATTAATGAGACAGGTGGTGACCCTAAAATAATAATAGGATCAATGTATGATCCGAAAATAGATTTATTGAATGATTTTCATAAAACAATTCATTCTGAAGAGCTTTCCGTAATTGTTGATAAAGATATTAAAAGTGTAATATGGCGAAAATTAATGTATATATCTTCTCTTAGTGGAATTATGTGCTTATATAGACAACCCTTGGAAAATATTTTGTCAGATAAAATCAGTCAAAATATTCTTTGGAATTTGATAAGTGAAACATATAATACAGCAATTAAAGATAATGCAAATATTTCTGAATCAGAAATTAAAAAAGTGTATGACGAGCTCTACAATAACCAACCTAATTCAATATCTTCTATGTATGAAGACATGAAAAAAAGTAATTCAATTGAAGTCGATGCAATACAATGTTATGTGTCAAATATTGCCAAATCAAAAAACTTAAAAGTTCCTTATACTGACTTAGTAAGTTCTGTGTTGACTAAATACAGAAACTTCAGAATGTAATTTGACTTAAATTAAGCTCCAAATCTTATTTCTGAATTAGGATCTGAATATGCAATCCCCTTACTCTCCCAAAAGATTGTTGATATTTCATCAACAACACCAACCAATTCTTTTGCAGATTTTGAACTTACATTTTGTTTGTTTGCTCCTGCTAATTTATTTGCATTCCAAAACAATGTGTGTAACTCAGGGTATTTTTCTAAGTGCTCAGGTTTGAAATAGTCTGACCAAAGAATATTCAACTCATTTTTTACTATTTGTGAATGGTATTCTTTCACACGTATTAATCTTACTATACCGTTTGGTTGTTCTACTTTTGTAACTCCATTACTTAAGTCTATATCTTCCATTCGCATAGTCATTTTCAATACAGTTTGTGCAGCTATTTTTGCACTTATAGGGTCATATATCCCACATGGAATATCACAATGTGCATATACATTTTGAGGTGAAAAGATTGATTTTATATTTTTTATTAAATTCATTTATATTCTCCTTTTTATATTAAGACGATATAGATATATTATATATTATTATGATTAATATTATGACATTGAAAATAAATCAAAAAAGTATGGAACCAATTGTGTTTGATGGACAACATGTTTTAGTCACTCGGAAAAAAAAGTATAATAAAGGAGATATCATCGTATTTTCAGATAAATTTGATGGATTATATAAAATAAAATATATATTCGGCATACCAAATGAAACTTTAGGTTTTAAAGAAAAAACCTTGAATTTAATATCTGACGATGATGATTGCTTACTCTATCAGAAAATAATCAACTTAAAAGATAATGAATTTTATGTTCTAGGATATAATGATTTAATGAGCACAGATAGTAGACATTTCGGACCAATTTCAACAGAACAAATTGTTGGAAAACTAATTCTTAGATATTATCCATTAAATTCATTCAAGGTTTTTAAATGAATAAAACAAAAATTGAATATGAACCAGTCATTGGATTAGAAGTTCATGTTCAGTTAAATACTAATAGTAAAATGTTTTGTAAATGTTCGATTGCCCCTTTTGAAAGTGAGCCAAATACATATGTTTGTAATATATGTATGGGATATCCAGGTACTTTACCCCTAATAAATAATAAGGCTATTGAGAAGGTTGTCAAATCTGGATTAGCATTGAATGGAAATATTAATCAAATGACTAGATTTGATAGGAAAAACTATCATTACCCAGATTTAATGAAAGGATACCAAATATCTCAATTTAAATATCCAATAGTGGTTGGTGGCGAAGTAATAGTCAATACTGGGCAAGAAAAAAAAATAAATTTAAATAGAATTCATTTAGAAGAAGATACTGCCAAACTTACACATATAAACAATGAGAATGAAAAACCAAAATCTTTAATTGATATAAACAGATCTGGAACTCCTTTAATGGAAGTTGTAAGTGAACCAGAAATATCTAATGCTGAAGAAGCAAGAAAATTTTTATTAGAATTACATTCTATTTTTACTGAAATTGGAGTAACTAAAGGTAATCTTGAGCAAGGACATTTTAGATGTGATGCTAATATTAGTATAAGACCGAAAGGATCTACTAAATTAGGCGAAAAAGTTGAAGTGAAAAATATGAATAGTTTTAGATCTGTTGTCCGTGCAATAAATTTTGAAATTGAAAGACAAACGAAAGAAATTATATTAGATCATAAAATCTTACAAGAAACTAGAGGATGGAATGAATCAAGAGGAGAAACTGTGTCTCAAAGATCTAAAGAATCAGCACATGATTATAGATATTTTCCTGACCCCGATCTTCCTAATATTTATCTAGACGATACCTTGCTTAATCAAATTAGAAAATCAATCCCAGAATTAAAGAAAGATAGAATAGAATTTTTAATTCATCACCATTCTTTAAACGAACAAGTTATTGGGATTCTTTCTGCAGATCTTAACCTTTTCAACTATTTCAAAGATATATATAAAAAAACTAAAACAAAACAATTTGATATTTCTGATCAAGACTTAGCCAATTGGATTACCGAAGAATTATTAAAAATATTAGAATTGAATAAATTAACAACTAAAGATATATCTAATGTTTTTAACCTTGCATTTATATTAGACTTGATAAATCTAACTAATGGCAAAACTATAAATAGAAATGCTTCAAGAGAAATCCTTGCAAAAATGATTAATTCTTCTAAATCTCCAGATCAATTAATTGAAGAATTAGGACTATCAAATATTTCTGATATAGATCAATTGACTGATTTATGTACTCAAGCTATAAATAATAATCCTGATGCTGTTAAAGATTATAAATCAGGTAAAGACACTGCTATTAAATTCCTACTTGGGCAGGTAATGAAATTAAGTAGAGGTAAAGCTGATCCTAATCAAGCTGAAGTTAATTTGGAAAAAATTTTAAAAAATGAATAATTTTTCCGATAAATCAAGAATATCAATTATTGGTGGAGGCACAGGATCGTCTGTTATTCTAAGGGGGTTAAAAGAACATTCTGAATTATTATCTGCAATAATCACAGTTGCTGACGATGGTGGTAGCTCAGGTGTTCTAAGAAGAGAATTAGGCGTAATTCCTCCAGGAGACTTTAGAAATTGTGTAGCTGCATTAAGTGATTCAGAGAATTTACTAAAGCAAATTTTTGATTATAGATTTGAACATGGTAAAGGATTGAAAGGGCATAGTTTAGGCAATCTTTTAATCACTGCTATGTCAGACATAACGGGGAGTTTTGAAGGAGGATTGAATTTATCAGCAAAAATATTAGGTGCTAAAGGAAAAGTATTACCATCTTCATTGGATAATATAACTTTAGAAGCAATTTTAGAAGATGGGACAAAAATATTAGGAGAATCTTTGATCTCACTAAAAAAGGGCAAAATAAGTGAAATAAAATTAATACCAACTAATGCTTTAGGATCTGAAAGTGCTAAAAATGCATTGAAAAATTCGGATATGATAATTGTTGGTCCAGGAAGTTTGTATACTAGTATTATTCCACCCTTATTAGTTAAAGATCTTATTGAAATCATACAATCTTCAAAATCTTTGAAGATATACGTTTGCAATATTGCTTCGCAAAAAGGAGAAACTGAGAACTACTCGGTCGGAGATCATATTGAAGCAATAGAACAACACACTTATATTAATATATTTGATTATATAATCGTAGATCAAAGTTATAATTTGCCAATCACATCACATGATGAAGAACGTGTGAAATTAAGTGAAATAGACTTTAAGAATCCTAAAATAATGCGATTTGATATTAAATCAGACGAACATTCTATGAGGCATGACTCAAAAAAGTTGTCTAATTCTATAATAACGTTATACAATCTATGGGTTAAATCTATTAACAATAAATTAGAGGAATAAATTTGAATACGATTTTTTTAACATTACAACTTGTTTCTGCAATAATTTTAATTTTTATTATTCTTATACAAGTTAGAGGTCAAAGCGTAAACATTTTTGGAGGAGGAGGAGATAACTACAGAACTCGAAGAGGTTTTGAGAAAATACTTTTTCAATTAACTATTATTATTTCGATTCTATTTGTATCGTTGGGCTTAATTAACGCAGCAATGTCTTAATAAATCTATTCACTACTCCATTTAGTAGTTCCATCTGAAGAGTCATAAATTGTTATCCCTTTAGATAATAATTTGTCTCTAATTTCATCGGCTTTATCATATTGTTTTTCTTTTCTGTATTGATTACGAAGATTAACCAAATTTATGATTTCCTGTGAATCATTTTTTGAATTTGTATCTGAATCATCGTCAGCACGTATATTAATTCCAAGAATATTTAGCAACCTTTCCAGGTCTTTTTGTGAATTTTTTATGTTAATTTTTTTAAGATGAGATTGGTTAATTGCTTTTGCCATTTCAAAAATAGATCCTAAAGCCATAGAAGTATTTAGATCTAATTGCATAGAACTATGAAACTTGTTTACAAAATTATCTGAGTTTAATTCATTTATATTATTTGCTGATTTAAGATTTATTGTTTTTTTGAGGCGTTGTATTGCTTTATCATTTGCAACCAATAATGATTCATCAAATTCTAATGGGTTTTTATAGTTACCGTTAATAAAAGACATACGAATTGCGGATGGAGAGTGTTTCTTAAGAAGATCGCCTATTGTAATAATGTTCCCTAAAGATTTACTCATTTTTTCTGATTTTAAATTTATTAATCCATTGTGCATCCAAATATTTGAAAATGGAGGGTTTTCAGTAAATGCTTCTGATTGTGCAATTTCATTTTCATGATGAGGAAATATAAGATCTCTTCCGCCTCCGTGGATATCTATGTTTTTACCTAAATATTTCATAGACATAGCAGAACATTCAATATGCCAACCAGGCCTACCAATTCCCCAAACACTTTCCCATCCAGGTTCATCACTTATTTGAGATTTCCAAAGTGCGAAATCCATAGGGTGTTCTTTGTTTTCATTTATTTCAATTCTAGCTCCGGCTATCATTTCTTCAATATTTCGCTTACTTAATTTACCATATGTATCGAATTTATTAACCCTAAAAAAGCAATCACCATTAACCTCGTACGCCATACCTTTTGAAATCAAAGTTTCAATCATGTTGATCATTTCTTTTATTTCTTCAGTAGCTTTAGGAGCATGGTCTGGAGCCATTACATTTAATTGATTTAATGATTTAACATGCTTTGATATATATTTATTAGATATCTCATTAATTGTTGTATTATTGTCTTTTGCTGCATTAATTAATTTATCATCAATATCTGTAAAATTTTGGACAAAATTTAACTTTAGTTCTTGTGACATTAAATACCTTCTTAAAGTGTCGAATATTACAGCTGACATCGCATGCCCAATATGTGATTCAGAGTAGGGAGTAATTCCGCACACATATATTTTAAAAGTGTTAGTGGAATTTAAATCTATATCTTTTGTTTTATTTTCTAGAGTGTCAAATATTTTCATTTAATTATCTTTTAATAAACTTGATATTGCTAATGCTGCTATACCTTTCATTTCTCCTAAAAATCCTAAGCCATCTGTTGACTTTCCTTTTATATTTATTTGGTTAGGTTTTATACATAAAATTAAGGATATTTCATTTTTCATTTCTTGTGAATATTCTTTTATTGAAAATTGTTCACAAACTACAGTAGAGTCTATATTATTTACTACAAAATTGTTATTTATTAAAAGGTCATTTGTTTTTTTTAACATCTTAAGACTTGATTTTGGGTGATTGTTTTTATTGAAGTAATGACCTATATCGCCTAACCCTGCGGCTCCTAATAACGAATCTATAATGGCATGTATTAAAACATCACCATCACTATCTCCTTCTAGTGAGTAATCATTGTTTATGATTACTCCTCCAATTATCAAATCACCTGATTTTTTTAATTTATGAGTATCAAACCCAATGCCAACATTAATATTCATAATTGATCTATAATTTTTCTTATAATTTCCAAGTCTTCATCAACGGTTATTTTCAAGTTATATTTATCACCTATAAAAGTATAAGGGATAATATTATGTTTTAATAACAAACTTGGTAAGTCATTGTAGAATAATTCAACTTTTTTAATATCAATTTTATCAAATAAATTTTCTAATATTTTTGTTTCATAAGCTTGAGGAGTTTGCGATGATACTATTTCTGATCTATTCAAACTTTTTTCTAATGTATGATTATTAGAAATATATATAGAATCTGTTTGAATAGTTACAGGAACTCCGGACCCATGATTTATTGCTAAGTTTATACTTTTAGAAATCAATTTATCATTAATTAAAGGTCTTGCGGCATCGTGTATTAATGTTATTTCATTTTTTTCAGTCTTAATGAAACCATTAAGCAATGAATTTAATCTGTTATCTCCTCCGAAAACTATATTTGTGAGTTTTTTATATTTTGGTTTTATTTTTTCAATTAATAGTTTGTTATGATTTGAACATACTACGGTTATATTTCTTATGCTGTTATGTTTGTTTAAGAAATAAAGTGAGTATTCTATGACAATTAAATTATGTATAGATATAGTTGTTTTATCATTCACATTTATTCTTTTTGAATTACCTCCAGCTAATAAAATAGCACTAACTTTCATATTTCCCTCATTTTTAATTATTAGGTATATTATAATGTTATGATAATTTAATTTTATAGGTGTTTCAAATTTGATTAATTATTGGATGTTTACAGTTTCTAAAGAAAATTTTGATATTCTTGTCAAACAGAAAGAAAAACAAATAGAATTTGGC
Source organism: Dehalococcoidia bacterium (assembly GCA_029936815.1). Lineage (GTDB taxonomy): Bacteria > Chloroflexota > Dehalococcoidia > Lucifugimonadales. The sequence continues at coordinate 13,403 of JAPYRX010000010.1, forward strand.
AAAAAATTTCAAAAAAGAGTTAAGCGAATAGAGTTAGAGGATAGGGTTGTTTTATATGTAAAAGATTTGAAAAAATGGATTTTGACAGCCACAATTGACTCTAAAATAAAAAATATAATCAAATCGAATTGGATAGATGATACTTTGGACTATAGATATAAAGTAGATTTATCTATTAATTCTATACTAGACGAGAACAACGGTATTGATGCATCTTATATAGCACCTTCATTAGAATATTTAAAAAAATGGTTGCCAGAGCATTGGGAATTAGGATTATCAGATAGTATGCATATTCTATCTGCAAGAGATTTTAACTTGATTGAATCTGAAATAAATAAAATTACATAAAATGACTAGTTTCTAGCCATCTAGAACCATTTTTCAACATATTGAAAGTATTGAAAAATATTTTTTGATGTATAGCATCTTTTTGATATCCTTTGATTCTAGCTATTTTATCTACAATTAATTTACAATCTTTTGGCTCTGTCCAATTTGATCTGTTTTTTTTAAATGGTTGTGGAGCAGAATCTGTTTCAATTATGATGTCTTCTAATGATATGTTTTTTATCACGCTTTCTAGATTAATATTCCTTAATAATGGCTTGGCAAAAGAAAGCTTAAAGCCCATATGCGTAATTTCATTTGCGATATTTAGATTTGATTGGAAATAATGCATCGCTCCCCCCACTTCAAAAGCCCTTTCCTCTTTTAAAATTTTAATTGTTTCTTTTATAGAATTTCTTGAATGAAAAATTATAGGCTTATTTAATTCTCTTGCAATACCAATTTGCTTTCTGAATGCATCATATTGAATTATTCTATCAGGTGAATTGCTTTGAAAATCAAGTCCTATTTCACTAACCACAATGTTTTTTTTATTATTGGAAAAATAATTATATATTTCAGATATTTCTTTTTTACTTATTGTAGCTTTTAAGTTTTGTGGATGTATCCCTATCCCACCAAAAATATTTTTATTTTCTGAGGATAATTTATCTACTTTTTGTGCACTGGCAATATCTACTGAAGAATCAATGATGGTTGACACTCCATATTTAAAAGCTCTGTCCATCACATGTTTCAATTCATTTTCACTATAACTGTAAACATGAGTATGTGAATCAATCATTGGAAATGTATTCATTGATTTTTTGAAAACAAATTGTTATGCATTGTATTCCAACTCAATAATACACACTTGATTCTTATTTGATTTGACTTAATATCTAACAAAGGATTGGCTATGTTTAGTTTATCGTTTTTAAATTGCTTATTTTCATCATTGTTTTTATTAAAATATGATATGAATTCTTCACACATAGATTGTACTTCTAACACTTTTTCGTTAATTATTACATCAGATAAAAAAGAAGAACTAGCTTTATGTATAGCACAACCTTCAACTTCTAAATATATATTTGTTAAGATGTTTTCTTTTAAATTTATATGATATTTGACTTCATCCCCGCAAAAAGGATTTAATCCAGTAATAAGCTTGTCAGCATTAGATATCAATTTATCAAAGCCAGGTTTTATAGACCTGTCTAATATTTCTTTTTTGTAAACAAAACCTAATTTATTATAATTAGACATGATTAAAATACTTCATAGAATTATTAATTTCAGTAATAAATTTATCTATTTCTTTTTTCGTATTATATATATAAAAACTAGCTCTTGCTGATGAATGGCTGCCTAATTTTTTTATTAAGGGCATTGCACAATGATGCCCAGTCCTTATAGCAATTCCTTTTGAATCTAAAAATGTCCCTAAATCATGAGGATGCACCCCGGGTATATTAAATGATATCAATCCTGCTCTCTCATCTATATTTTCAGGACCTAAAATTTCTATGCCATTTATATTCATCATCTGCTCATACGCATATTCAGTGATTTCAATTTCATGATTTCTAATTTCTGCCATTGAAAGATTCATTAAATACTCTATAGCAGATTTCAATCCGATCGCTCCTGCTATATTTGGAGTTCCAGCTTCAAATTTGAACGGGACATCTGCCCATGATGATTTTTGATACGTGACTTCTAGAATCATATCGCCACCTTTTTGGTAAGCTGGCATTTCTTCTAATAGTTTTTTATTACCATAAAGAACTCCAATTCCAGTAGGGGCTAACAATTTATGACCTGAAAATGCTAGGAAGTCACACTCTAAGTCATTAACATCTATTGGCATATGAGGAGCGCTTTGAGCGGCATCAATTAATGTTATTGCTCCAACATCCTTAGCTTGTTTAATAATGTTTTTTATGTTATTTATTGTTCCAATTCCATTTGAAACATGAGTTATAGAGACTAACTTAGTATTAGAATTTATAATTTGATCTAAATTTGATAAATCTAGAGTTCCATCATTATTTATAGGAATATATTTTAATTTTGAATTAGTTTCTTTGATTAATTCTTGCCATGGAACAATATTACTGTGATGTTCAAGTTCCGTAATAACAATTTCACTGTTTTCATCAAGATTAGCTCTTCCCCATGTTTCAGCTACTAGATTGATTGATTCAGTTGTTCCCCGAGTAAATATTATAGATTCACTATCAGTAGAATTGATAAATTCTGCGACTCTTTCTTTTGCACGGTCATATAGATTAGTAGCTTCCATACTAAGTGTATGTACTCCTCTATGAATATTTGCGTTAGTAGAAGTATAAAAATTGGTAATACTTTCAATTACTTGTATTGGTTTTTGAGAAGTGGCAGCATTGTCAAAATAAATTAGATTATTATTATTAATTTTTCTTTTAAGAATTGGAAAATCTGATGCTATTTTTTCTGAATCAATCATTTAATTATTTCCTGAAATAATATATATGTATATATTATCAGAATTATTATGATTTTTACTCAGTAGATATAATATTTTGTTCGTTTTTAATTGCAGATTCTATAGTGTGAGATGAAAGGATGGCACATTTAACGCGTGCCGGATACGAAGAAATACCTGAAAGAAGGCTTAGATCATCTAATTCATGCAAGTCTTCTGTAAAATTATGGGTAGTTATCATTTTTTTGAAAGTAGCAGTGATTTGAAGCGCATTTTTTATAGTTTTATTAATTAAGATTTCTGTAAACATTGATGCTGAACCTTTAGAAATAGCACATCCAATTCCTATAAATTGAATATTAATTATTTTATTTTCATTTATATCAATAAAAAATTCTACTTCATCTCCGCATAATGGATTATGACCTTTTGCACGATTTGTACTTTTAGCAGGTTCGCCAAAATTTCTAGGCCTTCTATTATGGTCAATTATTAATTCTTGGTATATATCGTCTAAATCATTCATTTTGTTAAAAGTCAAATTTATATGAAGGTAGTTTTTTTACGTAATTTTCAAGTAGAAAATCAAACAAATTATTATTTTCTACTTTATCTATAATCTCCATAGCAAATCCTGCAATTAGCATTTTACTTGCTTGTTCAAGGCTCAACCCTCTGCTTCTCATATAATAGACTGTATTTACATCTATATTTCCTGCGGTTGCTCCATGCCCAGCAAGAATATCATCAACAAAAATATACAAACTTGGTTTACTATCGATTTCCGCTTTGGGAGATAATACTAAATTCTTATCAGATTGATGAGAATTTGTTTTAATTGCTCCTTTTCTTACAAGAACTGTTCCTCCAAAAATAGCATGAGATTCACCATTTAATATTCCTTTATAATTGATTCTACTAGTACAATGAGGAGCTATGTGGTCTATATTAATATAATTATCTAGATGCTGTTTTTTAGAAGTAAAATATAATCCGTTAAGCTCAGAGTAAGAGTTTTCCGCTGAGGTTATTACTTTCAGATCATATCTAGATAATTTTGTCCCTTTTGAAAAAGCATTTGATTGCAAATTAGATTCATCCATTAATTTAATTCTTGTTGTGTTTATGTGAATTGATTCATCAGTGTCTTCTAGTAGTCTATAATGCACAAGTTTAGATTTTTTATTTAATAGAATTTCTAATACACTATTTGAAGTATATAAATTATTATTGCCACCTATATGATTTTCGATAATTTCAACATTAGATTTTCCAGCGATATTTATAAATATTTTAGGAGAATTTAATATGTAACTATCACTATTATTTATGTTGAAAATGTTAATCATTAACTTTGATTTTTCTTCAGAATTACTATTGTTGATATCAATAATTATAGGGTCTTTACAAATAGCAGAATTGAGTTCAGCCATGTCTTCATTTTCGCCATCTAAAGTGGAATTAAACATTGCAATGTCTTCTTTGGTTAGAGTGTTGGATAAAAGGTTTCGTGTTTTTATATTATCATCTAATATCTTTGAATCTATTAATTCCCCATTTGAAATGTTTAGTGTACTGAAAGTATCTATTTCCAGAGTATTTATACTTTCGTATGCAATTTTATTTGCAATATTATCAATAGAATAATTTAGCTCAATCATTCTATTTAGGTTAGTATATTTCCATTCTTCATTACCTTTTCTGTGAGTAGGTAATCCTTTTTGGTTAATAGATTGCATGCTTGAGTTTCTAAGATTTGATGCAATCGATTCCTCACTATTTAAACTGTTGTAAATAGTGTTTACATAATTAAGAAAAGTTTTATCAGAGTCCATAAGAATTTATTTTGTTGTTAACCAGTCATAACCTTTTTCTTCTAGCTCTAAAGCAAGAGTTTTGTCTCCGGATGTAACAATATTTCCATCCATCATTACATGAACAAAATCAGGTATGACATAGTTAAGAATTCGTTGATAATGAGTTATCAAAAGAACAGAATTTTCGTCACTTGAAAATGAATCTATTCCTTTAGAAACAACTTTTAAGGCATCAATATCTAGGCCGGAATCTGTTTCATCTAAAATTGCAAGTTTTGGATTTAATAAAGATAATTGAAGAATTTCATTTCTTTTTTTTTCTCCCCCGGAAAATCCTTCGTTAACATTTCTCTTTATAAAATCTGATGAAATACCTACTTTATCAGCATATTCATTAAGTACATTATCAAATTCTCTTGTACTTAATGGTTTTTCACCATTGTACTCTCGTTTTGAATCTAATGAAGATTTTAGAAATTGCCACATTCTCACACCGGGTAATTCCACAGGGTACTGAAAAGCTAGAAATAAACCAGCACAAGCTCTAATATCTGGTTGCATTTCATTTAAGTTTTGCCCCATAAAAATAATTTCACCTGAATTCATAGTATATGAAGGATTTCCTGCTAGCACGTTGGCTAGTGTACTTTTCCCGGAACCATTAGGTCCCATTATGGTATGTTTTTCACCTATATTTATAGTAAGGCTTAGACCTTTAAGAATTTTTGTGTCCTCAACAGATGCGTGAAGATTCTTTATTTCTAATATTGTTTTACTCACCCTACTGTTCCTTCTAGACTGACTCTTAATAATTGAGAAGCTTCTATAGCAAATTCAAAAGGAAGCTCTTTAAAAATACCTTTGCAAAATCCATTGATAATCATGTAATTAGCATCTTCAAGTGAAATACCTCTTTGTTGAGTATAAAAAAGTTGGTCGTCACTCACTTTTGATGTTGTTGCTTCGTGCTCTAATTGAGCAGTAGGGTTTTTAACTTCGATGTAAGGAATGGTATGAGCTCCACATTTATCGCCTATTAACAATGAATCACACTGAGTGAAATTTCTTGCGTTTTTTGCAGATGGTAAAACTTTTACCTGCCCTCTATATGTATTAGTTGCTTTTCCTGCAGAAATACCTTTTGCGATGATTGTACTTTTTGTATTTTTACCAATATGAATCATTTTTGTGCCTGTATCAGCTTGTTGGTAGTTATTCACTAAGGCAACTGAATAGAATTCACCAACAGAATTATCACCTTGTAGTATCACTGAAGGATATTTCCATGTAATTGCGGACCCGGTTTCAACTTGTGTCCATGATATCTTAGAATTTTTACCTTGGCATTTACCTCTTTTAGTTACAAAATTATAAATACCTCCTTCACCATTAGTATCTCCAGGAAACCAATTTTGTAAAGTAGAATACTTGATTTCAGCGTCTTCTAATGCAACAAGTTCGACTACCGCTGCATGAAGTTGATTGTTCTTTCTGAATGGAGCAGTACATCCTTCCAAATAGCTTACATAACTCCCTTTGTCGGCAACTATTAATGTTCTTTCGAATTGTCCTGTATCTAATTCATTTATTCTAAAATATGTCATTAATTCAACAGGACATCTAACACCAGGAGGGACATAAATAAATGAGCCGTCTGTAAATACTGCTGAATTTAATGTTGCATAAAAATTATCACTATAAGGAACAACAGATCCTAAATATTTTTGAACAAGTTCGGGATATTTCTGTACTGCTTCACTTATAGGGCAAAATATAACTCCTGCTTCCTCCAGTTGTTTTTGATAAGTTGTTGCAACAGATACACTGTCCATTATTGCGTCCACTGCTACACCTGACAATTTTTTTTGTTCTTCTAATGGGATTCCTAATTTAGTGAATGCTGCAAGCATTTCCGGATCTACTTCGTCTAGACTTTTTGGATTGGGTTTAGATGTAGGTGAAGAATAATATCTTATCTTTTGGAAATCTATTTTAGGAAACTCAATATTCGCCCATTTTGGTTCGTTATCTTGGTTCTTAAACCAATGTTTTAAAGATTTCAATCTCCAATCTAATAACCATTTAGGTTCATTTTTTTTATTAGAAATCAATTTTACAATATCCTCAGACAATCCTATTGGAGCATTGTCCGGGTTAAATTTAAAATCAAATCCCCATTTATAATTATCGTTTTCTAGTTCGGTAGTTCGAGAAATTACATTATTATTTTCTTTCATATTTATATTGTGGTTCCTTCTAGTAAAAAATTAATAATGGGTATTAACAATTAACAATTAATTATATTCTATCATTAATTTTATTTATGTGTTTAAGACAATGATTTGTCTATCATTTGCATTACTTTGTTTACATTTAAATTAACTGCAATACTAACATTTCCTTTTTGCTTACTTGGAATGGTTTGTCCTTTAGTAAGTTCATCAAGAGTTACTGTTACATTTTTCAACTTGTATTCAAATAAATTTTCATTGAATAAACATACGACTGCTATTGGATCGCATAATGACATTTCTGATTTATTTGAGTGGAAATTAAAAAAACTATCAATTATTAAATTCGAAAATTTAGAATTTTTAGTTTTGGATTCTGTAAACAGGTATTTGGATTTATAAAATCTATCTCTGTTAATAATCACTTCATCACATACATCCAATCCTATTACTCTAATAATGATGTCAGATTTAAAAACTATATTTGCAGCCTCCGGATCAGCATATATATTAAATTCGGAATATTGAGTGGCATTTCCTTTCACATAAAATGCTCCTCCCATTATAATTACTTCTTTAATAATATTTGATATAGAAGGGATAGCAATAAGAGCTTTAGCAAGATTAGTTAGTGGCCCAAGCATTAGAAAAGTTATTTTAATACCCTTATCTTCGAGGTACAAGTTTTGTAATAATTCGTATGATTCTATTGTTGTGTGATTTAATTCTGAACTATTTAATTTTGTTGTGAGTCCGTTTTTGCCATGATAATGTTCAGCATCTACATATTTTTGACCAAGTAAAGTTCTTTCAGACCCTTTGTAGATCTCAGAATATGATGATTGTAATGTTTTTAAAATATTCATCATATTTTGATGAGTATTTTTCAGAGAAGTGTTTCCACCAATACTTGAGTAAATTATTTTGTCATATATTTTAGTTTCATTACTTAGATTATTAATCATTGTAATAGCTAATGCATCATCAACTCCAGGGTCGGTGTCAATAAATAATATATTTGTTGTTTTCATTATTTAACTCTCTCCATAACGTATGTAAACAATTCATCTAAGTTTTCTTTAGAATTAGTCTTCAAATCTATTTGAGAAATAATATCTTTTGAAATAGAAATGTATTTTTCACAATCTCTCTTTATTGTTTTTTTTATATTATATAAGTCTAACAAATTGTGTAATTCATCAATAGATTTCTCATTGTTTAATTTTTTTAATTTTGATTTGTCTTCTGCTGAAAATTTTTCGTTAATAAGTATGATCGGATATGTTTTTTTATTATTTTGAATGTCTGAAGAATTTGATTTTCCAGTATTTTCAGGATCCCCCCATATTCCTAATATGTCATCTGAAATTTGAAATAATATACCAAATATATTTCCTAATCTTTTTAGTAATTCAATCTGACGAGTAGTTTTTTTAGACAAAATAGCTGGTAAATAAAATGAAAGGCTCAATAAAGCACCTGTCTTTTTTGAAATCATATTAGTATATTTTTCTAAATTTAAATTTGGTTTGCATTCATATAGAATATCTAAATATTGTCCCTCTATGATATTTATACAAACTTCATTTAACGTTTCAATTACTTTTTTTGAAGTGCCTGGGTCTATCGTTGTATCATCGTTGCTAGTGATAATATCTGAAATACTTTTAATTATATTACCCATGATTATAGATTTCTCAGTACCGAATTTTTTCCATAAACTCAAATTACCTCTTCTTATTTCATCTTTATCTTGAATATCATCATGAACTAAAGAAAATTCATGTAAAAATTCTATAGCACAAGCAAATTTTAGATAATCATTCTCATTAAGTGATAAGCCATTTATAATTTCAAGAAATATTGAAGATCTAATTCTTTTTGGCATTTGTTTTTGATTTTTAACAATCAAATATTCGGTAATTGGTTTATAGAACTCTTCAGAATTATATTTAGCGAGTGATTTATTAAACGCATTACCAACTGAGTATTTATATTTAGTTAATATTTTAGGGTCTTTCAATTTCTATGTTTTTTATTAAAGCAGATATTTAGAAGAGTCTAACAAAACTAGCACTTTTTTTCATTTCAATTGTGATTTTTACTATTAATTTAAACAATAATATGATAACTTCTATAATTGATAGTCAGCCTTTATAAAAATCTTTAATAATACACAAATAAATGGAAGAATATAGTATTTATTTTGAACGATATGGGTATTTCAGCTTATTTTTAATAGTTGCATTACTTGTTCCGTCAGGAATGTTAATTGCGTCATCTGCTTTGAAATTTTTAGGACTCAGAAAATCTAACCCTACAAAAATCAAATTAGATACTTACGAAGCAGGAATTAAAACTTTTTCTTCTAGATGGAGTGGTTTCAACTTCAGATACTATACATTTGCAATGATGTTTTTAATTTTTGATGTTGAAGTTATTTTCCTTTTTCCATGGGCAGCGTCTCTTGTGAGATTAAACAATGAATTTAGTGAAGCAGTATTAATTGAAATGTTTGTCTTTATTGGGGTATTAATACTTGGGTGGTTTTTGGCTTGGAAGCAAAAAGCAATTGAATGGGAGTAATTAGTTGAATAATAATTCAAGTGAAGAATTCAATATTTTGAAATATGATGTTTTGTCTCCATTGTATGAACAAACTGGCCTTATTGATCAAGAAGAGGGAAGTGAAGTAAATAAATTAATTAAAAATAATACTAAACCACTTGCAGAACCTATACTAGAAGTGCCTGATGATTTAGACAGAAATTTATTGGTTACATCAGTAGATACATTAATAAATTGGGGCCGCAAATCTTCGGTTTGGCCCTTATCTTTTGGATTAGCTTGCTGTGCTTTTGAAATGATGGCGAGCGCTATGTCAAGATTTGATTTAAGTCGATTTGGAATGGAAGTATTTAGAGCATCCCCTAGGCAAGCAGACTTGATAATTATAGCTGGAACAGTTACGTGGAAAATGGCTCCGGTTATAGAAAGAGTATATAATCAAATGCCTGAACCAAAATGGGTGATATCAATGGGAGTATGCGCTACTAGCGGTGGGCCATATTACCAAAGTTACAGCGTCGTTCCCGGAGTTAATCATATTATTCCAGTGGATGTATATGTACCCGGATGCCCACCAAGGCCAGATGCCCTTCTTTATGGAATTATGATGCTTCACGAGAAAATCAAGAGATATAAAAACTTGGAAAAATGAATTCATGACTAAAATAGCTGATAACAAGATTACAAAAAATTTATTATCTTCAGAATTAAAAAAGATGATTACTTTAGATAATGGATTTATTTACTCTGATCCTGAATTTTTATATGAATTATGTAAAGAGTTAAAACAGAATGAACTTACACAATACAATTATTTGAAATCTATATCAGCAGTGGATTATATAGAATATTTCGAACTTGTATGTCATTTGGATTCTATGATTTACAACACAAGTATTGTTATAAAAACCAAAATATATGGAAGGAATAATCTTTCTGTTAAATCTTTGACTTCTTTGTGGAAAGGCGCAGAATTACAAGAAAGAGAGATTTGGGATTTAATGGGAATATATTTCGATGGACACCCAAATATGAAGAGAATATTACTTTGGGAAGGATTTAAAGGGCATCCACTAAGAAAAGATTTTTTGAAATGAAAAGAGAAAATAATGTCAGTTAATAATGAATTGGTAACAGTAAACTTTGGCCCGCAACATCCTAGTATGCACGGGGTTTTCAGAATGAGAGTTACTCTAGATGGTGAAACCATAGTAGATATAGAGCCTGTGTTTGGTTATCTTCATAGAGGTACAGAGAAACTAACTGAAGAACGAACTTATGTTCAAATAGTGACTTTGACTGATAGATTAGATTATGTAGCATCTATGTCAAATAACCTTGCTTATGTATCAGCTGTTGAAAAATTGTGTTCTATAGAAGTTCCAAAAAGAGCTAAATATATAAGAGTAATTGTTGCAGAATTACAACGAATTGCTAGTCACTTGATGGCAACAGGGTTTTTATTACAAGACCTTGGAACCTTTGGAACACCTTTAATGTATTGCTTTAGAGAAAGAGAGAAAATTCTTGATTTGTTTGAAATCCTTTGTGGCGCCAGGATAACATTAAGCTATATGAGACCCGGCGGCATTTTTCAAGATACTCCAAATGAATTTTGGAGTGAATTGGAAACATTTATGGATAATATCCCTGGTCAAATCAATGAATTAGAAAGCCTAATAACAGGAAACGAAATTGTATTATCTAGAACTAGAAATATAGGTGTTTTATCTCCTGAAGATGTTATTAATGGATCATTATCAGGTCCAATGCTAAGAGCTTCAAGAGTTAAATGGGATTTAAGAAAAGCTAATGCATATGAAATTTACGATGAATTGGACTTTGAAATTCCTATAGGAGCTACTGGTGATACTTTCGATAGATATCTGGTTAGAGTGAAAGAAATGAAAGAAAGTATAAAGATCATTAATCAATGTGCGAAACTGATTAAACCAGGCCCTGTTAGAAATGAAGACGTACCTTTGGTTATTCGAGCACCGGAAAATGAAGCTTACGCTGCAGTGGAAGGCCCAAAAGGAGAACTTGGGTTTTATTTGGTAAGTGATGGAGGGATCTCTCCTTATAGATGTAAAATCAGAGCACCTTCTTTTATGAACTTAACTCTTTTAAAAGAAATGGCAATAGGTGGTAAAATTGGCGATCTCATTGTGAATTTTGGAAGTATTGATATTGTTTTGGGAGAAGTGGATAGATGATTAATATTAAAGGAATGACTACCTATGAGTTTTAATCAGTTATATATATTTGTTGGTGATTTACTACCCTTTTTACCAGACCAAATAGTATTTATTTTTTCAGGTCTTTCCATGGCAATAACTATTTGTACATTTATACTTGGCATAGGAGCAATTTATACTTGGTTTGAGAGAAGAGTTTTAGCAAAATTTCAATCTAGAGTAGGACCAAATAGATGGGGTCCTTTTGGATTACTCCAACCAATTGCTGACGCTATTAAATTAATACTTAAAGAAGATATTATCCCTAGAGCAGCTGATAAATCTGTATTTATTGTAGCGCCTATAATTTTTCTTGCTACTACGCTTCTTGTATATTCATTTATCCCAATAGGAGATGATTCTCAACTAGGAGGACTTAATGTTGCTTTGTTGTTTGTGTTAGGTATTACCTCTATAAATGCTCTAACTGTTTTTATGGCAGGATGGGCTTCAAAAAACAAATATGCTATTTTAGGTTCTATTAGGGCAGTTGCAATGTTAATTTCTTATGAGGTCCCAATGGCTGTTTCGTTAATGGGTGTAGTAATGTTATCGGAATCATTAAGCTTAGTTGATATAGTTAATTCACAATCTTCTATGCCATTTATTTTAATACAACCTTTAGGAGCTTTAACTTTCTTGATAGCAGCTATTGCTGAAATGAGTAGAGCGCCATTTGATATGGTTGAAGCTGAATCTGAATTGATTGGAGGCTATCAAACTGAATACGCAGGAATGAAATTTGCTGTTTTTCAACTTTCCGAATTTCTTACCCCTATATTTACAGCAGCATTTTTTACAGTTTTGTTTTTGGGAGGCGATTCTGGTTTTTCTTTTATTCCTGGAATTATTTGGTTTGCATCTAAAACCTTTTTAGTCACCTCTATACTATTATGGTTTAGAGCTACTTGGCCAAGATTAAGAATTGATCAGATTATGGGATTTGCATGGAAAGTATTAATGCCTGCTGCAATATTAAATACTTTACTAGTGGGATTAGAAATAGTTTTCTTAAATGAAAATTATTTGTTCCAAATCCTCATAAATTCAATCGTAGTTTGTATATTTATTTATTTAATAGCTAATATTTTGGGGCAGAAGAAATTAATCCTTCGTAATCCTGTTCCTTCAGAATTAGCTAACATGGATGCTAATTAGAGGAGCTAATATGTATGGACTAGGATTATTTAAAGGATTATCAATAACACTGAAAAATTTAATTTTGGTTAATCGGACAAATACAATTCAATATCCAGATAAGAAAGCTAGTATTTTAGATCTTGCGAAAAATGAAAAGAAAAATTTAATTTTATATATTATTAAAAATCCTTTAAATACAGTGAAGAGCTTTTTAGGATTAATATCTATAACACAACACGCTCCTCAACACCCAAGATTTAGAGGAGAAGAATTTAGTTGGTACGAAGAAAGATGTACAGGATGTGCAAGTTGTGCAAAATATTGCCCTCTTGGAATTATTAAAATTGTTACGGACCAAACTGGGAAAAATTATCAAGAAGGGCAAAGTTATGATATTGAAACTTTTGATATTGATATCGGTAGATGTATGTTTTGTGGATTATGCGTGGAGGCTTGTCCTTATGATGCATTACATATGGGTAGCGGATTTGAAGAAAGCCAATACCAAAGAGATAATTTAGTTATTAATGTCGAAAAATTAAAAAAGACAGAGAAAAAACCAAGTCATTGGTTTAGACCACAACTTGCTAGTAAAAAAGATTATTCCCCATTTGACGACGAAGTAAAATGGGATAGTGTTGGGAGGCACCAGAAACCAACTCAAAAAGATTTGAAAAACAAATGGATTAGGAGTGACATTGAATGATTCCTAATATAGTGTTTTATATTACTGCTTTTATTACTATTATAAGCGCAATAATGGTGATAACAACTAAGGATATATTCAGAGCAGCATTATTTTTGGCCTCTACTTTTATGGGTGTGGTTGGGCTATTTATATTATTATTTGCTGAATTTCTAGCGGCAGTTCAATTAATAATATATGTAGGAGCAATTTCAGTAGTTATTTTGTTTGCAATCATGTTTACAAAAGATGTTGAAGTAGGCAATCCATTTTCAAAATATAAAATTATAGGGATTGTTATATGTTTAATTTTATTAATCTTACTTATATTATCAATTGCAAATTATGAATGGAATTATAATTTTGAAATCGATAACCCAAATATTTTAATTGATGCTTATAAAAATTCCATTTACCATATAGGAAAAACATTGGTTACTACTTTAGTTGTTCCATTTATAGCATCTTCTTTTGTCTTATTAGCAGCAGTTTTAGGTGCGATAAGTTTAGTGAAGGAGAGGGAAGAATGAATCTTGAATCCTTTCTAATTTTATCAGCAATATTGTTTTGTATTGGTTTGACTGGTGTTTTAATCAAATCAAATATTATAGCTATACTTATGTCATTAGAATTGATGCTTAACTCAGTTAATATCGCAGCTGTGGCTGCTTCTAGATACGTTACACCCATAAGTGCAGATCCATCATTTGTCCTTTGGGGTAATTTCTTTGCTATATTTATTATCACTATTGCAGCCGCAGAAGTAGCGTTAGGCTTAGCAATTGTTATGAGCCTATATAAAAGTAAAAATAAAATATTTATAGATAAAATTTCTGATTTAAAAGGTTGATGTTATATGTGGGCTGAATATATGAAAACTAAAAACTTGCAAGCTGCAGAGATGTGGAAAAACACAATTGAATCAGAAGGACTTCCATGCAAAATACTTCCACACAATAAACCAATTGAAGATTGGGCTGAAGATTTGAATTATGTTGTTTATGTTCCGATTGGAAGAGAGCATGTAGCAGATGAAATATTGAGGAAAATTTAATGGGATTCTTCTTGTATTCAATATTTATATTACCAATAGTGGTAATTATTATTAATGTTTTAATTTACCCTGTGAATAAAATTCCAAAGAATTATATAGCTTGGTTTTTTAGTTTATCAGCTTTTCTTATGTTGATTTTTTCATGTGTTGTTTTTTTTGGATATGAAGAATCACCAACCAATGAATTATTTAATTATACATTTTTTACGGTTGATAATTTTATTATTAATTTTTCTATCTATTTCAATCCTCTCACAGCAGTCATGTTATTTGTAGTTTGCTTTGTGAGTTTTCTTGTTCATATTTTTTCTTTAGGATACATGAAAAAATCAGAGTACCATAGATATTATATATATTTACATTTATTTACCTGGGCAATGCTAGGATTAGTCTTAGCCGGCAATATAATACAAATGTTTGTATTTTGGGAACTAGTAGGGTTGTGTTCTTATTTGCTAATAGGTTTTTGGTATGAAAAAAAATCTGCAACTGATGCTGCCAAAAAAGCATTTATCATTACTAGGGTAGGTGATTTTGGATTTATGATTGGAATTTTATATTTAATTTCCAACTTATCAAATATATATAATACTGCGAGTAGCCTCACGCTTGACCCTTTATCTGTTAATGCTTTAATTGAAGTAATGCCAGGGTCAGAATTCGCACTGATTTTTTCGTTAGGTATTTTATTTGGAGCTATAGGTAAATCTGCTCAATTTCCTCTTCATACATGGTTGCCTGATGCGATGGAAGGACCAACTCCTGTAAGTGCACTTATTCATGCTGCTACAATGGTTGCAGCAGGTGTGTTTTTAATTGGCAGATTCCTACCTATCTTCCCTGAAGAAGTATTAATTATAACCGCATTAATTGGTGCAATCACAGCATTTGGAGCAGCTTTGTTAGGGACAGTTATGAATGATGTTAAGAAAGTTTTGGCATATTCAACAATCAGTCAATTAGGTTATATGGTTATGGCTTTAGGGATAGGCATGTCCTTATATACAGCTGCATTTTTTCATTTGTTCACTCATGCTTTTTTCAAAGCATTATTATTCCTAGTTGCAGGTAGTTTAAGTCATTCGGTGGGGACGTTTGATATGAAAAAAATGGGCGGATTACGTAAACTAATGCCTTGGACATATTTATTTTTTATAATTGGGACATTTAGTTTGATTGGATTATTTCCATTTTCTGGTTTTTGGAGTAAAGATGAAATTCTCTCGCAGATTTCACATGAACATACAGCTATTGCCAATATTGTATATTATTTAGGTTCTGCAGCTGTGTTTTTGACTTCCTTTTATATGTTTAGAGCTATGTTTATGATATTCGCTGGTAAATATGATAAAAGAAAAAACCCAGGGGTTTCAGTTCATGAAAGTGGATTAATACTTTTGATTCCAATGGCTATTTTAGCTGTTGCATCTATATTTTTTGGATTTATATTTAATTCCACTATAGATCTTGGAATAATTGAATCACATTGGTTTAATAAATTTATAAAACCGGATTATCATTCGCATGCTTTTGATTTCAATGTTGCAATAATATCACATATATTAGTTATTCTAGGATTCATGTCTGCATATATACAATACAGATATATGAAATCATATAAATCTAAATTAATAATAGTAATACAAAATGTATTACTACAAAAATATTATCTTGATATTTTTTATGAAAAAATAGTAGTGAAAAATATAATGTATAAAAATATTATAGGTTTGTTAAATTATATTGATACAAAATTCATAGATGGTACATGGGATCAAATAGCTATCACAACGAAAACGATTTCTTCCAGATTGTCATTTATTCAAAATGGGCAATTACAATTTTATTCTTTTGGAATACCGTTAGGAATTATTATTATGAGCTTATTAGTAATATTATGGAGATAAATTGAATAATTCCACCTTATTGTTAATCATCGTATTTTTGCCTGGAGTTGCAGGAATATTGGGTGCTGTGTTTCTTAATACAAAATTATTACATAGATTTTTCTTACTATTATCATATGTAATATTATTTCTATGTTCGTTACTTTATTATAAATTTTCGTTTCTCGGATATGAACCCATATCTGTTATTAATGATTGGATTAGTATAGGAAATACGAAAGTAGATTTCTACTTCAAATTAGATGGATTAAATGCCCCTTTAGTATTGCTTGGAGGGATACTAACCGTAGTTGCTGTCCATGCGTCAAATAATATTAAAGATAGACAAAAAGAATATTACTTATGGATGTTTCTATTGATCACAGGTGTATTTGGCGTATTCCTATCATTCGATCTTATTTTATTCTTTTTCTTTTTCGAACTAGAAATTATACCTTTATTTTTCCTTATCTCAATTTGGGGATCAGGGAGAAAAGAATACTCTGCTATGAAATTTTTACTTTTCACATTATCTGGAAGCGCAATGATGATAATAGGATTTTTGTGTTTGTATTTTTCATCTTCAGGGACATTTAATATTGATGAATTGAGTGTTATGGAATTTGATTGGATAATTCCAAGTACTTGGGTATTTTTATTAATATTTATTGGATTTTCAATCAAATTACCCATGTGGCCTTTGCATGGCTGGCTTCCTGATGCTCATACAGACGCCCCAACAGCTGCAAGTGTTTTACTAGCAGGATTATTATTGAAAATGGGAGGATATGGCATACTTAGAATTTGTTATTCCATAATGCCCTCTGAAGCTATAGAACTTTCAACAATTATAAGTATTTTGGGGGCAATAAGTGTTATTTATGGAGCATTACTTACTCTTAAACAAACTGATTTAAAAAGAATTGTTGCATTTAGTAGTGTAAGTCATATGGGCTATATTTTAGTAGGATTAAGCGCCTTTGCAAGCGATGACAAAATGATACAAAAATTAGGATTGAGTGGAGCATCTTTTCAAATGGTTTCACATGGACTTATTACAGGGTTGCTATTCTATTTAGTAGGAATTATATATGAAAAATTCAAAACTAGAGAGGTTGCAAATCTAGGAGGCTTGGCTACTAAATTTAAATTTACGTCGATTGGATTAGCAATAAGTGGGATGGCTTCTTTAGGGCTACCTGGCACTAGTGGTTTTGTTTCAGAACTAATGATTTTCATGGGTGGTTTTTCTCAATTTAGTATAACAACTTCTATATCTGTATTTGGAGTTGTGCTAGCTGCAGGATATATATTGTGGATGCTTCAAAGAGTTATTTACGGAGAATTAAATCCTAAATTTTCAAAATTAAATGATATAAATTTAATAGAGAAAATACCTGTTTTCATATTATTAATTTCGATAATATTTTTGGGGATATATCCTAAATTTGTGACAGATGTGTTAAACATTGGTTTAACGACAATTATTAAGTAATAGGATTAGAGATGATACCAACAACAACAGAATTACAATTAATATTACCAGAGATTATTATCTTATTTACAGGATCATTAATCTTAATTAACGGCGTTACTACAAGATCGTATACTATAACTCATACCTTAGCAATTACTGGGGCAATACTAGCACTATTATTAAAATTGATTCTTTTATTTGTTTTTTCTTCCCAGGACACAAGCTTTACTTTTATATTTTCTGGGACATTAGTTGCTAATAAATTAGAAAGTATTTTTTCAATAATATTTTTAATTTCTTTAATATCTTGTCTGAATTTAATAAAGTTATATAAAAATAAAATCACTGAATATAAGTCTGAATTTTATGGCATGTTATTTTATTCAACTGCAGGGATGATGTTATTAGCCAGATCTAATGAAATGATTACTGCTTATGTAGCTTTAGAATTAACTACTTTACCTTTGGTAGGATTAGTATCACTTGGCAAATCTTATTTGTCAAAAGAATCAGCGATCAAATACTTAATATTAAGTGCTGTAAGTACAAGCTTTTTTTTACTTGGAGTAGTGTATATATACGCATTGACAGGGACTACATTTATTTCTAGTGCTACAGATATAACTATTCATTATGGAAATATTTTTCAAGGACTGTCTTATTCTCAACTAAATATGCCAAATGATATTTACACCCCATTAAGCTCTCTCAATATTTCTAATATTATTATTATTTCTATGATTTTTTTTTTTATAGGATTATTATTTAAATTAGGTGTTTTCCCGTTTCATTCATGGATACCTGATGTTTATGAAGGTGCTCCTACTCCAATCACAATGTTTTTATCTGTTGCTAGTAAATCTGCAGGGTTAGCAATATTACTAAGAATATTATTAAGTATTTTTGATTTGAATGATGTTTCTAATACTCAATGGAATTCAATATTGAAATGGCCTGATATTAGTATGTCATTAGCTATCATGAGTGTACTAACAATGTTTACAGGTAATTTGCTTGCTATAAAACAAACTAATATTAAAAGAATGCTAGCTTACAGCTCAATAGCTCAAGCAGGGTATATACTCATAGGTATAGTTGCTATTATTAATTCCAATGTCTCTTCGGAAGCAATTTATGTGTCTTCTGTTTTATTAGCATATATTTTTGGCTATATGTTTACTAATATTTCTGCTTTTTATTCAATCGCATTTCTGATGAAAAATTCCGATTCATATGAATTTAATAATTTTTTTGGATACGGAAGAATTGATATTTGGAACTCTTTATTTCTATCTATTTCAATGCTCTCTTTAATTGGAATACCTCCTACTATTGGTTTTATTACTAAATTATTTTTATTTAGTTCAGGTGTAAGTTCTGGATATTCTTGGCTTATTATTTTTGCATTGATTAATAGTGTGATTTCAGCATATTATTATTTAAAAGTTGTTAAAAATCTTTATTTTGTTTCGAATGAATTAGAGATTGAAAAAATCACATTCAATTCTAAACCACCTTTTTTCGGATTGTTTTTGATAATTATTGTAATAGTTTTTGGTTTTTACCCGGATCCAATTTATGATTTTTGTTATGATGCAATTCAATCAGTTATAAATTAAGATAAAAATATATGCTAATAGGAATAATATCTAAAGTAGGAATACAAAAATCGCTATCTCTAGCGAACGATTTAAAAAAATCATTTTCTAATAATCATGACGTATGGTTATCTGATGTAGATGATATTGACAAACATGTAACTAATTTTATTAAAACAGATGTATTGCTTACATTAGGCGGTGATGGGACTATCTTAAGAGTTGCTCGTTCAACAAGTCAGTATGATATACCAATTTTAGGAATTAACTTAGGAAGAGTAGGATTTATGACAGAAATTCCTTTTGATGATGCTATTAAATCTATTGAGTACGTTCTAGATAATTTTAATGAAATGAGAGTTGAAGAAAGAATTATGTTAAAAGCAATAGGGGTTTCAAACAATCAACAATTTGAATTGAGAGCATTAAATGATATAGTTCTTGGGCACCAATCCGTTTCAAGATTAATGGATATAGATGTATATGTTGATTCTTCTCAAATGGCTCAATATCGAGCAGACGGTATTATTATATCTTCTCCGTCAGGAAGTACAGGTTATTCATTAGCTGCAGGAGGCCCGATTATCACTCCAGAGCAGGAACTGATGTTAATTCAACCCATAGCTCCTCATATGAGTTTAGATGTTGGAGTTGTAGTTCCTTCATGTTCTAAAATTTCAATTAATATCACTAGCCCTAACAAAGCAGTAGTTAGTGCAGATGGCTTTGACGAAGTTGTATTAGGTTCTACAGATAAAATTGATGTCGAAATAAGTGAAAATTCTGCAAAATTTATTAGATTAAACCCGAAATCAGATTTTTACTCACAACTCACAACCAGATTAAAAAGAGATGTTTTAAAAAATGAATGATGATATAATTCAATAGTGACATTTTTCACTAACTTTGATTTTAAAGGTTTTTTATGAGAAAAAAATTTTTTATTTTGACTGGCTTCATTTTAGCCTCTATGATTGCTTGTTCTAGCTCAGATGCAGTGATAAATAATACACCTGATGAGATTAAGAGCCCTCCAGCCCCGACAAGAGTGAAAGAAGATCTTAAAACTGAAAAAGAATTATCTGCAAAAGCAAGTGCAGACAGAGGGAAATTAATTGAAGTTAAGATGCTTGATGGGAATGAAAATTATTTATATGAACCAGCTGACCTAATATTCTCGGTAGGTGAGAAGATAACATTCAAAATTTATGCAGAAACTGAATTTCATACTTTTACCATTGATGAACTAGATATCTATGAAACTGCTGATGGCGGAGAAAGTTATGAGTTTACAGTAACTTTTGAGACACCAGGTACATATAAATTGTATTGTGTTCCTCATGAAACTCTTGGAATGATAGGCGAAGTTACAGTTCAATAAATAATTTTATCAAACTTTAAATTTTTGCTTCGATAAGTTCGAAATCTACTTTATTATTGATTATCAAATCTCTTATATGCTTTTGCTTTTGAGATAATTGACTTTTATTAGTCTTAAATTCAATAATTATTATACGATCATCGTTAAATTGAATTCCGTCTATTGGATTTCCAAGGAATTTAAAATTTTTGGATTCGTATGGATAACTTTGTTCTAACGGAAAAAATTCTTCACTGATTTGTCCGTATTTTGTACTTTGACTAATCTTATCTGATTTTATTTTTGTTAGTGAATTATCCAATTGATTAATTTTATTGTTATAATACTTTCTTAATATAAAAATAATTAATATTGATAGTATTAATAAACCAATATTTATAATTTCTAAAGTAATATCCATTGTTTAACCTTTTATTTTTATAACAATTTTAAATGTTTTATTATTTCATTAAGATGTATTACATTGAAATTCGAATAATTTTTTTTAAATATAGATATTTCAGATTGCAATTGACGATTTAATATTTCATTTAAATTTACTTTATTTTCTATTTCATAGTTATCGTAAACTATGAAATGACGAACATTTTCAATGTGTTTTTTATGCAATTCTCCAGTTGTATGTAAATATGAAGGAGCTATATCTATAAAAAAAGGTATGTTCTTAATATTCATGTGTTTTATTATTTTCCGAATTTCTACATGCATCTCTTTTTTATCTTCACAATAAAATAGGAATGATATATATTTAGCCGAAGATAATGTTTTGTCTTCAGTTAAAATGTTATTTATTTGATCAGACATATTGTGTCTGTGAAATTCTGATTTTGCGATTTCTACATTGGGTTGTGTATACGGATTGAATTGTTTATCTTTGTTTGATTCAATGTAAGACAGTGCTGCGATAACTACCATTGTTGTATATATGAAAACTCCGTAACTAGAATCATCGCCTGAATTAGTTTCAAATATTATTTTATTTGTATTTTTATTAATATTTATATCTGAGGATATTTCGTTAAATTCTAAATCAATTATGTCTTTTCTATTTATATCAATTGTATGTTCTTTAAGTATAGGAATAATATGGTGATTATTCTTAGCTAAAGATTCGGAAATCATTTGTTGTACCCATAACAATTTTGAATTGTTTGAATCATCTGTACTTAATCTAAAAATGTCAATTTTTAAATTAAGTAAATTATAGATAGTATTAATTAATTTAATGATTTTTACTTTTGAATCATTTTTGATAATTAATCTCTCTTTGAAATCAATTATACCTTCCAATAATTTTTTGATGTTAATTCCAGATAGAGCAGCTGGAATTAAACCTGTGTAAGAAATAGGTGAAAACCTACCTGAAATATTTGGAGGATTTGAAAAAATTTCTGAAAAATTGTTTTTTATAGCATAATTATATAAATCGGATCCGAAATCTGTTATTGCAATTAAATGTTCATTAAAGTTAAAATTTGGATCGTTTTCGATGATTGAACTAATATATTGATTCATTATTGACTGAGTTTCAATTGTCTTACCATTTTTTGATATGAAAAATATCAAACAATCTGATGGATTTTCTATTATAGAATTCATCAAAGATTTGTTTGATCCATCAATAAATATAAAATCCCTATTATCAGAGAAATTACTTTTGTTTGACATGAATTGAGGAATAATTGAACTTGCTCCCATTCCAATAAAAATAAATCGTTTAAATTTATCAACCTTATTTACAAAATGATTTATACCTTCAATTTGATTTAGCATGAATTCAGGAGCATCAATCCAATCTATGTAATCAATGAATTCAGAATGGTATGGAGAGTTATTTTTTTCTAAAATATTAGTTAGAAATTCAGCTATAATTTCATTTGTATCATTATTATTATTAATTTCTTTATTTATCTCGGATCTAAAATTATATTTGATCATTTTTTTAATATTTTTTGTTTCTTAAATATTATCATCCATTATTGACTAAAGATATCTTTAATGAGAAACTATTGCCTTGTAAAATTTCAATTTTTTATATTAATATTTGGAATATACGTTTAATATAGACAATGTTTATTTAAAGAAAAAATATGCCCAATCCCACTTCACATATGTTTTTGATTCATGATTTATTTGAATCTAATATTGAATCGAAAACATATTTAAACTTTATGATTCTTGGCTCTATTACCCCAGATATAAGAGTTATTACTAAAATTCATAGAAAAAAATATCATTATTTTGACCTTGTAAAAGGAAAGAAAGGTGATGGAATGAAAGGATTTATAAAAAATAATAATGTATTATTTTTTCAACAAAATAATATTGAGACATACTACTTTAATATAGGTTATATATCTCATTTAATAGCTGATGAAAATTGGACAATTGATATTTTCAGAAAGATTTTTATGAACACTGAATTGTTTCCTGATTTTCATGAAGCTTTATTTCTAGATAGAGCAATTCAAATATTTTTAGATATAAAATTGTCACAAAACAAACTAGACATATATAAATATTTACAGGACATTGATTTTGAAAACATTGATTTACCAAATAATATAACAAAATCAGAGTTGAACAAATGGATAGATTTTCTAATTGAATTAAATTTTAATTTTTTATTAAATCCTTGGAAAAGATTAAATTTTATAGCAACCAGACTATCCAAAACATACAATTCTAATCACATTTTATGTTTTTCTAACAAATTTAAAGAAAATATAGATAAAAACATTGATGACCTTATAGATAAAATTTCTTATGATTCTTTAGAATCCTATATTGTAGATACTCAAAAAGATATAGATAAAATTTCTAATGATTTTAAGATTTAAAAATATTATTTATGAAATCTTTAACTTGATTTTATTATTGGTGATAGCATGAAATACGATGACATAAAAAAAATGATGAACCCACAATTCGAAAATTTTTCTGTATATGCAAGTATGCCATCCAATGATTCTCTTATAGAAAAATATTCAATCAAAGCAGATAAAATTGTTAAATTGAATGGGAATGAAAATCCTTTTGGGCCCCATCCTAAAGTTTTAGAAAACATATCTAAAATTCCTATACATATATATCCTGATGATGAGTATTTGAAATCACGACAATCATTAGCAGAATATACTGATTTAAATATTGATAATATTGTCGTTAGCTGTGGGAGCGATGAACTTATCGATTTATTGTTTAGAATATTTGTTACCCCTGGTGACGAAGTATTAGATTTCACCCCAACATTTGGCATGTATTCAGTCAGAGCTCAATTGGCTGGGGCTAAAATAATTCCTGTTATAAGAGATGAAAATTTCAATTTGAATCGTACTAAAATAAAAGAAAAAATAAATTCTAAAACTAAAATTTTATTTTTAGCTTCACCTAATAACCCTACTGGAAATGAAAGTTCGGTTGAAGATATTGAATTTTTGTTAGGATTAAATAAAATTTTGGTGATTGATGAAGCTTATTTTGAATTTTCCAAAAAATCTTATGCTAATTTAATTAACAAATATTCAAATTTAATTATACTTCGTAGCATGAGCAAATGGGCAGGATTAGCAGGGTTAAGGATAGGTTATGGATTAATGTCTAAAGAATTATCCGAATTAAGTAGATCTGTTAAAAACCCATACAATGTTTCAAATATAGCAGAAGAATCATTGATAATATCTTTGAAGAATGCATCTTATTTAATGGAAAAAGTAGATTTAATTATTATTGAAAGAGAAAAATTAAAAATTAAACTTGAAAAATTATCAGATATTAAGGTATATCCTTCTAATGCTAATTTTTTATTGTGCAAATTGCTTAATTCTAATTTAAAAGAATTAAATATCAAATTAATAAAAAACGGAGTATTCGTGCGCCTTTTTCCTTCAAAAGAATTAGAGAATTGTTTTAGAGTATCTATCGGGACTGCAGATGATAATGAATATTTCTTTGATAATCTTATAAAATATGTAAAATAATTTTTTTTAATCCTTATTAATCTTAATTAATTATTGTTAAATTCATTTGCATATGTAAATACATTTGGAATTCCACCGCTATGAATGAAAACCACACTGCTATCTTTATTTATTTTATTTTGGTTAGCATAATGTATTAAAGCAGACATTGCCTTTCCTGTATAAACAGGATCTAAAAAAATCGCTTCTTTTTCTGCTAGTAGTTTTATAGCTTCAACACTGTACGTGGTTGATACTCCATAACCTTCTCCATAAAATCTTAAATCCCAATCTAAATCTTTATAATCCAAATATTCAAAATTTAATTTATTACTAAATGTTTTTTCAAATAATTTGATTGTTGAATTGGTTATTCCTCTTATATTTCTCATCCTAGGTTGAAGTCTAGGGCCTATACCAGTGATTGTCCAGTGGCTTAAATTTAAAATTTTTTTTGCTAAACAAAGGCCTAAATACGATGAACCTGAAGCTTGGAAAATATGGATTTTTTTCAAACCTAAATTAATAAATTGCTTGTTTAACTCTAAAGCTGTATTTAAATACGATAATATAGCCGCAATTTCATTATATTTTTCATTTACCGTTACATATGGCTTTAAACCTTTAGATTTTAAATTTTCTCCATATCTTATCGCCTCATTATGCAAAATTTCTTCATTAGAAGTCTTAGAATAAATAATATTAATATCCATCAAATAATTTAACAAATGATTGCCTTGTAAGCTGGTATCTAATTCTTTGCTCATAATATTTGTAAAAGGAATATTGTTTAAAACTGAAGCTGCTGACCATAATCTCGCATTATTTGATATACCCATGTTAGCGTTTACAATATGGTTGAATTTATGTTTTTTTATATATCCAAACCTGAATTCTAAATGCCTAACTTTATTGCCTCCAAATGCAAGGCCAGTCAAATCATCTCTTTTTATAAATAATTCTTTTAAATTTAAATGTTCTGACAAGTTGTGACAATATTCTAGAGGGGTGGGCAAGTTGGCAAAATTAATTCTATCAATTTTGTTTATTTGATAATTTAATTCTTCAATCATTCCATTCATTTAGATATTTCAATAACATATTCTTCAATTAATGGATTTGCTAAAAAATCGTCACATGCTTTTACTATCATTTTTTTACAATCTTCTTTTGTATTTGCATAAATTGTAATCTCTATATATTTTCCAACCGAAACGTTTTGAAGATCTGTATAACCCAAATTTTTCAATCCATTCATAACTTGAACTCCTCTAGGGTCGTTCACAGTTTTTTTAGGAGTTATTTTTATATTCACATTATATTCATTCATGTTAATCTAAATATCCTTTTTTACTATAGAAAGGTGAAAGAGTAGGGTTGTTTAAAAAAACTTCGATAAATTGTGAAATTCTCACTTTGTTGAAGTCATCAAATTCGTCAATATAATTCCATGCTGTAAGGGTGATATTTTTATTTAAACCTGGATAAGGAATTATAACTATCTCACTTAAGTTAGCACTAAGAAAATTTGATTTCAAATTGCTTATTAAAGTTTTACAATTTTCATCATCTTTGTCACAGTCATATTGGATATTAACACCTCCTCTGGCAAGGTTGCTTAATAAGCATTCATCGGTACTTTCATTGTCGTGATACCCCCATCTGATTGGGCATCCAAATTCTTCATCTAAAAATGGGCCAGAAGTAGCTGGAGTACTGTTGTACGGATCATGAGCAACATTTATATGAGGTAATATTCCCCAACCCATATTGGATACTTTTTTCCAATTTCCATCTGGGATGTCGTTATCCCAAAGTTGTATAGGTAACCCAGGTAATACTAATCCAAGAATAAATAAAATTCCTATTAATCCAATACTAGAAAATGCTAAATATTTTCTAATTAATTTAGATTTTTTCTTACTTTCTCTATTTGTTCTTTTTTGTATATTTTTTAGATATTTTTTATTTTTTTTATTCAAAGTAACCTCATATTTAACTTGTTAGCTTTTCAAGAGCAGATTTATATCTTTCATAAGTTTTAGTCATTATTTGTTCTGGTAAATCAGGAGAAGGTGGTTCTTTATTCCAATCTGTAGTTTCAAGCCAGTCTCTTACTATTTGTTTATCAAAACTATCTTGAGATTTACCAGGTTCGTAATCGTCCACGTCCCAAAATCTACTTGAATCTGGTGTTAATACTTCATCAATCAAAATAATTTCATCATTGACTATTCCAAATTCAAATTTTGTATCAGCAATAATTATATTTTTTGTTAGAGCATAATCAGATGCTGCTTTATATAAATCTAGTGAGATTTTTCGTAACTTTTCTGATAATTCTTTTCCTACCATAGATGTCATTACTTCAAATGATATGTTCTCATCATGCCCTTCATCTTCCTTGGTAGATGGAGTGAATATAGGTTCGTTTAATTTTGAGCTTTCAATTAATCCATCATCAAGTTGTATCCCGCATACTGTTTTACTCTTTTGATATTCTTTCCATCCGCTTCCTGCGAGATATCCTCTAACTACACATTCAATATCAATTCGATTAGCTTTTTTAACTATAATACCTCTGTTGATTTCCTCGTCAGTAATATTACTATTATCATTAATGGTTGGTATTCGTACAAAATGATTATTAACTATATTTGATAATTTTTTAAACCAAAATTTTGATAATTCTGTTAATATCGTTCCTTTTCCAGGAATGGGGTCATTCAATACAATGTCGAAAGCTGAGATTCTATCCGTCGATATCATGAGTAAATGATCACTCCCTACTTCATATGTATCTCTTACTTTTCCCACATGCCATAAATCCCCTAAATCAGTTTTTATTAAAGGTTTTATATTATTACTCATGACAATCTATCCTTTATTAAATTTGAATTATTGAATTTGTAACTAATATTTCTTAAATAATAATTTATATCAAAAACTTCATCTATTTCTTTTAATGAGAGAATATCTTTTATTTCCGTATTATTTGATATTAAAGTTTTAAGTTCTATTTTGTTATTCCAAGAATCATTAGATGTTTTTTGTACTATTCTATAAGCTATATCTCTAGTCATTCCCTTTGATATAAGTGTAAGCATTAATCTTTGAGAATATATTAAGCCTCTTGTATAATTTATATTTTCTTTCATCTTATCTTTATTTATAATCAATCCTTCCATAATTTCAATAAATTTGTGTAACATATAATTGATTGTAAAGCATGAATCAGGAAGTACAATTCTTTCAGCAGATGAATGACTAATATCTCTTTCTCCCCATAAAGAAATGTTTTCAAGCGCTACTAATGAATTTCCTCTTAAAATTCGAGATAAACCACAAATTCTTTCAGTAATATCTGGATTTTTTTTATGCGGCATAGATGAAGATCCTGTTTGGAGACTTCCAAATGGTTCTTGTAATTCGCCTATTTCAGTTCGTTGTAATGTACGTATTTCAGTCGCGAATTTCTCTAATGATCCTCCGCAAATAGCTAATGTGGTCATGAAATCTGCATACCTGTCACGTTGGATTATTTGATTTGATATTGGAGCTACATTTAATCCCAATCTTTCACATGTTAATTCTTCAACTTTAGGACTCACAGATGCATTTGTACCCACCGGGCCTGATATTTTACCTATATTTATTTGTTTTATTGAATTTTCTAGTCTAATCTGAGATCTTGAAATTTCTTCTGCCCATAACAAGAATTTTAATCCAAGTGTCATTGGCTCTGCATGAATTCCATGAGTTCTTCCCATCATCACAGTATCTTTATGTTTAATTGCTTGATTTGTAAGAATATTTTTTAGGTTTTTAAGTTGTACTAAAATAATATTTGCAGCTTCTACAATTTGTAAACTTGTTGCTGTGTCCCATACATCACTTGTTGTTAATCCATAATGTATCCATCTACCTTCATCGCTCATGTTTTCAGTTATTGATAATAAAAATGCAGTCATGTCATGCTTGGTGTCAGAAAGAATTTCATTCAATCTTTTATAGTTATAATTTGATTTTTTTATTTTGTTATAATCATCAACAGGAATTGTTCCTACTTCTTTTAGTGCCCAACATACAGCAATTTCAACTTTTAGCCAATTATCATACTTATTAGTGTCTGACCAGACTTTTTCCATTTCAGGTAAGGTATATCTAGATATCATATTATTTTTGCTTTATTTTATTTTTATATTTTGTAATATTTTCGTTTATTTTAGAATCAGATATAGCTAATATAGATGCAGCATATATTGCTGAATTTCTTGCGCCCCAACTATCTAACGCAACTGTTCCTACAGGGACTCCAGGAGGCATTTGAACTATGGACATTAATGCATCTATTCCTTTTAGTGAACTAGATCCAATTGGTACCCCTATTACTGGTAAATTTGTCATAGCAGCAACAACTCCGGGTAGAGCAGCGGCTCCGCCTGCTGCAGCAATGAATACTTTAATATTATTTTCATCAGCTTTAGATATATAATCTCTTAACTTTTCTAGATCTCTATGAGCAGAAATCACATTGAATTCATAAGGAATTTGTAATTCTTCTAATATTTCTTTAGTTTTACTCATTATTTCAGAGTCAGATTTACTTCCAATTATTATAGATACTTTGTTCATTATTAATCCTCTATGTTTTTTGCTATGTCTTTTCTATAGAATTTATTTTCAAAATTTACATTGTCACATAATTTGTAAGCTAAATTCCTTGCTTGATTTATGCTATTTCCAGTACCAACGACTGTCAATACTCTACCGCCAGATGTAACTAGGTTTCCATTATATATTTTTGTTCCTGCATGGAAAATATATGAATTATCTTTATTGTAAGTGTTATTTATACTAATCTTTTTATCTATGGCATACTTATATGGATAACCATTTGATGATAAAACCACTCCTACAGCTTTGTTTTCTATTTTTGGTTTAATGAATTTGAAATTAGTCTTTCCTAAACATGATTCTATTAATTCAATCAGATCACAATTTAATGTAGGTATAACAACTTGTGTCTCAGGATCTCCTAATCTGCAATTAAATTCGATAACATATATTCCTTTAGTTGTTAGAATTAATCCACAATACAGAACACCTACAAATTTACTTTCTTTTTGTTCTAATCCTTTTAAAGTAGGTTTGATAATTTTTGACACTATATATTCTTTATTTGTTTCTGTGAATTCTGGAGCAGGGGAGTAACTTCCCATACCACCAGTGTTTGGGCCTTCATCATTGTCATACGCTTTTTTATAATCACAAGCAGAAAGCAATGCTTTAATTTCTACGCCATCTGTGAATGCAAAGACACTAAATTCTTTACCATTGATGTATTCTTCAATTACTATAGTTTTGCCTGAATTACCAAATACTTGATTATCCATCAAATCTTTAATTGAGTTAATAGCTTCATCTAAATTATTGACTATGTAAACACCTTTCCCGGCAGCAAGTCCGTCAGCTTTGACTACTATAGGAAAAGTATCTAATGTTTGTATATATTTCATTGCCAAATTTACATCATTAAAAATTTTGTATTTAGCTGTAGGAATATTGAATTCTTTCATTAAATTTTTAGCAAAACTTTTACTGCCTTCAATTCGAGAAGCATTTTTACTAGGTCCAAAAATTTTTAATCCTTTAGATTGAAAATAATCAACAATTCCTAAGCTTAATGGAATTTCAGGCCCTACTATGGTTAAATCTATTTTATTTTCTAGAGCAAAACTTGCTAATTGAGTAATATTATCAGACTTAATATTAATTTTAGTTGCATAGTTATCTGTACCACCATTACCTGGGGCTATAAAAATATTTGTATTGTTTTTGGAGTTGTATATTTTTTGTAATATAGCACTCTCTCTGCCACCTTCACCTATTATTAAAATATTCATATTACATTCTTAAAATAAATATACTGTTGAAAAAGAGCTTTAGCTTCTCCAAATGTTTATTATTGATAAATAATTTTAATTATATTTTATCTCATAGAATAATTACAAGTGACTCTATTTTTCTCAAATCGCCTAGCAGGTTGATAAAGAGCTTGATAAGTGAGAAGGGTAGAGATCAGAAATTAAGAAGGTATACCCGCGGAAGGGTTCGAACCTTCGACACATGGGTTAGAAACCCAATGCTCTATCCACTGAGCTACGCGGGCGTGTATTAAAAATATATTATATTGAATTGTCATAAATATTTAAATGATTGTTTATAAATATTTAGTATATATATCACGAATTCAATTCATGTTGACAACATTATTACTAATAATCGATTTTAAGACGATATTATTAAGATAAGTAACAATTCCTATTGATAACAACTTAAAGATCAAATTAGAATGAGAAAAATAGACACAACAACTAACATCACGCATATACCAAAGACAATTCATTCTTACTTTACACTCGCATGGCAAATATTAATTGTGATTACAATAGTTATTTGGCAAATTAATTAATTAATTTGCCATTCTTAGTAAGGGGAATTTGAAATAAATTGAATAAAAATGAAAAAAATAGAATAAAATTGAACGAACTTGAAAATATTTAAATTAATTTAAAATAAGTATAAAAACTGATTGACTCGGTATGTTGCAGGTACTAATATATTGAAACTATGCTAAAGAAAAGTAAGAAAATGTTAAAAATAGAACAGGGGTTAAATCAACCTTTGGAGGAAGTATTGCCTGAATTAGTAACAAATTTAGGATTAACCGGTGCTGCGAACGAATTAGGCGTCGGAAAAGCAACTTTGAACTATTGGTTACTAAAATTTGGTATAAGTGTAAGAAGAGTAGCCCTGAAACCGGGCGAAAGTCTTGAAATTAATAGTCTTTAAAACAAAATAAGCATAATTGGTCTGTTAAAATGATCTGCTGGCCGTTGATCTCTTTTAAAACAGGCCTTTTGTGTTTATGTTAGGTGTTTTTTCTCTTCAGCTCTCTCTCAGCTTGTCTGTCCCTATCTCTGTCTATGATAGTTCTTCTTTTATCATAACTTTTCTTTCCTTTTCCTAGCCCAATCTCTATTTTAATTAAAGATTTCTTTACATACACGTTTATAGGAACTGCTGAATATCCTTTTGCCTCAATTCTTTGTTTAATTTTTGTTAATTCTTTTTTATGTAACAGTAAAACTCTTGATCTTGTAGGGTCAAATATTTGGCCATTTGGAAGGGGAGAAATATGAGCATTTATTAAATATAATTCCGATTTGACAAATGTTACATAACTACTATTTATATTTATTCTATTTGATTTTATTGATTTTACTTCATTTCCTAATAAGGATATTCCGCACTCATATTTTTCATCAATAGCATAATTTCTGTACGCATTTCTATTTCTTGTTATAGATTTAACCATTTTTACATTTTTAATCTAATATATTGTTAGTAATATAATTTTTTGCAGCTTCTATTTGAATTCCAGTAGTATCTGAAGGATCTTGCGAAGGCATTATAATATCTGGAGTGATACCTTTCTCGTGGATAACATTTCCATTAGGTGTATACCACTTGGCAATTGTAACGGATATTCCTCCGCCGTTACTCAAAGGACGTAATATTCCTACACTTCCTTTACCAAATGAAGTTTCACCCACAACCCTTGCTCTATTGTAATCTTTTAATGCTCCTGTTAGCACTTCACTAGCACTAGCACTATAATTATTTATAAGTATTATTATAGGTATATTTAAGTGCTTATTGAAATTTAGATCTCTTACGTTCCATATTTGCTCTCTATTGTAACCATCTATTTCTTTTATAACTATACCTTTGTCTAAAAATAGACTTGTAACGTCAATTACAGAGCTTAGTAATCCACCAGGATTGTTTCTGAGATCTAGCAGAATAGCTTTTGCGCCATTGTTTTTAGATTCATTTATCATATTAGATAAATCTTTGGCTGATTCAGGATAAAAATTTGTAAGTCTTATGTGGGCAATTTCAGAGTTTTTTTCTGATCTTAATTTAACACTCTCTAATTTAATAGATTCTCTTCTAATAGTTATTAATTCTTGTTCTTGGTTAAGTAAATGTTTTACAAGTAAGTCAACAGTTGTTCCTTCAGGTCCTCTTATTTGATTAATTGCCTCCATTAGTGAAGATCCTTCCAAAGATTTTCCATTTACTTCTAAAATCAAGTCTCCAGGAAGTATTCCAGCATTTTTAGCCGGACTTCCCTCAAAAGGTGATACTATTATAATTCCTCCTGATCTATTCATATCTACACTTGCTCCAATCCCTTGGTATTTTCCATGCATATCAGTGTTTTCCACATTGAAAAATTCAGGAGATATGTAATTGGAATGTTGATCTCCTAGAGATTTCATCATTGTATTAATTAATAATTCTGTCATTTCATCTTCGCTTAATGATGAACGTTCAACATAATCTCTTGTTAAATACGCCCAAGTTTCCCATACAGGTTTAAGTTTTTTCGAATACTCGGAAGGGGCTTTTAATTCGTCGTCAGGTATTTTTAATTGATAACTTTGCAATAATTCTTCTTCATTAGTATTTTTTATTATTTCATTTGATGAAGAGGTACAAGAAATAATTAATATAAATGAAAATAAAAAAATAAATTTTGAAATCTTTTTTATTGTATACAATAGTGGCATAATTCACGTTACAAATTTATAAATCAATTATATTTTAACACCTATTATTTTTTAAATAAAACTGTTGAAAAAAAATTGAAAAAAATATACGTTATATTCAATAAGAATTGAATAAATTATGAAATAAAACATTTAATATTTTTATATATTTATATTGAATATAAAATTATTTAATTATTTCATTATTGAAAAGAATATTGAATAAAAAAAACAGGAAATTTCAAAGATGAGAAAGAGAAATTTTAGAGGTTATCCAACAGATATCTTGGAAAAAAGTATATTAGATTCTAAAATTATTTTAGATGAGAATTTAGGCATGTCAATAAGACGAAAATCTTTAGCAAAATTGTGGAGGATATCTTCTAGTAGCAGTAACTACACATATAAAATAAATAATATGAGATATTATGGCTTAACTAATGCGACAAAGCATTCAGATCAAATTGAACTAACTCAACTATCAAGAGAAATACTTGAACCTGGAAGTAAGGACCAATTATCAAGAGTTTTGCAAGAAGCAGCGTCTATCCCACCAAAATTTGCTGATTTCTATAAATTATTAGAAGATAAAAAAATTCCTCACGACAATAATTTAAAAAGAATTATTGCCTTAAATATCTCTATAAATAAAGAATTAATAGATGAATATATAAATATTGCTGTACAGAACGGAATATTTAGTGGACTAATAAGTAAAGGAGATGAATCTATGTTCGTTGAAAGATTTTCATCATCATTAAAATCTTCAGATGACACTGAATATGATAGTGGTTCGTCTAGTCATGCAATTGATAGATATGATATGAGCGAAGACGCTTTAGAAAACAATAATATTACAAGATTTGAACCTAAAATCATATCATCTAATAAATACGAAAGTATTTCATTAAAATATTTTACTGAAACAGAAACTATATCAGTTATTAGAAATATGTTTGAGTTGATGGACTTGGAATATAAAGATTTGCTTGTTTCAATTTCAGATTCTATTCCTAATAATGAAAATGAGTATTCAGTCTTTATAATTGATTCTGATAAAGATCTTAAAGACATTCAATTTTGGATGCAATTAGGTTCGTTTATAACATTATTAAATGAGAATTGTTTGTTTATTAGTAGTTATAATGATTCTACGCCAATACCAGAAATGCATAAACATAGAATTTTACAATTAAATAGTATTGATAAACATCAAATTCAATTTGAATTAATAGAACATTTAATTCAAAATAATATAATAAATATAAATCTGAGCTAGTACTTTACATAATATTTATAGTGCGAACCAAGATAGATGTGTAATATTATTCAACTGTCTCTAATTTGATCTGTGATATATGAAAGTTTTGTTATAAATTCTTCAATATTTATTTCTTTTAATGCAGATATATAAGCGGTATTATTATTGTGAAATTCTATTTCACTTAAATTTTCATCTAAATTTTTTAATTTATCAATTTTGTTTAAAACTATTAGTGTTGGCTTATTGTTATAACCTAATTCTTTTAATATTTTATTTGATGTTTCATACTTATTACTAAGTTCTTTATCACTTATATCTAAAACATGTATTATTACATTTGAATCACTTATTTCTTCCAATGTTGCTCTAAAAGCTGCAATTAATGTTGTAGGTAACTTATCTATAAAACCTACAGTGTCAGATAATAATATATTGTTCTTAAAGTTATATTTGTTAGATAATTTCCTTGTTGTTGGGTCAAGAGTAGAAAATAATTTGTTTTGAGATTTTATATTTGAATTAGTTAAAACATTAAGTAACTGACTTTTTCCAGCATTTGTATAGCCTATTAGTGAAGCAGTTATAAATCCTGATCTATTTCTGTTTTTCCTATAGTTTTGTCTATGTTTTCTTACTTTTTCTATTTGTTCTTTTATCGTCTTTATTCTATTTCTTATTAATCTTCGATCAGTTTCTATTTGTGTTTCACCTGGCCCCCTAGTTCCAATTCCACCTCCTAATCTTTCAAGATGGCTCCACTGCCCTGCTATTCTTGGTAATAAATATTGATGCTGGGCTAATTCAACCTGAAGCCTTCCTTCTTTAGTTATGGCATTTTTTGCGAACAAATCTAAAATCAATGCAGTTCTATCAATCACTTTAATTGGCTCAAGTCTTTTCTCAAGATTCTTTTGCTGAGAAGGAGATAATTCATCGTTACAAACTACAGTATCAAATTTGAGAGTTTTATTTAAATCAATAATTTCTTGGATTTTACCTTTACCTAAATAATGAGTTGTAGGGTTTTTTAAGGATTGTGTTATTTTAGCAACAATTTTTCCATCAACAGATCGAACTAATTCACCAAGTTCTTCAATTGAGCTGTTGGCGTCATAGTATTGTTTTCTATTAGTGTTGATTCCTGTTATTAATACTCTTTCAGTTGATGACATAAACTAATTATTTAAATTGACTGATTTAAGTCTTTCTATTGCTTTTTCTATATCTTTATCAGGAGTTGTGAGTGATATTCTAAAATAACCTTCTCCACTATCCCCAAATCCATTTCCAGGAGTAACTACAATATCTAATTTATCTAATAAAAATTCGGTGAAAGATGATGAATCATGACCTGCAGGAACTTTTATCCATAAATATAGACCTGCCTTAGGAGCTGTTACCTTTAGTCCAAATGATTCTAAAGCTGAAATAAGTCTGTCTCGTCGAGTTTTATATATTTCTATATTTTGAGAAATTACTGAATTATCACTGTTAAGAGCAGATATAGCCATGTGTTGAATTGCTTGAGGTATTCCTGAATCTATATTAGATTTTATTGTTGTTAGAGCAGATATTAAATCTTTATTTCCTACTACAGACCCTACTCTCCATCCAGTCATATTATAAGCTTTTGAAAGTGAATGGAATTCTATACTAATTTCTTTAGCATTTGGAAACTCCATAATGCTAGGAGCTTTATATCCATCAAACGTTATTTCTGAATATGCAGCATCATGAAGAATTATAATATTATTTTTCATGCCAAATTCTATTGCTTGCTTATAAAAATCAGCGCCTGCAACTGCTCCTGTAGGGTTGTTTGGATAATTTAACCACATAACTTTTGATTTCTTTATGACTTCGTTTGGTATTTCAGAAAATTTAGGTAGGAATTTATTTTCCTCCTTTAATGGCATGAAATGACATTCAGCTCCAGCAAACCATGTCCCTCTTGAATAAACCGGATAATGAGGATCAGGCACTAAAGCTATATCTCCAGGATCAAGAAATGCAAACGCAGCGTGCCCTACTCCTTCTTTTGCTCCAATTAATGAAATAACTTCTGTACTAGGGTCTAAATTAACTTTAAATCTTCTTAAATACCAATCTGCTATATTTTCCCTTAACGCCGGCATTCCATCAGAATCTGGATATCTATGGTTAACTGGGTTCTTAGATTCATCAATTAAAGAATTAATAATAAAATCTGGAGTGGGTATGTCAGGGTCCCCAATCCCAAAATCTACAATGTCTCTTCCTTCTGATTGTGCTTTTTTAATTTTTTTTGATATTTCAAAAAATAAATATGGAGGTATTTTGTTTATTCGTTTTGATATATTCATTCATTTTCCTTTAATTGATTATATTAAATGTTCCTTCACCTATAAATTCTATTGGACCTTCCATGAAGATAGATTTTTCTCCATCCCAATGGCAAATCAATTCGCCTCCAGGGAAATTCATAATTAATTTATCTTTATGCATTTTTAATATTTTGGATATTGCAGTTACGGCTGTTGCTCCAGTTCCGCAAGCTTGAGTTATTCCTGAACCTCTTTCCCAAACTCTAACATTGTAAATATTATCATTAATTACATTTACTATTTCAAAATTTACCTTATGAGGAAACAAATCATGTTTTTCAACTAATGGACCAATATTTTCTAGATCAAATTCATATATAGGTGTATCAATGAATGCTACACAATGAGGAACGCCCGTATTTACGCAAAATAATTCTAAATTTATATCTTCATGATTAAAGTTTACAACTGGAATACTAGACACTATATAGTCTTTAATTACAGGAATTTTATTTTCTGTAAATATAGGTATCCCCATATCTACAGTAGCTCTATTCATCTTATTGTTTACATACTTCGGTGAAATAACATATTTTAGTCCAGCTTTTGTATCAATAGTTATTTTTTCTTGGATTTTAGGAACCACATTTAATTCTTGTGCAAATCTCGCTAAACATCTAAGTCCATTCCCGCACATTTCTCCTTCGGATCCATCTGTATTGAACATATGCATACTAAAATCTGCATTATTACTTTTATCTAATATAATTAAACCGTCAGACCCTATTCCAAAGTTTTGATCTGAAATTTTAATTGATAAATCACTCCAATTGTAATTTATATTTCGTCCGTCTATATAAATATAATTATTACCGGCGCCAGTATATTTACTAAATTTTATTTTATTCATAATTGAGTGGTATCCTTGTTATATTGTAAAATTGATTTTGAAATTTCATTAATATCACGACTTTTAATATCTGAATCCAACCATTTAATTCTGGAATCTGTTTTTTTAAACCAAGTTCTTTGTTTTTTAATCAAACTAAAAGTTCTTTTCAAAGTGTTTTCTTTCATTTCATTATAATCAATTTCATTACGGAGGTATAAATAAATTTCTTTATATCCTATCCCAGACATAGAATGGTGAGATAAATTATACCCTTTTTTAATTAGCATTTCGACTTCAGCAATCCAACCATCTTCAATCATTTTTTCAATTCGATTTGTAATATGTTCTTCCTGATCGTCTTTAGAATAATCTAATCCAAAAATTAAATTATTATTACATTTAAGTTTTGAAGAGTTTAAAAATTTCTCTTTGCCTATACTTTTTATTATTTCTAAATACCTTATTAACCTTCTAGTATTATTTAAATCAAATTTTGTTGATACACTTTCCCCAACTTCCTTTACAAACAAACTTTGAACATATTTGAATCCATTAGTATGGATTTCTAATTCGATATTTTTTCTAAAATCTTTGTCTGGGGGGACGTCAGGCAAAGCCCATTTATCTATTAGTGCCCATACATACAACCCTGTTCCACCTACAATTATTGGAGTTTTGTTTTGTGATTTAATTTTGTTAATTGCATATTTAGAATCTTTAATAAAATTATTTAAATTATAATTTATATCAGGATTAACTTTGTCTAAAACATAATGATCTAGTTTATTTTGTTGATCTATTGTAGGTTTAGCAGTTCCTATATTCATATATTTATATACTTGACGACTATCGGCATTTATAACACTAATAGGTAAATAATCTGAAATTTTAACAGATGTTTCTGTTTTTCCTGATCCTGTGGGGCCAATTATTGCTATCAATTTATATTAATTTTCTGCATTCGATATGATTTTATAAAACGTTTTAGCGTTCAAGCTTGCTCTACCTATCAAAAGTCCATTTATATGAGGCTGTGACATATAATCTTTAGAATTATCATCGTTTACACTACCTCCATAAATAATATTAAGATCTATGGAGGGATTTATAGATCTTGCTATTTCAAATATGTTTTTAGATATTATTTCAGCTCTTTGAGGGTCACAAAAATTATCATTACCAATAGCCCATATAGGTTCATATGCAATAATTAAATTATTGTTCTTGAAATGTTGAACGATATATTCTATTTCAGGAGTTATAATTTCTAATGCCAAATTTATATTATTTTCAAAATTATTTTCTCCTATACATACAATAGGAATTAAGTTATTAACACTACATAAGTTTAACTTTTCTATTATTTGAAGTTTTGTTTCTCCTTTTTGTCTTCTTTCAGAATGCCCTAATATTACATATTGGCAGTATGGTTTCACAAGTTCTATGGAAATATCACCTGTATGTGCGCCATTATTTTTATGTGAAATGTTCTGAGAACCTATCTTCAAAAATTTATTATTATTAAATTTTTGATTACTATAATCCAATAATGTATAAGGAGGGCATAAAATTACAGATGTAAATGCTGAAATATCATTTTTAGATGAATATTCAGCATATTGATCAACTAAATCATTAGTTCCATTCATTTTCCAATTTGCTATGTAATATTTGTTTTTCATTGATTTAAGCTATTATGAATAATAGCTTCTATTCCTGGAAGAGTTCCATTTTCTATGTATTCCATAAAAGCTCCTCCTCCTGTAGAAACATGAGAAAATTTATCTCTATTTGTAAATTCTTTTATTGCTTGTAAAGTAGATCCTCCACCAGCTACAGTGTATGCATTTTGATTCATTTCAATTGCTTTAGCTATAGCAGCGGTTCCTTTGTTTGTTTCATCTATTTCAAAAATCCCCATAGGCCCATTCCATAAAATATAATCAGAATTAGAAATAATATCCTTGTATTTATTTATAGTTCTGAAACCTATATCTAATATGGAGTCTTTTTCTGACAATTTATTTGTATCAATGTTTTCAACTCTATCATTCACTTTTATTAGCACGTCATCGGGTAAAATTATTTCTGTTTTATTATTATTTAATATTTCAACTATTGTATCGTTTTCTCTATCTATTGAATTGGTGTCATCCTTAGATTTTAAAAATGATTGAATCATACCACCTCCTATTAATATAGTATTAACTTTACCTATGAAATTACGTAATATAAGAATTTTATCATCTATCTTAGAACCACCAAATATCGCAAGTGAGTTTTTATAATGTGAACTGTTTACATTAGATATTGAATTATACTCTTCATACATCTTATAACCCATATAACTAGGAAGATAATTAGTTACTCCTGTGATGGATGAATGATTTCTATGAGACACTGCAAAAGCCTCATTAACATAAATATCTGCTATTGACGATAATGTTTCACTAAATGATTCAGAATAATTTTCTTCTTCTTTAAAAAACCTTATATTATCTAGCATTATTAACTCATTATTATTAATACTATTAATTTTATTTAACATATTAGTTTCACTGAAATCAATTAGATTAATTTGATAGTTTAGAATTTGCTCAATTTGTTCTTTTATATTATTCAATGATAGTTTAGAAGATTTTTCACCTTTTGGCCTACCCATATGAGATACCATTATTATTCTGATATTATGATTTATTAAATAATCAATTGTTTTTTTAACAACACGAATCCTGGTGTCATCTAAAATTTCATAGTTTTCTGATATTGGGACATTGAAATCTACTCGCAATAAGCAAGTTTGGATTTTCGAATTGTTATATTTAATATTATTTAAGTGAAATTTTACATTCATAAAATCGAAAGTTCTTCTAATACGTTTTCTATTTTTTTATTAGGGTCATTTAAGCTATTTAATATGTTTTTTAATTCATTTTTTTGTTCTGTTAGATAGTTATTATAGTTTTTATGGATTTCTGATGAATAAAAAGTTTCGTTTAAAAATTTTACATCATCTAATTCGAGCATACGTTTCATATAAATTGTACCTAATTTTTTCACATAATCTAAGGAATTTTTATATTCATCAAATATGTATGCTATAGGTAATATTTTTTTCTTATTTAAAATTTCATTTTCTAATTTAGTAAAATTTTGATTAGTATTGTTAGTTAACAAATTATCAAATGCATTTAAATGTTTATTATATAAATTTATTTCTCCTACTATTTTTAACATATTTGATATTTGTATGTTATCGTTGAATAAAGTCGAAACAAATTTATACATTTCAATTTCTTTCAGATCATAAATATTCTTTACTGTATTAAATTCTATTTTATATTGTTCTGAATTCTGTAATTCTAAGTATTTACCTTTAAAAATATTTAGAATTAGATTGTCAAAATTTCGTAAAACAGTAAGAGTATCATTAGTTTCCAATAATTCATTTTGAATAATAGTTATTTTTGACAAACTATATAGACAATCACCTGCATTAATCGCTTGTGCAGGTCCCCATTTCCACCATAATGTATCTTTACCATTGGAATTTGGTGTTCCAGAACCGATTTCATCATGAATGGTTAAGCCCGTTTTAAATAAATATAATGCAGAAAGTCCGGTTATAACTTTCGAATAATTTTTTTCATCATTAAATAAGCTAATTATTGATAGTGAACAAGCAATTTCATTATGATTATCTATAATATTTGATTCTGATAATACTGTTGTATTGGCATCAAATAATTGATACGAAAGCATATCAATTAAACCGTGATCTATATCTTTGATAGTCTGTTCAATTATATTTGATATTTTACTTAAATGTTCTTTCATATTTAATCTACTTTTATTCCTGCATTTTTTATATCACTTATAGTTATTACCCCTTCTCTTATTATTTCAAGTTTATTATTTGAAAGGTCTAATATTGTAGAAGGGTTATTATTTTTTTCTGTATATTCTCCAAAAACAATCATATCCACTTTATCACCAAGGTCATTGACTAATTCTTCTTTCAATAAACTGTGAGTTTTCCCAGATATATTTGCACTTGTTCCCGTTATTCCACTATTTAATATGTTCATTATTTTAATTAAATTTTTGCTATTTGGTATTCTAAGAGCTATATTATCTGAATCCCCTGATATTATATTTGAAATAAATGATTTTTTCTTCATTATTAATGTAAGTGCCCCAGGTAAAAAAGTTTCTATTAATTTTTCACACATTTTATTAACATTATTCGAATATTTATAAAAGTAATTTTTATTTGGGACAAGTACAGGGATCCCTTTTGATATATCTCTTCCTTTGATTGCTAAAATTTTATTCAAACTATTTTCATTACTAATAACACAACTCAATGCATAAATTGTATCTGTGGGAAGAACAACAACTCCGCCTTTACTTAATACATTTACTACAATATTTTTTGATTTGTCTAAAGAGAACTCCATATTTTGTTGACCTTAACCTATTATTAATTTAAGCTTTTTTTTATGAATTCAATTAATACTGAAAACAAAAATAATACTGTTATTATATTAGATTATGGATCTCAATATTCTAAACTTATTGCAAGAAGAGTTAGAGAATGTAATATCTATTCTGAAATAATCAACCCAAATGAATCTTATGAAGCTCTTAAGAATAAGAATATTATGGGAATAATTTTATCTGGAGGCCCATCGGGAATTAATGATATTGAGTCTCCTAAAATACCAAATTGGCTTTATGATTTTGATGTTCCTATTCTAGGAATCTGCTATGGATTACAAGCGATCATATACGATCAAGGGGGAAAAGTTTCTTCTGAACAAAATCCTGAATACGGAAATTCCAGTATTA
Source organism: Dehalococcoidia bacterium (assembly GCA_029936815.1). Classification (GTDB taxonomy): domain Bacteria; phylum Chloroflexota; class Dehalococcoidia; order Lucifugimonadales. The sequence goes on from JAPYRX010000010.1 coordinate 56,167, forward strand.
ATATTATTAACTCATCAGACAAACTTTTTAAAGATTGCGATGAAAATTTTAATGTTTGGATGAGTCATGGAGATTCAGTAACTTCTATGCCTGATGGTTATGAATTATTGGCTTCTACAGAATCGTGTAAATACGCTGCTGTTAAATCTGATAATATATACGGCATTCAATTTCACCCAGAAGTTGTTCATACAGAGAATGGAAGTAAAATAATTAGAAATTTTGTATATGAAATATGTAATATACCTCCAGATTGGACTTCGGAAAATTTCATAGTGAATACTGTAAATAAAATTCGAAATCAAGTTGGTACTAATAAAGTCCTATGCGCTATCTCTGGTGGAGTAGATTCATCTGTGACTGCGGCTCTGATAAATCAATCAATAGGACAAAACCTTGTATGTTTGTTTGTAAATAATGGATTACTAAGAAAAAATGAACACACCGAAGTTGTCGCAAAATTTAAAGAAGCTAATATAAATGTAGAATATTTAGATGCAACCGAAATATTTTTGTCAAAGCTGGCAAATATTTCAGATCCAGAAGAAAAACGAAAGATAATTGGCAATACTTTTATTGAAGTTTTTGAATCTTTTAAAAAAAACTATGATGATATTAAATATTTAGCTCAAGGTACTTTATATCCAGATGTAATAGAGAGTGCTACTAATGATTCACTTAATGCTTCCAAAATCAAAACCCATCATAATGTTGGAGGACTACCTTCAGAGATGAATTTTAAATTAGTTGAGCCCTTACGTAACCTTTTCAAAGATGAAGTAAGAGTCATAGGTAGAGAATTAGGATTGCCAAAATTTTTGGTTGATAGACAACCATTTCCCGGTCCCGGTCTTGCTATAAGAATAATGGGAGAAATAACATTTCCTAAACTTGAATTACTAAGAGAAGCAGATTGGATACTTATGGACGAAATTAAAAACAATGATTTATATGATAAATTATGGCAAAGTTTTGCTGTTTTATTAAATACCCAAACTGTGGGAGTCATGGGAGATCATAGAACCTATGAATATACAATTGCAATCAGAGCTGTTAATAGTGAAGATGCAATGACAGCAGATTGGGCTAAATTGCCTTACGAAGTATTAGATTCTATTTCAAGTAGAATAACTAATGAAGTTCATGGAATAAATCGCGTGGTTTATGATATAACGAGCAAACCACCAGGAACTATTGAATGGGAATGATAAGAGAAACGAAAGAATCTGATTTAGAGAAAGTATTTAATTTAATCTATTCAGCTTTTGGCAATAAAGCAGAATCTGATTTAGTTAGACAATTAATTTTAGACGAAGATGTATTTTTAAATCTTATATTTGAATCGTCAGATACCATTGTAGGCAATATAGTGGTTTCTAAAATATCAATGGCACCTGATAAAGGTTTATTGTGTGGCGGAATTGCTCCTCTTTCTGTGTTACCTGAAAATCAATCCTTTGGAATAGGCTCTCAACTAATGGAATCAGCCATAAAAAAGAGCAAAGAAATGAAGATCGATGCTTTATTTCTTCTGGGTGATCCAAATTACTATAAAAGATTTAATTTTAAAGTTTCAAATTTGCCTAGTGACTACAGTGCTGAACATTTTCAGGAACTAGAACTAACTAAAGACTGTTTGGTGAATGTGAAGTCAAAAGTCATTTACGCAAATGCATTCACGAGTCTATAGTCATGGAAGAAGAGTTACAGAAAAATTACAAAGCCGATTTCAATAACACTTAGATATTTGATTGGGGAGGGAAATGCCCAATAATTTACAAAATGAAAACAGTCCATATTTATTACAACATTCTGATAATCCTGTTAATTGGTATCCATGGTCAGAAATACCGTTTGATATTGCAAAAAAACTTGACCGACCTGTTTTTTTAAGTATTGGCTATTCTTCTTGTCATTGGTGCCATGTCATGGAAGAAGAAAGCTTTACAAATTTAGATACTGCTTTATATTTAAATGAGAATTTTGTTTCGATTAAAGTAGACAGAGAAGAAAGACCAGATATTGATAGTATATATATGGAAGCATTACAGGCATTAACAGATTCAGGCGGATGGCCTGCAAGCTTGTTTTTAACACCAGATAAAATACCGTTTTTTGCAGGCACTTATTTTCCTTTAGTTCAAAGAGGAAACCACCCAAATTTCATGAGTGTTCTACAGTCAATTGTAGAACACTATAAAAATAAGCAAGAAACAATCTTTGAGATTGGTGATCAAATTAAACAAATGTTAAATACAAACTTAAAAAATGAATCACATAATATTAATATTAAAAATGTAATTGAAAGTATCAAAACATCTTTTGACAAGGAAAACGGCGGTTTTTATAGTGCTCCTAAATTCCCTCAACCAAGCATATTAGAATTTTTAATTTTTTTGAAAAACAATCACTTGATTTATTCAAATCTTATTTCTGAAAAAGATATAGATGACATGTTAATTAAATCATTGTATATGATGGCTACTGGAGGGATCTACGATCAATTAGGAGGAGGTTTTCATAGATATACAGTAGATGCAAAATGGATAATTCCTCATTTCGAAAAAATGTTATATGACAATGCTTTGCTTTCAAGTTTATATACCAAAAGCTACGATTTTTATAAATATAATTGGTTAAATTTTGTCTCGGATGATGTATTGAAATATCTGGTTACTGAAATGTCTGAAAATAATAAAGGATTTTTTTCTGCTGTAGACGCTGATTCAGAGGGAAAAGAAGGTAAATTTTATGTGTGGGAATCTAGTGAATTCAATAATATCTTAGACGGTAAAGAAATTAAATTAGCAAAAGATATTTTTAACATTTCTGACAAAGGTAACTTTGAAGGTAAAAATATTTTAACAGGAGGATATCCAAACAAATTAAATATACACACGAATGAAACTATTATCGATTTAGATAAACTAAGAATAAAGCTTATTGATAGTAGAAATAAACGTATACCTCCATTTAAAGACAAAAAAATAATTACTGCATGGAACGGAATGATTATTACTGGATTAATGAATAAATACTTTTCCAATTCTCATCATAAATATTTGGAAAAATCTATAAAGACTGCTAACTATATTTATTCGTATATAAATAAAAATAATGAATTGCCTAGGTATGTAATAAATGACACCCCTTTTTATACTGCTACTCTAGAAGATTATGCCTATTTCATAGAGGGTTTAATTGAAATTCACAAAGGTACTTTAGATTATAAGTGGTTACATCTAGCAATAGAGCTCTCTGATAAAGTCTTACAATTATATTATGATGATTTCAGTCATATTATGTTCGATAGTAGTAAAGAATTGAAAGATTTATTTGTCAGGCCGAAAAGCATATATGACAATCCATATTCGAGCCCTTTTTCAAAAATGACAGAATGTTTGTATTATTTAGGATCCGTTACGAATAATAATAATTACTTACAAATTGTAGATAGAATAACAAAAGATATAATGTCTTACATAAAAAATGTTCCTATGCATACATTATCATGGACTAGATTGTTGGAATCAATAAAGTATGATCAAAAGAATCATTTAGTTATTATTCATGAGAATAAAGATATAGATTTATTACTAAAAAACTTAGAGATTAATAATAACCCTAATCTTTTTTATTTTGGAAAGTCTATAGAAAGCGAGAGTAATTTGAAAATATTTAATGACAAAAAAATGATTGAAAATAAAAACACATTTTATTTATGCAAATCATATATATGTAATTTACCTACAAACTCTATATCAGAAATAAAATCTCAAATTAAAAATATGTAGTAGTCTATTTAATTGATTTTGATATGTTACTTAAATCAACTTTTGCTTTGCCATCTATTGCCTTAGTAAAGTCTTTTTCAAATCCTTGTGCCTGAGAATCATAATATTCCCATTCTTCATCAGTTAATTCTTTATCAGTAATTATTATGATTATAATTGTATCAATGACTCAAACAATTAATAATCCCTAAATGCATCTCCTGGCTTAGATGGAAGAGCATAACCTCCGCTTAATCCTGAAGGAGATCCATCTGCTCTGTGGCATGCAGCTCCTTCCATAATGTTATTTTCAAACATAATTGCATTCATTCCTCCAGCAACTCTATTCACACTAACAGTATTGTGCCCCATAGAATTCAGTTTATTGATAGTTTTATCAGGAAATTCATATTCTAACTCCAATGTGTCTCCATCTGTCCATACTCTAGGTGATTCCACAGAAGCTTGTAGGCTAAATTTATTATCAATTAAAGCAAGTAATGCCTGACAAACCGCTCCAAATATTCTTCGGCCACCGGGTGTTCCTAAAACAATGTATGGTTTTTTATTCCTAGAGATTATTGTTGGAGTCATAGATGATAAACTTCTTTTATATGGTTGTATTGAATTTGCATTATCAGAATGAGGATCAAATAGAAGCATGCAATTATTTAATAGCATTCCTGTATCATTAACTGCAACTCTGCTTCCAAATGCATTATTAATTGTTTGAGTCATTGATACAATATTTCCTTCTTCATCTGAAACATTGAAATGAGTGGTATTACTACTCTCATTCTCAAGAAAATTCGTTGTGTAATTATAATCCTGAGATTGAGTAAGATTAATTTCTTTAAATCTTTCAGATGCGTATTTCTTTGAAATCAGACCTTCTATTGGTATATTTACATACTCTGGGTCACCTATGTATTTATTTCTGTCAGCGAAAACTATTTTAAATACTTCCGAAAGTATATGAACTCTTTCAGGATCAGTGATTTTGTATTTACTCATATCAAAATTTTCTAATATATTAAGCATTTGTATTAGGCAAATACCTCCACTACTAACAGGACCAACAGAGTGGATATCAAAATTTTTATATTTTCCGATTATTGTATCTCTATAAAATATTTGTTGCGTTTTCAAATCTTTAAGTGATAATAGTCCTCCATTTTTTTTCATTTCATCTTCAATATGAGCGCCTAATTCCCCTCCGTGTAAATATTTGGACCCATATTTTGCTATGCCTTCAAGAGTATGGGCATAATTTAGGTTTTTTATAATATCTCCTTTAATAGGAGCTTTACCGTTTTTAAGATATATATCAGAACTTTCTTTGAATTTAGATAAACCAGTTATGTTATCTCTTATATTGTTTGACAAATAATCTGAAACTCTATATCCATTTTTTGCAATATTTATTGAAGGTTGAATTACTTCTTTCAGAGGAAAGTTACCATATTTTTCTACCAAATGTGTCCAAGCTAATAAATTTCCTGGCGTTCCTACAGCTTGATATCCAATAGTATTCAAATTATCTTCAACATCAAAATAATTGGCTAATTCGTTGCTTAACGGTTTATACATAGAGTCGTGTGCTTTGCCAGGTGCTGAACAATATCCATCAACAGTAGAAAATCCAGTATCAGGCTTGTAAAAATTTGTAAATCCTCCTCCAAATGGACCAACCATCATTGGCTCAACTACAGAAAGAGCAAAAGCAGTACCAATGGCTGCATCAAACGCATTGCCTCCTGCAGCTAAAATAGAGACTCCGACTGATGACGCAACAGGATGATTTGATGTAACCATACCTTTAGAAGCTAATAATGGTTGTTTTTTTGTATTTAAATTCATGACAAAATACTTATTTTAAATATAATACTATAAATTATGGTTTTATTATGATTAATAATCAATCTGTTACACAAAAATTAATTGATATTGTTGGACAAGAATTTGTCATTGTTGATAAACAAGATATGATTGTTTATGAAAGTGATGGAACTCATGATAGAGGTATGCCAGACTATGTTGCTTTGCCATCTTCGGTTGATGAAGTATCAAAACTAGTAATTCTTGCTAATGAATCAAATATTCCAATAATTGCAAGAGGATCTGGAACTGGTTTGAGTGGAGGTTCAGTCCCTGTAAAAGGGGGGCTGATTATCTCATTGAATAGAATGAATAAGATTCTAGATATTGATCCAGAAAAAGGCATAGCAAAAGTTGAAGCGGGAGTCATCAATTTAGAAATTAGTAACAAAGCTTCTGAATTTGGTTTTTTTTATGCTCCTGACCCTTCAAGTCAACAAGTATGTACAATTGGTGGAAATGTGGCCGAAAATTCTGGAGGCCCACATTGTTTAGCTTATGGAGTTACCACTAACCATATTCTAGCCATAGAAGTTGTTCTTCTTACCGGTGATATTGTTTGGTTTGGTGATTTTAATAAAGAGAATAATGGTATAGATTTCAGAGGGTTATTTATAGGTTCGGAGGGTACGTTTGGAATATGCACGAAAGTTGTGGTTAAATTAATAAAAAAACCTGAAATGGTTAAAACATTTCTAATTGCATTTAATAGCATCCTTGATGCAGCTAACGCTACTACAGCAATTATTTCTTCTGGAATAATTCCAGCGTCAATTGAAATGATGGATAAAACAGCATCCCAGGCAGCAGAAGAAAGTACTAATGTAGGAATACCCAAAAACTCAGATACAGTATTATTGATTGAAATTGAAGGATTTGAGGATGAAGTTACAGAGCAAGAATTATTAATTAAAGATATTCTAAACGAATTTGATCCAATAGAAATTAAATTAGCAGCAAATGAAAAACAACGAGAATTATTTTGGAAAGCTCGCAAAGGAGTATTTGCTGCTTTAGGCAGGCTTGCTCCTAATTATTATTTGGTAGATGGTACTGTTCCGAGAACTAAGCTTGCTCCAGTATTATCTGAAGTAAATAGATTATCCAAAAAGTACGGGTTGATTGTTGCTAATATCTTACATGCAGGAGATGGAAATTTACACCCATGTATTATTTTTGATCAACAAATACCTGGTAATACTGAAAAAGCACTGTCATTAGGTGGAGAGATATTGAAAATTTGTGTTGAAAATGGCGGAGTACTTAGTGGAGAACATGGAATTGGTTATGAGAAAAAAGAATATATGCCACTTCTATTTTCTAATCATGATTTAGAAAATATGAAAAATATGAAAAATATTTTTGATTCTAAAGAATTATTCAACCCTGGCAAGATTTTTCCTTCTTCAAGAGAGTAATATGACAACAATTAACGAATATAAAATATTAGATACTTTTAGCCCCAAAAACAAAAACAGATTATCTGAAATTGTTTTAGACTTATATTCAACAAATTCTAAATTAATGATACTAGGGGGATATTCAAAAATTGATTATGGGAACCCTATTAATGCAAATACTTATGTAATTGAAACTTCTAATCTTAGTAAAGTAATTGATTATAATCCTTCTGATCTTACTATAACTGTAGAAGCAGGGATGAAGATTGCTGATTTGACTAAAATATTAAAACAAAATAATCAATTTTTAGGATATAAGCTACCACAATTGAAAAATAGTACAGTTGGTGGCGCGATATCCTATGGATATTCAGGTAATTATCGATTTAATGATATTCATATAAGAGATTCAATTATAGGTATAGAGG
>JAPYRX010000002.1 GCA_029936815.1 Dehalococcoidia bacterium
TTCTTTATTTGCAAAAGCTAAGCTCCATCCCCAATTATTTGGATCTGTAATTAATATAGAAAATTTCGATGTATTTCCTAAAAAATTGTTTTGATGAGTTAAATTAAAATTTTGTCCCGGTCGCAATTCAAGCACTTTACTTTCTCTGTATTTGCCGTTTTCTTCTAATTTGAAAACAACTTTCATTGGGGCACCAATTCCAGAAAATAGAAATTGCCAATCTTCTTCAATTTTAATATTTTCTATAATTGTGTCCCCCCATCCATACTTGCTATATAACAAGTTTGAAGATTTAAACCCTAAGTCTTCAGGATATACCATTGCTTTAGAATCTAATTCTGAATCTTTAATTCCATCAAACAATAATACATCTAGAGGATTATCACCAAACGGGTTTTCTTCACCACTAATCATCCAACCCATCCCATTTGGAAGCCCTCTTCCTCTGTTCCAATCAAATCCAAAACTTTTACTTTCCCATCCTTCTTTAGGATTTCTATAAATATCACCAAATTCCGCAACTACTTCTTCGGAAAAAATAGCAGGTGCATATATCGTTCTTGGTTGCTTAATTAAAGAGAAAGCAATATGCGAAGATGCTCCTTTGCTCCCAGCCATTTCGCTAAAAGACGGGACATACATATATGCTAATATATCTCCTTTCTTTACATATTGACCATTTGTAACAAGTATAAATTGTTTATAGAAATCTTTTGGTTTGCCTATAATGCCAGGTATCATATAAGGTTCCATTTGATACAAGAATTCTATATAACTATTATCGTCTTTGGCTATTCTTAAAGTAAAATTGTAAGCTACATGCCACCAAGCAGGATCTACGTCTGAGTGGTCAACCACATTATAGAATGATGATTCAGGTAAACTAACATAACCATCAGCTACAGCATAGATAGGAGGGTAATCAGAAGGTTTTTTAGCATTAATCCACCTTTGATCTGTGTTTGAAAAATATACTTGAGCATCATTATGCGGCCTAGGACTTCTTGCTCCAACATAAGGATGTCCTGCAATAACATCTTCAAAGTCAACAAAAAATCTATCGCTTTTATTTGTTGCAAAATAAGTTATATTCGGAAGGGATTTTTCACTTTGTGATGTTGATGTTATGGCTTTTTGATTAGTATCAGTTGGATTTTTAGGTATAGCCATAGCATATTGTATTTGTGTTGTGGTATTTCTTATGCAAATATTTTTTTTATCAGACGGAATGTCTGCACATAGTTTTGATGGATCAAGACTGTTTGTCGTACCATTGTTGATTGCGTTTAAAATTTGAATTTTTATATATGAATCCAAGTCTACATCATTAGTAATTCTGTTGTTTAAATCAACATTCGATTTATCTTCTGGATTTTGTGATTGAGGTTGTTGGTCAGATTTACTTTCTGTATTTTTTTCTAGAGATTGAATTTTTGTACTTTTCAAATTTGAAGTTTGCGGAACAGAATTATCTGTTTGATTTGTATTTGAATTACAAGCAAAAACGACAAAGCAAAGTAAGAGTATAAAAGGTAATTTCATAAGAATGATGTTATATAAATTATGTTTAAAAAACAATATGCAATTTATCTATGGTGCCATTTGCGGTGCCATTTAACCATATAAGAAGATTGAAACACTTAAGAAATACGTCTCTTCAGCAATGGTTTACTGAAGGTAATGCCCAGGGGGAGACTCGAACTCCCACGAACCTAAGTTCAACAGATTTTAAGTCTTACGTATTCTACTTATATGCACTTAAATATACCATTCCCCCTAGGATAAACACTATCGAGATTTAGATGTGATTAAATACAATAAAAGCTTATAGTGGGAATTTGGTGGGAATAGTGGGAATTTTATTTTTTGACTTAATGCTTATAATTTAATTATGAATAAAAAGATTTAAATGATAAAAACCTTAGGTAGATTGTAATGAAAAATACAATAACTAAACAAAATTATAAAAATCATATGACATGCCAAGCTATCAATCACTATGATACCGGACAATCAATAGAACAATCTTATGTAGAAAATAACAGAAAAAAAGAAGGTATTGCTATTGAAGAAGAGTCAAAAAAATATTTTGGTGACTTAATCGATTCAAATCACTTACATATAGAAATAAAAAACTATAGAAATATAACACTATACCAACCAGAAACAACTATTGAAGTTAAAGATACTAATATAAGAATAACTAATAGAGCTGATTATTTATTTATTGATAAAGATGGAAATTATCATTTGATAGAAGTTAAAGGAAAAGCTAATCCCTACAAATCAAATGGTAAATTAGAAGATGAAATTAAACGTGATCTAAATTATCAAAGATATGTATTAGAAAAATCAAATATACCTATAAAATCTGTACATTTACTTTATCTCAACAAAAATTGGATCAGGAAAGGGGCAATAAATATCAAAGAGTTGTTTCAAAAAGATGATGTTACTAATTTGTTGGAGTATCAATCATCTAATATTGAAGAAGAAATAAACAAAATGATAAGTATAATCAAAAAGAACTCAAAGCCAACAAAAAAAATTAATAAAGGAAATTGTAGAGAATGCCCACATAAACAAAATTGTCATTTAGAAGAAGGGCTTACTGACGAAATTTTTGAAATACCCAATATAACCACTAAACAAATAAATAACTTAACAAATAATAAAATTAGCAACATTAAAGATGTCTCAAAATATCTTAAAATTAGTTCTGCTCAAGAATCATATATCCAAGTCACAAGTACAAAAAAACCAATAATAAATATTCAATCCATAAGAAATGAACTAAAAGATTTTAAAGCAGAGGATCCTGTATATGCTTTAGATTACGAAACTCTCCAACCTCCTATACCTAAATGGGATGGGTTTAGTGCTTATCAACAAATCCCAATGCAATACCATGTAAGTAAGCTAGACGAAAATCAGACAATTCATAGATATTATTTACATAATGAAAATTCAAATCCATTACCAAAACTTTTAAAGAATCTTGAATCTCAAATAGGAGATAAAGGATTAATTCTGGTCTATCACAAAAGATTTGAGCAAAAAAGAAATGATGAAATGGGTTTAATGTATCCTGAATATGCATCATTTTTAGAGTCATTGAATAAAAGAATGTATGATTTAGAGGAAATATTCAAAAACTCCAAAGGTTACTATATACACCCAGATTTCAAAGGAAGATCTACATTGAAACTGGTTCTTCCAGTATTTAATAAAGAACAAACATATTCTGATATAAATATTTCAGGCGGTATGATAGCTCGGTATAAATGGCATGAGATGATAAGTGGCAATATAAGTGATACTGAGAAGAAAAAGATTTACAAAGATTTACTAGAATATTGCAAGTTAGATACAGAAGGTTTGTTAATCATATTCAAATCATTGATACAATTAATTTAAGGTAATGCCCAGTGCGAGACTCGAACTCGCACGAACCTAAGCTCGACAGATTTTAAGTGTGTTTAAGCAGATATTACAGTCAATATAAATGAATACAAACATTGTTAATTACTGAACAGAATTTAATTCGTCTGGTATCAAATCAATATAATTAATATCTATTTGTAAATGGTCAAGATATGGTCAAGGAATGTGCATGATGTAAAATACATTTATGATTGAGATTAAAACAGATAGATTAATTTTAAAAAAACCTAAAAGCAAACAGGACATATTATCAATTGTTTCACAAATAGGAGATTGGGAAGTCGTTAAATGGTTGGCAATGGTTCCTTATCCCTATACTTACAATGATTGTGAAAGCTATTTGAAAGAAAGTAATAACAATGAACTTGCTTTAAATATATTCTTAGATAATCAATTAATAGGCGGTGTAGGATTACATTTACATAATGATAATTATTATGAACTTGGCTATTGGTTAGGAAAAGATTATTGGGGAAAAGGTTATGCAACCGAATCAAGTAAATATTTATTAGAATATGCATTGGGAAAATTAGATTCACCTAAAATTAAATCAGGATATTTTATAGATAATCTTCCATCAGGAAATGTTTTGAAAAAACTAGGATTTAAAGAAATAGGAATAGAAAAAAGATACTCTGATTCCATGAAAAAAGAAATGGACATGATGAAAGTCATACTTTAATTCACAATCTTTTTTGTTCGTTTATTATTGGGAAATGGTCAAGAAAATGGTAGAAGCCTATAATTGCAGTCATTTTCTTGGATAGAAAAACATCTCTCTAGAGTCATTTTACTGAAGGAAATACCTAGGGCGAGACTCGAACTCCCACGAACCTAAGTTCAACAGATTTTAAGAATAAAGTGTTGGTCATTCAACTCCATAATATTAGATAACCATGTACCTGATCTGCTGAGCTGTTCATCATATTAAATAATAATGGATAATCCTAATGGTACACTTTTGACTTAATGATTATAATTAGGTTATTTAATTTTATCTAGGAGCATTATGACTCAATCTCAAAAAATTAAAGATCTTGAAGAAAAGGTAAAAATCAAAGAATTAGAATCAAAATTAGAATCTGGCCCATCTAGTGAAAAAGAATGGTTTATATTATTTATTTGTTGGTTTCTATTTGGTTTTTTTGGTGTTCATAGATTTTATGCGGGTAGAATTGGTACTGGTATAATTTGGGCTCTTACATTTGCTTGTTTTGGGATAGGTTATTTGGTTGATTTTATCTTAATAGTTATGGGAAATTTTCGAGATTCCGAGCACAGAAAGATAACTTATAAAAAATAAGATATTTTAATTGAAATATATGAAGAAGTAAATAAATCAGGTAATGCCCAGGGGGAGACTCGAACTCCCACGAACCTAAGTTCAACAGATTTTAAGTCTGCCGCGTCTACCATTCCGCCACCCGGGCTTGGAGGCGACGGGCGGATTCGAACCGCCGAATAAGGGTGTTGCAGACCCCTGCCTTAGACCACTTGGCCACGTCGCCATAATTTTTCACACTGCCGAGGAGGAGACTCGAACTCCTACAGCCTTTAGGCTACAGCGCCCTCAACACTGCGTGTCTACCAAATTCCACCACCTCGGCGGCTCTAAATATCATTTGTATTTAGATAGAAACAAAATTATAGAAGAATTGAGTACTCTTTGTCTATAAGAGATGTTTAGGAATTTAGTTCAGCATATTTTTAAAAGGAAATTTAGGTTTTATTAAATTTTTGATTGTAAATCTAGTCAAATTAAATTTGTCTAATAGAGGGTCTTTTATGTTTTCAACTATTAATTCAGAGAGTAATTTACCAATTATTGGGGATAATTTGAATCCATGCCCACTAAATCCAACTGCGTAAAACAATCCTTTGATTTTAGTAGATTTGCCAAGGATAGGATTTGCATCCGGAGTCATATCATACAGCGCAGCATGACCTCCTTTTAAAATCGAGTCTTTAAATCTTGGCAACCGATTTTCAATTTTCAATTTATGATTCAAAATTATATTTTCATCAGCAGATTGATTATAAAAATCTGGAGATACTATATCACTTTGTTCAAATCCTAATTCTTCACCGATTATATAACTGTTTCCATCATCAGGCCTCATGTAAGTACCGTTAACATAATCCATAAGACAATATTTGAATGGATCAAAATAGGAATTCGATTTTACTAAAGCTTGTTGAACCCTTAATGCAAAGATCGGAAGATTTTCATTAGTTGATTTATTAATATAATTAGCCCATGCTCCCGCGGCATTTACAACAATAGAAGTTTCAATTTTCCCTTTATCAGTTGTGACAGATTTAATCTTGTCATTTTTAACTTCGATTGATTCAACTTTAGTATGAGTAAATATTCCCACTCCATTGTTCAATGCTTCATTAGCAAAATAATATGTCGAGTCTACAGAATCGACATATCCTGCATTTGGCTCAAGAAAACCAATTTCGACATTGCTTAAATTTATATTAGGAATTAATTTTTCGATTTGTTCAGTAGATAAAATTTCGAGATTTACACCATGATCTTGATTAAGCTTTACATTTTGTTCTACTATTTCTTTATTTTCCTTAGAAAAAAGATATAATCTACCATTTTTATTTATTTTAATTTCAGTTTTTTCAAACAATTTTTTTGATTCCTTAGCCATTTCTATCAAAAAATCAGTTTGATAAAATTCTCTTATCATTGCTCCTGATTTATGAGTCGCTCCAGAAGACAATGAATTCATTTCAATCAATGTAATAGAATTCACACCTTTTGTTGAAAGGAACATTGCTATGGAACAGCCAATGATACCGCCACCAATGATTACGACATCAGACTTGGTAGGTAAATTATTTTGATTCAAAGTATCTTGCAATTTCATCTCTTTCGAATGTAGGAAAATTTTTAACTTTATCCTTGATTTTTAATTTCAAACCTTTATCTTTAGGAGTTATTTTACCAATTTTATTTACATTGATTCCTGCTGATGTAATTTTTTTTATTAGAGTATTCGAATATTGAGAGTCACAAGTTATTATTAGACTACCAGAAGAAATCAATCCCAAAGGATTTAAATTTAATTCATCGCATATAAGTTGTGTTTCATTTTTAATTGGGATTTTTTCAGCATTGATATAAAGGCCATTGTTTGATGCTATTGCTAGTTCTTCTAATCCAGTGATTAATCCTCCTTCTGTCGGGTCATGCATGCTCGACACGTTTTTGTTTCTTATTGCTATTTGGGATTCTTTCATTACACTAATTCCAGGATTGTAAATAAATTTAATGGCATTATTAATGATAGTGGGATTTATCTTTGTTTTTTTTGATTTGATGTCGTTTGCTAATATAGATGTCCCTTCAAGTCCAATATGTTTTGTTATTAATATATCATCATTAACTTTAGCTCCTGATGTAGTTATAAGTTTATTTTTTTCAACTTCTCCAATTAAACATCCTATGGCAATTGGTGAATTTACCTGAGATGTTATTTCTGTATGACCTCCAACTAAGGATATATTCATTGCCTTACAAGATTTTTTTATGTCTTCAAAGATTTCTTTAATCTCAAGTTCTGTTATAGAAGGATTGAATAGTAATGTTGTAAGTAGCCATTTAGGTTGTCCTCCCATCGTAAATATATCATTTGAATTGATATTCACTAAATACCATCCAAGATTGTCTGTTGCAAATGTAATAGGATCAGTTTTTACCAAAAGATATTTGCTACCAATATCTATAGCAGAAGCATCCTCGCCTACCGAAGGCCCCACAACAACTCTTTTATCGTCATTAGATAAACTGTTTAAAAGCGTAGATAATATTTTATTTGGAAGTTTTCCTGTTTTCATATATTTAAGTAATGAACAATTATAATAAGTGATATCATAATTTAATGAAAATTAAAGCAGTATTATTTGATTTATATGGTACCTTAGTTGGCTTTGAACCATCAAGGTTTCTTATTCAATCTCAAGTAGCATTAAAGTATGGGCTAAATTTATCTGAAAATGGAGTTTCAAAAGGATATTTTTTTGCAGACAAATTTATGTCAGAACAAAATTCTATTGATCCTATTAGGTCAATGTCCTTGGTAGATAAGAATAATTTTTTTGGGAAATACGAACAATTAGTTTTGTCAGGAGATGGATATGAAGTCGATATAAAACTTTGTAAAAAAATTTTCCAGGAATTACAAAAGATCCCATATTCTATGATTTTGTACCCTGATGTTATCCCTACGTTGAGTAGATTAAAAGAATCGCATTATAAATTAGGATTGATTTCCAATATGGATAGAATGGGAGATGAATTGTTAAAAGAATTCGCATTAAGTGAATATATTGATGTATGTATTACATCAAAAGAAGCTAATGCTGAAAAACCAGATCCAATTATTTTTAATCTAGCATTAAAAAAATTGGGAATCGAATCAAAAGAGTCTATGTATATAGGAGATCAAATTTTGTCAGACATTGATGGGGCAAGAAATGCTGGGATGAATTCTATGTTAATAGATCGCGAAAGTAGTCATATTAATTATGATCATGAAAAAATCTCAACTTTATCTGAATTGTTAGATTTATTAATTACTCAAAATAATTGATAGTACTCCAATAAGGCAAAGTAATATTCCTAAAAACTCATTTCTTTTAAGTTTTTCATTAAGAAAAATAAACCCCAGCGATAATGCAAACACTGGCGCTGAGCTTGCCAATACTGTTGTCCACGAACCAGTGTTTACTTTTAAGGAAGATGTCCAAAGTAACATAGCTATAGTTATAAATAATCCTGATAAAGTTAGGAATTTTAATTCGTAAAAATTTGTAGTAGATCTAATGATTTTGTATTGGAATAAGTTTATTGGAAGAAAGTATATAAATGTTAGTAAGGTTCTTATTGTGGCTGCATCCAAAATAGAAACAACATTTAATGCCTTGTCTACCGAAAATGCAGTAGTTCCCCAACAAAGACCACAAGCTAAACTTGCAACAATCCCAATGATATTATTTGTGTTCTTAGTTTTGGAATTAATTAGTTTTATGTGAGGTAAATTTATTACGATAACACCAAAAACAATAATTCCAGTTCCGATAACAAACAAGTTACTAAATGTATATAAATTAATAAATTTATCTAATAATGATATTAATAAAACCTGAATGCTTGTAGCTAATGTGAAAACTATTCCAATTTCGATTCTTTTTAAAGCCTGAATATAAATAAATGTACCTAAAACACTTAATGAATATCCTATAAATAAAATCAGATATGTTTTAACATCATATGAGAAAAAAATATCCCATCTAGACAGATAAATATTGACAAGAAATAATGCCAAAAAAGAAAGGCAACTTTCGATAGATGGGAATAAATACAAATTCTTTATTTTGAATTTTTTCAAGACTATTGCAGATGCTGACCACGATAATGCGCTAAATAATGGGAGTATAGATAATATGCTATTCATTTATTTTATTTTCATTTCTTTCAAGTTTTATTAACATATCTAGAAGTTCTTCCTGCCAAACATTTTCATTGAAATTAATTTTAATTTTATTAGAATTTAAAGATACTTTGTTTTTTATATTAATTAGATCTATATCTAGTGATATTTTGTTGAATTGAATGACAATATCATTTTTAATTTTAGTAATAGATTTTATATTACAATTCCTAGCTAATATCTGTATTTTGGAGTTATAAATTATATTTTCACCCTCTTTGTTTATTTGCCCATATCGGTCAATGATATTCGCTTTAATCAGATCTACAGAATCTAAAGTTTGACATAAATTTAATTGTTTATATAATTCAAATTTGACTTTATGTTCTTTTATATAATCATCAGTAAATTCTAGGTGAAGGTTTAATTGAATTTTTGGCATTTCATAATCCAAATCAAATTCATTTAGTAAAGGCTTTTGATTGTTTGCCAAAATATTTTTAGCTTCTGTTATTAATTTTGAATAGAGATTAAGTCCTATAGAAATTACATGGCCACTTTGTTCTTTACCTAATATATTGCCAGCCCCTCTAATTTCTAAATCTCTCATGGCAATTTTATAACCTGAACCTAATTCTATGGATTCTTCTAAAGCTTGTAGTCTTTTTTCTGATTCGTAAGTTAATTTTGTATATTTTGGAATTAAAAAATAACTATATCCTTGTTTTTCACTTCTTCCTACTCTGCCTCTTAATTGATATAATTGCGATAGTCCAAACCTGTGCGCATTATTAACAATTAATGTATTAACATTAGGCAAATCTAGCCCAGATTCAATTATAGTAGTACAACATAAAATATCTATTTTTTTATTTGCAAAATCAATCATTGTTTCTTCCAAATCTGATTCATGCATTTGCCCATGTGCGATTTTTATATTTGCATTAGGTATTAGATTTTTTAGTTGTTTTAAAACAATTTGAATTGTTTCAACTCTATTATGAAGAAAAAATACTTGACCTCCTCTATTTAACTCATTATTAATAGAGTCTTTTATCAGATTTTCATCGTATTCATTTATGATTGTCTCAACTGGCAATCTTTGTTCTGGTGGAGTATTAATACTGTATAAGTCTTTTATTCCTGAAATTGCCATGTACAAGGTTCTAGGTATTGGTGTGGCGGTCATTGTTATAATATCTATGTTTGGATATTTAGATTTTATTTTTTCTTTTTGTTTAACCCCAAATCTTTGTTCTTCATCTATAATCAATAATCCTATATTTTTAAACTTAACATCATCTTGGATTATTCTGTGAGTGCCAATGCAAATATCAATGCTTCCGTCATTGATATTTTTAGTAATAATTTTTTGTTCTTGTTTTGATTTAAACCTACTGAGATATTCTATACTTACAGGAAATGCGGAGAGTCGATTTTTAAAGGTTTCGTGATGTTGCTGAGTTAGAATAGTGGTAGGTGCAACAACGGCAACTTGTTTGCCATTACAAACTGCTTTGAAAGCAGCTCTGATTGCCACTTCTGTCTTCCCAAACCCGACATCGCCGCATAGTAAAAGATCCATTGGGTTTTTGCTTTCCATTTTATTTTTTATTAATTTTATTGCTGAAGACTGATCTGCTGTTTCCTTAAATGGAAAGCTACCTTCCAAATCTTTTTCCCAATCATTATCTTTTGAATACTTAATTCCAGGGCTTAACTCTCTTTCAGCGTAGATAGTTAATAATTCTCTTGCCCATTTCAAAGCGGATTCTTGAGCTTTTTGTTTTGATTTTGTCCATTTTTCACTACCTAGTGAATTTAATTTGGGAAGTTTATTGGTAGGCGCAATATATGGAGAAATTTTATGAATTTGATTTAAAGGGACATATAATTTGTCGTCATTTGCATATTCTATTATCATGAAATCTTCTTTAGTTTTAGTTTTTGGAGGTTTCCCGAAATCTATAAATTTTCCAATTCCATGATCGTAATGAACAATATAATCACCAGGTTTAACTTCGTCATTTATAATAATTTCTTTGGTTATATTTGTGTAATTAGTTGGAGTGTATTTAGTTCCATATAACTCCCTATCACTAACTAGCATTGTTTGGTGGTTATTATTACTCAATATGAATCCTGGGGTTGATTTGTATGGAGGAGTATAGGTTATGTTGATATCTTCAGATACTAGCTCAAGGCTTTCGATTAATTCTTTGGTTCTGTTTAGGTAACTTGTTTGTATTAATATTTGTCCGTTAAAATTTATTAATGGATTGAGATTTGCACTTTTTTGATTTGCAGATATAACAGGAATATTCTTGATATTAAATAATTTCTCGACCGAATTGGATTGTTGTGTTTTCCAAGGGGTAATATTTATAGTTTTAAATTTATGAATTAAAGATTTAATTTCATTTATTGTAAATTTGTGTAGATATTTTTCATTTGTATTTCCATTGTCATTATTATTTAAAATACGATCTTCTAAGTTTTGGAAAACAAGATCAGGATTTTCCAAAATCACTATTGTGCTTGGTTCTATATGTTCAAATAATGACGATTGATTTTTATGGTTTGAATCAAGATTATAATTGATAGATTCTATTGAACAATTGTTTAATTCATTAATACTAACATTTGTATTTATATCGAATTCTCTTATAGATTCTACTTTGTCATCAAAAAATTCAATTCGTATCGGATTATCATAACCATGAGAAAAAATATCTAAAATTCCTCCTCTTATTGTGTATTCACCTTTTATTTCGATTTGGTGACTTTTATTCTCAAAACCTATAGATATTAATTTCTCAGATAATGAATTTAGGTTTATCGAATCGTTTGTTTCAATATTAATTATTTGTGATTTTAATATTGAGGGAGAAGGTAGGGATTCTAAAGCAGATATGAGAGTTGAAATTATCATCTTATTTGAAGATTTGTTTTTCAAGTTTGAAATACATTCAAATCGTTCATTATTAACTTTAGAATTATTCTCTGGTTTTTTTTTCTGAGGGAATAGAATGGTTTCATCAAATTTGTTAGTTAAATTATTAATCCAGTTGACGATTTCATTTCCATGATTTTCAGTTGAAGAAATGATTAATACATCGCTACCCGAGGACTTATGAATAAGTTTAGATAATAGCGGAAGTAATGAAGAGCTACACTCAATGAATGTGTTGTTTGAATTGTTGAGGGTTTTTAGATAGGATTTTATACTATCTGAATTTGTGGCATTATTAATGATATCTTTAACAGCTATGGGATGCATTTAAGATATTTTTATTGTTGAGAAATGAAATTAGTAACTTCTATAAACTCTTTTTTTAGATCGCCTAGCATTTCTTTGAGCCTCTAGCCTTCTGTTTTCTTGTCTGGACCGAAAATATTGTCGATCACGTAATTCTCTCATAATGCCAGATCTTTGCATCATAGATTGAAATCTTTTTAGCATTCCGTCTATTGATTCGCCATCTCTTAATTTTACGTGAGTCATTTACTTTCCTCTTTTTTAACAGAAGAGTATTATAACGTATCATATATGAAAATAAATACTAATATTCACATTCATATGTAAAATATTACAAGAATTAGTTATCTTTTTAAAAATGTTAAAAAATATAAAAATTAGAAACTTTAGAAATTTAATCAATTATGAGACAGATTTTAAACCTGGAATCACAACTTTGTATGGAAGGAATGGTTCAGGGAAGAGCTCATTAATTGAGGCTATATACTTTCTATCTATAGGAAGTTCATTCAGAGCTAGGCATGACAGAGATACTGTTAATAAAAATATTTACGGATCGGGAGATTTTGCGCATATTAAAGGAATTATTTCCAATAAGAATGACTTTACAGAATTGCAATTAATGTTAAATTTAAATGATTCCATGAGATTAACAAAAAATAGTAATATTAATGGAGCAAAGATTAAATTATCTAAATTTGTAGGAGCATTAAAATCTGTGTGTTTTAGCGTTAATGATATTGATGTTATTTTTGGATCCCCAAGTGATAGAAGAAAATATATTGATTTGTTAAATATGCAATTAACATCAAATTATGCTTCCGAATTACTTGAATATAAGAATATTGTTGAATCGAGAAATGCATTGTTAAAAAACATTAACAAGAATTATTCAAACAAAGAAGAATTGGAATATTGGAATACTAAAATGATCGATGTTGGTTCGTATATCATTCAACAGAGATATAAATCAATTCAGAAATTAGCAGAAATCTCTGAATTGATTTTTTCAAAGATTTTCAATGCGGAGCATAATGGCAAGATTGAATATATACAAAGCATTGATACTCACAACGATCATCATTTGTCTGATGATTTTGAAGAAATACGCAGTCATTTTAGTAATAAAATAATTGAATCAGAAACGAAAGATATATCATATGGGAGATCGACTATTGGGCCTCACAGAGATGATTTGCTTATTAAAATTGATGGTGATAATGCTTATAATTTTGCATCTAGAGGGCAGGCAAGATTACTTATATTAGGGATGAAACTTGCTGAGTGTGAGTTAATAAAACAAAACAATGTTGAACCTATCATTTTACTAGACGATGCGTTTTCAGAATTAGATTTTCAGAATCAAGAATATTTGGCTAAATTTATTGCTGATTATAAACAGTGTTTAATTACTGGATTAGATTTTAGAGTTATCAAAAATTTGAATATGCCTACTAATGAATTATTATTGGGGGATGATAGTTAAGATAATGAATGAAAAATTAATTTACGAAGCAGGCGAATTCTTAAAAAAAGCAAAATATCCTATTGTACTATCTGGCGCAGGAGTGTCTGCAGATAGCGGAATCCCCACTTTTCGTAATTCTGATTCACTTTCAACAAAAGCTTCATATTTTGGTTATTATAAAAACTTTATAAATGATCCGAAATTATGGTGGGAAGATCAGTTGGATACAAATAAAAATGAACAAAGAACAAAATTTAGAAATTCGGTTGAACAAGCGATTCCTAATCAATCGCATTATGCAATTGCAGAATTGGAATTAAACAATATCATTAAACATGTAATTACTCAAAATGTTGACGAATTACATTATAGAGCCGGAAGTAAAAATGTAATAGAAATTCACGGTAGTAGATATAAATGTAGGTGTGTGAAATGTGAAAAAAGATTTTCAAGAGAATCGATGGACATATCAATTTTACCTCCAATATGTGAGTGCGGAGGGATTATCAAATTTGACACTGTTTTATTTGGAGAAGCAATTCCAAGATCAGTTTTGAAAAATTGTATAGATGTAGTTAGTAAATCAGATTTTATATTAGTTGTAGGAACCTCGTCTTTAGTCAATCCATCAGCAAATTTCCCGAAATATATAAAAAAAAATGGAGGAATGATTGTCGAGGCTAATATTAACACAACTCCAATAAGTAGTATTGCTAAGATTATATTAAGAGGATCAACTTC
Source organism: Dehalococcoidia bacterium (assembly GCA_029936815.1). Taxonomy (GTDB): domain Bacteria; phylum Chloroflexota; class Dehalococcoidia; order Lucifugimonadales. Next base: position 14,363 of record JAPYRX010000002.1, read on the forward strand.
GAATATTTTGCCAATATTATCAGATTATATATTAAAAAAAAATTAAATTGAAAAAATTAAAAAAACCAAATATATTTTATGGGTGGTACATAGTCATTGCAGGTACTTTTGCGATGTCTATATCTTCAGGTATTAATTTTCATGGCTTTGGTAATTTGTTTTTACCTTTATCTAACGAGTTTGGTTGGAGTAGAACACGGATATCTACGATTTTTTCATTGGCAAGATTAGAAAACGGAATTTTAGGCCCAATTGATGGCTTTTTAATAGATCGTTTTGGTCCGAGAGCAGTTATTTTAGTTGGCGTTCCTATAATGGGAATTGGTTATATATTACTTTCACAAATCAATGGATTTTTGTCATTTGCTTTAGTCTATATAGTAGGCGTAACGATAGGCGCAGGAACATTGCACACACCCATACAAACAGCAGTTGCTAATTGGTTTAATAAAAAAAGAGGATTGGCATTTGGAATAATGTGGTCCGGAGTTGGGATTGGAGGGGTGATAGTTCCTTTATATGGATGGGGAATTCAATTATTAGGATGGAGAGATACATCTATAATAATTGGTTTTATTGTGATGATAATCGGAATCCCTTGTGGATTGGTTATGAGACACAATCCATATAAATACGGACAATATCCTGACGGATTAAAAGTCACTGAAAATGGATCTGATAAAAATGATTCTATTGTTACCCATTTCTCCCCAAAAGAAGCTTTGTTGTCATCAAGCTTTTGGCTTTTGTCATTATCTACAGGATTGAGGATTTTGGTTACTAGTGGAGTAGGGCTACATTTAGTACCTTATTTTGTAGATTTAGGGATTGACCCTGTTACTGCAGCAGCATTCGCAGGATCTGTTGGAGTTATAAGTATTCCTGGAAGGTTTGGGGTAAGTACTATTGGTGATTACATAAATAAAAAATATATATTGATGATATCAATGTTATTACTTTCAATATCAGTATTTTTCTTGTCCTTTGTTGATAGTACCAGCGGAATAATAATTGCATTGATCCTTTATTCATTTTCTCAAGGAGGGAGCGCAGTTGTTCCTAATGCATTGATGGCTGATTATTTTGGTACGAAAAATTATGGAACTATAATGGGATTTAGAAGTATTGTAGTTACTTTTGGAGTTATATTAGGGCCTATAATTTCAGGGGCAACATTTGATAATTATGGCAGCTATCAGTTAGCATTTCTTGGGTTTTCGATCATAAATTTGGTAGCTTTTGTTATGTTGTTTTTCTCGAAATCTCCTGTGAAAATCAGTGTTTGAAATGCCTGGTGTCAGTAAAAACCATTGATATGTTTAATTTGTCTGCAAGCTGAATAACTTCATCATCCCTTATAGATCCGCCTGGTTGAATAATTGATTTAACGCCTATTTCGTATGCTAATTGAACATTGTCAGCAAATGGGAAAAATGCATCAGAAGCCAATATACTTCTACTTGCTTTGTCTCCAGCTACTTTTGAAGCAATTTCTATGCTATTTATTCTGTTTGGCTGACCTGTCCCAAGGCCGACTATAGATTGGTTTTTTACCAAAAGTATTCCATTTGATTTAACATATCTAATAGCCTTCCATGCAAATTCTAAGTCTTTGAATTCTTCTTGTGAAGGTTTTGTATCAGTCACAGTTCGCCATGCATCAATCGAGTCTCTTTTTGTGTCAGAATCTTGAATGATATAGCCTCCTGCAAATGTTTTTAATTCAAATTCCGGATCAGAATATTTGATGTTTTCCATCGATATTATTCGCAAATCCTTTCGTTTTTGTAATCTTTCCAATGCTTTATCAGAGTATCCAGGTGCAATGATTAGTTCAAAAAAAATACCTTTCATTGAATTCACAGTTTCTTCTGTTAACGTTTTGTTGAAAGCTACTATTCCTCCGTAAGCAGATACTTGATCTCCATCAAACGCGTTTTGAAAAGCCTGTACTTGATCGTCCGAAGTTGCTAGTCCGCATGGATTTGCGTGTTTTATGATTACGCATGTATTTTTATTGAAATCATTAACAATTTGCCAAGCTGTATTTCCATCAATTATATTATTGTAAGACATTTCTTTTCCATGGAGTTGATTCCCATTTATTATTCCATTTCCTAATTCTTCAGATTGAAATAGATGTGCTTTTTGGTGAGGGTTTTCTCCATACCTTAATTTTTTCACTAATTTACCGGATGGTAATTCATGAGTTTTTAATGAGTTGTTATTTAAATATTTGTATATAAGGGTGTCATAATATGAAACATGTTGAAAAGCTCTGCTTGCAAGATTTTTTCTTTGCTCAATTGTTATTAACTTATTGATAGATGAACGGCTGTTATGATCTTTTATTTCATTATTTAGTAAAAGATCATAATCTTTTGGATCTACAATTGTTAATACAGAATCATAATTTTTTGCTGAAGCTCTAATCATAGTAGGCCCACCTATATCAATCATTTCTATTATTTCTTGGTGAGTACTACTCGGATCTTTTAGAGTTTTTTCAAAAGGATATAAATTACAAATCACAATATCTATTAGTAATCCTGATATGCTTTCTATTTCAGACATGTGTTTCTTGTTATCTCTTTTGGCAAGTATGCCGCCATAGATTATAGGGTGGAGTGTTTTTACTCTTCCATCTAAAATCTCATCGCTATTTGTTATTTCTGACACTCTTTTTAGATTTGATATATTTAAATCTATTAAATAGTCATATGTACCACCTGTTGAGATAATAGTACAATTAATTTTTTCAAGATATTTTGCTATTTTGTCTAAATTTGATTTGTCCGCAACGCTTATAAGTGCATTGAATCCACTCTTCATTTTATTAGAACCTCTGATTCGTTAGTTGAATTTGATTCTAAATAACCAATTATTGATGCTTCGCTGCACAAAGATAAAATTTTATCTACATTTTCTTTTAGAGCCACTATTACTAGCCCGGTTCCCATATTGAAAACATTAAACATTTCTTTTTCTAATATATTTCCGTTATTTTGTATAAGTTTGAATATTGGAGGGATATTTAGAGAGTCGTAATTTATTACTGCATTTAAATCACTATTTATTACTCTCGGTATATTTTCATAAAATCCACCTCCTGTAATATGTGCTGAAATTTTCATTAGATCTTTAATTTTATTTATTGATGCATAGTAACTTATATGTGTTTTGGTAAGTTCTTCGCCAAGCGTGGTCCCAAGCTCAGTAAAATAATGATGCAATATTTTACTGTTGTTTTCTATATCAAATATTTTTCTTACTAGAGTGTACCCATTAGTGTGGATACCGTTTGAAGGCAATCCTATGAGTATATCTCCTTCCTCAGTATTAGATTTGTTTTTGATTTCATTTTTTTCTGCAATACCAACAATAAATCCTGCCAAGTCAAATTTACCATTTGTATAAACTTCTGACATTTGTGCTGTTTCTCCACCTACTAATTTACAATTGTTATCTTCGCAAGCATTTACAATCCCTTTGATTATTTCAAGTAAATCATGTTCGATTATTTTTTCCACAGCAATATAATCTAGGAAAAACAAAGGATTTGCTCCGATACATACAATATCATTTACTGATGCGTTTACCAGATCTATCCCAAGAGATTTAAATTTTTTTAATTCTGAATGAATTAAAAGCTTACTTCCTACTCCGTCAGTACTAGAAATTAGTACAGGATTTTTATATCCTTTTATTTCAAACAAACCGCCAAAATTTCCTATATTATCAACTTCTTGATGAGAACTGAGGATAGATTTCATGTTTTCTTTTAAGTTTGCTGCTTTATCTAAATCAACACCTGATTTTTGATAGTTAGTATTGCTATTAATTTTACCCATAATAAATTATTATTCTAAATTGAATTTACTCATTTCTAATTGTACTGGAATTGGGTATTTCCCCGTGAAACAAGCGTCACAATATTTATTGGAAGCTTTGGGAACTGATTCCATTAATCCTTCTATAGATAGATATCCTAGTGAATCAGCCTTGATATAATTTTGTATTTGATCAATGGATTTATTTGAAGCTAGTAATTCGGATTTGGTAGCCATATCAACTCCAAAATGGCACGGCCATTTTATAGGAGGGGCGCAAATCCTCATGTGAATTTCTTTAACTCCTGCTTTTCTTAACAAATCTACTACAAAAGGAGTAGTTGTTCCTCTGACAATGCTATCATCTACAACAATAACAGATTTATCTTTTATTATTTCTTTTAAAGGATTTAATTTCCTCCTTACCCCTACTTCTCTTAGCCTTTGGTCAGGAAGAATAAAAGTTCGTCCAACATATCTATTTTTAACAAGACCTTCCGTGAATGGAATGCCTGATTGCTCAGCATAGCCAACCGCAGCAGCTATTGCTGAGTCGGGAACACCTATAACAATATCAGCTTCTACTGGATGTTCAATGGCTAATTGAGCTCCCATTTTTTTTCTAGTTGTATATACAAGTTGATCATCGAGAATACTATCAGGCCTTGCAAAATAAATATTTTCAAAAACACATGCAGCTATTTTGGGACTTTCTTTTTTGAAAATTGTTTTGACATCATCTCTAGTTATAAATACTGCTTCACCTGGATCGATCTCTCTTATATATTCTCCACCTATGTGGTCTATAGCACATGATTCGGATGCTAATACGTAACCATCGTCTATTTTACCTAGGCATAACGGTCTTACGCCTAATGGGTCTCTAATTCCAATCACTCCGTCTTTAGTAAGAACAGTTAATGAATAAGCTCCTTGAAGCCTGTTCATCATGTAACTAATTTTATCTTTCCATTTTTTCCCCGGGGCATTTGCAAGTAATTGTAATATTACTTCAGAATCACTTGTTGAATTAAATTCACATCCCCATTCAATTAACTCATCTCTTATCCCTTGGGCATTTATTACATTTCCATTGTGTGATAATGCTATTTCCTCTGATCCCACAAGGCAACCTATAGGTTGTGCATTTTCGATTTTTGTAGATCCTGTGGTTGAATATCTTGTATGACCTATTGAAAAAGAACCTTTTAGTAGTTCTATGTCTGGTTCATTTAAGGCCTGAGATATTAATCCCATCCCAGTTTTAATATTGATTTTACCGTTATAAGTTGCTAGTCCTGCGCTTTCTTGTCCTCTGTGTTGGATAGCATATAACGCAAAAAAAGCTAATCTTGAAGCATCAACACTTGTTGTAATTCCAACTACTCCGCATTCTTCTTTTGGATGATCAAACATGAACTATTTCTCCAGATTACAAGATTTGATTATATAACTTGATAGAAATGTCTTCAATGATAAAACATCAATGATTAACTATTGGTTGAGCAATTATCCATAAACTTAGTGCGGTGTAAAATATCATAAGTATTAAAATTGGTATTTGGCTTTTAATTGCAACGGAAGTTTTACTAAATACTTTAAGAGCGTTAACATGTGAAATTATAACTGAGAAGATATGCCCCAATATGATTATTATGACAGATGAATACCATGCCTTTTTTGCATTTATAATCCCTATATTTAGAGTGTAGTTTGAAGTGCCAAAAATATTCCATCCGTATCCAAACGGATCTGAAATGACAGGGATGATTAACTGGCCTGTTATAAGTATATAAGAAAGGTAATGTGCTATATGATAAGCAATTGCGATTGGCGTAAGAGAAAAAACAAAAGAAGTCATAATCGTTTCTGTAGATTTCTCTTTTGTTATAATAGAAATTGTTTTGCACACTATCCAAAGTAAAATAAAAAACAATGAGGGTACAAAAAATATCCCGAGTGTTTCCGTTAATGCTTTCCCAATAGATGGAATCAATAATATCTCTATGTTTGTCCATAATCTAGTTTCTGACAATCCATCAAAGGATATAGTGCCTAGTAAGATTACATGAAAAATAACAAATAGAATTGTTGGCGTTTTAAGCTCTGTTAATCCAATCACTGGAAATCTTAATTTTATCTTAGTAGTTTTCAAATTATCATTTTGAGTGATTTTGAAAATCCCAAATGATCCCATAATATGATAATAAACACTGAATATATCTCCTTTTTCTAGCCATTGCTTTGCTCCAAATAAGTACATAAACAATAAACTAAGAACAGTATACGAGGTCATAATTACTGATAATGTTAAGGGATTAGAGCCATTCCCAACATTTTCAAACCATGCAAACAATATGAATGATATTATTATTGGCCAAACATCTAGAGATTTCGGATATTCATATTTTCCTTTATTTATTAATTTTGGTTTGTTTAATATATTTGTAACTAAGAATACATAAATAATTTTGATAGGGTTCAAGATCTTCCAAAAATCTCCTAAAATTGGGGTGATAATTCCAAATCCTACCCACCATATAATCCATATAAATGGAGAGGAAAAATTGTGGATAGGATTATTTGAACCTATATATCCTGAAACGATTGTTAGGATAAATAAAAATATTGAGAAGAATTTAACAATATTTCTTATAAATATAAATAAATAATTTTGACTACTTTTATCTGTTAGAAATATATATGATTTATTAAATTTTAGTTGGTGTTTTTGATCAAGAAATACTAAGAGGAGTAGAAATGAAAAAATAATTGTTAAACTTCCACCAATTAAAAAAAATGAAAGAGGAATGGGGAGATCGTATCTTTCACCAAAGCCGTGAGCGTAAATTTTCCCAGGAATAAAGACCCATGCAGTGATTAAAGTTATTACAATAGAAAATATTAACTTATTCATTATCTTGGATTTACAATTAATTTTCCGATAATTATTTCATCATGTTTTGAGCTAGATTCAGAAGAATGAAATGCTATAGGAAAACTTCCGGTTGCATTTAAATTCATTTTGAATACTGATAATTCATCTTTTTTCACTATAGATTCTAGATCGTAGCCATGAAAATGTATAGATCCATCAGTGTCACTTTTAATATTGATAGTTAACTGAGTTTTTTCAATTGTTTTAATATTTACAGGAATTAATTGCATGTTTCTTATTTCTATATTTATACTACTTTCCTGCTCAGAAATTTTGTTCAACGCATCATCGCTTACACATGAAATGAATGTGAGTAATAAGATAATAATTGGTAATTTGTTTTTGATTATTGAGCTCATAGCCTTTGGTTTATATAATATTAAATCATTGTGAAAAGATTTACGTGGTTTTTGTAGCCTTGATCAAAAAATATTTTCTTGTTATAAGAGATAATGGAATTAATATTAGAGTAATAGTTGAGAATATTATTAGTATATTTGTGATGTTTGTTCCTTTGTGAACAGTAAATATTTTTCTGATTTCTGACTTTCCTTCGATTGTGTCAATTATTATTGTTAAATTGTATATTCCTTCATTAAACATGAATGTGTCATATTCATAAAAAAGAGGGGAGTCAAAAGATTTTTTGGCTTTAATATTTTCATTAAAATCTGTTCCGGAAATTTCTATGTTAACATTTGCATCCAAATACCTTAATGTATTGATATTTTGTATGCTTAACGCAATATGGAGAGGCCCAGTAAATATTTTTTCTGGATAAAGACCATAATTAATTAAATGGTGCTGATCTTGATATGTTTCATATTTTTCTATCCTGCCATTTGCTTCTATAAGATTAGGAAATGAAAAATAAAGAATGAGAATATATGCTGAGATATATAGTAATAAAAATTTATTTATTTTAATCATTCTATAATGACATGTTTTGCATAATCGTATTTATATCCTTATCTCCACGTCCGCTCATTCCTAATATAATTATGTTATCTTTACTTAACTTGGGAGCTAATTCTTCTAGATAAGCTAATGCGTGAGCAGGTTCTAGTGCTGGGATTATCCCCTCTAATTTTGAAGTTAACGCCAGTGCCTTTAATGCCTGTTCATCAGTTACTGCTACATATTCTGCTCTTTCTGTATCTTTTAAAAAGCTATGTTCGGGACCAACTCCAGGATAATCTAATCCTGCAGAAATACTATGAGTTTCGGTAATTTGACCATCTTCGTCTTGGATTATATATGTTTTCGTGCCATGCAAAATACCTATTTTACCTTTTACTAAAGTAGCTGAGTGTTGATTTGTATCAACCCCTTTTCCTCCAGCTTCAACTCCAATTAATTTAACTTTTTCATCATTTATAAAAGCATGAAATAATCCCATCGCATTACTGCCCCCTCCCACGCATGCAACAACATAGTCAGGTAATTTGTTCTCAACAGACAAAATTTCTTTTTTAGACTCAAAGCCTATAACTGACTGAAAGTCTCTTACCATCAATGGGTATGGATGTGGCCCTATTACGCTGCCAATTAAATAATAACTATCATTTACGTTAGTAACCCAGTCTCTCATAGCTTCATTGATCGCATCTTTTAATGTTTTGCTACCTGTGTGTACGCTTTTAACTTCTGCTCCAAGTAGTTTCATCCTATAAACATTTAACGATTGTCTTTCTATATCTTCTTGACCCATATAGACGACACAATTTAATCCTAGCTTTGCGCATATTGCCGCCGTAGCTACTCCATGTTGACCTGCGCCTGTTTCAGCAATAATTCGTTTTTTGCCCATTTGTTTTGCTAGTAATCCTTGTCCTACTGCATTATTAATTTTATGAGCTCCTAAGTGAGCAAGATCTTCTCTTTTAAAGTATATTTTTGCGCCGCCATAATGTTCTGACAAATTTTTTGCGTGGTATAACGCTGTAGGTCTACCTACAAATTCTTTTAGCACTTGATGGAATTGGTTTTGAAAAGATTTTGAATCGCGTATGCTTTTATATTTTTGGTCTAATTCTTCGATAGCAAATGAGAGAGTTTCCGGGATGAATTTTCCTCCAAATTCTCCGTAAAAACCATTATTTGTATTACTCAAAACTTTCCTCGTTTTTTGTTTTATAAATTATGTTAGCAAATAATAAGAATATTATAGAAGAAGTTAATGTAAGAATACCAATAATTATCGCTGCGTCCATGAAAAATATTTCTTCGAATATATTAATTAGATAATCTTTTCGAGGGTCAAAAATCCATAGATCATTGTTAAAACTAACTATATGAAAAAAATAAAATATCCATCTGAATCCTATTAATATTGCTATTAAAATGAATGCGGTAATTGAAAATGAGAATTTCAAGTAAGATTTAGCAGATTTTTTTAATAAATAAAGTTTATTTTTCTTTGATTTTCTAAAATAAAAAAGTACTCGTGCAATTAAAATTGCCCACAATATCAGCACTATTACTTTAATATTATTCAAAAGATTTTTTACATCTACCATGTGGATAATCTCTTTTTGATTAAATAGTTTTTTATCGATGCCGTTAATGTATGTATTCATATGTATTTTTTCATCAGATTGTTCGTTAAAAAAACCTTGTAAATCATTAACTATTTTTTTCAAGTCATTTTCTTTGATACCTGTTTTAAATGATGTATTATTTTTTTGGAATTCAAAGTCATAAAGAAAATCAGTATTTACTATTAATATTGCGCTTGAAAATAATATTGATACAAATAATATGGTTTGGAAAAGTATTTTATTTATTATTAATAACATGTTTTATACTTAATTTGTAAATTTAAAATTATTTTTTTAAGTATAACAATATATTTAATATAATAATTGGAGGAATAATGGATTTTCCTGATTTGGAATCTAACTTAAATGGGGTATGTGATTTGATCAATATTTTAAGAGGGCCGGATGGGTGTCCTTGGGATAAAAAACAAACACCTAATTCGTTAACCAAACATTTGGTAGAAGAATGTTATGAATTGGTCGAGGCAATAGAAAATAATGATTTAGAAAACATAGAAGAAGAAATTGGTGATGTTTTACTAAATTTAGCATATCAGATAATTTTTCTAAAAGAAAAAAAACACTCTAGAGAAGAAAATATAATAGAGAAATTATATTCAAAAATTCATGTTAGACATCCACATGTATTTGCAGATTTGCAGTTGAAAAATTCAGAGGAAGTTGAAAAAAATTGGGAAAATATTAAAAAAGTGAGTAATAATGATAATCTCTTTGCAATTCCCAAATATTTACCATCACTTAATTTAGCTGAGAAAATTCAAAAAAAACACATAGAAATCAATTCGGATTTTGATACATCCGATGCAATAAAAAATTTACAAAAGATTCTAATGAATGATGATGAGATTGACTCAGATATGTTTGGAAAAATATTGTTTGATTTAACTAATATAGCAAGATTGAAAAATATTGATCCTGAAAAAAGTTTAAGAATTTATATTAAAAAATATATTAAAGATTTGAATGAAAAATAAGCTTAATATTATATATATGGGGTCCGGATTGTATGGATCTATCGTCTTAAAGGAATTAGATAATACCCAGATTGATATTAAAGCAATTTATGTAAAATCTAAACAAATTATTTCCAGGAAAAACAAATCAGTATCTTTTTTTCAAGAATACAATAACGATCTCAGACTGCATATAATAAGTAGGTTTTCTGAATCTAATATAAAAATGATCCAGACTTCTGCTCCTGATTTAATATTAGTTGCTTCTTTTGGATTGATATTACCCGACAGTATATTGAAGATCCCCACTTATGGGGTTATAAATATACATCCTTCGTTATTGCCAAAATATAGGGGGCCGTCACCAATTTCTACCGCCATGATAGATGGAGAGAAATTTACTGGTGTAAGTATTATGAAAATGGTAAAAGAATTAGATGCAGGGCCAATACTCGCACAGTATAAAATTGAAATAGATTACAATCTTAACTCCAATGAACTAGGTGTTGATTTATTTAAGATTGGTGCTCGAAAATTGAATTTGTTGTTTTCTAAACTTATGACGAATGAAATTACTGAGTATAGCCAAAATAACTCCAAGGCAACTTATACTAAAATAATAAAAAAATCAGACGGACATATTCTTTTGTTAGATACAGTAGGTGAGATATACAGAAAATATAAAGCTTATTATGATTGGCCTGGAATTTATTCGTATTGGAATAATAAAAGAATAATTTTTAAAGAACTAAAAATAAATAACAAAATAAATATTGATAAAAATTTATTGGGAAAAGTAGAAGGTTTAAACAATGAATCATTAGTAATAAACGCTAGAGATGGGCAACTTTTAATTAGCAAGTTGCAAATTGAAGGAAGCAAAGCTATGAGTGCGCCTGTTTTTGTAAATGGTAGGCCAAATATAATAGGCGAATATATAAATTAAATGATAAGCCATGAGCAACACATTTGATTGAAGCATTGATTCTTTGACTCTGTGTATTACTCTTGTACTAATTAAAAGGAATATATATTATACTTTTTACATGTTTTTATATAATTTTAATGAAAAATAAGTTGTATTTATCTATAATGAATCTAGGATGTTAAATACGAATATTAATTTAAAAGTGGGGTTATAAATGAAGTACGTAGATTATGAAAGACCTACTAGTCTAAAAAGTGCACTCGATATTTTAAGCGAAAAAGGTGATGTAACAAAAATTATGGCTGGTGGTACTGATATATTAGTAAAATTAAGAGTTAGAAGTGAACAACCAGATTTATTAATGGATAGTAAAGAAATACCCGAGCTAAATGAATTATCTTTCAACCATGATACTGGATTGACAATCGGAGCAGCTGTTCCTTTGTATAAACTATACGCAGATGCTGATGTGAAAAAATATTATCCTGCCTTAGTTGATTCAACGACTATAATTGGAGGAATCCCAATTCAAGGAAGGGCGACAGTAGGAGGTAATTTATGTAATTCCGCCCCAAGTGCAGATTCCATCCCTACTCTTATTGTTTTAGGAGCAACTGCATCAATTCAGAGTTCAGGCAAATTAAGAGAAGTACCTGTGAGTGAATTTTGTACAGGCCCAGGATCCAATGTTCTAAAATCTAACGAAATGCTTGTAACTATAAATGTACCTGCCCCTGCAGATAATTCAGCTGCTCACTACATGAGGTTTATTCCAAGAAATGAAATGGATATAGCTGTGGTTGGTGTAGGATCTTATGTTAAGCTTAATGCTTCCGGAGACAAATTTGAAAGTGTAAATGTATCATTAGCTTCAGTTGCTCCAACTCCTTTAAACGTTACTGAAATTTCTAAATTTTTGTCCGGCAAGGATGTTAATGATGAAAATATAGAAAAAGCAGGACAATTAGCTAAAGAAGCTTCGAAGCCAATTTCTGATATGAGAGGAACAGCAGAATATAGACAACATTTATGTTCTGTATTAACAAAAAGATCAATTAACAAATCAATTGAAAGAATTAAAGGGGCATAATATGTCAAAAAAAGTTCACGTACAAACAATAATTAACGGTGAAGATGTAGAGTTTTTATGCGAACCTAGGCAAAGCCTATTAGAGTGCCTTAGAGATGTTATAGGAATGACTGGAACTAAAGAAGGTTGTAATGATGGGAATTGTGGAGCATGTACTGTTATATTAGAAGGGAGAACAGTTACTTCTTGCTTGGTTTTAGGAGTTGAAGTAGATGGTAAAGAATTAACTACAATTGAAGGAATTGCAGATGGAGAAAAACTTCATCCAATACAAACAGCATTTCTAGAAAACGCTGCTTTGCAATGTGGTATTTGTACCCCAGGTTTTATTATTGCTACCAAATCATTGCTTGATCACAATCCTGACCCATCAGAATATGAAATTCGATGGTGGTTAGCTAATAATTTATGCCGTTGTACTGGTTATGACAAAATTGTTAGAGCTGTTCAAGAATCTGCTAAAAAAATCAAAGCTCAGGCTGGAGGATAAAATGACAAATATTAAAGAGCCTAAAAAATACGAAGTTATAGGTACTCGGCCATTACGTCCAGATGGTACTGATAAAGTTACCGGAAGAGCGATATATGGTGGAGATTTTGAAATGACCGGATTAATTCACGGTAAGATTTTACGAAGCCCACATCCTCACGCTAGAATTAAATCGATAAATTATGATAAAGCTCTAGAATTAGAGGGAGTTATTGCAGTAGTAACCGCTGATGATCTCCCTGTTAATCCTGATGGTAATATTTCCATAGGTTATTCAAGGGGAAACATACTTGCAAAGGATAAAGTTCTTTATGTTGGGCATGCAATTGCAGGAGTCGCAGCGATTGATCCACATATTGCTGAAGAAGCCTTAGATTTAATAGAAGTTGATTATGAATTGTTATCAGCTGTGATGAATGTGGAAGAAGCTATGGATAGTAGCTCTGAAATAATACATGAAAATTCTTTCATGAAAGAATTTGGCGAGATGACTGTAACTAATAATAATATTGATGAACACTTTCAGCATAAAATGGGAAATATTGATAAAGGATTTGAAAATGCTGATTTAATTGTTGAAGGCAAGTATTCCACCGTGATGGTTCATCAAGGTTATATCGAACCTCAGGCAGCTACTGCTTTATGGAGAACAGATGGAAGTTTGACTGTTTGGAATAGCACGCAAGGATCATTTCCTGATAGAGACGAATTATCTAATATATTGGATATTCCTATATCTAAAATTAAAGTTGTGCCTCTTGAAATTGGAGGAGGATTCGGCGGGAAGATTCCTATTTATCAGGAACCTGTAGCTGCTTTGCTATCAAAGAAAGCAGGTAACCCAGTCAAGATCATAATGAGTAGAAAAGAAGTTTTCGAATCTACTGGCCCAACTCCGGGTGGTTACACATGGGTTAAAATCGGAGTAAAAAATGACGGAAAGATTACAGCTATGCAATCTGAATTAGCTTTTGAAGCAGGAGCATATCCAGGATCTCCTGTAGGCATGGGATCATTATGTGTATTTGCGGCCTACAAATGTGATAACCAATTAGTAGATGGATATGATGTTATAGTCAACAAACCGAAAACTGCTGCATACAGAGCTCCAGGATCCCCTAACGCAGCGTTTGGAACAGAGCAAGTAATAGATGAAATTTCTCAAAAATTAGGAATTGATCCTATTGATTTTCGCATGATGAATGCTATCTCCGAAGGAGACAGAAGAGTTGATGGGCCTAAATTTCCTGTTAATGGTTTGAAGCAAGTGTTAGAATCGATGAAAAATTCGCCTCAATATCAAAAGAAATTAAAAGGATCTAATAAAGGCAGAGGCATAGCCGTAGGTTATTGGTTTAATGTAGGGCTCCAATCTTCTTGTAGCATTACTGTTAATACTGATGGAACTGTAAATTTAATTGAAGGATCAACTGATATTGGAGGTTCTAGAGCTTCTATTGCAATGCAGGCAGCTGAGACTCTTCAAATACCATATGATAGCGTAAACCCCAGTATAGTTGATACAAATACTGTCGGTTACACTGCTGTTACTGGTGGGAGTAGGACAACATTTTCAACCGGATATGCTGCGCATTTAGCTGCAGAAGATGTGAGAGATCAAATGATCAAGAGAGCTTCAGAGATGTGGGGAGTTCCAAATGATTCTGTTGTTTATAGTAAAGGTCAATTTTCATCTGACGCAGATCCGGAGCTTAGTATGTCTTTTAAAGAATTAGCTTCTCAATTAGAAAATACAGGAGGATCTATTGCAGGAAAAGGATCTATTAATCCTAAGAAAGTTGGAGGTTCTTTTGCAGGGTCTATTTGTGATTTAGAGATAGATCCTGATACTGGGAAATCAACAATACTTGATTTCACAGCAATTCAAGATGCAGGAAAAGCAATTCATCCAAGTTATGTCGAAGGACAAATGCAAGGTGGAAGTGCGCAGGGAATCGGATGGGCTTTGAATGAAGAGTATTTTTATGATCAAAATGGAATTATGAATAATAGTTCGTTATTGGATTACAGAATGCCAACAAGTCTAGATTTGCCTGATATTAACACAATCATTGTTGAAGTTCCTGACCCTACTCATCCTTACGGCGTTAGAGGCGTTGGCGAAGCAAACATTGTACCACCTATTCCTGCTATTGCAAATGCGATGAAACGAGCTTCCGGAAAAAGATTCTATAATTTACCAATGAATCCGCCTGCAGTTATATCAAAATTGAATCAAGATTTATAAGTGTGAAAATTTATGGCTAAGGTATTTATCCCTGCTTTATTACATACTTTTACCAAAAATGTATCTGAGATAGATGTTGAAGGTAATAATGTGAGAACAGTAATTAATAATCTAGATATGGAATTTCCTGGAATTAAGTTAAAATTAGTAGAAGGGCACCGAATCAAACCTAGTATATCTGTGGCTGTTGATGGAAACATCACACCAATGGGATTATTAGAAGAAGTTGGGGAGCAAAGTGAAGTACATTTTTTACCAGCTATTTCAGGAGGATAATAGATATGATTATAGTTATGAGGACATATATTCCAAAAGCAGGCAAGGGTGGAAGCTTGATAAGATTAATTAAACAAGTTAATGATGCTTTCGTTAGCAATGCGTTTCCTAAAATTGAGATTTTACGTGCTTCGCATGGCCTTCATGGGAAACTCCAAACTATTCAAAGATGGAATTCTAATGATGAATATAATGATTCTAGAGACAAAGTGCGAGGAACTAAAGAAGTAACTTCTTTATTTGATGAAATTTATCCTCTTTTAGAAGAAACACATTATACAGAACTTTTTAACGTAGAATGACTTTCACAAAATTTTTAAATTATGATATAGTTTTAGTATTAACAGTAATTTAATTAGTGATTAATTATGAGCAATGATCAATTTGGTTTCACAAAATTTTCTGATAACGATTTTTATAGTAATATTAATAAAGCATTAATTAATTCTCTGGACTTGAAATCTGATCTAAAAATTGTAGATCTAGGATGTGCAAGCGGAGGTATTAGTAAAATAATTATAGATAAACTCCAAAATACTAACAGTATTAATTCTTCTATTATTGCTGTTGATCACTCTAAAGATGCATTAAAGGAAGCCCAATCTAACCTACGAGCAGTTTCTGATTCAATGATTACATTTGTACAAAGTCGATATGAAGAATTCTCATCTAAAATAAAAGAAAAAGTAGATTTGGTTGTATTATGTAATGCTATTCATTATTTGGATGACAAAGAATTAGTAATAAAAGATGTCATGAAAATTTTAAAACCAAATGGTAGATTTGCTTTTAATTCCTCATTCTTTGATGGAGCACATCCTGAGGACACGAAAGGATTTTATCGTAAATGGATGTTTAAAGCTATGAAAATATTGTCAAAAGAATTTAAAATGCGACCAGCTAAGGCTGATAAGATTGAATCTAGAGTACAGCTTACTCCATCACAATACCATGATGTTTTAGGAAATTGTGGCATGAAAATAATCAATACAAAAATACGAACTGTAGAAGTACCACTTGATGGATGGTTAGATATCAGTAGCTTTAAAGATTTTATAGAAGGAATAATGCCGGGAATCAAACTAGATATAGCAAGCCAGTGTTTGCAAAAAGCAGTAAAAGAAACATTTGATGAAATGAAAATTACTTTTGTAAATAGAAACTGGATGGAAGTTATCGCTGTTAAATCTTGATTGGAATATTTGCCTGTGATTAGTATATCTAAAAGACGCATTACTGAAATTCTTTCGGACAAATTCGCATACTCTCATGTTAAAAATGCTGCAGAGATTCAAAGCTTATCAGGTACGTACGTAAAAGCTAGATCTACAAAATCATTTGGCGATAAAAAATTACTTGCTGATATGGCTGCTTCAATAGAAGATTTGAATGTTTTTGGATTAAAACATTACGTTGTTAATAATGGTCGATTTTTTTACTATATTTATCTTTATGATTTGAGTTCTAAAGAACTACTTACAATTATCGAAGCTGAAGAGATTGGGAAATACCGAACTGCTGCAGTTACCGCATTGGCTGTAAATAAATTACGGAAACCTTTTATGAAAAATCTTGCAATAATTGGAACAGGTTTTCAGGCGAAACAGCAATTAAATTCAATCCTTTTAAATAATTCTATATTTGACAACATATATATTTATAGCCCTAATACTGAGAATAGAAATAAATTTGCAATGGAGTTCAACCAACAATACCCTAGTATAAATTTTATAAATTCCGAGAATGAAAAATCCGCCTTAAAAGAAAGTGATGTAATAGTGACAGCAACAAATTCGTTATCACCGGTTATTCACCATCAATATTTAAAAGAAAATTTTTTGATTGTTGGAATTGGAGCAGCTACTCCTTATTGTATAGAAATTGATCAAAATATTATAAAGGATTGTGATTTGGTTTTAGTCGATGATAAAGAACAAGCTAAATTAGAAAGTGGAGATATTTTAAATCCTGTGTCCAAAGGGTTGTTGAAATGGGAAGAGGTTTTTAATTTTTCAGATATCTTTGATACAACATTTAATTTACAAGAAAATAAAAATAAAATTTTTTTCAAATCATTGGGGATAGCTCTTTGGGATGTAGCAATTGCAAAAGGGATATACGATTTGTCAAAATAATTTAATTTTGAAAATCTACTTCAAATAATTTGTAATAAGTTTCTTGCATCCCTAAATTTTTATATACTTTTTGTGCAATCTCGTTATTGTTTTCTACGTAAAGTCTTATTCCAGTACAAATTGGATCATCAATTGCTTTTTGATGAATATATGAATACATTTTTTTGTAAACACCCTTTTTGCGATATTCTTTTTCTACATAAACACTTTGAATCCACCAAAACATTCCATTCCTCCAATCACTCCATTCAAATGTTATCATTAAAGATCCTAGAATTTCATTTTCATTTTTTGCAACTACATAGTATCCAAGGTTAGAATTAGTTAAAACTGCATTTACACCCAGCTTAACTAGTTCTTCTTCTAAAATTTTATTTTCAGTTTCTTTTGCCATTTTTATATTAAAATCGACAAGCTTTCTGACTTCATTGACGGTTGGTTGGGTTATTTTCAATTTTTTATCCTCGTGAAATTAATGATTTTATTAAATACATCAAATCATTGTATTGTTTATACGATTAGGTTGTGATAAATTATTGTAGCTGATTTTAGATCGCATATTTTTTACATATATTTTTACGTATAATAATTAATACTATGAGTACTATTCTACAAATTGAAAAAAGAACTGTCGAGGGTAAAAAAGTTAAGACTTTAAGAAATAAAGGAATTGCCCCTATTCATTTATACGGTAGTAACGTAGAGTCTTCTTCTATGCAAGCTGATTTCAAGACATTAATTGATGTGTTAAATGAAACAGGATTTTCTATTCCAATTACATTGGCATACGGTAAAAATGAAGTTTTAGCTTTTGCCAGAAATGTTCAAAGACACCCTCTTACCGAACAAATATTACATGTTGATTTTCAAGTTGTTAATAAGGAAGACGAAGTTGAAATTGAGGTCCCTGTTAATCTTTTAGGTGAATCTCCTGCTGTTAAAAATTTTGGAGGTATTCTTATTAAATTATTAGAAACTATCAAAATCTCCAGCAAGGTAGACCAGGTTCCAGAATCAATTGACTTAGGTATTGATGGACTAGAATCATTAGAGCAAAGCTTACTTGTGAGTGACATTGAAATTCCTGATGGGGTCAAGGTAATTACTGATGATACATTTGCAATAGCACGTGTTATTCCACCTAGAATTGAAGTTGAAGAAGTTGAAGAAGCTGAAGATTCACTTGAATCTGATTCAGACCAAGAATCAGATGGTGATTCAGAAGATTCACAAGATTCACAAGATTCTGACAATCCTAAATAAAGAATAATTATTACCGAATAACTATTCATCTTTTTAACCTACGTTTTTATTAATTGATTGTATATTGTATTTTTTTTCTTACATAATTTGGATATTTTTTGAGATTATAAATATAAATCGAAAATTAATCACTTTAAATATATTGACATAGTTTTTCAGTATGGATATCATTTCCTAGCTTTAAGTTTAAATTTCTACCTTTTATTTAAATAAAAGTATTAATTCTTTTTTTAAATAAGTTTTAGTAATTTAGCCTTAGAGAGTATTGACACTGTCACTAAGACAGTGTTTAATACTGTAATAAAATTTGCATAAAAGTGGTATATATTAATTGACAGTCTACTTGTATAAGTGATTCGAAGGAAGAGTGATCAATAGATTACTCGCCCTTTTTATGCATATTAATTAGAAATTTATTAAATAAATAAAATGAGGGGGTCGAAATTGAAAAACCCATTTAAAATTTTATCATTTCTGAGTTTAGCTGCTCTACTGCTTGTATCATTTGTACAATTTGATACGACAGAAAATGTAGAAGCTGTAGCTCCTGCTGCCGATAAGGTACTATTCCTGAACTCAAGTTCAGCTAAAGTAACTTATTATAAGCCAGGGGATACTGCGTTATTCTATATTAATGACGCTGATCTTCAGACAATCAATACAGGTGTAGGATTATGGACAAGCCTAACAACTGCTGTCCAGCACACATCAAGTTACATGATCGGGTCAACCGTTCTTAGAGCTGACCCTGTAGGAGCAACCGATCCTGATACGCTTGCAGTAGGTATAAATGTTCTTGCCTGCTACGCAAATAGCGTAAGAGGTGGTTTTGGAGTTGCTGGTTCTCTACAAGGACCATCAGTGAATTTAGCATCAGAGAGCTGTAATGCAGCGTCGGCAGCAGGTTTAGATCTGTCTGGTGGTGCTAACTCTGGTGACTTTACCATGGGTAAAGTAGGAGATATGGATGATGACAATACTATATTAGCATCATATGATTCTGCTACTCCAGCGAATACGCCATTCTCACAAGTTCCTTCTGTTAAAATTGGAGCTAATAATGCTACGATTGACAACTATAGTAGTGCGTCTGGTACATTCTCATTAGTGAACGGTGTTAACGCAGCGGCTGGTGATAATGTTGAAGTTACATTTAAGTATCATTTAACTGATACTTATACTTCTACAACTGGAACAGCTACTGCATCCAACAATAGAGCGAAGATTACAAGTACATCTGACCCTATTGGTGAATGGGTAGACATCTCAGAAGTAGCCGCTTACACAGCAGCAGCAGCTAGCAGTGCAACATCTAACAAATATAGAGGTAAACTCGATTTGAGTAATGATGCATCGAAATCTGCAGCTGGTGACAACAATATATGGGTACAAGAAGCTGATACATTGACTGTAACATTCTATGACACTGATCACACAACTGTGATTAACTCTCACTCAGTCACTATAGACGCAACCAACCCTACTATTACTGCTATTTCTCCTTCCGATGGATCTTATATTAAAGATACATCACCAACATTGACTTTCTCTATTGGAGATCTTCAAGCTGGTTTGGATACAACAACATTAGGTAACAACGTAGCGTTGTCAATCAGGGGCGAAACTGCCCATGATGATGATTGTGTTGTTGCTGACTCGGAACTAACATTTACATCTGTAAGTTCTACGGTAATGAATATAAGCTTATCTATAGCTGCCGCAGGAACCAAATGGTCTGCTGCTCCAACATATTCTTCAGGCTCAGATTGTGCTGACAGAAATGGTGGTGGTTTTGGTTTAGATACCTCAACTCTACAGGCTTCCGGTAACTCACACGGTAAAGAATCATACTTTACTATAACTGCTACAGATAAAGCAGGTAACACTAAAACTGTTACTACAACATCTTCAAACTTCAGAATAGATAGCGTTGCCCCTGATATGATTTCAGCTGCAACTGGTACATGGTGGGATGCAACCAACCTTGTAGACAAAACTACTGGAGCCGCAATTAAAAATACTGTTAAAGTGGTTTTCAATGAAGCACTTGACCCAGCATCTGTTTCGATAGATGACTTTGAAGTAGATGATGTAAAGCCTGCTTCATTAGTATTAGGTGGTAAAAACAGTAGCGCTTCAACCTGTCTAGCAGGTACGGGTGGCACTTGTGTAAAGAATGAATTTGTTTACCTAACTATGGGGACAGACTTGAGTCCTGACTCAAAACCAAAAATTGAAATGGTTGGTAATGTAACTGACTTAGCTGGTAATGCTTTGAAAGCATCATCAAGTGCATCAACCTATCCGGTTGCTGATACTGTAACAGCTACAGACTCACAGAAGCCATCTATTACTCTTGAGACATTAACAGTTAAAACAGGTACTTTAGCAGACTTATTAGACACTGCTCAAATAACTACTTTAAGCTGGACAGCGTCAGAGAAATTAAGTGGTTCTTCTACAATAATTAAAATTACAGGTGGTAATACTACTGCAACAGTATCTACAAATGCTGCTGTGACTATGACTACCCCTACTACAGGTAGTTTCCTCGCTAAACAAGCTAACGCTCCGTTTAACGCAACAACTACTGGTATTTACGGCATGCAGATCAAGAACGTAGACTTAGCGTCTAACTCTACAGTATCTGGTATGACCAAAGTTACTGATGAAGATGTTTCTTCACAAATAACTGGAAACGTAGCAGCTTCAGCTGCAATAGCTCTTAAATTAGCTAATTGGCCTATTGCTGACGCAGATGCTGACGGATCAATTATGGATGACTTCGCTATAAGTGTTGACGGCGTAGCTTACACACTTACCGACGATCCAACAGAAGGTTGTGGAGACGTTGAAGCAGGAGCTACATTCGCTATTACTAACTTTGATTTTAGTGAAAATGAAAAAGTTAATACATGCGTAGGTAATGCAATAACAGCTACATCTATAGTTAAAGTAACTTATCATTATGCAAACGCTTCAAACGTTGTCGAAATTGATACAGCTGGTCCTACTCTAACGTTCGACCCTGCTGGTGGAACTTCCACTGAGAAGTCGAGACCTTATGTAAGCATTATCGCTGACGACGATGAGTATGCTGACGATACATACACTACAGTAACTATTACAAAAGCAACTCTTAAGAGTCCTAGTGGAGTAACTACCGATATTAGCGGTAACTTAACTTCAGCTGACAATAAGAGATTCATATATGCTCCAACAGCAGATATGGAACTTGGTCAGTGGACTGTTACAGCTCAAGTAACTGATACTGCAGGAAACAAATCAACAGAAACTACTAATAAGTTTACTGTTAAAGCAAGAGCTAAATTCTCATTAGGCCTAAAAGCTGGATGGAACTTACTCAGCTTACCTAATAACCCATCTGACACTTCTATTGATAGTGTAGTCGGTACAGCTAACGGTGTATCAACTGTATACTCATACGAAGGTGGAGCATGGAAGGTAGCTGTGAGAGAGAAATCAGCCGGTGCATGGGGAGCTTTTGCCGGATCCTTAACAACCATGGAAGGTCACAAAGCTTATTGGGTTAAGTCTGCTGACTTCCAGTCACTAAAGATTGATATACCTGCATTAGTAGGTGGAGCTTCCGGAAGTGATACACCTCCAACACCTCCAACAATTCCTGTAAATGTTGGATGGAACATGGTGGCTGCTGTTGATACTAGTGGGTTATTGAAAGATGACGCAACTGTTTCAACAATCAAAGTATACTTAACTGGATTAACAGTTACTAAGATATACGAATACGATACAGCAGGCGGATCTTGGACAGGATATGCATCAGATGACTCATCCAACAACATTAAAGTTGGTAGAGGTTACTGGTTGTATGCAACCAAGTCTGGTACTCTTGTACCGTAACTAACTTAAACAATAGTTAAGTTAAATAACAGAGACCTCCCAAGTGGAGGTCTCTGTTATTT
This sequence comes from Dehalococcoidia bacterium, assembly GCA_029936815.1. Lineage (GTDB taxonomy): Bacteria > Chloroflexota > Dehalococcoidia > Lucifugimonadales. Next base: position 37,022 of record JAPYRX010000002.1, read on the forward strand.
TAAGAGGAGATTCTCTAAATGATTTTACGCACTTTTACCAAATATATTCCACTTGTTTTATCTCTCATTATATTTTTTAACATTTCTTATGATTCTATTCACGCCTCCCCGCCATTACTTCCAATGGTTCTTTCTGGTGAAATCACTGTTAAATCAAATAAATCCTCTGATAATCAAATTTTATTTGCACAAATTTTAAATACTGATAATTCCGTTCTTTTTACTTCACAATCCGTTATTGTAAAAAATAATAATTATATTGCTTTGACTATAGGCCCTTTAGATTCTGTTACTGTTGGTAAAACCGTAAGATTTTTATTTATGTGCGGTGATTATCCATGTAAGGAATACGCTGAACAAACTATACCTTTTCAACAAGCTAAAGTAATATTTCGTTATAATTTAATTTTCGAAAACGTTCCCCCTTCTCAATCCGAACTTCAGGCTGCAGCTGTTAAAGCAAAAGTTGATTCTGATGCTAAAGCTGCTGCCTTAGCTAAAGAACAAGAAATAATATCTAAAGCAACCGCAGAAGCCAAAGCAGCCGCAGAAGCCAAAGCAACCGCAGAACCCAAAGCAACCGCAGAACCCAAAGCAAAGGTAGATCTTGACGCTGCAACTTCAACACAATCAAATACCCATTCTAAACCTTTAGCTGATATTAAAGCCTATCCTTCGGTATATTCTGGTATCTTAGTGGCTGCTGGTACATCTATACCTTCTGGTGCTATCTTAAAAGCCCAAATTGGTGATTATATATCTTCACCTGCATTGATAAAGGGTAACAACTTTCAAAATCTTGTTATTTCACCTGATATGACTGAATATATTGGCGAACCAATTACTTTCTACTTAAATGATGTTAAATCGGAACCCACAAATGAAACATATGTTCCTGGAGTAACATCCGAAGTCACATTGGCATTTATTGGATTGCCTAGTAATCAAGACCCAAAGAATGATATAGCTGTTTCTGAGAAGCCTCAGTCGAAGACAGAACAATCTTCAGGTTCTGGTTGTTCATTAGTATCAGCTCGAAATAATAACAACTATTCAGGACTTATCTCTTTTGCCTTCATGCTACTTATACCATTGTCTGCTTATAAAAGAAGTAAAAAATAGATAAAATTATTTCGACTTGTTAAGTAGTACTATTCTTTTATCTTTGGGGATATTGTTAACTGTTACATTAAGTTTATTGAGATTAGATTTGTCTTTTACCCCAAAAGCAATCCTGCTATTTTCGTATACTTGTTCTTCATTATACGATTCTTGTAAATCGGAAATTACAATTACCCTATAATCAATATCTGTTGTTAGTTTTTGAAATGTATTTCCATCTTTAGTGCTTATATTAATATGTGGTGTTAGGATTATTTTAGGATTTTCAGATGACAATTTATTTTTATGGTTTGCAGGAATCGTTTTATTTCCTAGAGAAAGTATTTTTATTCCTTCTACTTGAATTAAATAATATATTCCATATTCTCCTGATTTATCATCATCATTGTCTACTATATTAATTTGATTTTGTTCTGTCTCAAAGTCAATAAGTGATTTCTGAACTGGTTTTTCATTTGTTTCTTCATTATTTTTGTTTTCACTTATTCCATTTGTTTTATTTAGTTTATATCCGATAGATGTGATATAAAAATTGTCAATTTCAAATTCACCAGGAGAATTAACATTTAATTTATTATTTTTTATTGACACCATAGGATCATTAAACAGTCCTATGTTATATTCGTCTGCCGAATCAGGGTTTGTAATAAGAGTACAATTACCTGAAATTATTTTAAGAGAGTTCGAATTTGTTAGGGTTATTTCCATATTGATATTTTCTGTTCGATAATATTCATCATTATATCAAACATATCACTAACTTTTATATGTTTGTGCCAATATTAATTGAACAGTGATTTCTATTCTTATTCAGATATTTGATTAATTTTAGTATAATCTAATATTAAATATTAATTTTATGGATTTATGGCTAACAAAAGAGATTATTATGAGATTCTTGGTATATCCAAGAATGCAAATGATGAACAAATTAAAGCAGCTTTCAGAAAGAAAGCTTTAGAATTCCATCCGGATAGAAACAAAGCTGAAGATGCAGAACAAAAATTTAAAGATATAAATGAAGCTTATCAAATTCTTTCAGATTCTGAAAAGAGATCTAAATACGATCAATTTGGACATGCAGGAGTTTCTGGAGCAGGTACAGGAGGAGCAGGCTTTGAAGGTGGTTTTGGTGGGTTTGGTGATATATTTGACGCTTTTTTTGGTGGCTCTCAATCTTCATCTGGTCGTAAATCATCTTACAGAGGGTCAGATTTAGAATACCCAATCAGACTAACTTTTGAGGAAGCCGTTTTTGGTGGAGAAAAAGCCATAACAATAGAAAAATTATTTCAATGTGATTTATGCAAACCCACAAATTGCTCAAATTGTAATGGAACTGGTCAGATAAAACGTGCACAAAGAACAATGTTTGGGCAATTTACACAAGTTGTAGGCTGTCAAACCTGTAATGGAACAGGACAATCATTTGATACCAAATGTAATAAATGTCGAGGAGCGGGTAGATATAAAGATAGTAAAAACCTGTTTGTAACTATACCGCAAGGAATTGACGATGGAATGCAAATAAGATTACAAGGCGAAGGCGAGCCTGGATTAGGAGGAGGTGCTAGTGGTGATTTATACGTATTGGTCAAAGTTGAAGAACATAATATTTTTGAAAGATCAGGCAATAATATTGAAATGTCAATTAACTTAAATATCCCTACATTAGTTTTAGGAGGTACTATTACTATACCTACTATACAAGGGGAAGAAAACTTAACTATAGTTCCAGGGACTCAGTCTGGGCAAGTTTTTAGAATAAGAGGAAAAGGAATCGTAGATGTTAGAGAGAAAAATAAAAGAGGAGATCAGATCATTACAGTTTATATCAAAATTCCTAAAAAGTTAAATAAAGAACAGAGAGATTTATACCAAAAATTACAGATGATAACTGAAGATGACACAAAAAAAAGCGTTTCAGACTGGTTGAAAAACAAGATAAAAGATACTTTTTCGTAATTTAAAGAGAGATTGATATTAGTGCTGACAACAAATGGACTGTTATGTCTGTTGATACTCTGAATGAATATGTTGAACCAATTACTGAATTATTTACCAAATATATAGATGGTGATATTTATTATTCAACATATGAGGAAAGTAATCATACTAGAACAACGGTTGAAATATGTGCGGAAGGTAATATAAACCAATCAGACTTTGAGTATGTATCAATAGGTGTTAAATTACTTGGAAATTTAGATGAATTAATTGATTTGACTGTAAAATATATATCTGATGAAGATTTGAAAATTTATTTCAATACTGTTTATGATCCTATAAAAATTGATTCGATTATGATTTATCCTGAAAATACAAATAATGATTTTAACTATTCATATTTTAATATGTTGATTAAGCCAGGATTAGGGTTTGGTACCGGAAAGCATCCTACAACAAAATTATGCCTAGAGCAATTGCAGAAAATTGACAACAAATTTGTTTTAGATATTGGTACTGGTTCTGCAATATTAAGTATAGCTTCGTTTTTCTTTGGCGCTAGCAAAGCAATTGGATTAGATAGTGATGATATGGCATTAAATAATGCAAAATATAATATTTCATTAAATAAACTAAATAGTAAAATCGAATTGATCAAATCAAGTTTTGAAGAATATCTAACAGGAAATTTATTTGACACAGTATATGCTAATGTTGGGGAATTTTTTTTACATGAGAATATTCAGATTATTTATGATTTAATAAAACCAAAAGGTAATTTAATTATATCTGGATTTAAAGAATCAAGAAGAAATAAAATTTACAAATTATATTCAAAGAATTTTAAAGTAATAGAATGTAAAAATGAATATGATTGGAGCTGTATGAGGTTGATGAAAAATGAAACAAAATAAAATAATTCAAAATCAAAATAGATTTTTTATAGAATTAGATTTTACCGATATTGAACAAATAGAATTTCCAAATAATATTGTTCATCAAATTAATAATGTTTTAAAAAAAAGACCTGGAGATCACGTTTTTTTATTTAATGGTAATAAAAAAGAGTATAAAGTCATTTTATCTGAAGTTACTAAAACCAGAGTTACAGGTTATGTTAAAGATGTTATAGATTTTGATGGCGAGTTGGATATTAATATACATTTATATCAATCTTTAGTGGAATTTGGGAGGATGGAATTGGTAATTCAAAAATCAACTGAATTAGGGGTTAAGAATATTTTCCCAGTACTATCAGAAAAATGTAAAATCAAAACTTTTTCAGAAAACAAAAAGAATAGATGGCAAAATATTATTACAGAATCTAGTGAACAAAGTTTTAGGTCTGAAATAATGAAATTAGAGTCAATTATTGATTTCCCTTCTGCTTGTAAGCTATCAAAAGGGCTGACATTGTTTTGCAATGAATACGAAACAGATTTTCATATAAACAAAATTAATCACTCATATTTAATTGAAAATAATATTAAAGATATCTCAATATTTATTGGCCCGGTTTCTGGATATAGTGATTTTGAAATTCAACTTGCAAACAAATTCCGTTTGCTTAGCGTGAGTTTAGGGCAACGTGTTTTAAGAACAGAGACTGCTGCTATTGTAGCTGTCTCTGGGATTATGAGTCAATTAGAGTAGGATTTATTATACTTCACCGATAGTCTTTCTGATTAATGTTAATGGGTCTAATTCCTGATGACAAACTTTTATCATAAGTTCTATAAACTCTGAATCATGTGACAAAGTATCAGATAAATTTTTCGCCCCATACAGAGTGTCTATTCCTTCTACGATGTTATTGATTTTTTCATTTATAGAACTTATAGAATTTCGTTCTCCAATTAATTGCCCCGCTCTTCTGTTTCTACTTAATGGGCTATATGAGGATGCTAACGTATCTCCTAACCCTGACAATCCACTTATAGTTAAAGGTTGAGCTCCTGCGTTCGTTGCTAATTTAACGATCTCACTGAATGCTATACTAATAAATGCCCCCTTTAAATTGTTACCCAATTGAAGACCATCACATATCCCGGCGCCTATGGTTACAATATTTTTTAGTGCTCCCCCTAATTCTACGCCTGTGATGTCATTAGAAGGATAAATTTTAAAATGCTTTTTTTCAAGAATATTTTTTAATGCCATAAAAAACTTTTGATTGTGAGTTGCAATTACTGTGCTAGTAGATTTTTTATTGTATATTTCATTAGCTAAATTAGGTCCTGATATTACAGCAATATTTTTTTTAACGATTTGTGGTAATTCTTCAGATATCATTTCAGATATTCTTTTACCTGTTGTTTTTTCAATACCTTTAGAGGCAATTAGAATTTTATGATTAGGTTTTATATAAGGTTTGAGAATATTTAGGTTATGTCTAGTTGTCTGTGAAGGGAAAGTTAGAATCAATAAGTCAGATTCTGTTACCACTTTATTTGTATCAGATGATAATATGATATTATCTGACAATGAAATTTTTTGGTTAATTTTATTTGTTCTATTTTCAGATTCGTCTTTGGTTCTGCAAAGTATGGTGATTTGTGTGTTTTGTATAAGGTGTGATAGAGCTTGCCCCCATGTAGTATTTCCAATGATAGCAATTGTTGATATTTTAAAATTTTCTTTCATTATTATTAATTAATCTTTTAATATTTTCTTTATGCCTGAATAAAATTATAACCATTGTTGTAAAATAATATACCAAATATTCAATTTCATATATTCCTAAAACAATAAATATTATGAATGGTATAAAAGAACTTATAGAACCAACTAAAGATCCAATAGATGCAGTTTTGGTTTTATAAATTAAAAACAATGATAATATTACAGGTATTAGTACTATTTCGTAAGCTATAGCTGAAAATGTACCAACCCCAGGAGCAATTCCTTTCCCTCCTTTAAATTTCAAGAATAAAGGGCAGCAATGACCTAATACTATCGAAGAAGAAGAAAGGGCTATTAACAGAGGATCTGTTATCATTTGACTTAGGAGTAAAATCGTAATGAACCCTTTACTATAATCGAAAAAAAATACAAATATACCTACTTTCAATCCTAATACTCTTGTCACATTTGTGGCACCCGTGGATCCACTTCCAATATTGTGTAAATTTTTATTTGAAATGAATTTAGTTATTATGTATCCAAAAGGAATAGATCCAATCAGATAGCTAATTGTTATGTATATTAAATAAGTTATTTTTTCCTCCGACTCCTGAAAAACAGCTTTATAATAACACCTTTATAATCAAATTTTTCTCTTATTACATTTTCTATATACCTTTTGTACGAGAAATGAACATAATTTGGATTGTTCACGGTAAACTCAAAGACATTTGGATATATTTGATGTTGCTTTATTCCATATATATGTAAAGTTTGGCCTGGTTTGTTTTTCGGAAGGTTTTGTGCGACTTTACTCATTATGAAATTGTTTAATTCATTTTCATCATGAATAATTTTAGATTTTTTATATATTTGGTTACATAAATTTATTAGATCAGTAATTTTAATTCCTTTTAATCCGGAAATGAATATTAATGGCGCATCTTTGAGGAATTTAAATTCTTCTCTTACTTTTTTTTCTATATCTTCATGATTTAAATTCCTCGATTTAATAAGATCTGACTTGTTTATTGCTACAATTATTCCATCAGTTGAATGTAAGACTGTTTTAATTATTTGAGCATCCTGATTAGTAGCTGGTTCTAAAGTATCAATTAGTAATATGCTTACATCTGAATCAGAAATATAATCAATTGCTTTGTTGACACTTACTTTTTCAATGAAGTTATCGATTTTACCTCTTCTTCTTATACCTGGCGTGTCTACGATGTTATAGCTTTGATTAGAAACAACAATATCATAATCAATACTATCTCTAGTTGTGCCGGGGATATTACTAGTAATAGATCTTTTAGATCCGTGCAATTTGTTAAATAGTGTAGATTTTCCAGTGTTTGGCCTTCCTACTATAGAAAGTCGTATCTGTGTACTTATTTGATTTAATTCATTTTTAGATTTAGATGGTAGTTCAGCTAATATTTTATCTATTAGTAAATCTATATTAAGATTATGATAAGCACTTATTCCTATTATTTCATTAAATCCTAATTCGTAAAATTCGTTAACAAATTGTTCTTTATTAGAATTATCTATTTTATTTACTACTAATATTGATTTTTTATTTGAATTTCTAACTATTTGTGCAACTTTCTTGTCTGTTGGGGCTATACCGTCATTTCCATCAGTGATCATTATAATCAGATCACAATTATTTAGTGAGAATTCTATTTGTTCCCTTATATGATCTGAAAATTCGTCTAGTTGATCTTCTGAAAATCCACCAACGTCAGTTACGATTATTTTTTCATCATTAATATCAATTTCGCCATTAATTCTATCTCTAGTTGTTCCAGGAATAGTGCTCACGATGGCTTTTTTCCTTCCTATCAGCCTGTTAAATAAAGTAGATTTACCTACATTTGGTCTTCCAATAAGAGCGATATTATAGTCGTTCAAACCAAATCCAATCATGAATATAATTTATATAGTAAAGCAGTTTGCGAATGTAATCTGTTTTCTGCTTGTTCAAAAGCAAGAGATATTTCTGAGTCTATTATCCCTTCTTCAATCTCTTCGCCTTCCTTTGCTGGCATATCATGCATGATTAATACATTCTTGTTTGCAGAAGAAATTAATTTTTTGGTTACCTGATAGTCTTTGAAGTCGATTATTCTTATTTTTTGTTCGCTTTCCATTCCCATGCTTACCCATTTATCAGTATATATAATATCTGCTTCATTTACAGCTTTGATTGGATTTTCATCCCAATCCATTTTTGTTTCTTTGGAATTTGCAATTGTTTTAGCTTTTTGAAAAATATTTGATGGTATCTGATATTTCGAAGGGGAAGAATATGTGAAATTCAAACCTAGATGCGCTGCTATAAGAGATAAACTTCTAGCTACATTGTTGCCATCTCCAATATATGTGAAATTTATATCGTCAAATTTACTAAATTGCTTGTATATAGTGTACATGTCAGCTAAAGCTTGGCATGGATGCTCTAAATCAGATAAAGCATTTATGATAGGTACATTAATATTTTTCGTGAAATTGACCAATGTTGAATGATTAAATACTCTAGCAACGACACCATCTACCCATCTGTCAAGATTTTTTGCTATATGAGTTACACTTTCTCTTTTCCCAATTCCAATATCATCATTATTTAGATATATAGTATTACCACCTAATTTTTTTATTCCCACCTCAAACGATACACGTGTCCTTAAAGAAGCTTTTTCAAAAACTAATGCTATGTTTTTATCTTGCAATACATTCGAATAGTTTCCTTTTCGAACATGTTCAGTTAAGTTTATAAATTCGATATGCTCTAAGCTATTCCAATCATTTACTGACAAGAAATTTTTATTCATTATTCCTCCTGATTTTATAATTTTTATTCACGTATTGTTTGTATAGAAATTTTATTATTGTTATGAGATACATTATATTATTATCCTGTAAAATTTATACTGAATTGTGGATAAGTAGTTAAAATTCGTGGATAAAATTACATGAAAGTGGATAAATATTAAATGAAATTAACTAGAATCTCAAGGAGATTATAGTTCTTTGGATATATAATGTAATAAAAAATAATGCGTATATACTATTGAGTACTTCTATTAAACAATTTAAAAACAAACCTGATGATAGGGAGCAAAAAGAATACTCTGTAGATATTCAACATAGAGTTGAATTCTATTTTAGAATTTTTCTAAATCTAGGTATTTTTGCAATATTCTCTTCACCATTTGTTGTTTATTTTGCAGTCCTGTATCCATATACCGTTCCTAAAGCTTTATGGATTCAGTCAATCAATTGGATTGTATTATTAGTCTATATTATTGGTATTATACTGAATAAAAATTTATACCAAATATATAAACCGAAATTGAATTTTATTTTCTATTTATATTTAGTCTACATATTATTATATTTTATAAGCTCTGTATTTGGAGAAAATTTTACTAGAAGCTTTTGGTCTGATTTCCAGAGAATGACGGGCTTGTATTGGCATATTCATACTTTGATAATCTTTTTTTTATTATCAGGTATTTTGAATAAACCTAAACATTTTTACATACTTATGACTTTTGTGTTCTTTAGCGGTATTGTACTTTCAATTTTTTACATATTTGAATTTTATTCAATTTTTGCATTTAATATGCCTGGGTATTCAGATTCTAATAGAGTAGTTTTCACTTTTGGCAATCCAGGATTTGCAGGATTATATTTCATGCTTGTATATTTGATTGGCATAGGGATGTTTAGGTATAATTTCTATAGATTATTTTCTGAATTAAATTTTTTAAATTCCTTTACGGAAAAATATAAATTTCTCTTGTATTTTACTTATATGTCTATAGGATCTTTTCTTTTAATTTATTCTGTATTTATTAGTGCTTCAAGATCAGCATTTATTGGAGCGATGTCTGGAACTATAATGTTTCTGATTTTATTGGTTGTTAAAAATAATAAAATTTTTAACTATAGGAATCTTTTTTTTGGTTTAATAGCGACAATCCTTATTCCGGTATTATTTACAATCATTCTTTTTCTTACAGATATTGGGGCCTTACTTTTCAGTAGATTTGAAGTTTTATTAACTTCAAATTCATCTGTCGACATTGGGCTTTCTACAAGATTAGCTAATTTGAATGTTGTCTATAACGCATTTTTAGATAAGCCTGTATTTGGCAATGGGATGTTTCATTTTGCTTCAGCTTATAACAAATTTAGTATTCCTTCTCAAGTAACTTCATGGGAGATGGATAATGCTCATAATATATTAACTAATATTCTTGTAACAGGAGGATTAAGCGTATTTTTAATTTATATATATATGATGTGGAATGTATTATTTTATTCTATCAAATCTTCTGAATATAATTTTAAATCTAGCGAATTTGATATGAGTGCTCTAAATTTTATTGTTATAATTTTTTTCACAGGATATTTCTTTCACCATATGTTTTGGTTTGATATTCAAGAATCTTTTGTATTGTTCGTTTTGATGTTGACAGTTGTGAATTTTTCTTTAAAATCTCCTAAATTTATAGCTTCAAAAGTTAGTAAAATTGCTATTATTAGTAAAGATTTTTTCTATTTAATATTTAAAAATAATCAAAGAATATTTGTTACTATAATTATCATAATTATCCCTTTGATTTTTATTAATATTGAATTAAAAATACTTAGAGCTACTTCACAGATTTGGGATTATGGTGCATTCAAGATAGAATCTAATTATAAAACTCCAGAAGAATTAGACACTGCGTTATCAGAAAAGTATATTCTTTTAGAGAATGCTATGGATATATTCCCTCCATTGGCAAATGATGCTAGAGTATACATAATAAATGACGCCGTACATTCTGTTTCAAAATTACCCGATCCAATTCGAACAAATTTCTTTGAATTTGCTACTAAACACTCAATTAGTGCAGTAGAATCCCAGCCTGAATATTGGAAAACTTACGCAAGAGCAGGTATTTTATATTTTGAAAGAGCAAAAATAGAACAATCAGATTTAAAATATGAATATAAAAATAAAAGTGTAGAGTATTTGAATAAATCTATTGAAATTGGCCCTAGTAGAATTGATCTTTATCGTTCATTAATTGTAGTCTTTTTATGGTTTGACGAAACAGATAATGCTAAATTAATTTTAGAAAAATATAAAGATTTTTTAAATTCCAGAAATTCTGAATTAGATCATAATTATTATGTTTTCAAATCGACAATTGATTTTCATAGGTGTTCAAATAGCTCGGATGATTATGATATTATTAAAAATTGTATTTATGGAATGAATTAATATGGTAAATTCAGTCAAAATAATTAATGAAGGGAGAGAATTAGAAATTGATTTTGGAGATGAAGTAAAGATTTTCAGTTCCCGTAACTTGAGAATTAATTGCGGGTGCGCAAATTGCGAAGAAGAATGGTCTGGAAAGAGAATATTAGAACCAACATCTGTTTCTAGCGGTATTGTTTTAGAAGATTTTATGTATATAGGTAAATACGCACTGCAATTCCTTTGGAGTGATGAGCACTTTACAGGAATTTTCCCATTTACTGTATTGAAAAATTTAGATTAATATTATGCAGGTTTAAATTTTGGAAGAGCAATTTTATCGTTAATATGCTCAAATACTACTTTTAGAGGCATTCCTATTTTCAATTTTTCAGGAGTAGGGTCTTTCATAACTATATTTGTAGGCATTAAAGGTCCTTCTTCAAGTTGAACTATTGCTGTGACAAATGGTACGTCTTTAATAAATCCTGGGTGAGGAGCGCGATGTACAATTGAAAAAGTGAACAACGTTGCATTTCCGGTAGCTTTGATCCATTTAGTATCTTTCCTCATAGCACCAGGAGAAATATCTCGAGGATAAAAGTATGGACCATTTACAGGGCATTCTCTTAACCAAAGTTCTTCTTGCTTTGCTTTTTCCCAATAAAAATCAGATTCACCTTGTGGACTTGGGATAGGTTTTTTATAATCATTAGACATATTACACTCCTTAATTAATCTATTGCTAGAACTATTGTTCCTGTGGATGATAATGCTCCGCCTGTACCATTAATAAGACAGGTTTTTGGGTCATCTAGTTGTCTTTCACCAGTTTCTCCTCTTAATTGTCTTACTGCCTCTAGAACTAAAAACATTCCATACATACCTGTGTGGCAATACGATAGCCCCCCTCCATTAGTATTCATAGGAAATGCTCCGCCAGGCGCAGTTCTTTGATTTGCAACAAAATCAGGCCCTTCACCAGGTTTGCAAAAACCTAAGCTCTCTAGGGTAGCTAGCACTGTATATGTAAATGAATCATATATCATTGCTAAATCAATATCGTCGTGCGTTAACCCAGCCATCTTTAATGCTGCTGGCCCAGTATTTCTTGCCCAAGTACTAGTTAGATCAGGCATTTGGGATATAATTCCATGATCGTGTCCTTCAGATACTCCAAGAACCCAAACAGGTTTTTTTGGAAGCGATGTTGCTATTTCTTTTTTTGTAACAATATAAGCACCACCTCCATCATTAACTAGGCAGCAATCAAACAAATGGAAAGGCCATGAAATCCATCTTGATTCGTGATAGTCATCAAATGTCATAGGATCTTTCATATAAGCTTTAGGGTTTTTAATAGCCCATTTACGGGTTGAAACTGCTATCTCTGCTAAAGCCTGCCTTGTTCTTTCTTCTCCGTATAAATGCATATATCTCATGCATGCCATAGAATAGTTTATTGGCATTCCTATGAAACCATAAGGGATTTCATACTGGCTAGCTGGATCAGACAAATTTGGCCCTGGTCTATTTCGTGCACTTCTACCGGCTTCTCCGTGTGTGACTAAAACAGTTTCACAATAACCGGCATTAATAGCAGCCATTGCATGTGCTATATGTATTTCAAAAGATGATCCTCCAACTGAAGTTGAATCTGTATATTTTATTTTATTTAATCCCATAAATTCAGCAGTATTTAATGTTGAAGTTCCTGCAGTAACTATTCCATCTATATCGCTAGGTTTCATTCCTGCATCTTCAATAGCATTGTATGCAGCTTCTGCATGTAGTTGTAAATTAGATTTGTTTTCAATTTTTCCAATTTCATCTGATTCAGCAACTCCAACAATTGCTACAGATCTAGATAAATCTGACATAAATGTTCTCCGTTCAAAAATTAATTAAGTCTAGCTTACAACTTTATTTGACTAATCTTCAATAAATTTAGTTGATATTTTTATAATTCATGAATTTTTTTGATTTATACCCTAAAGTCAGCGTTAATATTAGGCCTATTATAGTTACTGATTGTATAGAAAATATAATACCTATTGTATCAATTAAATAACCACTTATAACTAACCCGACTGGTAATGTGAATATAGCTAATTGCCTTATTCCAATTATTCTACCAATCATATCTTTTTGAGTGATACTAAGAACCAACACAGCCAAGCTAATCATTGTTATTGACCCAGCTGCTCCATATATGACAAGTATTAATGTTAATAATAATTTGTTTGTAATGATACTGGTCAAAAACATGCTGAAATGCCAGGTAATTAGAAATGAAAATACTAACTTACCTGGTCTATTGGAAAGGTTGCCAAATGATAATATCAATGAACCAATAAGCGCCCCTATAGCAGTAAAAGAATTAAACAGTGCTAAATCAGAAGCATTTCCATTTATGATGTCTTTTATTATGAACGGGAGATACGCGCCTGGGAGAGTGAAAAGGATTAAGTTTGCAAGCCCCGCAAAAAACATTATTGAAACAAGGACTTTATTTTTATTCAAATATTTAATACCAGTCTTTATTTCTTTAATTATATTTATTTTATGATAATTGACCCCAGGGACGTCTATTGAAAAGATTATCAGAAAAGAAAAGAAATATAAAATTGCGATTAAGATATAAGCTTGCGTGATTCCATAGTATGAATAAACTATAGCTCCTATAAGAGGGCCTATTATTTTAGCAAAATCCATTATTGATCTTATTAGAGCTGATGCGTTCCTTAAATTAATTTTAGATATCAATAATTGAGTTAAAGATTCTCTAGATATTCGATCAGATGTTCTTGCAATACCGTAAAAGAAAGTTATAAATATGATGTTAAATGTTGATAGAAGGTCGTTATTACTTAAATATAAGAAAATTAATGAATGTATCAGCATATAAAATCGTGAAATTTTCAGGGTGGTTTTTTTGTTAAAATTATCAATGATTCCGCCGATAAATGGGGCAAATATGGTGCTAACAAATCTAATTGCACTATAAATTCCTAAAATTAATCCAGAGTTTGTTTTAGTTATTATCACCCATGATATTATTAAAATTTCAATTTGATCTGCAGTCCCAATCAATGTATCAGCAAACCATAATTTTCTAAATTTATTATTTTTTAATTGCCCTGGATACTTCATGTTTATCACTATTGTCTAAATTAAATGCAAATACAATTCCTATAAAACATAATATTGAACTTAATATAAAACCAATTTGGTGAGAATTTGTTATTTCTCTTAAAAGTCCAATAATAAATGGGCCTCCAAATCCTCCGATTTCTGCAGATGCAAAGAACATTCCTGCTGCAGTACCTATTTTTTTTGGACCTATTTCATTGTGTTCCATTAGAATCAGTGTTGATAGCGGCATCAGAGCGATCTTGAAAACAGTTACTATAAGTAATGAAAAAACAAGTTTGTATCCTGTTAAAAAAGCTATTCCCAAAGAAGCCACTCCACATAAAAACAATATATAAATCATTGCCTCTTTTCTCTTGTTTTTAGGAAATAGAGAAGTTATTAATATAAGAGAAATTAAGCTTATCAATGTAAATATTGAAGATATATATCCTGCATTAGTTATACTAAAATTTTGATCTATAAGAATAGAGGGCGTCCAAGCTCCAAGAGAGTGGCTGATGAAGAAGAAGATAATAGATAAAACCATTATTATTTTTACTGTCTTAATTTTAAATAGATCCTTATATGATGTATTAATATCAGGATTAGGATTTATATTGTTTTGATTTTTATCTTTTGAAAACACAGCCCAAAATATCATTACTATGAAAAGTATCATCCCGTATATTACAGAGATCATTCTCCAATTATTGAAATGAATAGCGATATTAGCCGCGGTTGCAAACGCAATAGCATTTCCTGCAACAGGTCCTGTAGCATAAATTCCAGAAGCAAGACCTCTATCTTTTTGTTTAAACCATGTTGCTACAAGTTTAGGTGATCCTGATGATGCAATAGGACCTCCAAAACCGAAAATTCCTACAGATATTAACAATGACATGAAATTTACTGACAACCCTCTTGCAATCATTGAAATAAACATAACAACTATTCCAATCATTATCGATTTTTTTAACTTCCATTTATCAATTATGCTACCGGTTGGCATTGCTGTGAATATATATATAAATTGCCAAAATCCTAATATGAAACCCATTTGAGTGTATGTAAGATTTAATTCGTTTATTAAGATAGGAGAGATAGGGGATAAAGATCCACTAACCATTCCAAAGCATGTGTATACACTCCACATTAAAAAGAGCATAATCCAATGATAATTATTTTGTAAAATCATTTGTCTTCATCTCTCATTTTTGTCAGCAGGACTTCCTGCAGGGCAGAACACTCCTAATAGTTCAAGTTCGTTAGTGTCGTGTTTGTTTTCTAGTCTATGTATTGTGCCAGGAGGCAAATAAATACTTGTTCCTTCTTTGATTTTTTCTTGCTTTTCACCATAGTGAATAATACCTTCGCCTTTGATTATAAATATTACTTCTTCATAAGTATGTTCATGAAAAGGGGCTTTTATTTTTTTTATGAATCCTAGAAATTGTGTAACATATTTTGATCCATATTCGGGGTCTATTAATAATTTGAAATATCTATCTTCTCCTGCAGGAAGATTAGTTTGTTTGTTTTTATCTACATGCGGAACGATTTCGGATTGTTTTTCCACTTTGGCTTTTTTGAGTTTGTGAGATTCGGTTTGCGGACTTTTGATTATTAATAATGTTGAATGATCAAAAGCTATATTTGCGACCTCGCATTCTATTTTTTCTGGTATTAAAAATGCATACCCTTTACTTAGTATTAACTCTTTTGAATAAATATCATTTTTTATGGTTACCGAGATTTCCCCGTTTAAAACGTATCCAATTTTTTGTGATTTAATAGATTTATTTAATATGATCGGTTTGTTTTTCAAATACAAAATACTTTGTATTAAATTTTCACATCCAGAAGTTGAATCTATAATTGTGTGAGAATATGTGTCTTTAGGGTTCTTATTTATTACATTATGGTGAACTATTTGAACCATACTTAAATACTACTTATTTAATTAATTAATATTACTGTTTATATTTCAAATTCTTAATTTAAGCAACCAAAGAACATCTAAAAAGTATTGTTATTATTTGTTATAATATACCTTTAAATTAACATTGGTGCTTATTTGAATGATTATCAAGTAGTTGTAATTGGAGGAGGCCCTGGCGGGTATGTTGCAGCAATTAGAGCAGCTCAACTAGGATTTAAAATAGCTGTTATAGAAAAAGATACTGTTGGAGGATTATGCCTTAATTGGGGATGTATCCCTTCAAAGGCATTACTTAGAAATGCAGAAGTCTTGAATTTAATTAAAAATTCTGAGGAATTTGGTATAACATTTGAAAATTTGATTTATGATTTTTCAAAGGCGGTAAAAAGAAGCAGGAAAGTAGTACGAAAATTAACTACCGGAGTTGAATTTTTGCTTGAAAAGAATAATGTTGAATTAATTTCTGATATCGCTTCAATAACTGGATTAAATGAAATCAAACTTGAGAATTCAAATAAAGTTATCACTACTGATAATATAATTCTTGCAACAGGATCGATATTTAAACAATTTCCAAATTTGCCAATAGATGAAAAACTAGTTATCACCAGTAGGCAAGCTTTAGAATTAAAAGAAATTCCCAAAAGTATAGCTATAGTTGGAGGTGGCGCCACAGGGATAGAATTTAGCTATATATTTAATGCTTACGGAAGTGAAGTTACTATCATTGAACTAACCGATCGAATAGTAAACAAAGAAGATAAAGATATAAGTAAGGAATTAACTAAATCTTATCAAAACAAGGGGATTAATATTTTAACAAGCACTCATATCTCAAGTCTTTATGTTAATGAGAAATCTGTTTCAGTGAATCTATCATCAAATGGAGATTCATCGTCAATTGAAGTTGATACCGTAATGGTTGCAGTTGGTGCTGAAGCAAACATTGAAAATTTAGGAATAAAGGAAATAGGAGTTGAAATTGATAATGGATGGATAAAAATTGATGAATATATGTCCACTAATTTTTCAAATATCTATGCAATTGGTGATGTGACAGGTAAGTTATTGCAAGCCCATGTTGCATCTCATCAAGGTGTTGTGGCTATTGAAAAAATAGCAGGATTAAATCCGGAACCTATTAAAAATTATTATGATATGCCTAGAGCAATATATTCCGAACCTCAGGTTGCTAGTATTGGTTTAACTGAAGAAGAAGCTAAATCAAAAGGCTATAAAATTAAAGTAGGAACTTTTCCTTTATCAGCAAGTGGAAAGGCTTTGGGATCAGGAGATACTGAAGGTTTTTCAAAATTGATTTTCGATTCAGAAATAGGAGAATTACTTGGTGCGCATATGATTGGCTCTAATGTATCTGAGCTATTAGGTGAAATAGGCATACTAAAATTGTTAGAAGGATCTTCTAAGGAGATAGGTGATTTAGTTCATCCTCACCCAACTATTTCTGAGATACTCAAAGAATCAGCTTTAAGTTCTTTGGGCACGGCTATACACATATAATTTTTTTGTAAAATTACACTTTATGGATAAACAATTAGCTAAAAAATATTTATTAGGAATGCTTAAGATAAGGCAATTTGAAGAAGCATGTGGTCGCATGTACATGCAAGGAAAGATAAAAGGATTTTTACATTTGTATATCGGAGAAGAAGCTATTGCCGTGGGATCAATTTCGGAATTGTCAGAAGATGATTATATAATTACTCATTACAGAGATCATGGCCATGCTCTTGCGAGAGGTATGGATCCAAACAAAATTATGGCAGAATTATACGGAAGAGTAGATGGGAGTAGCAGAGGGAAAGCTGGATCTATGCATCTTTTTGATTCGAATTTACATTTTATGGGAGGACATGCAATTGTTGGAGGACATTTACCAATTGCAGTTGGAATAGCTTTAGGATTAAAAAAGCAGAACAAAAATGGCCTTGTAGTTGCTTTTTTTGGTGATGGAGCTGTTAACGAAGGCGAATTTCATGAATCTATGAACTTGGCAGCGTTGTGGAAATTACCTATTATTTTTTATTTAGAAAACAATCAATACGGAATGGGAACACATGTGAAACGATCATCAGCAAATCCTGATATGTTATATAAATTCGCAGATTTGTACGGAATGCCATCTACTAAAATTGATGGGATGGATGTCTTAACAGTAAGAGATTCTACCAGAGAAGCAATTGATAAAATAAGAAAAAATAATGGACCAATATTAATAGAAGCTATGACATACAGATTTAGAGGTCATTCTATGGCTGATCCTTCTGCTTACAGGGAAAATGAAGAAGTTCAGAAATGGCAAAAAGAAAAAGATCCAATTGAGTTATTTAAGCAATATTGTATATCTAATGATCTTTTAAATGAATCAGATTTTAAATCTGTAGATGATGAAGTGAAAGAAATAATACAAGAGTGTTTAAATTTTGCTGAAAACAGTCCATTACCTGATATGAGTGTGGCAAAGGATAAAATTTATAATATAAATTAATTGAGTGTTAAGAAATATGACAGAAATGAATTTGAGAGATGCATTGTCAAAAGGACTTAGAGAAGCCTTGGATACAAATGAAAATGTATTTTTGATGGGTGAAGACATAGGTATATATGGCGGTCCTTATGCAGTTACAAAAGGATTGTTTGAAGATTATGGATCAGAAAAAATAATTGATACCCCTATATCTGAATCAGGATTTGTTGGAGCGGGCATTGGATCTTCAATGGTTGGTATGAAGCCTATAATAGAGATTATGACAATTAATTTTTCACTTTTAGCAATAGATCAGATTGTTAATCATGCAGCAAAAATGCATTATATGTCTGATGGTCAACTTAGTGTCCCTATCATCATTAGAACAGTGACAGGCGCAGGAGGTAGATTGGCTGCAACACATTCCCAAAGTTTTGAAGGATGGTATGCGTCAGTTCCTGGATTAATAGTTGTCGCTCCGTCTAATCCTAGCGATGCATTAGGATTATTAAGAGCATCAATTAATGATAATAACCCAATTATTTTCGCAGAACATTCTATGCTTTATGGAGTAACTGGAGATGTTCCGGATCAATATTATGAGACTCCAATAGGTTTGCCTAAAATAATAGAAGAAGGAAATGATCTTACAATTATTGCGTGGTCTGGAATGATTCCTGTCGCTCAAGAAGTATCCTCAAAGTTGAAAGATAAAAAATTACAAACTGAGATTGTTGACCTTAGAACATTGAATCCAATTGATTTTGAATTAATATTTAATTCTGTTAAAAAAACTAATAAAGTAGTAATATTAGATGAGTATTGGGAAACCGGATCATTTGGGGCTTATATTTGTTCAGTTATTCAAGAAAATTGTTTTGATTATCTGGATGCTCCAATAGCTGTTGTAAATAGTTTAAATATACCTATGCCATATAGCGCTGATTTAGAAGATGAAGTAATTCCTAATACTAAGAGAGTATTAATGAAAATCGATGAATTATTAGGTTTGTAGGAGGAAATAAAATTGTCAGAAGAACTTAACATGCCTCAGATGGGTTACGATATGAAAGAAGGGGTAGTAGTGAAATGGCTTAAAGATGTTGGCTCCTCTATTAAAATTGGTGACCCTGTAGCTGAAATAGAAACCGACAAAGCAGTTGTTGAATTTGAATCTTACGCAGAAGGAACTTTGCAAGAAATATTAGTCGAGGAAGGAACAAAAGTAAATGTAGGAGATGCTATAGCGATTGTAGGAGACGGATCCTTGATTAATTCTGATAATACTACACCTCCTGTGACAAGCAATGATATTGAAGAAGATTCAAACGAGGAAATTTCTATAGCATCATCAGATGTAGTAATAGAAGAAATTATTCCACCTGATAGTAATAGTGATGGAAGTAAAATTAAGGTATCCCCTTTGGCTAGAAAATTAGCAAATGATAATAATATCGATTTAAATTCTGTTTCAGGAACTGGGCCAGGCGGAAGAATAGTTAAGGTAGATATATTAAATTTAATTGAAATAGATTCTGAAACATTATCTTCATCCGAAGAAAATAAAATTAAAATTGATACTAATATTCCATCAATAGATGAAGTACCTACAGTCTTGCAAGAATTTAATGAAGGAAATAAAATGCGGTCGCAAATTGCAAGAGTTACACAAAGAAGCAAACAAGAAGTTCCTCATTATTATCTTTCTACTGATATAAATATGGATAAGGCTTTAGAAATTAGAGCTCAGATCAATACAAAATTAGCAGAACAAAATATTAAAATTAGTATCAATGATTTAATAATAAGAGCCACAGTTGAGACTCTCAAAAAATACCCTATTTTTAATAGTCGATATGAAAATAACAATGTAATTATAAATGACGAAATAAATATTTCTATAGCTATAGCTTTAAATGAAGGATTAATTATGCCATCAATAATTAATTGTAATGATAAAGATATTAAAGATATTTCACTTTCTACAAAAGACTTGGTTAATAGAACTAAAAATGGTAAATTAACAAGTGCAGAATACACTAAAGGTACTTTTTCAATTAGTAACTTAGGTATGTTTGATGTTAATAGTTTTTTGGCAATAATATTGCCGCCTCAAACTTCTATGCTAGCTGTTGGGTCTGTCAAGAAAACTCCAGTTGTTACGAAAGATGACAGTATAATAATTTCTAATATCATGAATGCTAGCTTATCTGCCGACCATAGAGTAACAGATGGAGCCGCAGGAGCATTATTTATTGCGGAATTAAAAAATAATTTGGAAAACCCTGTTAATTTAATAATATAAAATAATATATACTATTTATTATGAATATCGTTAAATTAGTATCAATTACACCTGACGCGGAAGAAACCATTGCTTATATTGCGAGAGTTAGTAATCCTAAAAACCAAGATAATGAAAAATATGATAGGTTGCTAAATTATATGATTGATCATGGTCATTGGTCACCTTTTGAACAGGCTTACATGACGATAGAAATTCAAACTTCTTTAGCGATTGCTACTCAAATATTGAGACATAGATCTTTTACTTTTCAACAATTTAGTCAGAGATATGCTGAAAAAAACCTTATTAATGAATCTATAGATTTACCAGAATTGAGAAGCCAGGACACTAAAAACAGACAAAATTCAATTGATGATATATCGGAAGATATCAAAAATGAATTTAATAACAGAATTAGAAAACATTTTGATGAATCAACAAAACTGTATGATGATTTGTTGAATGAAGGAGTTGCGAAAGAATCTGCTAGATTTGTTTTACCACAAGCAACTACAACTAGAATGTATATGACTGGAACAATAAGAAGTTGGATGCACTACATAGACTTAAGAGCTGGTCATGGAACGCAAAAGGAACATATGGATATCGCTCACCAGATTAAAAATATATTCAAAGAGAATATGCCTGTTATTGCTGCGACTATGAATTGGTAAAAAAAAACCCGGTAAAAATTACCGGGTTTTTTTTTACCAATTTTACAATAATTAGATTAGATATTTTTTCTGTAATTCAATCTTACTAGACCTGAAATAGTAATCAACATGATTCCTAGTGCAAGCATTCCGTATGCGACGTTTAGAACATTAGTATCATAAGCACCCACACTTGGTAATCCTGGGAATGGACCTCTTCTTGCGATTACAGTATCTACAAGATGAATAATACCGTTACTTGCTTCAATATCTGTTGCAGTATATTTAGCTTGATTGCTATCCATAATTTTTATATCAATTTTAGAATCACCAGATAGAAGATGTGAATCAAGAACATGAACTTCTAGTGCACGTTTTAAATTCGCAGAATTATTAGATAACTTGCTCCAGTTTGCATCTCCGTATGATGTGATTGCTGTATCAGTAGGAGCCAACAAAGTAATTGGACCAATTGCTGAAAGGTCCGATGACATTCCGGCAGTATTAATTGCTACAGATAATTTTGTTAATCTAGTATCATTTTTGATTGTTGTGTATATATCATCAAGTTTAGACAGTTTAAATGATCCCATTTTATAAGATTCTTTAGTTGCAATAACTGTACCTAGGTTTTTAGCTCTTAATAAAGAGTTGAGTGCATCATTCATGAGAATTGATCCTGTTTCGAAATTCGTGAATGTTTGTGCTTGTTGAGCAGAAAGTACTGCTGCATCAGCGTTGCTTTGGATAATTGTAATTGCACTACTAGCTGTTGTACCGTTGTCATAGACATAAGAACCAGTTATATTAGTCCCCATAGCTTTAGTAATTGCTTCGCTAGCTAATTTCACATGAGCGGCCACACCGTTTCCAACATCGCCATTAACTACATCTATCATTTTTTTAGCACTAATAACTAAATCAGCTGTTGTTTTAGCATTTTTCCCATCAGTTGCATGTGATATAGCAGTATTTAAAACATTTTGTAATCCTGTGATTTCTGAATCTTTGCCAACTAAAGATCTGATATTCTTAACATCTTGGCCAGGGATTGTGTTTGCGAAAATTATTCTTGAAGATGCGCCAGATTCTTCTCTAATTTCTAGTCTTCTGAAATTAACCATAATATCCGAATCTGATGTATATGAAAGTTTTGCAACTCCATCTTCGTCTACCGTTACATTCCCAACACTCGTTTTCTTCATTGAATCATCAAGCAGGTACGCATTATATTTCATTGAACCTGTTGGTGAAGTAACACCTGTCATTGAAACAGTAAGAGTGTTACCAGCAGACGATCCGGTTGAAATCATTGCAGAGCCGCTACCGGACACTGATGCTGCGTAAATTAATTTTGCTGGCAAAGCAACGAAAATTATTGCCATAAGTAAAGCTGTGTATCTAAATATATTTTTCTTGGGCATGATCTTCGCACCTTTAATTTTTAAATATTATAATCAAATTCTAGAGAAGTATCTTATCATAAATAGATATTTCTTCCTATATAAATAATAACTATTTTTATAACAATTATTGTATAAGAATAGAGAATTATGGCTAACTATACAATATTCAATAAACAAAAATAAGTATCATTAGAATGAAATATATACAGATTTGCTGTTAGAAAAAATAGTTTTAGATGTCTTTTTTTAACTTTTTTTAACTTAAAGAAAGGAATCGTAGTAAAAATGACACCTAAATTCTAAATTTAAGTTGTCAGAAATAGATAAAAACCTATATTCTATCGTTTATTAGCTATATGGCAAAAATATATGAAAAATAAGCCCAAGAATTATGAAGTAGTTATCATAGGCGGAGGGGTGATCGGAGTATCGATAGCTTATAAATTATCAATGAATAATATCAAATGCGCTATTATTGAAAAAAATAAATTAGGACATGGAGCCACTCGGGCAGCTGCTGGAGTTATTTCTCCTCTTTTTTATGGATCTGATCCAATAGAATCTCCGATGAGTAAAATGAGGATATTGAGTTATGAAATGTTTCTCAATTTAGAAAACGAGTTTGAAGAATTGGAAATCGAGTCTCCTTATAAAAAAACAGGTATATTTAGAACAGCATTTGACGATTCGGAGTTGCAGTTATTAAAAAATTTATCTGAAATTACCAAGAAATTTGGAGTGAAATCCGAATTGATAGATGATTTGAACTTGAGAAATGAATTGAATTTTATAAATGAAGAAATTACTGCTGGAATATTTTTTCCTGATGAGGGATATGTAGATGGGTTAGATTTTGTAAATAAATTAAAATTGGCTATAACCAAAACGGGTTCGGATATTTTTGAAAATGAAGAATTTATTGATTTTAATATTGAAAATGAAAATCTTAATAAGATAACCACCTCTAAACAAACAATTTTTGCAGAGAATTTAATATTTGCAACCGGATCAGAAAATATATTGTCAAAATTGGATCTTCCGAAAGAATTAAACATTTATCCAGTCAAAGGGCAATATATACTTGTGAGATCTAGCGGTTTTAAATTGCCCTACACAATTGGGGATGGTACTTATGGACAAATAGAAGATGGCCCAGATTATCAAGGATATTTAGTTCCTCGTGATGATAATATGATTTATATTGGAGCTTCTAAGCACCCTGGAAAAAATGATACGAGCATCGAACTTGAAGGAGTTGATTTTTGTTTGAAAATTGCAAAAAAATACCTTCGCAGTATAGAAAACTTGGAATTTATATCAGCAAATTCAGGAATTAGGCCTCAATCTAAAAATGGGAAACCAATTATAAAAAAAATATTTAATAAACAAAATATTTTTTTCGTATCCGGACACTTTACGCAAGGAATGATGCTATCTCTAGCTACTGCTGAGATAATAAAAAATTATTTAATCAAATCAGATATAATTTTATTTGAAGAATTTAACGAGATGTAAACATGAAATCTATTAAGAAAATATATTCTAATTTAAATTTTGCAGACCCGAAGACTGGTGAATCCGGTCCTTTGACAATTTATGTTAAAAATGGATTTATTGAAAAGGTAACTGATGAAAAATTAAATATTGGGATTGATTATATTGATTGTAATAATTCATTTATACTCCCAGGATTTACAGATGGGCATGGTCACATGACTCATTTAGGGAAGAATCAATACGAAGTAGATTTGTCTAATTGTAAATCAGAAAGCGAAGTGATTTTTGCTATTGAGAAATTTCACAAAGAAAATAGTAATTTGAATTGGATAATAGGTGGAGGTTGGAACCAAGAAAATTGGGATAAAAAAATATTGCCAAACAATTATAAATTGAGTAAAAAGTTTCCTGCTATTCCTGTAATAATGATAAGAATTGATGGTCATGCTATGTGGGTAAATAAAAAAGCTATGGAAATTGCTGGAATTAATGGTGAAACAATAAATCCTGAAGGAGGTGAAATATTAAAGGAAAACAATGAACCCACGGGTATTTTGATAGACAATGCACAGAGTTATATGAAAGAAGTAATGCCAAAAGAAAATTTGAACGATGTTAAAAAATGGATATTAGAAGCTCAGAACATATGCCTTTCTAAAGGATTGACTGAAGTTCATGATGCAGGAATAAGTTCTATTCAGTACAAATCTTATTTGTCTTTAATAAAGGAAGATAAACTTAAAATTAGGATATACGGAATGGCCAATCAAGAATTTTTTGAGGAAGGTGTAGGTATTACATCTGAAGGACTTTTTGAATTAAGAAGTGTCAAATTAGTTTCTGATGGAGCTCTTGGATCTAGAGGTGCGGCACTGATTGAAAAATATAGCGATGATGATTCTAATGGCATATTGATTTTAGACAAAATTAAGATGCATGATTTATTTAAAAAAGCTTTTGAGCAAAATTTTCAAGTGTGTATTCATGCTATTGGAGATCATGCAAATAAAGAATTACTTGATTCTTTTGAATCTGTTTTAGACATGGATATTGAATTAAATAATCATAGAACTCGTATTGAGCACGCTCAAATAATAAAAAAAGAAGATATAAAAAGAATTTCTAATTTGAATATAATAGCTTCTGTCCAACCAGTACATTGTATATCAGATATGTTTATGGCTGAATTCAGATTAGGAGATCGAATAAAGGATTCTTATTTATGGAAAACTTTGTTAGACAATCAAATTGAAATTATGGGAGGATCGGATTTTCCTGTTGAAGATTCTTCTCCTTTAATTGGGATACATGCCGCAGTTAATCGAAACAAAATAAATTATGTACCTGAGAATGGATGGGAAGCAAAAGAGAAATTAACTGTTTATGAATCTGTAAAAATGTTTACAGAAGATACGGCTTTTGGTTCTTTCAAAGAAAACTTAAAAGGGAAAATTGCTGTTGGATATATGGCTGACTTTACTTTATTAGATCGAAATATCTATAAAATCAACACTGACGAAATATTAGAATCTAAAATTGTAGCCACCATAGTAGATGGTGAAATGGTATACAAGGATTTTTAATTTTCTTCTAGATGCAAATCTTTTGCTAAATCAACTATCACATCAGTAGCCGCATCAAAACTCATTGCACTAGTATTTAGTACAGCATGATAATTAAATCTGTTGTCAGGGTCTTCGATATCAAAAACTTTTTGAAAATATTGCGTTCTTGCTTGATCTCGATTATCCATTAATATTTTCGCTTCATCGAGAGAAACTTTTTCAAATAAAGAAATTCGTCTTATTCTATCTTCTTCTTCTGCAATCAATCCAACCCGTAAAATTTTCGGGTTGGATTGAAGAATTATGTTAGCACCTCTGCCTACAATTACAATACTTCCTAATTCAGCTAATTGAAGTACAGTTTGTTGAATTCCCTTCGAATAATCGGCATCATTTAAATGATACTTATCATCATTTCTCTCTGAGGCAAGATCTTCAAATTCATGAGTAAGAAATGCCGCTGCTCCAGGACCGAAGTGAGGATCTCCAACAGCGCCTGCAAATGCAGATTTTTCAAGAATTTCAGATATTTTTTGTAAAATTGAATCAGAGAATGATGATGGCTTTTCTTCTTTTTTTGTAAATAGTTCAATATCCATTCCACTTTGAAGAGCAGCTTGCTTAATAATGTCTTTATCAACATATTCGATATTTAATTTTTTGGCTACTTTGGGTCCTATTATTCTACCGCCACCCGCAGTCAATCCCCCTAGTGCTATAACAGGCATATTTACCTCACTACAAAAATTATTATGATGATATTATATCATTTTTTTATCTAAATGTTTTTTTAAATATTTGCCTGTCAATGAGTTTTTATGGCTAGTTAATTTGTCAATTTTTCCTTCGTAAATAATATTTCCACCCTCATCTCCTGCTCCTGGTCCTAAGTCAATTACCCAGTCTGCAGATTTGATAATATCTAAGTGATGTTCAATGATTAACACACTATTGCCACTATCAACTAATTTTTGGAGTACTTCTATTAATAAACTACAATCTTGGAACGATAAACCTGTTGTAGGTTCATCTAAAATATATAAGGTTTTACCAGTTGATCGTTTGGATAATTCTGATGAAAGTTTAATTCTTTGTGCTTCTCCTCCGCTTAGTTGTGTTGCAGGTTGTCCTAGTTTTATATATCCTAATCCTACATTTTGTAGAGTTAGTAATTTTCGACTTATAGAAGGAATATTTTCAAAAAAGATTAAAGCTTCATCTACACTCATGGATAGAACATCAGATATATTTTTACCTCTTACTTTTATTTCCAAAGCCTCTCTGTTATACCTTTTCCCCTTGCATGCATCACAAGTTATTGATATATCCGGAAGAAATTGCATTTCAATATTAATAGCACCGTCACCCGAGCAATTTTCACATCTTCCTCCTCTAACGTTGAAAGAAAATCTACCAGGTTTATATCCTCTAGATCTTGATTCCGGAAGGTTTGCAAAAAGTTCTCTGACAAACGTAAATGTACCTGTATAAGTCGCAGAATTACTTCTAGGGGTTCTTCCTATGGGTGATTGATCAATATTAATTATTTTATCAATATTCTCAATTCCTTCTATAGATTCATGTGAGCCAGGCTTATTTTTAGCTTTGTTTATTTTTTGTGCAACAGCTTTATAAATTATTTCATTTACTAGAGTACTTTTACCTGACCCTGACACTCCTGTTACTACTACAAACAATCCCAATGGAATTTTCATACTTATGTTCTGAAGATTGTTTTCTGAAGCCTTAATTATCTTGAGAAATTTTGATTTATTTTCTTTTCGGTCCTTGAAATTATTAATTATAATTTTATTAGATAAATAAGCTCCTGTTAGTGATTTTTTAGAATTGATAATTTTATTTAAATTTCCTTGAGTAATAATTGATCCTCCAAATTCTCCTGCCCCAGGCCCCATATCAATTATATGATCAGCGGATCTAATAATAGACTCGTCATGTTCAACTACTAAAATAGAATTCCCTAAATCTCTTAGTTTTTTTAATGTTTTTATTAACATTTCATCATCTGCAGCATGTAATCCAATTGAGGGTTCATCACAAACATATATTACCCCAGTTAATCCAGAACCTATTTGCGTAGCCAATTTAATTCTTTGTGCTTCCCCTCCACTGAGTGTTCCAGAAGATCTGGAAAGAGAAAGATATTTAAGTCCTATTCCTAGAAGAAATTCTAATCTTGAATGTATTTCATTGATTAGCCTTTCACCAATCTGAGATTCCCTTTTTGTTAAACTATTTTTAGATTTTTTTTGTGAAATGCTTTGAATCCACTTATGCAAGTCAGATATATTCATCAATGTTAAATCAATGATATTTTTTTCTAAAATTTTCACACTTAAAGATTCTTTTCGTAGTCTATAACCATCGCAGTCACTACAAATTTCCTTGGACATGTATTTTTCAATATCATCTCTTGAATAATCTGAATTTGTTTGATTATGACGTCTGCTAAGATTGTTAATTACCCCTTCAAATGATTTTTTATAATTTAATTTTCCAAACCTTCTGGATGTATAGCTAAAATCTAATGTTTTACTTTTAGTTCCATACAGGACTATTTTCAAATGGGTTTTGTCTAAATTTTTTATAGGTATATCTAAAGAAAAGTTATAGAATTTTGATAAAGAGTTTAGTATTCCTTTATATATATTTGCATATCTTCCTGATCTAAACCAAGGAGCAATGGCTCCCTCGTTTAAACTTATTTCATAATTAGGTAATACTAAATCCGGATCTACTTTTAAAGAATGCCCAATCCCAGAACAAATTTCACATGCTCCTTTGGGGCTATTGAAGCTAAAATTTCTAGGCTCAACTTCATCAATACTAATATTGCAATCAGCGCAAGAAAAATTTTCTGAGAATTTTAATTCTTTATTTTTATCTATATTTATAATTGTTAATCCATTAGATAATTTTAATGATGTTTCGATTGAATTTGTTAATCTGTCAATATCGATTTTTTTACTCATAACTAACCTGTCTACAACAATTTCGATAGAATGCCATTTGTTTTTATCTAAATCTATTTCATCAGATAATTCTTTTATTTCATTATCAATTCTTGCTCTGACAAAGCCGGATCTTTTTGTCATCTTTAATGTTTCTTTGTGTTCTCCTTTTTTATGCCTTACAATTGGAGATAGAATCATAAATCTTGTGCCATCAGAAATTGAAAGTACTGAGTCAACTATTTGTTGGATTGATTGCTTACTTACTTTTTTCCCACAATTAATACAATGAGGAGTTCCGATCCTTGCAAATAAAATCCTAAGATAATCATATATTTCCGTTGTGGTTCCTACTGTAGATCTAGGGTTTTTAGAAATACCTTTTTGATCAATTGATATTGCTGGTGATAGTCCTTCTATATAGTCAACATTTGGTTTTTCTAAATTACCTAAAAATTGCCTTGCATAAGCTGAAAGAGATTCTACATATCTCCTTCTTCCTTCTGCGTATATTGTGTCGAATGCCAATGAACTTTTGCCAGATCCCGACAATCCAGTTATTACTACAAGTTTTTCCCTAGGAATATTGATGTCAATATTTTTAAGATTATGTTCTTTCGCCCCGCGAATTATTATATTTTTTGATTCCAATTTATTATGAAAATATTCTAATATTTCGATTTTATCAAAAAATCTGTAATAAATAATATAAAGATTGTATTTTATATAAGTTATATTTTGGAAATAAGATCACAATTGATATAATATCTTTTTATAATTTAAAGAAGATTTGTAAGTAAATTTGTTATTTGAAATATGGAGAGATGGCCGAGTGGTTTAAGGCGCTGGTCTTGAAAACCAGTATAATTTTACGATTATCGTGGGTTCGAATCCCACTCTCTCCGAATTATTAAGGATTAAATTTGAAAATACACGAATATCAATCAAAAGAATTGCTAAAATTATTCGGCATTCCAACACCTGAAAGTATAGTTACTGAGAATAAAATATCATTGTTGAATGCTTTCAAAGAATTTGGAAGCAGAGCAGTTTTAAAAGTGCAGGTGCATGCAGGAGGGAGAGGGAAATCTGGCGGAGTGAAACTTGTAGAAAACTCAAAAGACGTGAACGATTTTGCTGATAAATTTTTCGGAAAATATTTTAAAACAATACAAACTGGCAATGATTCAGTTTTGATTAATAAAATTCTTGTTGAGGAAGTTAGTAATATACTGTCTGAGATGTATTTGGCATTATTAGTTGATGGCAGCCATCAATCAATTAATATTATTGTAAGCCCGGAAGGTGGAACTGATATTGAAGAAGTTGCATCTAAAAATCCTGAAAAAATTTTAAATTTTCCTGTCAACACAATTTTAGGCCCGACTGATTTTCAAATCAGAGAGATACTAGATTTTTTATCATTAGATATTAAATCTTTTTCAAAACTAAAAAATATTATTCAAGGACTATACAAATTATACTTAGAAAAAGATTGTTCATTAATTGAAATAAACCCTTTGATTGTAGATAATAGGCATGAACTTATTGCCTTAGATGCAAAAATTTCTTTTGATGAAGATGCTTTATATAAACATGAAGATATTCTTGACCTAAGAGATATAAATCAAGAAAATGAAATAGAGATCCAAACTGCTGAATTGGGTATAAAGTATGTACAATTAAAAGGTAGTGTTGGATGTATAGTAAATGGTGCAGGATTGGCTATGGCTACAATGGATGTTATTCAGTCATCAGGATTGAAACCTGCAAATTTTTTAGATATTGGAGGTGGAGCAGATGAAGAAAAAATATCCAAAGCTATGTCGGCTGTACTCTCAGATGTTAATGTGAAAATTGTCTTGGTAAATTTGTTTGGAGGTATTTTAAGATGCGACGTTGCGTCAAGGGGATTTATTATGGCGTTAGATAAATATCAATCAAGTGCTCCTAAATTAATTATTAGGATGCAAGGTACTAATAGTGAAGAAGGTAAAGATATATTAAATGCTACTAATTACAATATCTCTTTTGCAGAAAATTTAGATCAAATTTCTAAAATATTAATGGATAAGGAGTAAGAATATTGTCTCTTAGAATAGATGAAAATACAAAAGTAATTGTACAAGGGATTACAGGAAAGGAAGGCGGATTCCATGCTTTACGCTGTATTGAATATGGAACTAATATTGTTGCCGGAGTAACTCCAGGTAAGGGAGGGCAATTATTTAATGACTCTATTAACGTATATGATTCTATGAAATCTGCAAAACTGGAAACTGATGCAAACACTTCGTTGATTTTTGTTCCTTCGCCCTTTGCTCCAGATGCTATTTTAGAATCGATATACTCTGGAATTAAAACTGTAATATGTATTACTGAAGGAATCCCTGTAAACGAAATGATTAAAATATATAAGATAGCTAATGATAATAAGGTAACTTTGATTGGTCCAAATTGCCCTGGATTAATTAATCCTTCTGCAAATTGTAAAATTGGGATTATGCCAGGAGATATTTTTACACCAGGAAGAATAGGCGTTGTATCAAGAAGCGGAACATTAACTTATGAAGCAGTAGATCAATTGACAAAAAATGGGATTGGGCAATCATTGTGTGTAGGAATAGGTGGAGATCCAATAATAGGGACTACATTTATTGATGTCTTAGACTATTTTATTAATGACACTGATACTGATGGAATTGTATTTATTGGAGAAATAGGTGGGACAAAAGAACAAGAAGCAGCAGAATTTTTAAAATCGGTAAATAATTCAAAACCAATTGCAGCCCTTATAGTTGGAGCAAGTGCTCCAGAAGGAAAACGTATGGGGCATGCTGGAGCTGTTATTAGTGGAGATTCAGGAAAAGCAGAATCGAAAATGAATGCTTTAAGAGATGCTGGTTGTGAGATTATTGTTCATCCAGGGAAAATTGCAGATACTTTAAAGAAAATAATCTAAGTATGGGGAAGGAGAGACTCGAACTCTCACGTTCTATGAACACTTGATCCTAAGTCAAGCGCGTCTACCAATTCCGCCACTTCCCCAAGTTTAATTTTTACTTTCAATTATATTTATTTTTTGATTAGATTTAATATTTTTAATTATTTGTGTTGTTCCACTAGGCCATATTACAGTAATTTTATCAATTATTTCAATATTTCCCAAACCATATTCAAGGTTTATTGAATTCATTGATAAGTAACTTGACCCTGCTCTAACTTCTTGCATTTGAATAATTTTTTTATTTTCCAAATTTGTTATTTCCACATATACTTTTGCTCCAATTCCATCTGCATTAGACCCTGTTCCATCTATCCCTTTTCTTCCTTTGAGATTTATATCTATCCAATTATTACTTCCCCCGCCATTAATCCAAACAAAAAATGGACCAGGAGCCTCATCTAATGTTCCGGACCAAACAGGTCCGCTACTATTTGTTCCTATAAGATCTACATATCCATCTCCATTTAAATCTCCATGGGCTAATCCTTTTCCATTTTCATGATATTTTGTATGTATTTTATATTTCAAATTGTATATTTCGTCTGGATAAGTATTTTTTGGTAAATTAGAAAAATACTTTTTATAATTTATACCTATAATATCTAAGAGATGTGTTCTAACAGTTACATCTTCAAATTCTAAATTTGGCAATCCCATTAACATTCTTCCTGCTGACGGATATATATTTCCTCCAGGCCCTTCACCTCTTCCTACTTCTGATCCTAGCCAATATATGTCTTTTATTGTGTCATTATTAAAGTCGAATGCAGTTACTCCGTATCCAAAGTCATATGCTCCAATCCCTTTTGGGATTAGAACATCATTTTTAATGTTATCAATAATAGTTGCTTCTGCTGGAAGAAAAGGAGACGCTTTTATATTTATTTTTTCTGAATATTCTGAAAATGATCCAGGAGTTTCATTTTGAATCAGTAAAGAATGCAAACATGTGCCAATATTGTGTAATTCATGATATTTACAATCTCCACCAGGTTTTGGTTTAGGACTATTGATTCCCTCTTTTATTATTCTTGAATGAGGGCCAGCATTAGTTATGAATATGTCTTGTAATAGGTCATTATTAAAATCAGAAACTGTAAAACCCATCCAATTACCAATAACGTTTAAGCCTAGTTCTTTAGATATATGCTTAAATGTTATATTACTTTCTGTAGAATCATTTCTATAAATATGTAGTTGATCTCCATCACTAGCAACCCATAAATCTTGATCACCATCATCGTCATGGTCAAAAAATATTGCCGCGTGTGATGGTCCGGTGGGGTCTCCTACGATATTTGAATTTTTATCTTTGACTTCAGGATTATATCCCATAAATTCTTTATCGGATGTTTTGTCTTTAAAATAAATACCTTTTGATTCAGGATTTAACATAATCACTTCTGGTCCTTGTACATTTGCTGTTTTACTAATTTCATCAAATGTAAGGTTCCCATTATTTTTATAAAGTAAATTATAGTGCCCAGGATGAGAAGGCCAAAACAAGCTAGACATAAAAAAATCTTCGTCAATTAAATTTGTAACATAAAAATCTAGATAGCCATCATTGTTGATATCAGAACATATAATACTACTAGCAGACCTGTGATTTGTATTTGAATTAAAAGCAGCATTAGTTATATCTTTGAATTTTCCGTTTTTTAAATTTAAATACAATTTGTCTTCTGTCCCTTTATATTTCTGATTGCTTTCATAAGATCTGTAATCTAATCCATCACCATTGAAACCTTTACCTCCTACGTATAAATCTTGAAATCCATCATTATTAATATCGCATGCAACAGCTCCACTTGAATTCAGAATTTTTTCGTCTAATCCAGCTTGTTCAGAAAAATCGGTAAAAGTACCATCTCCATTATTTTTATATAATAAATTTGAATGTTCGTATCCGTTGGTTATAAAAAAATCCATATCATTATCTCTGTCATAATCGAAAATCACGACTCCTGGCCTGTAATTCCATACTTCTGTAGCTCCGTTAAATTTTTCGTAGGTTAATTTTGTGAACGGGGTTATTTGATTGTCATTAGATAAATAGAAATTTTCATTTATTATTAACTTTTCATTTGTTTGCGTTTGATTTTTATTATGAACAAAATTTTGATCTTCCAGATTTTTTATAATAGGTTTATTGCTTGTGAGTTTTAACCCAAGTTCTAAATTGTTATTCCCAGATAAAAATAAAGATATCAATCCGGTTAGAATCCCAAGAACCCAAATTAAGATAGCATAATATACTACAGATCTTTTAGGTAATACTTTACCTAACCCCCAAAATGTAATCGGACCTCCTGATGCAGCTGTGAAAAGGAGCGTTGAGGCAGGAGCTATTCCCATTCCCATCAATAGAAGAGTTACAACTAATGGTATTTCAAATAATAAAGGCACGTTGATAAGTACTCCAATAGTACTAGCAATTATTATACCTTTAAGATTATTACCTAAAAAATTATTTATTGTATCTGCAGATAAAAATTGTATTACTAATCCAGCCCCAAACCCGGCGATTATCATTATTGGTCCTAGTTTAATAATATTAGCTAATGTGATTTTATAAAAATCAATTAAAGCTTCTTTAATTGATTTTTGAAACGAATCTGTATCTTTAGTATTTATATTGGGCAGAGTACTGATTTTTTCGTTTTTCTGTTTCAACCCATATGTTAGCCTTGAAATAATTGGCCCAAATAAAAAAACACTAATTACGCCTGCAATTATTCTGTTAAGTGCTAAATCCGGATTGAAAATAGTGAAAATCATTATTATAGATAAGAAATTCAAGGTTGAAGATCCTTGAGTTAAAGCTATAACTGATTCGAGAGAAGAACCTTTGTTTTTAAGTGAATTGACAACAGGTACTATACATGCAGAACATAAGTTTAGAGCTGGCGCAAGTATATATCCTCTCAACATACCTTTTATTCCAGGCGGAAAAATATTTGTATTGTTTTTTTTGGGGAAAATAAATGATTCTACAATCCCTGCGATAGCAAAAGCAAAAATCATTCCTAAAAATACCAACTCCATATATTCAAATGAAAAAGTTAGCCACCTTGAAAGCAAAGTAGCTTCCGGATCTCCTCCGATACAAAAACCTTGGAAACATTCTCCTTTTCTTGAAGCTGATGCAAAAAGTTCTTCTTTTATGGTTCCAAGTTTTTGGAATCTGTTTAAATAAAAAAATAAAGGCGTGGAAAGTAAAATTAATATTATGCCAATTAATCTTTTTTTGTGTATATTGTTATTTATATTTATAAGTTTCATATGATTAATAGGCAATACAAATATTATGTTCTGTACTCACTAATAACTATTATAGTTTTATCTACTATTTATTTAGGTTTAAACTACTTTAACATTTCTAATAATAATTTTGTTTTAGATAACATAAATTCATATTGTTTGAATTTAAAAAATAGTTCGAATAAATATGTAGGTATTAAGCAGAGTGAAATTTGGGAAGCGAAATTAAAAAATGCAGATGATTTTTTTAATTCTTGGTTTTCGAAAATTGGACTAGCTAATTCTGAGCTTCAGTTAGGAAATTTTCAAAATTCTGTGAAAATTATTGAGGGTGTTTTGGAGAAAGATGATTTTAGTAATCTGGATACTACCTCTAAGATTGTTACACTCCAAACAGCTGCGTTAATTTATATTAAAACTGCAGAATATGAAAATTGTGTAATTCCTGGCGGATCTATTATATGCCAATTACCTGCAGATAATGAATATAAGCATAAACAGGTTAAATATACTAAAAAAGCACTAGGTATTCTAAACAAACTGATTTTACTTGATCCAGGAAATTTAAAAGCTAGATGGTTGTTAAATACGGTACATATGTCATTAGGAACTTATCCTAATGAAGTTGATGAAAATTTATTGATAGATATTCCAGGGAATAATTTCACTGAACAAAATTTGAAATTTCAAGACATATCTATTGAATCGGGTATTTACAATGTTGATTTGGCAGGAGGTGTGATTTTTGATGATTTTAATAGAGACGGGTATCCTGATATTGTTACTAGTTCATGGAATCCTTGTTCAAGTATGAAATTTTACCTTAATAATGGGCAAGATGGTTTTGAAGATTTATCTGACGATTCAGGCCTTTCTCGACAATTAGGTGGTTTAAACATTGTAAGTACTGATTTTAATAATGATGGTTTTATAGATATTTATATTATGAGAGGCGGATGGATGTCAAAAGAAGGCGAAATGATTAATAGTTTGTTGAAAAATAATGGTGATTTAACTTTTAGCGATGTGACTGAAAAAGTAGGCCTTGATAAATATTCATATCCGTCTCAATCTTCTGCGTGGGGTGATTTTGACAATGATGGCGACATTGATTTTTACAGTTGCAATGAATCAGAAATTGATGAAAATTTGAATACGCAATATCCAAGCCATCTTTTTAGTAATGTTGACGGAAAATTTATTGATGTATCAAAATTTATGTTTCCTAAAAATGAAAGATATTGCAAATCTGTTGATTGGGGAGATTATGATAATGATGGTGATTTAGATTTGTTTGTTTCAAATTATTCTGAAGCAAATAGATTGTATAAAAATTTAGGTAACAATCAATTTATTGATGTTGCGCCTGAACTTAATATTACCAATCCTTTATTTAGCTTTACATCTTGGTTTTGGGATTATGATAATGATGGTGATTTAGATATATTTTCATCTGGATATGAATACGGGATAGATAAATCTATCCATAGCTATTTAGGAAATATTGATGCTAATTATTCTTTGAAAGTATATAAAAACAAAGGTAATGGAACGTTTATAGAAAGTTCGGAAGTTTTGGATTTAAATAAAGTTCATTCAGTAATGGGAGCAAATTACGGTGATTTAAATAATGATGGATATAAAGATATATATCTCGGGACAGGATACCCTTATATTGATTCCATTATCCCTAATACATTTTATTTGAATGACAAAGGTAAAAAATTTGTAGATCAAACTCATTTATACGGCTTAGGGCATTTACAAAAAGGACATGGGATAGCTTTCGCTGATTTTGATTTGGATGGAGATTTGGATATTTTTCAACAAATGGGAGGGTTTTATTTATCAGATGGTTTTACTAATTTATTATACGAAAACCCTGGTAATCAAAATAATTGGATAGGTATTTATTTGGTAGGGAAATCTAATAAAATCTCAGTAGGGACTAAGATTAATATTATATGTAATAATGATTTGATTTATAATTCTATTGTAGATAATGGCGCAAGTTTCGGATCATCTTCCTTCATTAGAACGATAGGAATTGATGATTGTGATAACATAAGAAAAATAGAAATTGATTGGTTTAACAATCCTATAATTCAAGAAATAAGTAATGTAAAAATTAATCAATATATTTTGATTGAGGAATTAAATAAAGATTATAAAAAAATCAACTTTAAAATTGGAGACAGAATTGAATAATCAATC
Organism: Dehalococcoidia bacterium; assembly: GCA_029936815.1. Taxonomy (GTDB): domain Bacteria; phylum Chloroflexota; class Dehalococcoidia; order Lucifugimonadales. The sequence goes on from JAPYRX010000002.1 coordinate 74,403, forward strand.
TATATATACAATGTTACAAAATGAGTCTTGGACTCCAACTCCATTGTTAAAAGCAAATGTTTTAAGCAAATTGCTAAATTCGGAAATTTGGTTGAAAAGAGAAGATTGTACTCCAGTAAAATCTTTCAAAATAAGAGGTGCTTTAAGTGTATTGTCAGATGTTATGGATAGTAATCAATCTGTAGAAAAAATTGTAGCAGCATCAGCAGGGAATTACGGATTGGCTATCGCTGAAGCTTGTAGAAGAAATAATATCCCCTGTGTAATATATGTTCCTGAAAATGCAAATGAATCAAAAGTAAAGAATATTGAATTGAGAGGATCTGAAGTGGTGAAAATAGGCAGGGATTTTGACGATTCTAAAACATTCGCGGCGAAATACGCCGAAGATTCGGGATATCTTTTTTTGGAAGATGGGGAATTGCCTGGTATGCATATAGGAGCTGAAACTATTGGGCATGAATTGTCAGACGAAAATTTTGATTATGTATTTGTACCTATTGGAAATGGATCTTTGATATCTGGCATTGGGAAGGCATTAAAAAAATATAGTTCGAACACTAAAATTGTAGGATTGATTCCTTCAGAGTCACTTTCTATGTATTTAGCATTAAAAGGTAAAGATCATCAGAATCAAACTGCAGATACAATCGCAGATGGATTATCTGTAAGAATTCCTATAATGCAATCAGTGGAACGAGTAAAAGAAGTTGTTGATGATATTTTACTTGTTGAAGAAACATTACTTTTAAAAGCAATGAAATCTTTCATAGATACGGAAAATTTATTAGTTGAACCTTCTTCTGCAATTACCTTAGCAGGACTTGTTCAATACAGAGATGATTATCCTCTAAATAAAAAAATCTGCCTCATTATTACAGGAGGATTAGTAGATCCTTCAATGATGAATTCAATTATAAATAGCGACAATATAATATGAATCAATCTTGGATACTTAATAAAAGGCCCTCAGGATATCCTCAAATATCTGATTTTAAATTAATCAGTTCTGACGTACCAAAATTACAAGAAGGAGAAGTACTTGTTGAGTCACATTATCTTTCTTTAGATCCTTACATGAGAGGAAGAATGAATGATACTAAATCATACGTTCCATCATTAAAATTAGGAGATATTATGACTGGAGAAGTTGTTGGGAAAGTTATTTCAACTAAAAGCAGACGTATCAATGAAGGAGATTTTGTTACTGCACATATTGGATGGCAAAAATACGGGAAAATAGATGCTTCAAGTGTGAGGAAAATAGATCCATCATTAGGGCCGATTTCAACATCTTTAGGTGTTTTAGGAATGCCTGGATTAACTGCTTATTTTGGTTTTTTGGATGTATGTTCTCCCATGCCAGGAGATACTGTTGTAGTGTCTGCTGCATCTGGCGCAGTAGGCGGTATAGTTGGCCAAATAGCTAAGATAATGGGTTGTAAAGTTATTGGAATAGCCGGATCAGATCAAAAAACTAGTTATTGTGTTTCCGAATTAAACTTTGATCATGTTATAAATTATAAAACTGAAAATGTATTAAATAAAATCAATGAATACGCTCCAGGAGGAGTTGATGTTTATTTTGATAATGTTGGTGGAGATATTTCTGATAGTGTAATGTCTCATTTATCAGTAGGCGCTAGAATAGCAATATGCGGGCAAATATCTTTGTATAATTTGGAAGAACCTGCGATGGGAGCAAGAATAGGGAGTACTTTACTGATTAACCAGGCTGTAATGAGGGGATTTTTAGTGTTTCAATTTAAGTCGAGATATCAAGAAGGATTAGACAAATTATCTGAGTGGGTATTAGATGGAAAAATAAAATATAAAGAAGACATAGTTAAAGGAATAGATAAAGTTCCTGATACATTTATAGGAATGATGCAGGGTAAAAATTTTGGTAAATTATTAGTAACTTTTATTTAAGCAAATCCTCCGGGGCAATAATCAAATTCAATACCTGCTTTGTCAGCAATTAATTTTCTGATTATTCCAGCATTTTTTCTTCCCCAACCTTTGTTCATTGCTTCAATCATGTTTTGTTCTGCAATATTTGCCATATCCATTGGTACATTGTTTTCTCTTCCCATTTCGCAAGCTAATTTTACATCCTTTGCTCCCAGTTCCAGGAAAAACGAATATTCATCTGCAGCAAAATCATTTTGAGTAGCATTAATCCAATTTTCTAGAGGAGGATTTTTCCCAGAAGCACATTTGGATATAGCATTTAATAAAGGTTTTAGTTCCATTCCAGCTTTAATTCCTGATGCTAAAACTTCTGAAGTTATATTCATCAACATAGCACTAAATAAATTATGAGATAATTTGCATATAGTCCCACTTCCAACAGGTCCACAGTATATTACTTTATCTCCTATAGCATCAAAAGCAGAGGAAAATTTTTCGTATATACTTTTTTCACCTCCTACCATTACACATAAATCTCTAGACATTGCTCCCGTTACTCCTCCACTTACAGGACAGTCCATAAATGTTACCCCTTTTTTTTCAAACTCTTTACTTAAATGTTTTATCATCGAAAGAGAATTGGTAGAAGAATCAATAACTATAGTATCTTTATCAATTGAATTTATAATTCCATTTTCACTAAAGCAAACTTTTTCAACATCCCCTGGCTTTGGCAGACACATGAAAACAACATCTTTCCCGCTTGCACATTGTTCTGGGGTCTCTGCCCAATTACCTCCATCTTCCAAAATATCTATAGCAGATTCTTGATTTAAATCATTTACTGTGAATTCACTTGCAAATTTTTGCAAATTTTTAGCCATAGGCTTACCCATGTTTCCTATTCCTATCCAACCTATTTTCATTTTTTCTCCTAATTGTTTATATATTTATAAATTTTAATCATAATATTTTATATATTGTAATTAATTAAATCCAATTAAATAAAATTTTCTAGACCATTACAATATAGTATTTGCATACATAATGTGTTAAATTAACCAAAATATCGTTTTGAATGATAGGCTAGGCGACTGGGCCAATGATCCTATCTGGCAACCTTGATGTAAAGGTGCCCCAGATCATACGTGGCCTTAGGAGGTAAGCATTTAATATGAATCTCTCCGTATAAGGAGAGATTTTTTTTTTGGAGAAAAAAATGAAAAATAAAAATTACAAATTAGAAACAAAATTAATAAGAGCTGGTTTGAATAGAACTCAATTTAATGAAACTAGCGAACCGATCTTTATGACTAGTAGCTATGTATATGATTCACCAGAACAAGCTGAAGCTAGGTTTAAAGGAGAGGACGAAGGATTTATTTATTCTAGATATGGGAATCCTACAGTCAAAGTATTTGAGGATAGATTAGCAGAAATTGAAAAAGGGGAGAAATGTTTTGCTACTTCTACTGGAATGGCTGCTGTATTTGCTTCATTAATGTGTTTACTAGAGCAAGGAGATAAAGTTGTTGCTTCTAGAGCTTTGTTTGGCTCTATTTATCAAATATTAACAAATATATTGCCCAAATATGGTATTGAGACTGTTTTGGTGTCAGGAACAAATTTAGACGAATGGGAGGCAGCTATAGACGATCGAACTAAAGCGGTATTTTTTGAGACTCCCTCAAATCCAACTTTGGAGATAATTGATGTGTCAGCAGTATGTAAAATTGCGAAAAAACATGGATCTAAAGTTATAATTGACAATGTTTTTGCAACTCCGATTTTACAACATCCATTAGAATTGGGAGTAGATATAGTTGTTTATTCAAGTACCAAGCATATTGACGGACAGGGAAGAGCACTTGGCGGTGCAATTATTTCAGATAATGAATATTATGACAAATTTTTAAAGCCATTTATGAGGCATACAGGTGCGTCAATGAGCCCATTCAATGCTTGGGTGATGTTAAAAGGATTAGAGACTTTGAAATTAAGAGTCGAGCATCAATCTGACAATGCATTACAAATAGCTAATTATTTAAAAAAACATCCAAAAATTACTAAAGTTATATATCCTGCTGAACAAACTCATGAACAATATGAACTTATAAATTCCCAAATGAGTAAAGGAGGGACAGTTTTAACTATGATTATAGATGGTGGTAAAAAAGAAGCTTTCAAATTACTTAATAGTTTAAAACTAATTGATATATCGAACAACCTTGGAGATACGAAATCTTTGATTACACATCCTGCAACTACTACTCATTATTCATTAGGAGAGTTGGGACGAAAGGAAGCAGGAATTCCCGACGGAATGATCAGATTATCTGTTGGATTAGAAAATGTAGATGATTTGATAGATGATCTTGAATATTCAATTAATATATTTTAAGAGGAATAAATGTTTAAGTCGTCAGATGATATAAGATCTAAGCAATTTTCAGATCATATACGGTACTTAAATTTACCGCAAAAATTAATATTGGACTCAGGGTTTGAATTAGATGAGTGTGTTATAGCATATGAAACATATGGTGATTTAAATGAAGATAAAAGTAATGGAATATTAATTTGTCATGCTATAAGTGGAGATTCTCACGTAGCAAAACATGATGAGAAAGATATTGAAGGTTGGTGGGATATTCTTGTAGGTCCAGGTAAGTATATTGATACAAACAAATTTTTTGTAATCTGTTCCAATATACTAGGAAGTTGCATGGGATCTACAGGCCCAAATCATAAAAATAATAAAACAGGAATGTATTGGGGGTCTGATTTTCCTGAAATTACAGTTTCTGATATGGTTTTAGCTCAATCGAAGTTAATTGAATATTTAGGTATTAATAAATTAGTGGGAGTTGTTGGCGGTTCTTTAGGAGCTTATCAAGCTTTAGAATGGGGAGTTCGATTTCCTGGAAAAACCAATAGTGTTTTATCTTTGGCTGGAGGTCCTAGATTAACAAGCCAGGGCATTGCTTTTGATATCATTGGCAGAAATGCTATAAGAAGAGATCCCAACTTCAATAATGGCCAATATTACGAAAACTCAGAATCTCCAGATACAGGACTAGCTTTAGCCAGAATGTTAGGACATATTACTTATTTATCGCAAGAGTCTATGAGTGAAAAATTTGATCACGATAGATATGACCCAAGAGATATTGATACTAATTTTGAAAAACAATTTTCCGTTGGATCGTATCTTGCGTACCAAGGAGATAAATTTGTTGAACGTTTTGATCCAAATTCGTATATTATTTTATCTAATGCTATGGACAAATTTGATCTTGGTAAAAACAGCTATGAAATATCTAAAAAATTTAAAGACAAAAATTTGAATTGGTTTTTAATCAGTTTTTCCAGTGATTGGTTATTTCCTACGAGCATGTCTAAAGAGTTAACTAAATCTCTCTTCTTAGCTAACGAAGAAGTTAATTTTGTTGAAATTCCTAGCAACTGCGGACATGATGCTTTTTTACTAGAGGATGACATTCATTATTATGGAAATTATATTTCTAATTTTATAGAAAATTTATTAGAACAAAACAAATCTGTTAGTACTGAGGAACCCAAATTGAGTTTTGATCATGAATTAATTTTAGATTTTGTTTTAGGATCGAAAAAAATTGTTGATTTGGGATGTGGTGATGGAAAGTTGTTAAACGATATAAAAAATTCAAGATATACAGAAAATTTGTTAGGAATTGACAATGATTTAAACGAATTACTTGAGACTAGTAACAAAGGAATACCAATATTGAGTTTAGATCTCAATAAAGATTTACATTTGATTGGAGATAAACAATTTGACAAAGCTATATTGTCATTAACTTTACAAGCAATAATAAATGTAGAAAAAATTTTGAATGAAATATGCAGAATTTCTGAAGAAGTTATTTTGAGTTTCCCTAACTTTGCTTTTGGCCCACTTAGAGACATGTTGTCAAATCAAGGAAGAGCACCAAAATTAGAAGGTGTTTTGGGGTACGAATGGTACAATACCCCTAATAAAAGATATATGTCTATTTTAGATTTCGAAGACTTTTGTAATGAAAAAAATTTTAATATTATAAAAAGCAGATATGTTAATTCTTCTTTAAAGCAATTTATTACAAAAGATTATAATTATCATGCTGATTTAGGTATATTTATAATCTCAAAATAGGAGTGTTATGAAATCTGTAATTTTTGAAAATTGTAATCTGTTAGATGTAGAGAACTCGCAAATAATCAAAGAGATGAATGTTTTAATTGAACAAAACATAATCTCACAAATAAGTGATTCAACAATAAAATCTCAAAATGCAATAATAATTGATTCCAAAGGAAAAACGCTAATGCCTGGATTGATTGATTCGCATGTACATATTACCGCTACATCTTTAGATTTGGGAAGCTTAAGTAAATATCCTCATAGTTTAAATGTGTTAAAGTCAGCAAAATTAGCAGAAGCAATGTTAATGCGAGGATTTACATCCGTAAGAGATTGCACAGGAGCTGATTGGGGATTTCATGAAGCTATTGATAAAGATTTAATTAGAGGGCCAAGATTGTTTTTTGTAGGTAAAGCTTTGGGCCCAACTGGAGGTCATGGAGATAGAAGGCCAAAAACATACGAAGGTGATCATTGTACTTGTTATCAAGGAACAATAAAGGAGACTTGGACTGTAGATGGAGTCGCTGAAGTACAAAAAGCTGCAAGAAGAGAATTAAGAAAGGGAGCTCATGCTATAAAGATTTTTGCATCAGGAGGTGTAGCATCCCCTGATGATCCTATTTTTGGATTACAATTTTCTGAGGATGAAATTCGTGCTGTTGTCAACGAAGCTAATTCTTGGAAAAAATATGTTCTTGCACATGCGTACACTTCAGAGGCAATTACAAGAGCAATTAAATGCGGAGTACGAACAATAGAGCATGGAAATTTGATGGATAGAAAAACAGCTAAATATATGAATGATAAAAATGCATACTTAGTTCCAAATTTAATTACATATGAAGCTATGGATTTGGAAGGAGAGAAGTATGGATTGCCTAAAATAAGTTTAGAGAAAAATAAATTTGTTAAAGATGAAGGTAAAATTGCTATAGATTATGCATATTCTGAAGGAGTCAAGATAGGTTACGGGACTGATTTATTAGGCGAATTACAAGTATACCAGAGTAGAGAATTTTTAATGAGACAGAATATTATGCCTAAAAAAGATATATTAAAGAGTGCCACATTGATCAACGCAGAAATTGTTAATCAAAAAGACAAAATAGGAGTTATAAAAGAAGGATCATTCGCAGATATTTTGGTGATTGACGGAAACCCGTTGGAAGATTTTGAGGTTTTGCAAAATCAAGGAGAAAAATTATTGGTAATAATGAAAGATGGCAAGTTTTATAAAAATAATTTGAGTTAATAGTTATAACAATATTCGTATTAGAATTGTTACAAATACTGTAATTATAAAAATATTTATTTTAGTTCTAGTACTCATCAGTTAAATCTTGAAATATTAAATAAATCAATGTTGTATTCAGTTTGCCCTTCATTACATAAATCACTAATTATTTCTCCAATTACTGAGCTAAATTTAAATCCATGACCTGAGCAACAAGAAACTATTATACAATTTTCAGATGAAGGATGTTTGTCTAGTATAAAATCTTCGTCAGGTGTATTAGTAAACATGCACACTTCATAATTTTCACCTTTTTCGGTGTTTTTAAAATTATTAGAAAAATCTGCCAATATTTTTATATCTTCTGGTGTTATATTTTTATTGTATTTATCAGGATGTATTTTTTCATTTAAGTGATTGAATATACCAATTTTCAAGCCGTTATTTCCATATTCAGGAAATCCATACCCATGATTATTCCCATCGTCTAAAATCCAAACAGGAAAATTATTTTTATCAAATAACGATTTGTTATTACTAGGAAACCAAGCTACAACTTGTCTTATAACAGATAAAGGAAGATTGGGAATATCAAACAAATTAATATTCCATGCTCCTCCGGCAATTACTAGTTTTTTTGTTTTATATGTTGTTTTAGTTGTTAATACTTCGATGTGAGAAATTTTATCATCCCATGAAAGAACTTTTTCATTGTAATTAATCATAGCTTCATTCTTAATTGCTAATTGTGTATGTGCTTTCACTGCTTTTTCAGGATCTAAAAAACCTCCTTCTTTTAAGAACACTCCATTTAAATCATTAGACAATTCAAATCCTGGAAACTTTGAAATAATTTCTTGATTATTCATTTCTGTATATTCAAGGTTATGTTTTATCGCAGAATTCAATGTATTTTTGTATATAGGACTGTTTTTGTTACCAATATTAATAATGCCAGTCATATAAAGAATTTGTTCATTATATTCTTTTTCTAACTCTCTCCATAATTCAAAAGATCTTTTCGCGAGAGGTAGATACGAATCTCCTTCGTACAATCCCATTCTAATAATTCTTGATAAACCGTGATAACTGCCATTATTATGTATCTGATCAAATTGTTCTAATCCGAGTACATTCAATCCTCTTTTTGCCAAATGAAACAATCCAGCACTTCCATGTGCTCCCATACCTATGACTATAACGTCTAACATATTTAAACATATCTCCTTAGAACTCTTTTATTTATTCGTGTCATTAATTCGTCTGCTATTGAACCTATACTTTCTGCTTGTTCATTTATATCTTGTCCGTATATTTCAACTTCAGTTCCAATGTTAACTTTATTTTTAAGACTATTTGGAATAATTATCATTGTCATATCCATACAAATCCTACCTATTATTGTACATTTCTCTCCATCAATCTTCACAGTACCTCCATTGGAAAATCTTCTGTCTAATCCATCTGCATATCCTATAGGTAAAGTTGCTATTACATCTCCTTTTTTACCTTCAGCCGTTTTGCCGTATGATATAAAAGTATTAATGTTTAATGTTTTTAAAGAAATAATTTTGGTTTTCAATTTGAATACTGGTTTTAATAATTTTTTTAATGGAGTGTCGAAAAGAAGAATCCCATACATTGATATTCCCGGTCTTACAAAATTACTGTTGGTATATTTGAAATATTTGAAAATCCCAGGGCTGTTTAAAATATGTATGAAAGATACATCTTTATTGTCTTCGTATTTTTTAAAGGAATTTATTTGTTGTAAGGTAAACTCATCTTCATTTTCGTCAGCGCTTGATAGATGTGAAAATATTCCTTCAATGGTTCCTAATTTATTGTTAGTAATATGCTTTATTGCTTCTTCAGATTCTTCAGGGAAAAACCCTATTCGACCCATGCCAGTATCGATTTTTATATGAATCAAGGCTTTTTGGAAATTGTTTAACATTTCAAGATTTTCAATATCATTCCATGAAGATATCGTAATACTAAATCCGTTTTCTATTGCAAGTTTCAGATCATCTTTGTCATTATTCCCCATGATTAATATTTTATTATCCAATCCAAAATTCTTTATTTCTAAAGCTTCTTGAAAATTTGCAACAGCAAATAATTTATATTTTTTTTGGCTTAGATATTTAGCTACTTCTATAGATCCTAATCCATAAGCATTTGCTTTAATTACTGGAATCGCTTTTTTATTCGTTAATTTTTCTATTTCATTTAAATTAAATTCTATATTTTTTAAATTTACTTCTAACCAACTTCTCATAAATTAACTCTCTGTGAATGGTCTGATGAATAATAGAATACCAACAACAAATAGTACTATTCCTAAAATCAATACAAATTTGCTAAGAGAAACCTTACCTGTGAACATCGCACCTATATAACTTCCTATCATACCCGTTGAACCCATTGTTAGGAGTAAAGAGTAATTTACTTGTTGTAAATATGCATGCCCTACCCATCCCATAATTCCTATGAAAAAACCAATGAACAAATTTGAGCCTGCTGCTTTTCTTGGATCTATTTGAAGTATGTAAATTATTGCAGGTAGCCTTATACTCCCCAATATTAATCCGACGGATCCGCCTAACAATCCTATACTCAGCCCCACTAAAGATTCTAGAATTATACGTGTAGTGGTAAATTTCCCATTTGAATTTTCTAAATGAGAACCAAAGATATCACTCATTGTATTACCAGATTTTTTCCTTCCTAGTGCAACAAATTCGTATCCCTGCCATGCTACTAATAAACCTGCAAACATAAGTAAAAGATTTTCGGGTGCCACAAAAGATAGAAATCCTCCAAAGAAAGCACCTATACAAGCAGGGATGCCTAATATTAAAACTATTCGAATATCCACTCGTTTATTTCTTATATGTTGAATGGAACCTAAAAATGAAGATAAACTAGAAACTAGAATGTTTGTCCCAGCTGCTATCTTAGGGTTGATACCCATTAGTAACATAATTGGAAGTCTAATTGTTCCAAGAGCAAGTCCGACAAAACCACCGAGTAATCCAACAATAAAAGATGTGAATCCTAAAATTAAAATTTCTATATTAATTGATGCAGATAAATCCATTAAACTCACATGATTTTTTCAAGAATTCCACTAGGCATGGTCAGTCTATTAATTAATTGATTTGAGGATTTATCAAATTTGATATTTTCTCCAGGTAACCCATAACCTAATTTATCTGTATTTTTAAAAGTATCTTCATCTATATTTTTGAAAACACTCCATTCCGAGCGAGGGTTATGTGTATCAGCAGAAAAACTTACTAATTTCGATCCTATATTTGCGATTACCATGTCTCCCCATCTACCTCTATAAATACCATTGTAATTTTTTGTTAATTCTTTACCTTCGAATATTTCATTGTTGGAGTTATATAAAAAATCGAAAATTGTATCACTCAATTCTGTAGACAAGTTTGAATTAGTATTAGTGAATACTATAACTTGTATATCGTCCGACACACTGTTTTTTGATTTGGTAATAAATCCAGGATATCCTCCTCCATGACCAATTAAAAGTTTGTTTTTAATTGGTTCAATATCTAATCCTAGCCCATATCCTATATTTCCATTTTTTCTGTCTGTACACCCATGAGATTTAATCATGGCTTTTTTTGATTCCCTATTTAATACACTTTTAGATGATTCTAAATTTAAACTTGATAGAAATATTGCAATATCCTTAGTAGTAGACATAAATCCGGTTGCTGATGCATACGCATATGTTTTTGAGTGTTTGAAAACTTCTCTTTTATTTTCTCCAGGAAAAACCCTTCCATACCCATTGCTAAGAGCAGATGGGATATCATCTGGCAGATCAGAATATGTATGTTTCAAATTCAACGGAGCAATAATATTTTTATTCATAAAATCTCCATATTTTTCGCCAGAAATTTTTTCAATAATTGCACCCAATGTAGCATAGGCATGATTTGAATATTTAAAAGTTGATCCGTTTTCAAATATTATAGAATCTTCTGAAATTGTTGTTTGAATGTTTTTAGGAAAATTATGATTATCCCAATGATGAGTGTTCCCATCTCTGAAAATACCAGATTGATGAGATAATAATTGCCTAATGGTTATATTTTTATTGTTTGAAATTTTATTTTTTCCTTTGAACCAAGGTAGATAATAATTAACTGAATCATCAATTTTAAGTTTCCCTTGTTCTTGTAATTGCATAATACCTACTGCGGTAAACATTTTTGAATGAGATGCTATTCTAAATATAGCGTTTTCATCTATTCTTATTTTTTTGTCTAAATCACTATACCCGAACGATTTAGAATAAATCGGATTACCCTTATGAGCAATACAAATATTTAGTCCGGGAACATTTCCGTATTGAATTTTCATTGGTACCCAAACGTCTAAAATATTTGATATAGATTTTATGTTGAACTTTATTTTCGAATTCATTGTATTCCTCAATTTAACTTTGAGCCGGGAGGGATTCGAACCCTCGACCTAATGATTAAGAGTCATTTGCTCTACCCCTGAGCTACCGGCCCGTATAATATGTATTTGTAATTGTATTAAATAAATTAATTCTTTGTTGTGATATTATCTAATAAATATGAGTAGACGTATATATGCAAAAAAATCATTAAGTCAAAATTTCTTGATAGACACGAAAATTAAAAGTAAAATTATTGAATGTTTGGATTTAAATCACAATGATATTGTTGTAGAAATCGGACCCGGTAGAGGGGCTTTGACTGAAAGGATTTATAATAATGTTAATAAATTTTTTGGTATCGAGTTAGATGACGATCTTTATTCGTATTTGCAATTGAAATACCAAAACGAAAATATAGAAATTATTAATGATGATGCAAGAAAAATTGATATATCTGATTTTATTAAGAATGACATAGAATACAAATTGGTTGGCAATTTGCCATACAAGTCAGCTAATAAAATAATATTAAATTTTTTAAATTCTCTTCCTAAACCTAAGTTTATGATCGTAATGGTTCAACTTGAGGTTGCAAAACGTATTATTGGAGACGAGAAATTCAGAGGATTTTTAACAGTATTAATTGGAATATATTGTAAATCGGAAATTTTATTTAAAGTGAAACCAACTTCATTTAAACCAAAACCAAAAGTAAATTCTGCAGTTATAAAATTAGTGCCTTATGATACTCCAAAAGTCGATGATGAAAATATTGAAGGATTCATGGATTTTGTTGCCAAAAGTTTTGTAAGTAGACGAAAAACTGTTTTAAATAGTATTGCAGCTGGCAACAAAATTTCAAAAGACATAGTGACTCAACTATTGAATTCATTGCAAATTAACAAAGAATTTAGACCTCAAAATTTAGAATTAGATCAATGGTTAGAATTATATTATCTTTACAAAAACAGATATGAATAAAAAAACAATTATTAAATCTCCAGCAAAAATAAATTTGACGTTAGAAGTAATAAGAAAGTACAAAGATGATTTTCATGAAATAAAATCAGTTGTTATGAATTTTGATTTACATGATGAAATTGGGCTGGAAAAATCTGAAATATTTGAAATTATTACTAATTCAAATATTCCTCAAAATGAAAACTTGATATATAAATCATATTTATTCTTAAAAGAAAAATTTGGCGATTTACCTACAAAAATTTATTTAAAAAAAAATATTCCACTAGATTCAGGATTAGGTGGAGGAAGTAGTAACGCTGCCAATTTTTTAAAAGCAATGAATCAGTTATGGGAACTTGATTTAAACAATAATTATTTAGAGAAAATCGGAAAAAAAATCGGATCAGATGTTAATTTGTTTTTTCACCCTGGTATAAATCTTTTGAAAAACACTGGTTCAGATACTGTGAACATACATGCTAATCTAAAAGGGTCACTTATTATTTTTCACGACGATATTCAGATACCAAAAAAGACTTTTAAAGCTTATAATATTATCAAACCTTCAAGTTTCACTGATGGTACTATTAGTGAGCAAGTAATTGAATTTATAAAAGATCAATCTATTAATTTAACGGAAATTAATTGTTTTAATGTTTTTAATGAATATATAAATATACTTTACCCAGACTTACTTGAATTCAAACATTATTTGACTAGATTGATTGGGAAAAATATTCATATGTCAGGAAGTGGAAAATCTTTATTTTGCTTGTTTGAGGATTTGGAAAAAGCAAAATATATTTATAATAATATTGAAATTAAAAATTATAAAAAAATATTAACCAATTCATGGAAGGAATAGATGGGAGATATACTTGTCCCAAGCTTATTTAGCGGAGTTATATTAGCATTTATGTACGTGAATTTATTTTTGGCATCCTCATTTATAAATTTGAAAAAAGATAATACACTAGACGCGAAAGTTAATCCCAAAATTATTTTTTTAAGCGTAATGCTTATCTACCCTGTTTGTGCTGGGTTATCTTTTCTAATTGCCTTAATATATCTCGCAATAGACAATTATTTGATTTTTAGTTTTTTGATTATTACATTAAGTTTAATAGTATCTTTTGGAAGTTATATTTTATTTAAATTATTAAGGATAGTATTAATGGGATGTTTTGGATTTTTGCTTTTAAATTTGCTTTTACTTCCTTTTATGATCAATGCTTAGGATACAATTTTGATTTTGGATTTACATTTACATACATTGTTAGGAAGTAGTGATAGTAGCCTAACTATCGAACAGGCAGCAGAGAAATTAATAGAACGAGGCCTTGATGGAGCATGCCTGACTGAACATAGCAGTATATGGGAGAAAAAATCGGATCAAATAGAAGATGTGTTCTCGCAATTTAATTTGAAAATCTTTAGAGGTTTAGAAATCACAACAAACTACGGGCATATTATTTCTATAGGATTTGAACAATATATACCTGGATCGCACGATATTGAATTATTAAGAAAATTTTCTACAGATCACAATGCATTTCTAATATCAGCCCATCCTGCTAGAAGATTGTTTGGCAAAGAAAAATTTCAACAAAATTTGTTGTATAAGGGAAGGGAATATATTCCTAGTATTGATGAATTTTCATCTAATATATTGTTTAAATTTGTGGATGGAGTGGAAGTGTTAAATGGGGGCAATAATTTAGAAGAAAACAATTTTGCTTTTGAAGCAGCAAAATTGAATGGCAAGATAATGACTGGAGGAAGTGATGCTCATTCAGAATCAGGAGTGGGTATATTTGCAACAAAATTTTCTTTTGAAACCAATGAAATAAATGAAATAGTTAATCAGCTTAAAAGTAATCAAGTACAGCCAGTTTTATGGAAAGATAATAAATGGATTGCGGTAGATGAACAATATTACAAGGAACATAATATTCAATGAAATTAAATCATAGAATTGAATTTGTACGATCTGTTATTTCTATTGATCTTGAAACTACAGGTCTTTCTCAAGAAAAAGATAAAATCATTGAAATTGGTGCTGTGAAATATGACCAGAGTGGGATTAAATTGTCAGAATTTGAAACCTATACGAATCCTGAGATAAATATTAGTATTTTTGTTGAAAAACTTACTGGAATTTCTAACAAAGATGTGAATGAATCTCCTTTATTTACAGAAATATCTGAAAGCCTAGAAACATTTTTATCTGATTCTATAATTATTGGGCATAACGTAGGTTTTGACAAAGGATTTTTAAATAAAAATGGTTTAGATTTGGAAAATGTTTTTATAGATACATGGAGATTGGCACAAATTCTTTTACCAGATTTGCAAGATTTGTCTCTAGGAGGCATATGTAAGTATATTGGAATTGAACAACAAAATGCTCACAGGGCAAAATATGACGCCCAACATACTATGGAAGTATTCATATTTTTGTTGAATAAATTTGATAACTTAGATCCGAAATTAAAAACTGCTGTAAAAAATACAATTCTTAAAAATGATAAGGAGTTATATTTTTTATTTAATTCTTTGATGAAAGATTACGAATATAAAAACGAATTTTTTTCACTTTTAGAATTAATATCAAGTGATAAAAAAAATTCTTCTACAACATATAGTAAAAATCTAAATGAAAATCATGTTGATGAAGTGTTTCGTGAACAAAATGAAATTCTCAAATCCTTATTGCCGGATTTTTCATATAGAAAACAACAGCACGAAATGTCTAAACTAGTTTTTGAATCAATAAATGAAAAACGAAAAATAGCAGTTGAAGCGGGAACAGGTGTAGGCAAATCCTTAGCTTATTTATTACCAGCAGCTATATATTCTTTAAATACTTCTAAAAAAGTTATTATTTCTACTAATACTATTAATTTGCAAGAGCAACTTTATTCCAAAGATCTGCCAATTATTAATAAGATATTAAAGCAAATTGATTTACACGGAGCTGAAATAAATTTTTGCACATTAAAAGGAAGAGATAATTATTTGTGTCTTAATACATTGTCAAATCAATTAATTGAAGATAATGAAGATGTAGAATATGGGCGGTTTTTGGCAAAAATCATAGTTTGGCTTGCTAAAACTGATAATGGTGATAAATCTGAATTAGGATTAAGTAATTATGTAGACATTAATTATTGGAGAAGAGTAACCCATAAAAATAGTAATTGCTTTGGTAAAAATTCCGGATGCTTTTTATATGAATCTAAATTAATAGCTGAAACAAGTAATATCATTGTTGTTAATCACGCTCTATTGATGACCGATATTAAATCTATAAATAACTTGATACCAAATTATGAAATACTAATTATAGATGAAGCACATAATTTAGAAGATGTAGCATCACAGCATTTGGGATGGAAAATTGATGAAAGAGAAATTAGGGATTTGATACGATTAGATATTGGGAAAATCAATATTTTGGATACGATAGAAAAAATCTTAAGAAAAGAATTTAAAGGTCCCAATAACACTGAATATGAACAAAAAGTCAATTTGTATGCAAACAAACTGAAAACTTTTTCTGAAGAATCAGAATTAAAACTAAAAGATTTTATAAACTCAATTAATATTGCTATAAATTCTGAAGGTACAAAAAATATTGGGCATAAGACTTTAAGAGTTAGTAGTAATGGAAACTTAAGTAATAAAATTTTGATCTCACAACAATGGAATGAATTCAAACTGTATTGTGATAAATTATCTACAGAATTTTTGAACTCTTTTAGGCATATGAAAAAAACAATACAGGAAAATAAATTGTTGATTGATAATTTGAATGATATGTATTTGCAGTGGATAGAAAATTATTCAGTAATAAAATTACAATTGGATGATATGTTTTTAAATAATTTAGAGGAGAATGTTTTTTGGATCGAAAACAATGAACAATTTAATAATAATGTTTTTTTATGCTCTCCAATTGATGTTTCGCAATTACTTAACGAAAAATTATTCTCTAATTTAGATAGCGTAATTCTGACTAGCGCAACATTAAATTCGAATGATAATTTCAATCATATAAAACAAACAACTGGCTTGGACTTCGATATTTCTAAAACATACGGTTCGCCATTTGATTATGATAATTCAGTAGATATAATTATGCCTCAATCTATTCCGGAACCTAATTCTGAACATTATTTAGAAGAAATAAATAAAATTATTTATGAATATGTTTATGATACTGGAGGAAAAGCAATGGCTTTATTTACTTCATATAAAGCTTTAAGAGATTCAAGTAAAATACTAAAAGAAAAATTAGCCGAACATGATATAAATGTTTTGGCACAAGGAATTGATGGATCTCCATATCAGATAATCAAACGATTCAAAAGAAATCCTAATTCACTAATATTAGGTACTTCTAGTTTTTGGGAAGGAGTAGATATTGATAATGGTTCCTTAAATTTGTTAATTATTACCAAATTACCTTTTGATGTTCCAACTCATCCATTATTTCAAGCTAGATCTGAAAAATATAAAAATTCATTTTATAATTATTCAATTCCAAGAGCAATTATAAAATTTAAACAGGGTTTTGGAAGATTGATTAGAAATGAAAACGATTTTGGTAAAGTATTGTTATTAGATTCTAGGATTAACACAAAACAATACGGGAAACTATTTATAAATTCATTACCTGGCGGGAAAATAGATTACAAACAACAAGATTATTTTTTTGATTAATGAATAAAATTAAAATAAATGAAGATATAGATTTACGCAACACTCTTTTCAGTGGACAAGCTTTTAGATGGTATCTTAAAGATGATTGGTATTATGGATACATAAACAATTCGTTTATAAAAATTAGAATCATAGATAAACATATGGAGTACGAAAGTTGTATGGGAAAACCTTGTGAATCCGAAATAATAGAATATTTCAATTTGAAGCTTACTTACAAAAAAATATTTTCAAAAATAGAAGATAAGTATTGTCTGTTAGCTTACAAAGAATTAAATGGATTGAAAATATTAAATCAAGATCCTTGGGAATGTTTAATTTCATTTATAATATCTGCTTGGTCAAATGTCCCTAAAATATCAAAAACTATTAATGATTTATGTGTTGAATTAGGAGATAAACAAGTTATTGGAGACGAAATAGGGTATACCTTTCCTTCCCCAAGTATTATTTCTACAAAAAATGAAAAAATTTTAAGAAAATTCGGATTGGGGTATAGATCTAAATATGTTTTGAATACTTCAAGATTACTTTCTGAAAATTTAAATATTATATATGAATTGTTTGAAAAAACTTACGATGAGGCGTTAAATGTGTTACTAGAATTTCCTGGAGTTGGGGATAAAGTAGCTAATTGTGTTTTAATTTATTCTTTGAAAAAACACTTTGCATTTCCTGTTGATTTGTGGGTAGATAGAATACTTGTTCAAGATTATGGGATTGATAAAAAAATGCCGTTGATTAAAAAAAGGAAATGGGCTCAGAATTATTTTGGGGATCATGCAGGAATTATTCAACACTTTCTTTTTCATTACAAAAGGAAGTATAATCAATAAAATAAATTATGAGGGTTAAACAAATGGTAAGAGTTGAAGATTTACATACTTTTATTAATGGTAATTTTGTTACTGATAAGGATGCTGTGATCCCCATTCATGATGGTGGATTTACTCGAGGAGATGCTGTTTTTGATACATGTAGGACCTTCAGAGGGGAGATTTATAAACTAGAAGAGCACATTGACAGATTATTTATGTCATTGAAATATATGCAAATACAATCTCCATACACTAAGGATGAATTGATTAAATTCACTCACAAATTACTTGAATTGAATAATCCTTTATTGACTGAAAAAGATGATTATTGGATTTTTCTAAGAATAACAAGAGGCTCTAGTAGTAATTATTCCTCAGGCGTAAAACCCAATGTTATTATTCATTGTGTTCCTTTGCCCTTACCTGAAAGAAGCGAGTATTATCGTTCTGGATTACCACTTATGATTTCATCAGTAAGACGGACTTCACATGAAGCATTAAGTCCAAGAGCAAAGGTAAACCAATATATCAACTTTAATTTAGCGGATTTAGAAGCACAAAATTACCAAGGTGGCGCAAAAGCCATATTACTTGATCAAAATGGGAATTTAACTGAGGGATCAGGCACAAATATATTTATTGTTAAAAACAATCAAATATTTACTCCTCAAGAAAAATTTGTTCTTGCTGGTATTGGGAGATCTGATGCAATGAATCTTGCAAAAGGATTGGGAATGCATGTTAAAGAGAAAGACTTAGATTCTTATGATGCATTTACTGCTGACGAAATGTTCGTTACTTCGACTAGTTTTTGCATTGTACCAGTTGGATCTATTAACGGAAGAGAACTTGGTGACGGGAATATTCCAGGTAAGATAACAAAAAGATTACAAGAAGCATTTATAGATGCTATAGGCTTTGATTATGTTTCTCAATATTTAAGTAATTTAGATACTTAGAATTTTTAATAATTTGTCTGCTACTATATCAGCCTCATTTGCCTGAAGATTAGAAGTATAGATTTTAACTCCTTTTACTTCAAAATTGTTCCTTACTCTAATTGATGGGTTCCCATCAGATAATTTTCTTTCTATTTCATCATCAGTCATGTGATTTGAAGAAATAATAATTGATGGATGTGTTGAATCCTCATCATTAATGTCGTTAGGATCGGAAGGTGATTTATTGAATATTATATTTATATCTTTCACAGTGTTTTTTATTTTTTCTATAATAATTTCACAATCGTTTTCCCATTTTTGCATTATTACAGAATGATCTCTGTCTATAAATAATTCTAAAGCTGTTATTAATCCTATTATTTCTTCTTTGGACACTTTCGAAACTCTGCCTATCCCTTCATTGTTAGGCGCAGAATTTAAATATGCAGCATCGATCAAATTTTTTCTACCACATAAAATTCCCGTTGATTGTGGGCCTCTGAGACCTTTACCTCCACTATATGCAACCATATCTGCACCTAGCTTTATAAATTTTTGTAAGTTTTCAACAGGTGGTAACAATGCTGCAGCATCAACAATTACAGGTATATTTTTATTGTGAGCAATTTCAATAACTTTTTCTATCTCTATCGAACCATTTTGCTTAGGGCCGTATACATAAATAATCCCAGCTGTATTTTCATTTATATTTGATTCAAGTTCCCAATTGTGAGTTCCACCTGTATTTCCTATTTCAATTAATCTCGCACCAGCATTTCTATAATTATGATCATAATTTGTTCTGTGAGATCTGTGAATAATAAATTCGTTTTTTAAACCTTCTGTGTCTGGTAATTGATCTATTTTTTTTGGATCGGACCCAGCAATACAAGCAGCAGTTTGGAGCATTAACCCTGAAGCTGCTCCTGCTGTAACAAGTCCTGATTCAGCTCCTGTGAAATTAGCTATAACTTCTCCGGCAGATTTATTTAATTCTTTCATATCTACAAACCACTCAGAAGCTTTGTCCATTGCCTCTAATACTTCTCTAGGCATAATACTGCCACCTAACATTGTCAGGTATGATGCGCAGTTTATAACTCTCCTTACTCCAAGTTTGTTGTAGTATTCATTCTTCAATATATCCATAATTATTTTTGTTCCCGAAATATACTTAATATTTTACGTTTACGGTAGTAAAATACAAATTTAAATACAAGTGTTAAAAAGCCAAATTTATCAATAATTGGAAGTATTGATTTATATTTAACTACGTCGTGCATTATTGTTTCTTGACATGCCAATTATATATTCATTAGATTGAGATAATTTGGTTGCAAGATGAGTGCCAATCAGACCACTTATCCCAAATACAATATTTTTCATTATTTATACAATACTATAAAGATTGATATTAACTATAATTTTAAATTTTCCAAACTTCTGTTAAGAATATTAAATTATATCTGATAAAGATTTGTATGGCATACCAAGCGATTTAGCAACAGCTTCAGATGTAATATTATTTTTATAAATATTTACGCCATTAAAAATTTCGATATTATTTTTGAGGGCATATTGAATCCCTTTATTAGCTATATATTCAATATATGGAAAAGTAGCTTCATTTAATGCTTTGGTTGCTGTTTGTGGAACAATTCCTGGCATATTGGGGACAGCGTATCCAAATATATTATTTTTCAGAGAAACTACCGGATCATCATGACTTGTGGGCGAAAGATTTTCAACACTTCCCCCCTGGTCAATTGCAACATCTATGATAAAACAATTTTGTTTTAATTTTGCTTGAATTTCTTTAGTTAATATTTTGGGAGCAGTGGCTCCGGGAATATAAATACCATTAATTATAATATCCATTTTTGGTAAATGTTTTGTTAAATTTTTATTAGAGGAAAATATAGTAATTATATTGTTTTGATCTTCTCTGATTTTTTGTAATTTACTTTCGTCAATATCAAAAACAAATACATTTCCTCCAAGCCCATTAGAAATTTTTGCAGCATTATACCCAACTGTTCCTCCACCAATAATTGCTATGTTTAAAGGAGGGATCTTCTCTGTTCCTCCTATTAATATTCCTAATCCCCCATTTTGTTTTTCCAAAAAGTTGGCAGCTATTTGTGGAGCTAATTTACCTGCTATTTCTGACATTGGTTGTAATAATGGAAAATTTCTTTTATCTGTAGATACTGATTCATATGCTATGGCTAAAGTGTTTTTGCTTAGTAGGGCAGCAGTCAATTTTTTGTTTGCTGCTAAATGTAAATATGTAAATAAAATTGATTTAGAATTTAAAAATTTATACTCAGATTCTAATGGTTCTTTAACTTTTAAAACGAGCTCAGAATTGAAAAAAATAAATTTTGGATCGTTTATGATTTTACATCCAACAGACAAATAATTTTCATCACTGTATCCTGCGCCTACGCCTGCGTTTTTTTCAATTAAAATTTGATGATTCTGTCTTAGCAGTAATTTAGCTTTTTCAGGGATTAAAGCTACTCTGTTTTCGTGGTTTTTAATTTCTTTTAAAATTCCAATTATCATACTTTTCCTCACGAATAAAATAAAAACCAATTTATAATAACAAATATATAATTAGAAATGGTTAATATTTTATTTGTTTAGTGGCTTTCGAATATATATTTATATTAAATATTAAATTTGATATATTTTTGATATTTATATATAATTAAAAAAGTTTACAAACCTTTAAATTAGTACTGTGATACTGGAAAGGATATTTATGAAAGTTATACAATCGTGTAATAATCAACTTCGATTATCTGTATCTAATTTCTTCAAATATTTAATAAATTGGGTAAATTAATATTAGATTCAAATGATTTTTCTAGAATGCTTAAACGTATTTCGCATGAGATTTTAGAAAAAAATTCTGGTCCTCAAAAATTGGTTTTGATTGGGATGCATACAAGAGGTGTACCAATAGCCAAAAGAATTGCAAAATATATTGAAGAATTTGAAGGATTAAATATTCCTATAGCACAATTAGATGTTTCGTTTTATAGAGATGATATTGATAAAAAAATAAAAACTGATATTAACCCAACGATAATTGAAACGAATATAAATGATTGTAATGTAATTTTAGTTGATGATGTTCTTTATACTGGAAGAAGCATAAGAGCTGCGATGGGTGCTTTGATGGATTATGGACGGCCATCTAGAATCCAACTTTCAGTATTAATAGATAGAGGCCATAGAGAATTACCTATTTCTCCGGATTATATTGGTAAAAATATTCCAACTTCACATGATGAAAAAATCAGAGTGCTAATTTCGGAAATTGACGGTTCAGATGGAGTTGAAATCGAATGAATCCAGAGAGCCAATTAAAAAAACTGAATCATCTGTTAGACATTGATCAGCTGACTAGAGAAGATATTTTGTATATTTTTGAATTTACAAACAAGCTTGAATCAATATTGAAAAGAGCTGTCAGAAAAGTTCCGGTGTTAAGAGGTAAAACTATAATAAATTATTTTTCTGAACCTAGCACAAGAACTAGAGTGTCATTTGAAAATGCCGGTAAAATACTTTCAGCAGATGTTATTAATATGTCATCAAGCGGCAGTAGTGACGAAAAAGGAGAATCTCTTTTAAATACAGTAGAAACACTTGAATCAATAGGTGCAAATTTATTGGTTATGAGACATTATGATTCTGGGGCTCCGTATTTTGTTGCAAGAAATATAAATATCCCAATCATAAATGCAGGAGATGGTTCGCATGCACATCCTACTCAGAATCTAATAGATTTATACACAGTCTACAAACAAGTTGGAGATATTGACGGATTAAATTTAACTATACTAGGAGATAATATTCATAGTAGAGTAGCTAGATCTACAACGCTAGGGTTTTCTGAAATGGGCGCAAATATAACCTTTTGTGCTCCTCCTACAATGGACGCTAAATATTTAAGTAATCATTCAACTGATTTTGAAGGCGTGCATTGGCCTAAAGTAACATATACACATGATATTAAATCTGCATTTAATAATGCAGATTTAATTATGGTTTTGAGAACACAATTTGAACGTAAATCGAATTTGGTTTTCCCTAATATTAATGAATATACAAGGATGTTTAAATTGAATGAAGAAGTTTTAGGATATGCTCCTAAAAATGTAAGAATTTTACACCCTGGCCCTATGAATTTAGGAGTTGAAATAGATGGTTATATATCAAATTCAGATAAAACTTTAATTAAACAACAAGTGAAAAATAGTGTATCAATTAGGATGGCATTGCTGTTGATTTTGATAGGAGATTATTCATTAGATTCAATTTAAGGATAATTAATAAACATGAGACAATTAATAAAAAATGGTAAAGTATTTGATGGCCAGTCAGATTCTTTGAAAAATGTGGATATATTAATTAATGGGAAATACATTGAAGACGTGGGGAAATTTGACTTGTCTGAAAAAGATATCGAAATAATAGATGCAAATAATTGTATAGTTAGTCCTGGATTTATAGATATACATTCGCACTTGAGAGAACCTGGATATGAATATAAAGAAACTATCGCGACAGGTACGAGGGCAGCCGCAAAAGGTGGATTCACATCTATTTGTGCTATGCCTACCACAATCCCAGTTTTAGATTCACAAGATTCTTTGGAATATCTTAAAGAACTATGTAATGACAAATCTATCATAAAAGTTTTACCTATATCTGCAGTTACAATAGGAAGAGAAGGTAAAGAGATTGTGGAAATGCAATCTTTAGTAGACGCCGGAGCAATAGGATTCAGCGATGATGGAGACCCCGTGTCAGATGACTATATTATGAAAATGTCTTTAGAGTATAGCAAAATGGTTGGAAGGCCTATAATGAATCATTGTGATGACAGAGGTATCAATTATAAAGCTAAAGGAGTAATGAATGAGGGTTTCTTAGCACAGAGATTGGGTTGTGATGGTATTCCAAATGCAGCCGAGGCATCTATGTTGTCAAGAGATATGTTATTAACTGAATTGACGGGGGGAAATTATCATGCTTGCCATATATCAGCCTCACAATCATTAGATATTTTGAAGAATGCTAGAGAAAGAGGAGTGCCTTTTACTGCTGAAGTCACCCCGCATCATTTAACTTTAACGGAGGAATATATACTAGGTTCATCTGAAAATGATAGAAATCAAATTGGAAAGAATGCTTACAATACAAATGCAAAAGTTTTTCCTCCTTTGAGGACGAAATCTGATATTCGATCAATGATAAATGGAATAAAAGATGATTTGATTACAATAATTGCTACCGACCATGCACCGCATGGTTTTGAAGATAAAATGACAACAATATCTCAAGCAGATTTTGGAATAAGTAATTTTGAAACTGCTTTGGGATCAGTTCTAGAAATTGTACATTCAAACGAAATTGAATTAGTTAAATTATTAAAATGCATGACTTCTAATCCTGCTAGTTTCCTTAAAGAAAAAATAGGAAGAATTGAAAAAAAATATCCCGCGGATATTACCATATTTGATAGTAATGAAAAATGGACAGTAGAATCAGACAAATTTATTTCTAAAGGTAAAAACACTCCTATAGAAGGCAAAGAATTAACAGGTAAAGTTATAACTACCATCGTTGATGGAGAAATAGTATATTCATGTTTTGGAGAATAATATGAACACGGGGTATTTGGTTTTGTCAGATCAATCAATTTATAAAGGTACAATATTTGGATTTGGGAATATTTCATTTGGAGAAGTAGTTTTTAATACTTCTATGACTGGATATCAAGAGATATTAACTGATCCTTCATATAGAGGGCAAATTGTAATACAAACATATCCATTGATCGGAAATTATGGAATAAATGAATTAACTAGTGAATCTAATAAAATTCAAGTATCTGGTTATGTTGTAAGAAAATATGAAAATTATCCAAGTCATATTTCTTCAAAAATATCTTTGGAGGAATTTTTAATAAAAGAGAAAATAATAGGTATTTCAAATATAGATACCCGTGCCATAGTTAAAAAGATTCGATCAGAAGGAGTGATGAATGGAGTGATTGTAAGAGGAGATAACCCTCAAAAAGGAATAAATTTTTTGAAATCAGCACCTTCTTATGAAACTTTGGATTTGGCTGAAGGAGTATCAAACATTGATATTTTAAATAAAAAATATGGAGATTCATCAGATTTTTCAAAATATAAAATTGCTGTTATTGACTGTGGGGTAAAAGAAAATATTTTAAAACTTTTAAATAAACGTAAATGTAATATTGAAATATTTCCTACAGATTTTAACGTTCAAGACTTAATTGAATTTAATCCCGATGGTATATTGATTTCACCAGGCCCGGGAGATCCTAAAAACATGGATTTTCTTGTCTCAAAGATCAAAAACATTGTTAAGAAATATCCGATTTTTGGAATATGCTTAGGTCATCAAATATTAGCAAGGTCATTTGGTGCAGAAACTTACAAATTGAAATTTGGACATCGTGGAGGAAACCAGCCTGTAAAAGATTTAAGTACTAATAAAGTTTATATTACAGCACAGAATCATGGATATGCTGTAGATTCAAATATAGATTCTAATGTAATTGAAATTACACATATGAATTTAAACGATGATACTGTGTCTGGATTTAAACATAAATCATTACCTGTTATGGGAATCCAATATCATTCTGAGGCTTCCCCCGGACCTCGTGACAGCGAGTATATTTTTGACGAATTTATAGCATTAATTGAATTACAGAGGAATAATAATTGAAAGTTTTAGTACTAGGATCAGGGCCTATAATTATTGGACAAGCAGCTGAGTTTGATTATGCAGGAACTCAGGCATGCAGATCATTAAGAGAAGAAGGAATTGAAACTGTATTGTTAAATTCAAATCCCGCTACAATCATGACAGACATGGATATTGCTGATGTTGTATACATTGAACCAATGACTGTGGAAACTGTGGAGAAAATTCTTGTACAAGAACAACCTGATGCTATACTTCCGACTTTAGGTGGTCAAACAGGATTAAATTTAGCTATGGATTTGCATCACGCAGATATCTACAAGCAATATGATATCAAATTATTAGGTTCTCCAATTGATACAATTGAAAAAGCTGAAGATAGAGAAGGATTTAAAGATTTGATGAATAGTATTAATGAACCTGTTCCGGATAGTGCAGTAGCTGAGTCTGTTCAAGAATCAAAGGAAATTGCACTTTCGATTGGATTGCCTGTAGTAGTTAGACCTGCTTACACACTAGGGGGTACAGGTGGAGGAATAGCAGACACTCTAGAGGAATTAGAAAAAATTGCAGAATCAGGAATTAAAGCAAGCCCAATAAATCAAATATTGATTGAAAAATCATTGGTAGGATGGAAAGAATTAGAATTTGAAGTTATGAGAGATTCAAATGATAATTGTATTACAGTTTGTAATATGGAAAATATTGATCCAATGGGAGTGCATACAGGAGATAGTATAGTTGTTGCTCCGAGCCAAACTCTTACAGATAAAGAATATCAAATGCTCAGAACATCAAGTTTGAAAATCATTAGACATTTGGGTGTGGAAGGAGGATGTAATGTTCAATTTGCTTTAAAACCTAATGACCCAAAAGAACAGAGTGAAAGTGATGATTATTATGTGATAGAAGTAAATCCTAGAGTAAGCAGGAGTTCAGCTTTAGCTAGTAAAGCAACTGGATATCCGATAGCAAGAGTAGCTGCAAAAATTGCAATCGGTAAAACTTTAGATGAAATTGATAATGCGATCACGAAAAAAACCAAAGCCGTTTTTGAACCTGCTTTAGATTATTGTGTAGTAAAAATACCTAGATGGCCATTTGACAAATTTATATATGGCGATAGAACCTTAGGAACTCAAATGAAAGCTACAGGTGAAGTAATGGCAATTGATAGAACATTTGAGTCAGCATTTTTGAAAGCACTTAGAGGATTGGAAATTACGGGTAAATCATTATTGTGGGAGAATGAAAATTGGACTGTTAAAGATTTAGATAGAAAAGATTTTTATAAACCTACAGATGAAAGACTTTGGGCTATATTATTTGCATTAAGAAACGGAGTTGATGTGAATTATATTAATAAAATAACTGGAATAGATTTTTGGTTTTTAAATGCATTTAAACTTATAATTGATACAGAAAAAAATGTAGCTCAATCTGCTTTTGAAAAAGACAAATTGTATGAATTCAAAAGACTAGGATTAAGTGATAAAATAATTGCCGAATTATCACATACATCTGAAGAGACAATAAGAGAATTTAGAAAGACAAATGAAATTATACCTGTATATAAAATGGTTGATACATGTGCAGCTGAATTTGAAGCAGTAACTCCTTATTTTTATAGTACATACGAGAGTGAAAACGAAGCAATCCCATTGAAAGGATTGAAAGCTGCAGTTTTTGGTAGTGGCCCAATTCGAATTGGTCAAGGCATAGAATTTGATTATTGTTCTGTTCATGCAGCATGGGCGTTAAATGATATTAATTACAAAAGTATAATGATTAACTCAAATCCCGAAACAGTTTCAACAGATTTTGATACTAGTGACAGATTATATTTTGAACCTTTAGATTTTGAATCTGTTGCAAATATTATTGATAACGAAAATCTCGAAAATAATGTTAAAACTATTGTTCAATTTGGAGGTCAGACTGCTATAAATCTTTCATCCCAAATTGATAATAATAAATATGAGATATTAGGTTCTCCAGTTCATTCTATAAATACAGCTTCTGACAGAGGATTGTTTGAAGAATTTTTGAAAGATATTAAAATACCCAATCCCCCGGGAGCAACCGCCTCAAATACGAATGAAGCAGAAAATATAGCTAATAAATTGGGATATCCGGTTTTGGTAAGGCCAAGCTTTGTTCTTGGTGGAAGGGCAATGGATATTGCATATAAAGAAAGCGAATTAGAATCATTGTTAAAAGATGCTTTTGATGCAGGCGAAGGTAGGCCAGTTTTAATTGATAAGTATATATTGGGTAAAGAAGTTGAAGTAGACGCTGTTTG
The DNA here is from genome assembly GCA_029936815.1 of Dehalococcoidia bacterium. Lineage (GTDB taxonomy): Bacteria > Chloroflexota > Dehalococcoidia > Lucifugimonadales. Next base: position 102,668 of record JAPYRX010000002.1, read on the forward strand.
TGACGGTAAAGATGTCTTCATACCAGGAATTATGGAACATATTGAAAAAGCTGGAGTACATAGTGGAGATTCAATGGCAGTATATCCTCCAATAAGTTTAACTGATAATCAGATAAATACAATTGTTGAATATACTACCAAAATAGCTTTGTCACTTGAAGTGAAAGGATTACTCAATATTCAATATGTAATTAACCAAAGCACAGATAATTCTAATCAAGAAGTTTTAGTATTAGAAGTCAATCCAAGGGCAAGTCGAACCATTCCGTTTATCTCAAAAGTGACAAATGTCCCATTGGTAAATTTAGCTGTTAAAGTTATGGCTGGTAAAACTTTAAATGAGATGGGATATAAATCCGGATTAGGTGAGAATAAAAAATTATATGCTGTAAAGGCTCCAGTGTTTTCCATGTCAAAATTGGTAGGAGTCGACACAACACTAGGTCCTGAAATGAAATCAACTGGCGAAGTTATGGGAATAGACACAGATTTTAATGCGGCAATGTACAAAGCTTTAATTTCTTCTGGTATGGCAATACCCGACACAGGTACTGTGTTGATTAGTATAGCTGACAGAGATAAAGATGATGTGAAAAAAATTATTACTGAATTAGATACGAAAGGATTTAATATTTTAGCAACGGAAGGTACGAGCAAGCTAATAGAAAATATGGGGATAAAAGTGAATTCCATTCCTAAGGTTTATACAGAAATTCATCCTAATGTAGTTGATGTAATTAATCATGGATTAGTCGATGTGGTAATAAATACAGTTACAGGAGAAAGTGAAATGATTAAAGATGGATTTGATATTAGAAGAGCAGCAGCTGAAATGGATATTCCATGTTTCACTTCACTAGATGGGGCTTATGCTTCAATTGCTAGTGTGAACAAGAAGAAATTTGAGTATAATGTTAATCCTTTATCTAAATATATTGAGGATAGTGATGGCTCCAACAAATGATAATGAAATAAATCAAAAAATCGGTATTTTACTCAGAAGAGAAATCGAAGCGAAATTAATTATTAAGTTAAGAGATTTTATGTCAAATGAATTAGGGGAAAATAAAACTAGGCATATCATTAGAGAAGTAATAAAAGGGATAGCAATAGATCAAGGAAATGAATTATCTAAAATCAAAGGGAATTCTCTTGATGCATTTATTGATAGACAAGAACCTTGGACTCGAGATGGATCTTTGGAAACTGAAATAATAAAAAAAGATACTAAAAGTTATCACTATAATGTTACAAAATGTAAGTATTCAGAAATGTACAAACTCATGGGATTAGAAGAAATAGGCTTTGACCTTTCTTGTAATAGAGATTTTAATTTAGTAGCTGGATTTAACAAAAATATTAAATTGAAAAGAACAAAAACTTTAATGCAAGGTGATTCTTATTGTGATTTTAGATATGACGTGGAAAATTGAACTAATTTATGATTCCATCTAAATTAACATTAAACAACTTCATGTCTTATAAGGGAAAAACTGATGTTTTGGATTTTGATAGCTGGAACGTTGCATGTATTACTGGTGACAATGGGAATGGTAAATCAGCAATTTTAGAAGCAATAACTTGGGTAGTTTGGGGAAAAACCAGAGTTCAAAGCTCTAAAGATCTGGTATCTAAAGGTGAGAATGAAATGTATGCAGAGTTTGAATTTCATATTGATTATTTAACTTCGGAGTCTTTGAAAAATTCTAAATATAGGATTTTAAGATCATTAAAATCAAAGGGATCCCAGAGGCTTAATGTAGAGCAATTTAATGGGATAGACTTTATTTCTATATCTGGTAACACCGTAGCGGAAACACAAAATATAATCGAAAAATTAGTTAACATGAACTACGAAACATTTGTAAATACTTCATATTTAATGCAAGGGAATGCAGATCGGTTCTCAAAATCACAGCCTACTAAAAGAAAAGAAATATTATCAGAGATTTTAAATTTAAATAAATGGCAAAAACTTTCAGATTTTGCTAGGAAGAAATTGAGTGAAACAAAAAATTCAGTTGAAGTAAACAAATTTCTACTTGATCGAACAGCTGATGAATTATTGAAATTAGATCCTGATCAATTAGGATTGGGAAATCACAGAAATGAATTGAAGAAAATTAATAATGAAATTAATGATTTAGAAAAAACTCGAAATGATTTTCAAGAAAACTTGAATTACTATAATGAATTACAAAACAATTCGTCAAGGAATAATGACAAATTATTCACTGCAGAAGAAAAATTAAATTTTATTATTAATGAAATAAATTTTATTAATAAGGAAATAAAAGAAGATAAAAAATTGTTGTTGAATACTGACCAAATTAAAATTGATTACAATAATGTGTTGGAACAATATACAGAACTAAATAAATTAACTAACGTATTTACAACATATCAAGATTTGAATTCTGAATTGGGTGAAATACAATTAAAAATTTCAACTGAGTCCAATCGATTCGAATTTGAATTAAAAAATTTATCTAGCAATCTAAATGATTTGCAAAACAATATAGCCCAAGAAAAGAATTCATTCATTAACAATCAATTAATAGTTGATAAATTGAATCTTGAAAATGAAGATAGTAAATTAGCTAAAGAACAGTTACAAAACAAAATAAATAATGAATTGAAATCAATTGACAAAATCAATAATCATTTATTAAAAAATAATGCAATGATCGATGATTTAAATAAAAAAATAGATTTGCTTAATAGCCAGAATCAGATTTGCCCGCTTTGCAAATCTGATATGGATAATAATTCTAAAAAAAATCTTATTGATAATTTCAAATATGAAATAACTTTTCATTCAGACTTGATTGTTAAATCTCAAAACAACTTAAGCAATCACCAAAAGCAATATTCTTTTAATAATGAATCAATTGATAAAATTGGTAATGAAATTTTAGATGTAGAAAATAAAATACAATTTTTAACAATTGAAAATAACAAAATTAAAGAATTAGGTGAAAATTACAAAAATAAGATTGATAAAATTACTAATGAAATAGATGATATTAAAGATTACAAAAAAACTAATAAAGATTTTACAATCTTGAAAAATCAAGAAAAAGATTTGTATGAGAAAATTGATTTTCTTGATTTTGATAAAGACAAATATAATTCTTTACAAAAAAAAATTCCAAATATCAAATCAGAATTTGAAAAAGAATTGTTTTATTTAGAGCAAGCTGAAAAAAGATACGACCGTAATATTATTAAATTAAATACTATTGATAACAACAAACTCAATATTCAATCAGAAATTGAAATCATTGAACAAAATCTTAAGACGATTCTCGACGAAATTAATTCTATAGATATAGATTTAGAAAAAATAAAACTTAACACTACCGAAATTGATGAGTTAACGAATAATAAGCACTTCAAATTAAACTACATTCAAAATTTAGAATCAAAAATAAAATTATCTGATGAAATTAAATCAAACAATAAAAACCTTTTTCTTGAACAAAACAATTTGGATATTTTGGTTAAAAGTTTTGGCACTAATGGAATTCAATCTCAAATTATTGAATATTCTCTTCCGGAATTATCAAGAGAAACAAACAAGTTATTATCTTCCTTAACTGAGCATGGATTGTCTGTCGAATTCAGAAAAGTAGAAGGAAGGAAAATTAGTGGGACAGAATCTTATTCACAAGAAATTGAAATATTTATAGCAGATCATAATGGGGTTGTGCGTGATTACGAAACATATAGCGGAGGAGAATCATTTAGAATTGATTTTGCTATAAGAATAGCCTTGTCTAGATTAATTTCTCTTAGATCTGGAGTAAGATCTCCTATATTATTTATAGATGAAGGATTTGGTTCCCAAGATCAAATGGGACAAGATAGACTTAGAGAAGCAATCCAAGCTGTTAGTGCTTCAGATGATTATATGTTTAAAAAAATTATAGTCATCACCCACCTTGAAACTTTAAAAGAATCATTTGATAGAGCTGTAGAAGTTACTAAATTAAATGGAATTTCTTCTTTTTCATTAAATTAATTACTAACGATCTATATTTAAAATAGAGAGAAAAGCTTCTTGAGGGATTTCGACTTTACCTAGTTTTTTCAGTCTTTTTTTTCCTTCAGCTTGCTTTGCCAGTAATTTTTTTTTCCTTGTTATATCTCCTCCATAACATTTTGCAGTAACATTTTTCCTTAAAGCTTTCACAGTATCTCTAGCTATTATTTTTGAGCCTATAGCTGCCTGAATTGGAACTTCAAATAATTGTCTTGGAATTAGTTCTTTTAATTTAGATACTAAATCTCTTCCGTAATAATAAGATTTTTCTTTAGTTATAAATGTACTAAGAGGATCAACTTTTTCTTGATTTATAAGGATATCAACTTTCGCAAGATTAGATATTTTGAATCCAATTATTTCATAATCCATAGACCCATAGCCTTGCGTAGCAGATTTGAGTTGATCGTAAAACCCTACTAATATTTCACCTAGTGGTATTTCGCAAGATACTAATATGCGATTTATACTAGATTCGTTTGTAGAAGTATTTAGATATTCAATATTAGTAGATGTCCCTCTATATGATGTGAGTAAATCCATCATCTTCCCAATAAATTTGTCTGGGCAAATAATAGTTGCTTTTATCCAAGGTTCTTCTATTTTATCTATTTCTGACAAATCTACTGCTGAAGGATTATTAATTAATTTAGTATCTTTGTTTTTTAAAGTGATTTTATATTCGACGCTCGGAGCAGTCATAATGATTTCAATCCCATATTCTCTTTCAACTCTTTCTTGAATTATTTCCATATGTAATACCCCTAAGAATCCGCATCTAAATCCAGGTCCCAAGGCTTGAGAAGTTTCTCTTGCGTATATAATTGACGCATCGTTTAATTGTAACTTTGATAAAGCATCATCAAGGTCTAAAAAATCATTTGGATCTAATGGGAACATTCCAGCAAATACTTTTGGTTTTAATTCTGCTCCAGATATTATAGGTTTAATATCTTCATTGTTTATATTAGAAATTGTTTCTCCTACGGGTAATGTTTTGAATTCTTTTAATCCCGTATAGATAAATCCTACTTCACCCATTTTCAAAGAATCTTTTTTGGTTTGCTCGGGTGTAAATACCCCTACTTCACTAGCAATGAAAGTGTTTTTAGAATTGAATGTTTTTAAATTATCTCCAGCTTTTATTTCACCATCAAAAATTCTCACATAATTTATTATCCCTTTATATTGGTCATATTTTGAATCAAACACTAAAGCTCTAGTGAAATTGATATCACCTTCGGGAGGAGGAATTATATCTATTATATTTTCAAGTAATTCTTGAACCCCTTTACCTGTTTTAGCGGAACAATGTAAAATTTCATCTTCTTTGAATCCAAATGTTCCTATTAATTCTTGTGTAACTAATTCTGTTTGTGATGAAGGGAGATCGATTTTATTTATAACAGGAATAATAGTTAAGCCAAAATCTATAGCTAAATAAGTATTTGCAATAGTTTGAGCTTGTATTCCTTGCGATGCATCAACTAAAAGTATTGCGCCATCAGATGCCCTTAAGCTTCTAGATACTTCAGATGCGAAATCTACATGCCCTGGTGTATCAATTAAATTAAGATTATAAGTATCTCCTTTGATATTTTTGAATGGGAGATTAATTGCTTGAGATTTTATAGTTATCCCTCTTTCTCTTTCGAGATCCATTGTATCTAATACTTGAGCTTTTTTATCTTTTTCACCTTTTGTAAATTCGATCAGCCTATCAGCCAACGTTGATTTTCCGTGGTCAATATGAGCGATAATACAAAAGTTTCTAATTAATTTGTTATGCATATTTAATAATATTTTTTTCAGATCAGATATAATTATCACATAAGCATATAGATATTTATATGATTTTAAAGAAGTAAATTAACGGAGGATTTATTGAGACCGGATAAAAGAGATAACAATCAACTTAGAAAAATTAACGTAGTTAAAAATGTACAACTGCAATCTGACGGATCATGTTTAATAAGTTTGGGAAATACGCAAGTCATATGCGCAGTAAGATACGAAAATAGAGTTCCTTCATTTTTAAAAGGATCTGGACAAGGATGGATAACTGCTGATTATTCAATGCTCCCAGGATCAACTAATACTAGAACTGGGAGGAATAATATTAACAGCGGTAGAAGTAAAGAAATTCAAAGACTAATTGGAAGAAGTTTACGTTCTATCGTTAATTTAAAACAACTGGGAGAGAATTCATTACTCATAGATTGTGATGTATTAAATGCTGATGGAGGTACTAGGACTGCTTCTATTATAGGCAGCGTTATTGCATTGCGTAACGCTATTGTAAAATTGCAATCTTCAAATACCTTGCCTAATAATATAGACTTTCATCCTATTGGAGCTATAAGTGTAGGAATATTAAATAGTAAGGTAATTTTAGATCTGAATTATGAGGAAGACTCCCAAGCATTAGCGGATTTTAATTTTGTTATGGATGAGTTTGGTAATCTTATTGAAGTACAAGGAACGGGAGAAACCGGGAAATTCACAAAAAGCGAGTTAATTCTAGCTACAGAAATAGCAGATGAAGCGATTAAAGATATAATTTCCATTCAAAAAGAATACTTTGACAAATAATATACATAGAAGTTGTGTTATTATTGCATTTATGAAGGTAAAATGCCATTGACCCTAATAATAAAGATTTATATAATCTTTTTTTCTAAAATAAAACAATGGCTAAGAGAACATATCAACCAAAGAAAAGAAGAAGAGCACGTGTGCATGGATTTAGAGCTCGATCAAGAACTAAATCTGGTAGAAACGTACTAAAGAGAAGGATGGCAAAGTCGCGTTCTAGACTGTCTCCTTAAACTTCATATGAGAATTTTATGATTGCTTTTGACAATCAAATTTTAAAATTGAAAAAAAACACTGATTTTAGATTGGTTTGGGCTACAGGTGATAAAAAAGTATCTACAAATTTATTATTAATTTATGTTGATAATAAAGAAAAATATTCTAGAGTAGGAATTTCATCTGTTAAAAATTATGGCAATGCAGTTCAAAGAAATAAAATTATAAGGAGAATTAAATCTATTATTCCTATGATTAATATTATTCAAGGAAAAGATATTATTATTATAGCAAGGAAAAAAACAAAATATACTAAATTTGAAATTATTCAGAATGAATTAATTAGCCTTTTTAGTACATGTGGATTATCTTGTTAAATCTTAGATTAATTAAATAAATGAAACAAATTTTAATCTTGTTAATTAAATTTTATCAAAAGGCAATATCTGGATACCTTCCAAGTTCTTGTAGATATTTACCCAGTTGTTCTCAATACGCCTTGGACGCTCTTTCTAAATACAATTTTTTAAAAGCATCCCATATGATATTCGTAAGACTTTTAAGATGTAATCCATTCAATAACAGGGGGTATGACCCTGTTCAATAAATTATTATTCACATGTTTATTTATATCAATATTTTTGATTTCGTGTACTGGAAATAGATTTCAAGGTTCAGGATGGTCTTCTCCGTTAGTTGATAATAATGAAGTCTTTATAGCTACTATCGATGGAGAACTTATTTCAATTGATCTTACAAGTGGTAAGGAAAAATGGAGAGCTACATCACTTGATGATCAAAATGGAAAATATACTTCTAAAGCTATATATTCCAAACCATTTGTATTTGATGAAAAAGTTTTTATTGGAACTCCAGCTGGAAGAGTATTAGGATTTAATAGATTGTCAGGATTAGATGAAGTATCTTTACAAGATATTGAAGAAAAAATTCTAATGTCTGAAGAATCTTATGGTCCAATAATTGTTGGAAACATTATACTTCTAAACAGAAATAAAATAATTGTTCCTTCATCAAATGGTGAAATTTCTATATTTAGCTATAATGAATCAGAAATGTTTGAACCAACTTGCAATTTTAAAGCAAAAGATGCGATATGGACAACTCCTATAATAGATCCAAATAGCAATCAAATTATTTTCGGATCTATGGATGGGAATTTGTATTCTATAGATGAAGAATGTAAATTGAATTGGCAATATAACACTGAATCCAGTATTGTTGGAACACCAATTTTAGATAAAAATGAAGTATATTTTGGTACTTTAAACAGAACGTTTTATTCACTAAATATTTCTACAGGCGAACTTATATGGAAATTTGATAATGCGAAAGGTTGGTTTTGGGCATCACCTATCATGGATTCAAATATTATTTATGCCCCCAATTTAGATGGGAGTATTTATGCATTGAGGAAAAATAATGGACAAATCATGTGGAAATACGATGGTAAAGATCCCATTGTCTCTTCTCCTGTTGTAATAAATGATTTTTTAATTTTTGTGACAAAAAACGGAGAATTACAGGTAATACACAAAGAATCAAAACGAAAACTTGGGAATTGCGATATAGATCATAAAATTTATTCTGCTATTGAGAATTATGATGACATGATATTTATACAAGTGTCAGATGGCTCGGTGAGAGGATATAAAATTAAGAAAAATGGCAATCCTGATGAATTATGGGCAAAACCATTTTTCACCCCTGAAGATGATGATAGAAATAATGAAGATTGGGACCCTTCGTGTTAATAAACAAGGTTAAACATGGAAATTTTTGCTGACATATGGAATTTAGTATTTATTAGGCCAATGGTAAATAGCCTGATTATTCTTTATATATTTTTAGGGAGTAGTTTTGGGTTAAGTATTATTTCATTTACTGTTTTCATTCGATTGATTATGTTTCCATTATCTATGAGACAAACAAAGCAAATGAAAGCAATGTCTCTCATTCAACCGAAAATTAAAGCTATACAAGAAAAATACAAAAATGATCGACAGAGAATATCTAAAGAAACCATGAGTATATACAAACAACAAGGAATCAATCCTGTTGGATGTTTAGGGCCTTTGATAATACAAATGCCAATTTTCATAGGCTTATATCAAGCTTTATATATTACTCTTCCATCTAGTCCGGAAAATTTAACTCAGCTGTATGATTCGATATATGGATTTATACCTATCATAAACCAGGCAATTCCTATTGATGGTAATTTTTTATGGTTAAATCTAGAAACAATAGTTGGATCGTCAGATCTATACACAAAAATTTCTCTTCCGATTTTAGTAGCTGCATCAACATTCTTGATGCAAAAAACAACCGCAACACCAGCTATGGACGACAGGCAAAAATCAACTAATAGAATGATGTTATGGTTTATGCCTTTATTATTAGGATATTTTACATTGAGTTTTCCGAGTGGATTAGCCTTATATTGGTTGATATCCAATGTTATAGGAACAATTATTCAACTGTTAATTACAGGGAAAATTCAAAACCCGTTTAATTTGAATTCTAAATTGATAGATGAAGCTCCAGATATAATTATTGAAAATGAAAACAAAAATACAACTATTCAAGAAAAGGATCAAGATGAAAGTAGTAGAAACGTCAGCAAAAACAATAGAAGAAGCAATAGACATCGCTCTGGTAGAACTAAACGCAAGCAGGGAAGAGGTGGAAATCAAAGTAATAAATAGAGGGAAAAGCGGGTTGTTGGGATTTGGAAATGAACAAGCTAAAGTAAAAGTTGAGAAAAAAACTGATATTCCAGAAAACATTCACAATGCATATGAAATTTTAAGAACTATCTTGAAGCATTTTGATTCTGAAATGAAAATAACTACTAAAGTTATTACTAACGGTAAAATTTCTGATTCTATACTTTCTTTAGACGGTGATGATGCTGCTCTAATTATTGGACGAAGAGGAGAGACACTTAGATCATTGCAATATATAGTAAATCTTATGATTCAGAAGAAATTAAATAATAGAGATCAATTAATATCTTTGGACGTAGAAGGATATATTGAAAAAAAATTAACACATCTTTTTCAACTATCTCAAAGAATGGAAACCAAGGTTATAAAATCAAACAAAAAAGTTTCTTTGGAACCAATGTCAGCATACGATAGAAGATATATTCATAGATACTTTGCAGATCATAATAAAATAATTTCTGAAAGTGAAGATTTTGGACGAAACAGGCATGTTGTTTTAAAATTAAAAAATTAGTTAATTTAATAATAAACAATTTGATTGATTTCAATGAAAAAATTGATTTTGACAAATCATATGATTTAGTCATCATTGGTAATATAACGAAAGATTATATTAATGACTCTGAACAATATATTTTAGGTGGCTCTAGTCTCTATGCAGGAATTGCATCTGCAAATATTGGTGTCAATACTATGATTATTAGTAATCATTCAATTAATCATAAAGAATTACCTGAATTTGAAAAATTACAAATCTTATCATCTGACCATGAATTTACAACAGAGTTTTTGTGGACATATGAAAATGATAAAAGATTTGGTTATTTGAATAACAAAACAAAAACAATTGAATTGAATTTCAAGAGAAAATTAAAAACAAAAATGCTTATGCTAGCCCCTGTTTTTGATGAAATCGAAATCAATATCAAAGACAATTTTGAATATGAAATTTGCTTGTTGTCACCGCAAGGTTTATTAAGAAGTTCTAACGGTAATTCAAAGATTTTTTTAGATAAAAATAATTTACAGCATTTAATTTGTGGTGTGCATATTATTAGTTGTTCTGAGGAAGAAGAAAACTATTTATATAGAAATCCTTCTGCCGAAAATTGTTTTGATTATATTTCAGTTACGTTAGGAAATAAAGGATCTAAACTTTATAATAAATATAATTGTACGCATTTCCCTGGATATATTCCTGACAAAATCATTGATCCTACGGGAGCAGGTGATGTTTTCTCATTATATTTATTGGTTTTTTATTATAAAACTAATAATATTGAATTTGCTGTTAAAATAGCAAATTGTGCTGCTAGTTTTGTTGTTGAAGGCTTAGGTATCAGCACAATCCCTAGTTTTAGAAGTGTTAAAAAAAGATTGATGGAGAATATTAATGAATAATGCTGAACCTATTTCTGTATTCAATTCAGGTAAATATATAATTATTTCTCTAGAAAACGAAATAATTAGTCCTGAAGAAATTTATTATGACCTTAATTCGATTATACAAGAAATTAATATAAATCAAGATATATGGGTAGTGGGATTTGATTTAACAAAAGTGGCAAAAATTTGTGATATAAAAAGTAGTTCTGAATCGTTAAACATTAGTTTAACAAAATTAATTCTTGAAATTAAAAAACCAGTGATTGGATTAGTAAGCGGTGAAATTTCAAATAGATTATTTGAAATGATCCTCCCTATGGATTATAGAATTACTGATAAAAAATCAATTTTTATAATGTCTCAGATTTTTAATGATAACATGCAATTTGACGGAGCTACTCAATTGCTACCAAGGATTATAGGGCTTAATAAATCTAAGGAATTAATAATGTTTGGTAAGCAAATTAATTCGAAAGAAGCTCATGAAATGGGATTGGTAAATATTATTGTAGATGAAGAAAAGTTAAATGAAATATTTACTCGTAAAATAGAATTATTAACTCAATTCTCCCCATTAGCAATGCAATTTACCAAAAGCGCTATTAATTTTAGTAAAGATACAAATACTATCAGAGGAATGAATATGGAAAACGACTTGTATTCAATTCTTTTGTCTAGTAAAGATAGAACTTCTTCGATTAATTCAATAAAAAATAAAAATAAGAGAAAGCCATATTCTGGAAAATAAATGAGTTGGGAATATATAAAATTTGATAAAAACGAGCATGTTGCGAAAATTATTTTTAATAATCCTCAAAAAAATAATGCTTTAAATATACTTATGAGATCTGAGTTTTCGGAAGTATTAAATGCTTGTAGTATAGACGATGAAATAAAAGTGGTTATTATCACAACAAATTCTGAAAATTTTTGTTCAGGAGCAGATTTGTCTGAGTTTAATACGTTTCCATCAATAGTGGAATCAAATTTGATATCGAAAAATAATAATTTATGGAAAGATTTATACAATTTTGAGAAACCCATTATTTGTTTAACTAAAGGATGGGTTATTGGTTCTGGATTTGAAATTATAATGTTAAGCGATTTTGTTTTTTCTCATACTAGTTCCATATTTAAGATGCCCGAGGTAGAATTGTCACTCACTCCAATTTCAGGAGGAACACAGACATTTCTAAATAAAACAAATATAGCAATAGCAAAGGAAATAATGTTATTTTCTGAAGAAATTGATGTTTACAAAGCGTATAATTTTGGAATTATAAATTTTTATTCTGATGATTATAATATATTGATTGAACAGGTACGAAAATTTACAGAAAATATTAAAACCATAGATTTGAAAAGATTGAAAATTGTAAAAAAATTATTAAATCTGAGTACAGAAGAAAATTTATATTTAGGGAAACATTGGGAACAATATTATTCCACAACCTTAAGGTGATTAAGTGAACATTTATGATTTGTTAGATATAACTGCGTCAATATGCCCTGATCGTGAAGGGTTTGTATATAAAGATAAATCTTTATCCTTTACAGAACTTAGAGATGAAGTGCTAACTCTTTCTCAATCTTTAATAAATTTGGGATTAAAAACTGGAGATAGAGTTTTTTATTTTCATACAAATACAATTCGTTGGATAACTATAACGCTTGCTTGTGCCAGAATCGGAGTAGTTCTTGTCCCTATTAATTACAGATCTAATCCTGAAGAATTAAGTTTCATGTTAGAAGATAGTACTCCCAAAATCATATTTGCTGGAACGCGTTATCATAAATTAATATCTTCAGCAATTAATAAAATAAGTGCTTCTATTATAAATGTAAACATAGAAGGAGAATTATCAGATGGATGGATAGATTATAAAACTTTAGTTATCAATTCTGATGTAAATGAAATTGAAATACCGGACAATGACAATAATATGGCATTATTAGTATATACAGCTGGAACGACGAATACACCAAAAGCTGTGATGTTAAATCATTCAAGTTTTTGTGAGTTTGCTTTGAATAATTTAAACCCTGCTGATCCGGAATTTATAGAAATTAACCTTTTATCGGTGCCCTTATATCATGTCGCAGGTATACAGACACTAATTTCTGGAATATATTCCGGAAGAACAACTGTTATACAAGATCAGTTTGATGCTTTAGATTGGATGGAATTGGTACAAAAACATAAAGTTAATCGAGTTATGGTTGTACCTACTATGATAAAACAAATTATTGATAATCAATATTTTGAAAACTATAATTTTAATTCATTAAAAGTTATAACATATGGCGCAGCTCCAATGCCAATTAGTGTTTTAGTAGAAGCTATTCGGAAATTTGATAATGCTAATTTCATCAATGCATTTGGTCAAACAGAGACTGCATCTACAATAACTTCTCTAGGACCTGAAGATCATAAAATTGAAGGTACTGATGAAGAAAAAGAATTAAAACTAAAAAGATTATCTTCTATTGGGAAACCATTACCTGATGTAGAAGTTAAAATTGTTAATGAAAACGAAGAAGAAGTTAAGCCTATGATTATAGGAGAAATAATTGCTAAAGGTGTGAGGATAATGTCGGGTTATTGGAATAATGATGAAGCTACGAAGTCAGTACTGAAAAATGGTTGGCTTTATACGGGTGATTTAGGATATATTGATTTAGATGGATATATATTTTTATCAGGCAGGGAAAAGGATTTTATTAAGCGTGGAGGAGAGATGATTTCACCTGAAGAAATTGAACAAATATTATATAGACACAATAGTGTTGACGAAGTTGCGGTAATAGGATTACCAGATGATCAATGGGGAGAAGTAGTTACAGCAGTTATAGTAACTAAGTCAGGAATTGATATAACTGAAAATGAAATAACTGATTATTGCAAAGATAAATTGTCTAGTTATAAGAGACCTGAAAAAATTATTTTTGAAAATTATTTACCTAGAAATTCTATGGGGAAAATTCTCAAAAAAGATTTGAGAAAAAAGTATTCTGATTTATTCTGAAATTATTTTTTTAAAATTAGTATACTTCCATAAAGTTTCTGGTATATCAATACTTAAGTCTTCATTTTGAAAAGATTCAAGGATAGCAATTATTATCCTTGGTAACGCAAGTCCTGATCCATTTAAAGTATGTAAGTATTCTGTTTTAGATTTGGCAGTTTTTTTGTATCTTATGTTAGCTCTTCTACTTTGGAAATCTGTACAATTTGATACTGAACTAACTTCTAACCATTCTTTTGACCCAGGAGACCACACTTCAATATCATAGGTTTTATTTGCGCAAAATCCAAGATCTCCAGTACAAAGTAATTTCACTCTATAAGTTAGGCCTAGTTTTTTACATAAATTAATACATGTTTCTAACATGGATTCCAACGTTAAATTTGATTTATCCGGTTCAACATATTGATATAATTCAACTTTTTCAAATTGATGAACTCTTTTAATTCCTCTTGTATCTTTACCTGCTGCTGCTTTTTCATTTCTGTAACAAGGAGTTTGCGCTACTATTTTTATTGGTAATTGATCAGAATGTAATATTTCGTTGCTGTATATATTTGTAATAGGAACTTCTGCTGTTGGAATTAACCATAGTTTTGATTCTTGATCACTGAACATTGTGCCCTTAAATTTTGGTAATTGTCCAGCACCTCTAACAACAGATTCTTTTACAAGGTTTGGTAAATAATATTCTTCGTAATCATTATCTAAGTGATGATCAAGCATCCAATTTATTAACGCTCTTTGTAATTGTGCAGCCTTATTCTTGAGAATATAAAATCTTGATCCTGATAATTTTACTCCTCTTTCAAAATCTATCAAATCTAGTTTTGAAGCTATATCCCAATGAGGCAATGGCGTGAATTTATCATTATCTTTATAATTTTCAGAAAATATAATTTCATTAAAGTCTTCGTTTTTACCTAATGGCACTTCTGAAGATGGAATGTTAGGTATAGTCAAAAGTATAGAAGTAAGCCTTTTGTTTATTTCACTTAATTTACTCTCATCAGATTTTATTTTATCTCCTAATTCTCTCATTTCACGAATAATGATCTCAGGCTTATCTTGCATTTGACTTAATTCTTTCGAAGTTTTGTTTCTATTAGATCTTGATGAGTCTATATGTTCAATTAATTGCCTTCTTTCCATGTCTAGTTTGTATACATTGTCTAAATCTGATTTATCAACATTTCTGTTAATAAGGGCATTAATTGTATTTTTATCTTTATTTCTTAGCAGTTCAATATTTAGCATTTCAATCCTGTTTTTATTAAATCACTTTGATAATTCTATTATGTTGCTCAACTTCTCAGCAATAGTATTGATATCATTTTCATTTACTTCGCCCATGCGGAATATTAAGGATTTAGAGTCATTTCCTCTGGCCCAAATACTTGGATTACCAGATTCTAATTCTTTGGAAATATCTAATGCATTAATATGATTGTTAAATGTAATATTTAACCCTACTGTAGTCCCTGATATTTCAGGTTCTGAAACTATAATATGTGGAATTGGACGTATTAATTTAGTTAATATTAAAGCTTTTTTTTCAGCTTCTTCCATGCGTTCCTCATGATTCATTGTTAACCAAGTTTTTAAAGCTACATAAACTGCAACAACATCTTCTTTATCCATTTTCATGGATCTACCTATAGTTCTCAATTTTCCGAATTCAAATCCGATAAAACTATGCATTTTTGCAGCATCTATGATCTCAGACTTTCCTACAACCATGCCAGTTCCATTAAGAGCACCAAAATACTTGGCACCGTAGGCTACTGCATCAGCCCCCATTTTAGTAAATTTTGACAGTTTGTCAGTAGGATAAACCTGTCCTGCAGCATCTACTATTACGTAAATATTGTGATCTTTTGCAATTTTGATTATTGTCTCTAGATCTAATGCTTTAGTATGATCTCCAGAAGAATTAACGCTTTTTCCACCAGGTAAATAATGAATAGCTAATGTATTTTGATTAATTGCATTTGTTATATGTTCAATTGTGGTTTTTTCTTTTAATCCAACTTCTATTAATTTTGCCCCAGCAACTTCGATTGCTTTATCATAAGGGACTCTTAATTGAGTTTGGATTATAACTTCATTTTTCATTCCTGAAGTATCAGGTATTTGCTCAATTAAATTCTTGTTTTTACCTGTCATTGCTCCTGCTGTAGCAAGTGTTAGACCTGAAGCTGCTCCAGGTGTAATCAAAGCAGATTCGCATCCGATAAGATCTGCAATTAAAGAATTACAAGTAATTGTTAAATCTTCCATGCTTACATAATTATTAGAAGCTGATTCTATAGCTTCTTTTACTTTACCTGAGGGTGTATTACCTCCAAGAACAGTCGAGTTTCCTAGGCAATTAATAATCTTTTTTACTCCGATTTCATTATATATATCCATTTTTATTCCTTGAAATAAATGTAACAATTTTAGTTATACTTAATATAATTAAATATATTTAAATTATATTACTATGAATATAGTCGATGTACATACACATTTTTTTCCTAAAGAGATGAACTTGAACAGGTCTAAATTTTGTAAATTAGATAAAAATTTTAACCTGCTGTATTCTGATGAAAAAATTAATATTCCTACTGAAAATGAATTGTTAGAAATAATAAATAAATTTCCAAGTATAAAATTGGTAGTGCAAAGTATAAGTTATATTGATTACGAATTATCTAAGTATACTAATGATTTTTTACTTGAATTATCCAAAAACTATGATCAAATAAAAGTATTTGGATCAATAAATACGAATTGGGGAACGGATAAATGTATTGAAGAAATAAATAGAATAAATCAATTAGGTGCAAAAGGAATTGGCGAATTACATCCTGATATACAAGGTTTTGATATTTTGGATTTCAACGCATTTGATCCAATTGTTGAGAATTTAATTTCTAATAATATGTTAATCAACTTTCATTCTTCAGAACCAGTGGGACATGATTATAAGGGAAAAGGTAAAATGCTCCCTGATATATTATATAAATTTGCTTTGAATTATAAGAAATTAAAAATTATATATTCACATTTGGGTGGAGGTCTACCTATTTATTACTTGATGCCAGAAATCATAAGAGATTTAAATAATGTCTATTATGATACTGCAGCATTAGATTTTTTATACGATCCTAAAATTGTCAAAATTTTCCACGAAATAATTGGAGAAGATAAAATCTTATTTGGTAGCGATTATGGATTGATAGAAATTGATAGAGCTATAAATAGTATATTGCAATTAGATATAGATTCAAAAGCTAAAGAGAATATTTTATCTAATAACGCATTAAAATTATTATCTTGGTAATTATACTTAATTAGAATATAATATTGGTATTAATTAATAAGTAAGTGCGGAGGATTGAAAATGGCAGAAGAAACTAATTTCCCTAATTGTATGAAATGTAATAAAGGTAAACTATTACCTTTCTCAGATTTTGGTAATCATGGAGCGCCTATTCATTATAAGGCTTGGGTTTGTAATGTCCCTGATTGTGGTTATAATTTAAAGATAAGAAATGGAGATGTTTATATTGACGAACCCATCGCTAGTGGTGAATCTCACGAACCTCGGGTACGTTAAGATATATAAATTTTGAAATTTTCTCAGATATTTTTAAAGTATCGAATTTTTGAGTTTACAGGTCTATCTTTTGTACTTTTATCAATACTATTATATGGATTTATAAAGTTTTCTGATAGTGAAATAAACAGTTTAAATAATCAATCAAACATAAATGAAATAAATACTGATGAAATAAATGATTCGAATTTGCAAAATAATTTGAATCATATAAGTATTATCGGTTCGCAAAATGATTCAAATAATACCATTATAAATCAGTCTGAATTTAATGATTCTCCTTACACTAAACTCCCAACAAACTTTAAACTTTACAAAAAATCGATTTTAGATTTTTTAGATGATAATACACCTTTGTCTATATCAATTAAAGAAATAGGATTGAACTCAGATATAAAAGCACTCGAAATAATAGATTTGAAAGATGCTACGTCTTATGAAACACCTAAAAATATAGTAGGACACATCCCTCAAAGTTATAAACCAGGAGAAAAAGGAAAATCTTGGTATTTTGGCCATTTGGAAAGTTTTATTAAAAAAGAAGGCAATGTATTTCATATGCTTCCTAAAATTCCAGGATTAATGAAAACAGATCCTTATTTATACATTCATATCAAGACGAATTCAAGAACATATGTTTACCATATATATAAAACGGAAGTAGTTCCGCGAAATGATTTAGTACTTGAAATTGAATCTGATATTTCTGAAGTAATTCTTGTTACATGCGTTCCTAGTTTTCTTTATCATTCAAGATTGTTGGTACATTCTAAATTAATAGGAACTTATTAAAATAATTTATGCAATCTATCTAAAATAGAACTATTAACTTCTAATTCAAAACTATCTACTTTATAAGATGAAGTAGCTGTTATTCCGTCTACTCCTCCCGCATCTACAAAGTCTTTAATTAATTTTTCGTCTTCCAAAATAGAAGGTAGGAGGGGTTTGTTTGTAATTTTAGATAATCCTGCAACCAATCCATATCCTCCCCAATTTGATGTACTTGCTGGGATTAATATATCTGTTTCAGTAATACATGGAGGATTAGATAATTTTTCAGAGTTTTTTATTATATGAGTTAAATTACCCATACCAATTTCGTTTCCACCATCTCCTATTCCTATACTAGGAATATTATGATTAAGCAAAAGGTCAGCTTTAGAGTTAAATTCCCCGATTTTTTTACCTCTACTATTGAGGTAGTCACCATTAATTGTAGGGCCACATCTTTCAATTGATATGATTAGGTTAGGATTAATATCTTTAATCATTTTAGCTGCAGTTATTTTGCTTTCGTTACTATTTTGCATAGGAAAAATTTCAAGCTTATCGTCTCCAGATAGTACTTGCCTTATAGGAGGTTCTGAAAATTCGTCAGTAACATAAGTTACATCATAATCTAATTTTTTTAGAGCATTCCCAATGGCTATAGCTCCAATTGGGCCGTCTGTTTCAGCAGCTCTAGCAGAAAGAATATAAAATCCAGTTAATATAATAACTTTATTTGGGTTTTTCAAGATTAATTCTGCTGCGTCTTCACAAACTGTATCTGAGATATGAGGTAATAACATAGATATTCCTCTTTTATCAAGATCTGATATGATATCTTTTATTGTTTCCATGTTTTCCTCCTAAATTACTGCAATTGATTCATCTCTTGTGCTTGTGACAAACATATAACCAGGAGAATGGGTGATCATTATTGGTGGTTTTGATTGTAAAGCAACAGCTTGTGGCGTCACGCCACAAGCCCAAAAGACAGGGATTTCATCCTCTTTGATTTTTGATTTTTCCCCGAAATCTGGCAAGTTTATGTTTTTAATTCCTATTTCGGATGGATCTCCAATATGTATTGGAGCGCCATGTGTGCCCGGAAATCTGCTAGTTACCTGCACCGTTCTAACAAGATTTTCTTTGTTTATAGGCCTCATTGATACAACTGTTGGGCCACTAAATTTACCTGCAGGTTCAGTTTTGATATTCGTAATATACATGGGAACTGTTGTATCTTGTTCAATGTGTCTTAGAGATATGTCAGCATTTAACATTGCAGTTTCAAAAGTAAAACTACATCCAATCAAAAAAGATACTAGATTGTCATTCCAATAATCTATTATATTTTTTGTTTCAGATTTTAATTTCCCATTTTCATATATTCTGTAAAATGCGATATCAGTTCTTATATCTGCGCCTTTTGCAAGAATTTCAGGCTCAAATTTCCCAGGCTCTAGTACTTCTAGTACTGGGCAAGGTTTTGGATTTCTTTGGCAGAATAGAAGAAAGTCAAATGCATATTCTTTGGGCAATGTGACCAAATTTGTTTGCAAATAACCAGGCGCAACACCTGCAGTGGATTTTAAATATTCGTCCTTACGTACCAAATTCCATAATTCTTTGGGTGTGTTAATTGTTTCTGTAATATTCATGTTTACCTCTTAATACAATTGATCAACATTATTACAGTATATCAAACTTCTAATGCATTTAGATAATTTTATTCTAAAAAAAATTTAATATACGAAAAACTTTTAAATTAGTTCATTTTTTCACAGTTCAGAATAAAGTGAGATATAAAGGGTGGTAACAAAATCAAACATGTGTGATATTATCCGATTGAAGTAATTAATTATATTTATATTAATTTTATATTTGGATGTTAGAAAAATATACCGATGACTATATTTTAAATATCATTGAAAACCAACATTGTAAGACTCATACAATGTTATCATCTTTGCTTACTGTTCAAGATGACATTGGTTATTTGCCTAAAAATTCGATAAATGTTGTTGCTGATTTCATGAATGTTTCAACTAATGATGTTTGGGGAGTTGCTTCTTTTTATCTGAATTTTAGATTTGATCCCCCAGGGAAATATAATGTTGAAATATGTTGGGGGCCCACTTGTCATATTGGTGGCGCATCTGAATTACAACAAATAGCACTAGAGAAACTTAATTTAGTTAATCAAGGCGACACTGAGGATGGTAAAGTTTCACTCAAATTTAATACATGTTTGGGAGCATGTCCTCAAGCACCTCTGATTAGTGTTAATCATAAATTACATGGAAAAATGGATGTTAAAAAATTCTCGAAAATATTGGATAAATTAAATTGAACTATGAAATTATAAAAAGTGATAGTGATAAAAAATGGGCAGAGTTAACTAATGGATCTATTCCTTGGATTAGAATTAGTGATGCAATGTGCTGTGGATCATCTCTTGGATCAGATGAAATCATTGATAATCTAAAAAAATATTCTGCTGAAAATAAAATTCAGATAAACATTAGCAGAGTCGGATGCCACGGGATATGCTATGCAGGCACAATAATTGATGTACTTTTCAACGGTAATCCCAGAATCTTTTGGGGGTATATAAATCCAAAAAATGTTATAAAGACAATTAATTCATATATACAAAATGGAGAGATTTTAAAAGATAATCTTTTGGGTTCATATGGAGATGAATTAATAAAAGGCGTTCCAGATTTCTCAGAATTACCAGGGATAAAATATCAAAAAAGAATTGCTCTTAAAAATTCAGGTAATATTGCCTTTGACGATATTTTCCAATATATAGCAAATGATGGTTTTTCGGGCTTGAATAAAGCATTACATTCAATGAAATCTGATGAAGTAATTAGTGAAGTTAAAAACTCCGGGTTAAGAGGTAGAGGAGGGGCGGCTTTTCCTACAGGAGTTAAATGGAGTTTTATGGCAAACTCGAAAGGCAAGAAGTACATATTATGTAATTGCGAGGAAGGTGATCCAGGAGCTTTTAATGACAAAGGTATTTTGGAAAGTGATCCATTCACTTTAATAGAAGGAATGATTATTGCTGGATACGCGACTGGGTCAACAAACGGATTTGTATTTATCAGGCATGGTCATGAAGGCCCAATTGTACGTACTGAACAAGCAATAAAACAAGCTTATAATAATGGATTATTAGGCGAGAATATTTTAGAATCTGGCTTTTCTTTTGATATAGAAGTTTCCTTAACTGGGGATTCCTATGTTGCCGGAGAAGAAACTGCTTTGATGGAATCAATAGAGGGTAAAAGCTCGAAACCACGATCAAGACCCCCTTTCCCTGCGGCTTATGGTGTTTGGGGTAAGCCAAGTACAATAAATAATGTTAAATCATTATCATATGTAGCTGAAATAATCAGAAATGGGAGTGATTGGTTTAAATCTACTGGAACGGAAAGTAGTTCTGGGACAGCGATAGTGTGTCTTTCAGGCAATATTGTTAATCCAGGTATGTATGAAGTAGAGATGGGAGTATCATTGGGAGATGTGATAGAAAAACTTGGAGGAGGAATACCTGATGGTAGAAAATTAAAAATGCTGCAAACAGGAGGCCCTTTAGGTGGGGTTTTGGGTTCAGATAGTTTAAAGGTGAAGATTGATTTTGATGAGATGGCCAAAGCAGGCGCAATTTTAGGATCTGGAGGAATAATAGTTGTAGATGACAGAACTTGCGCTGTTGATTTAACTAAATCATTAGTTGCTTTCTGTCAGTATGAGTCATGTGGAAAATGTTTTCCATGTCGTTTAGGAATGACTCATTTATTAGAAATAGTAGAAAAAATTTCTAGAGGTGAAGGGCAAATTGAAGATCTTAGCCTTATGAATAAAATTGGAAAAAATATGCAAGCTGGTTCCTTGTGCGGTCATGGGCAATTAGGATACAACCCTATTAGTTCCGCGTTAAAACATTTTCAAAATGATTTTGAAAAATGTATGAGCGGAGATTGTCCTACGGGGAGTTGCAAAGAACGAAAAATTGTTTTCCCAATTAATACCAGACCAAATGCTTGGCAAGTTAAGGTAGGTATGTAAATGATCAAAAAAAACATTGATAAAGTTGATATAATTATTGACGGAAAAAAAATAAAGGCAAAAAAAGGTACAAATATTTTACAAGCTGCAATGGATGCAGGTATGTATATTCCTTATTTATGTTATTACCCTGGTATGAAGTCTTACGGAGCGTGCAGAATGTGTGTGGTCGATGTTGAAGGCGGAAGGGGAACTCCGGCTTCATGTACTACTCCTGTTACTGATGGTATGAAAATAAATACACAGACTGATGAATTAGTTGATTTAAGAAAAGGCATAATGGAACTTCTATTATCAGAACATCCGCATGGATGTTTAACTTGTCATAGAATTGATTTATGCGGCCCGAGTGATATTTGCTTAAGACACGTATCTGTTAACGATAGATGTATTACTTGCCCAAAGAACGAAAGATGCGAGTTGAAAGATACAGTTAGAAGCTTAGATATGGAAATGAATAGCCCGTTGACTTATAACTATAGAGGGGAACATGTAAAAAATGATGACCCACTATGGGACATGGATATGAATTTGTGTATTGTGTGCGCAAGATGTGTAAGAGTATGCTCAGAGGTAAGAGTTGATAATGCTTTGACTGTCAAAGAAAGAGCAGGAAAAGTAATAATTGGAACATCTATGGGAGATAGTTTGGTTGACGCAGGTTGTGAGTTTTGCGGAGCCTGTTTAGATGTTTGCCCAACAGGAGCAATTGTTGAGAGAGACTACAAGTGGGAAAAAGCAGAAAATAAAACCACCTCTATATGTAATTATTGTCCGGTTGGATGCACAATTGATTTGGAAACCAATTCAAAAGACAAATTAATAAGAATAGGTAGTAACTTACAAGGACCTACAAACAAAGGGCAAACTTGTTTTAAAGGTAAGTTTGGTTTTGATTTTGTTAATTCAAAATCAAAAATTAAATACGCAATGGAGAGAAAAAATGAATCTCTATTAAAATC
Source organism: Dehalococcoidia bacterium (assembly GCA_029936815.1). Taxonomy (GTDB): domain Bacteria; phylum Chloroflexota; class Dehalococcoidia; order Lucifugimonadales. The sequence goes on from JAPYRX010000002.1 coordinate 126,100, forward strand.
AGATATTTCACATGTTATGAACTCAGTATCTGAATTAATAAAGAAAACTGATCACAATAAATACGCAATGATAATCGATTCAACTCTAACAAATGAAGATATGTATTTAGCAGCCAAATTTGCATCTGAAATTATAGGTTCAAACAATGTAATTTCCAATGCAGATATTGATAGTAATATGAGATATAAATTAACAGAGATGTTAGGATTTTCAGCTGCTTCAAACCCTGTTCAAGATTTGAAAAACTCAAAATCTTATTTGGTTGTTTCTGCTAATGCAACAGAAAATCATAACATTCTTTCCTTGCCAATAAAAAAATCAATAGATTCTGGGCAATCACAAATGGTAGTGATTGATCAGAGAGAAACTGAGCTGACCAAATTTGCTTCTTTATGGTTAAATCCTTATCCAGGATCTGAATCTTATCTTATTGGAGGGATTATAAGAGCAATAATTGATCAATCAATAGAAGATAAAAATTTTGTTGATAAAAATTGTAATAATTATTCTGAATTCAGAAAATCAATATGGAAATTTGATTTGATCAAAGTTTCTTCTATAACTGGAGTTAGTGTTGAAGATATAAATAAAGCAGTAAAGATATTAACTAATGGACCAATGGCCACTATCTATTCTAATGAAACTATAAAATCTGAAAACATAGATGAATTAGTTAAATTATTAATTGACTTGAGCCTTATAACTGGCAATATTGGATGTTCAGGAGGAGGTGTTTATCCCATATACAAAGGGTCTAATTCACAGGGAGCTACAGATTTGGGATTAACTTCTATTGTAGATAACCCAAGTGCTTTAGACAGAATAGATAACAGAGCTATGTCTTTTGCAAAGATACTTGATTTAATTAACAATAATCATATTGAGGTATTACATTTAGTTGGTGATTTTGTTGAATCTTATAATGACAAATTATTTGAAATAATTAATTCTTCCCAAAATAAGATTAAAGTTATATCTCATAAATCAATGATAAATAATAATAGAAATGAAGTGTCAGATTTCATATTGCCATCTACAACATTTGCTGAATCTGAGGGAACTAAAACAAATATAGAAAGAAGAATTCAACTATCAAAAATGGCTATCAAACCTAAAAATGATCAAATGCAGATTTGGAAATCTATTCAAACATTATCAAATCATTTTGATGCTAAAAATTTCAGATATAGTAAAGTCGAAAAAGTTTTTGACGATATATCTAAAAATGTAAAACTTTACAAAAAGTTTAATTATAAATATATATCTAAAAATCAAAATTCAACTTGGCCTATAAATGAAAGTAATCTAACTAATATTTTGTATTCTAATAAGAAAAATGCTAATGACGAAAAATTTAATTTGATTATTTCTGATTTGCAAGATTCAATTGAGAAAAATTATGTTTATTTAGCACATGGCAGAGTTTTAAACAAATCTATATTTAATATATCTTTAAGGGAAAAAGACGAGTCTGATAGACAAATGGTTTATAATTTGTCTATACATCCAGATGACGCTATTAAACGTAAATTAAAACAGAACCAAAAAATCAAACTTGTCTCAAAAAATCAAAAACCAATTGAATGTATTGTTAAAACAAATGGAAAATCTCAAAATGTTTTTAATATAACAACTTTATTTGGGCACATGATCCAATCCTTAGACGAATCGAAATCTGATTTGAAATATCATACTGTACCTGATTTAGAAATTATTCCTGTAGAAATTGAAAAATAGAAAATACATACCAATAGCAGATATTTCATCTATGAACCAGAATATACAAAACAGGAAAAAACTATTGGAATGCCAAATTGTTGAAAGGCAAAATATTAGTGATTTTATGATCAAACTATGGATTACGAAACCCACTGATTACTCTTTTAAACCAGGGCAATATTGCACGTTGGGCGTTGAAGGTATTGAAAGAGCCTATTCTATAGCATCGTCTCCTGATGAGGAATATATGGAATTATATATTGAATTGGTAGAAGACGAAGGAATATTAACTCCTTTAATATGGGAAATGAGCAAAGGAGATATATTCACATTAAGACCAAAAGCAAAAGGGATTTTCCAAATCAAAGATCAAACATTGAAAAATTATTTGTTAATTAGTACTGTAACAGGAGTTGTTCCTTATGTTAGTTTTGTAAGATCTTTTATGAATGAAAATCAAAACAAAATGAAATTTCATATACTTCAAGGATCTAGTTATTTTGATGAATTTGGATACTTAGAAGAATTACAAGAGATATCTAAAACAAATCAAGAACATATAAATTATATTCCAACTATTAGTAGACCAAAAGATAAAAGAAATGAAAATTGGAAAGGAATGACTGGGCGGGTTAACTTGATTGTTGATCAATACATAAAAGACAATGATTTAAATCCGGAAAATTCCATTGTTTTTGCTTGCGGAAATCCTGATATGATTATTGATATACATAATAATTTAGCTCAAAATAAGGGTTTTAACGTAATTGAGGAAAGATTTTGGAAATAAATGAGTAATAACATAACTCCGGCTTGGGAACAGTATCTAAATATTAAGAAAGATTATCCTGAGGTACTGTTATTGTTTAGGATGGGTGATTTTTATGAAGTTTTTGACAATGATGCAAAAATTTTATCTGATATATTGCAAATCACTTTAACACAAAAACAATTTGGTAAAGATCAAAAACACGATTTGGCAGGATTTCCATTCCATTCATTAAACCAACATTTATCTACATTGGTTAAAAATGGAGTGTCTGTGGCAATATGCGAACAAGTAGGAGATGTAGTTAATAGCAAAGGAATTATTGACAGAAAAGTTGTTAGAATTGTTAGCCCTGGAACGATTTTTGAAGATTATATGTTAGACAATCAATCAAATAATTATTTAGCGAGTCTTTATCATTCGGGTAATGAAATTGGGATAGCGTATATCGATGTTTCTACGTTTGAAATTAAAGTTTCAAAAATAAACCCAGAATCAATTTCTTCTGAGCTTTTCAGATTGAATCCTGCTGAAATATTAGTAAACAATCAAAATGAAATTGATTTTGAAGATAACATCAATAAGGTGATTTTATCTGATAGTGAATTTGAGGATTTTATATTCCAAGATAATCTAGCTCGTAATCTTGATCAAATAGTAGTACATAAATGGTTCGTTAACTCTAATTCCGAACAAAAAGCATACGTAGGACTGTTAAATTATTTATTCAAAAATAAGCTTTTGGGAAACATTAATTTAGCAAAAACCGAATATTATCATTATTCAGACTACATGTTTATAGATCCACAAACTAGAAATAATTTGAGTTTGTTCTCTACAGGATCAAATTCGTTTTCACTATTTAACACACTTAATAATACACAAACTTCTATGGGAGCTCGTTTGTTAAAACATTATATAGGGCAACCTTTAATAAATTTAAATAAAATTGTAGAAAGACAAGAGTTTGTAGAATGGTTTTATACTAATAGCGAAGTAACATATAATTTTAGAAATCAGATTCAATCAATAGCTGATATTGAGAGATTATTGACTAAGATTTCTAATTTTAATTGCGAGCCTAAAGATGTGATTTCTTTGGGGAACAGTTTACAGTTATTGCACGATAGTATGGATTATCTTAGAACTACAAATTTGAATGACAATTTGAAAACTTTAATTGCGAATATGCCAAATATTAAACATATATATGAATTGATACACAGAACATTTGAAATTGATTTTTCAGGTAAATTAGGCGAAGGTACATTAGTTAAAAAAGAAATCTCTAAAGAATTAGATGATTATAGATATTCTTTGAATAATTCAAAAAAAATATTAAATGAACTTGAAATTAACGAACGAAGAAAAACGAATATTAAAAATTTACGTGTTCGATATAATAAAATTTTTGGATATTACATAGAAGTTACCAAATCGCATATTGATGATGTTCCTGATTATTTTATTAGAAAACAAACTTTAGTAAATGCTGAGAGATTTTTCACAGAAGAATTGAAAGAATTAGAGTCTAAAATAACAATATCTGTAGAACGAGTTTCTGAACTTGAAAAAGAAATATTTAAGGAAATTTGCGAATATATAATTAGTTTATCTTCGTCAATTTTAACTGCATCAATGATATTGTCTAAGTTAGATGTATTTTCTAATTTTTCAATAATTGCAATTCGAAACAATTATGTTAAACCTACTTTAAATGATTCTAAAATTTTAAAATTATCACAATCTAGACATCCTATGGTTGAAAAGATTGTTGAATCAGGAAAGTTTGTCCCTAATGATGTGCTGACAGATGATAAAGAACAACAGATTATACTTCTTACTGGACCAAATATGTCAGGTAAATCTACATATATTCGCCAAATTGGAATAATTGTTTTAATGGCGCAAGTTGGATGTTATGTACCATCTAATAATGCTGAAATTGGTATTGTTGATCGTATATTTACAAGAGTTGGGTTAGAAGATGATCTTTCGGAGGGCAGATCAACATTTATGACAGAAATGATTGAGACTGCAATGATTTTAAATGAAGCAACTAATCGTTCTCTTATAATTTTGGATGAAATAGGTAGAGGTACAAGTACCTATGATGGCTTAGCTATAGCAATGTCAGTTGCAGAATATATACACAATAATAATTCTTTAGGTTCAAGAACTCTTTTTGCCACTCATTTTTTTGAAATGACAGCCCTTGAATCAGATTTTAGTAGAATAAAAAATTATCATGTAAATGTTTTAGAAGATGGTGATAGAGTTGTATTTCTTCATGATATAAAAAGAGGTATATCTGAAAGAAGTTATGGTATTTATGTTGCTCAACTAGCAGGGATGCCTAAAGATGTGATAAATAAATCAAAATTGTTGCTATCTCATTTAGAATCCAAATCAAACCCTTCTTTAGAAATTATAAGAACTATCCCTGAGCAACTTCCGCTAAATTTAAATGATAATAATTATGAAGAGATAAAAGTTTTGATTAATTCTATCGATACTGATGAAATCACTCCATTAGAAGCTTTGATTAAATTATCAACAATAAAAGAAAAATTTAAAGAAAAATAATCAAACTTATAACTTAATAATAATTGAAATTAAGTTTGGTTTAACTTTCAATATGTAGTATTAGATATAATTCGTTAAATATGCTAAATATTGATGACAATTTAAATTCGTACAATTTTGAAGAAGGTCAGTTATTTGTTTTAGAAAATAACTCTTTGGATATTTTAGAATCGTTGATTATTATTAATCCGAAAATTAATTTTAATAAATTCATTAATGACAGAAAACCTTTGCTAATTGATTATTTGAATTTAATAAATATTTCCCACTTCGAGAATAATCATTATCAACAAAAACAAGTATTCGTAGATAGTCTGACTAAATATATAAATAATAATTTTGTTATTTTTAACGATGATTTTACAATTTCAAAAGTATTATACGAATTAAAGACTATGTGGTTTGTTTTGCTTGTTTATGATTATTTACAGCGAGAATCCAAAGATTCTTATACACGGTTGCTGAAAATATTGAAACATCTTGCTAAACATAATATTTTGAAATCTATAATTCCAACAAAGAGTTTTAAATCTGCTTATTTTATTGATTGTTTAGCTAATATAAATGATCATTCACTATTCCGAAAAACACTTAAAATGTATTTAAATAATATTTTAAATGAATACAAATATGCTTTGTCCGGCATTCACCTTACATTAGATATCGAATCTGATGTAATAGAACTGAAAAACAAATATCCAGAACTAATTCATTATTTTTGGAATGAATTAGTTACATCTCTTGTAAGTAAAGGAGCATATAAAATTTGCTTAAATTGCAATGATTTATTTCATACGACAATCGAGAGGAAATTATTTTGTTCTTATTCTTGCAAAAATAGAAAAAGCTCATCAGATTCTTACAATCGTTCTAAAAAAAGAAATTTAAATTTGATTAAACTGAAATCTGTCCCTGGACTAGATAACAACAAACCTTATAGAATAATCACTTCTTAAGATTGGATTGTAATTGAGAAACAAACATACAATGATGGCTATCTTCATTGTTTTTTTGTGGGGATTGAACTTTGTTGCTCTTAAAACAACTGTAACGTATTTACCTCCGATATTTTCTGCTGCATTTAGATTTTTACTCATATCTATCCCATGGATCTTTATATTTAAAAAACCAAAGATCACTGTTTTTCAATTTATAACAATTCCACTAACATTAGGAGTGTTTCAATATAGTCTTCTTTATTACGGCATGAGCTTAGGATTGTCTACTGGATTAAGCGCTGTGGTACTTCAAACTCAATCGTTTTTCTCTGTTTTTATTGCATCTGTTTTAATGAAAGAAAAATTGAAATCAAGAGAGGTATGTGGATTGATAATAGGAGCTACTGGTGTGTTAATTCTATTTTTACTTAATGATGGTGATTTTAAATTTGAATCAGTATTAATTATTCTTATTGCTGCAATATCTTGGGGAATTGCAAATATTCAATTAAAAGGTCTTGGGGATATAAATATGGTGTCTTTTTTAATTTGGATATCTCCAATTGCATCTGTATTATTATTTATCATTTCATATCTATTTGAGTTTGATGATATAAAAAATATAGAAGTTACAAAAATAGAATTAAAAGTAGTTGTTTCTGTTTTATATACAGCATATTTATCTACTGTTGTAGGATTTACTCTTTGGCAATATCTGTTAAACAAATATAATTCAGTGAGAGTTACTCCGTTTGGTTTACTAGTACCAATTACAGGTTCGTTATTCGGATTTTTATTTTTAGGAGAAATTTTAGAGTGGTATCAAGTTTTGTCAGGAATAATAATTATATCCGGATTAATGTTGATTATACATAAACAAAACAAGGAATAATATTTTATTTTATTTTATTTGGAATTATTTTATTAGGCCACCAATTTAGCTGACCTAATATTTTTACTAATGCTGGAACTAATAATGTTCTTGTTATAAAAGTATCAATTATCACTCCTATTGCTACAGCAAAACCTAATTGAAATAAATCTGTTAGAGGTAATATCATAAGTGCAGAAAATGTTCCAGCTAATATAATACCGGCAGATGTTATTACTCCTCCTGTTTTAGCTACTGCTATTCGAGTTGCCTCACCAAGTTCTCTTATTTTTGCCTCTTCTCTTATTCTACTCATTAAATAAATATTGTAATCAACACCTAATGCGTTTAAGAATACAAACAAGAAAAATGGTAAGCCTGCAGAATACGCAGGTTGATCAAATATATATTTGAAAGCTAATAATGAAATTCCTATAGTAGAGAAGTATGTGAACATAATGGTTGCGCACAAATATATTGGCGCAATAACTGATCTCAGTAATACCAAAAGAATAAGTCCAATAGCTATTAATATGATTGGGAGTACAACCCTTTGATCTCTATTTACAGCTTCTCTTGTATCGTATTGCACTGCCGTCACGCCACCTACATAAAGTTTTGTTAAATCTATTCCTGATATTGGAGCTTCTTTTTTTATGAAATCTCGTATTTGCGGGATTAAATCCATACCCTTTTCGTTATAAGGATTTTCATTTAGAATAAGTTCTATTTTAGACACCGATTTATCTGGTGATGAGTAATTACTTATTTTAGCTTTTATTGGGAATGAATTAGGATCTTGAGAAGATATATATGATTGAATTTGTACTATTCCACCTATTGCTGAATTTATTCCAAATGGTCGTGTTTGGCTAGAAATACGATTTACGCCTGGAGCATTAGATAGAATATTTGTAAGAGAGTCTATTTTATTTAGATTATTGGGATTATAAGCAGAATTTTCTGAACCAAAGTCAACATAAATTTCTACAGGTGCTAATTCTCCAGGATTAAATCCTGATCTTAATAATTCGAAACTTTTCACTGAATCAGCATTATTAGGTAAACTAGCAAGTTGATCATATGTTGGTTTGGCTCCAATAAGCCCAGTAAACATTAGAAGTAGTATGCTACAAGTTATTATCAATGTAGTTACTGGCTTCCCAATAACTAATCTGGCTATATTCGAATATAAGTAATCGTTTTCGTTTTTTGTTTTCCATTTTTTGTTTTTTACAAAAATATAAAAATATATAAGTTGAAAAATAGCTATTATGGAATAGAATGGAAATACTATTGATGCTATTAGTTTTGATCTCCATGAATAATCAACAGGAAAAAAAGAAAATTTACCCATTATACACATTAGGGCAGGAACTAAGGTTAGAGCTGCAATTAACATAAGTAATACAGCTATACCTATAACAGGGCCTAAAGATTGGTAAGATTTCAATATACTTAAAAGCAAAATAGAAGATGCAACTATTATTGTTAATCCTGCTGATGCCACAGCGCCTCCCACACCTTGCATAGTTTTTTTCATTGCTTCATGTTTATCTTTTGTCTTTGCTAATTCTTCTCTAAATCTTGAAGATATAAATAAACAATAATCTGTTCCGGATCCAAATAAAACAACAGTCATCATTCCAGTAGATTGTCCATTGATTTTCAAGAAGTCTCCTGTACCTTGGTCTATCCAAGCTATAACTCCTTGGCTAACTTGAAATACTAATCCGACCACAATTAATGGTAAAAGAGCAGTAATAGGAGATTTATATATTATTAAAAGAAGAACTAATACTAAAACAACTGTTACACGTACTAATAGTCCGTCTATTGATTGAAAAACTTGGATAAGGTCAGCTAACAAACCGCCAGGCCCACCCACCAAAACTATGAGGTTATTATTTTCAGAAACTTTATTATTTACTATTGATCTTAATTTTTGTATTTCACCTGGATACTCATCATCAAAAGGAGCAATATTGAGATTAACTATCATAGTCATAGTATTCTCAGATGGTGAAACAAATTCATTCTTTGCTTGTGGCAAACTAAAAACTGATACAATATTTTTTATATCGACAATTTCAGTTGCTCGGATTTCAGATTCTATATCAGATAATGTTTTAATTTCAACATCACTGAATTTTGCTTTGTTTTTCGTCTGAGCAACAATTATACTTGGTGCTTCTATAGATCTAGTACTGTATCTTTCTTCTACTAATTTTGCTGCTTTTGTAGATTCTGCACTTTCTGGCAAAAAATCTGTTTGGCTAACACTTTCATTTAATTCTGGTGCAAAAGGCAGTATCAATCCTGTGATTATTATCCAACTGGTTATTACAATCCATTTTCCTGATTTCGAACTAGAGAAATTTGTTATTAAATTAATTATAATATTTACCCATATACTTATAAAATTAAATTTCAATGAATGTACAACAATTAAATGTTAAAAATTGTGAGTTTAAATCAATTGAAACATCAATTATGAATCTTTTCACAAATAATATTATTTATCAATATCGGGTACATTAATGTTTGTATTAAATAAAATCAATAATAATGTTTTGCTTTTTGTACTTATGTTGTTAATACATAGTTTTGCATATTTACTATAGAAGAAATTGTGGTACACAAGTCATTTTTTTCCACTCAATCGATGAATATGGAAGATTCGTTATTTATACTACAAAAAAACTAATAATGAATTGAATCAAATATTGTCTTATTAAAAAAACTGATGATTTTGCGAATGGATTTTATGAGCCATATTCAAAAACTTATTCTTGGATTTATATAAAGTATAGGTATAAAATTATGCAAATGGGGAATATTATATAAATATAATATTATTACAAAAGACTAGGTGAAATAATGAATTTAAAAGAAGGCGATAAAGCTCCAGAATTTTCTTTGTTTGATACTAATGGAAACATAATAAATTTAAAAGATTTGAAAGGTAAAAAATTAGTTTTATATTTTTATCCTAAAGATGATACACCTGGATGTACTATCGAAGCATGTGAAATAAGAGATAATTATTCAAATTTTACTGATAGTAATATTGTTGTTTTTGGAGTGAGTGCAGATAATAAAGAATCACATCAATCATTTACGAAAAAATTCCAACTTCCATTTCCTTTACTTTCAGACATAAATAAATCAATGTGTAAAGATTATGATGTGTTGTATAACGCTTTAGTTGATGAACAAGAAGTCGAAAGAATTTCTCGTGTAACTTTTGTTATTGATGAAAATAGTGTTATATCAAAGATATGGAATCCTGTAGATCCAAATGGTCACGCAAATCAAATATTTAAATTCCTCAATATTTAATTTTGACATTTGAAATATTTTAATATAGGGTTTTGAAGTTAGAATTTTATGAGATTGATTGTTTATGTCAAAATTAAATAAGCACAAATCTATTCGACTACTATGGATTTTATTTGGTAGCTTTTCTGTGGCTATGGGCGTGGTAGGAATATTTGTACCTGGATGGCCTACAACAATTTTCTTGATTATTGCTTCGTATTTTTATATTCGTAGCTCAAACAGATTATATGAATGGCTAGTTAACAATAAACTTCTTGGTGTGTACATTAAGAACTATTTACTAGGTAAAGGTATGCCATTTAAAGCTAAAATAATTTCTTTATCCACAATGTGGATTTTTGGATTATTATCAATTTTGTTTTGGATTCCAAATAATTTAGTTAAGATTATTGTTTTATTACTTTTGGTTATTGGAACATTATTTATACTAAGAGTGAAAAATTCAGAGTAGAAATTCTAAAATCCAACAGCTGCAGCATATAAAATTGCTAGTATGATAATCGGGATTCCAATTAATGTAAATGATTTCATCATTTTAAGTATTTATTGTATTATTTAAATTAATATTATAATAATAACAAATTGGATGGGAAAATGAATATTTCTAAAGAAGAATTAAAAAGTAAAGTAGTAGCAGAAATTGAAAAATCTAAAGAAAGGATAATTAATTTTTCAAAAGATATAGCTGAAAATGCGGAAACCGGATACCGAGAAGTAAAAACATCAAATAAAATTAAAGAAATATTTGACAGTATAAATCTTAAATATACTGATGGACATGCTATAACGGGAATTAAATCAGAACCTATAATAGGAAAATCAGATGGTCCCACTATTGCAGTGATTGGAGAATTAGATGGATTGATTGTAAAAGATCATCCATTAGCAGATCCGAAAACAAACGCTGTACATGCGTGCGGGCATAATTGCCAATTGGGATCAATGTTAGGAGCTGGAATAGGATTGCTTAATAGTAAGGCAAATGAATATTTGAATGGAAACGTAGTCTTATTTGCAGTTCCTGCTGAAGAAACTATAGAAAACGAATTCAGAATTAATTTGATTGATGATGGTAAATTGGGATTTATGTCTGGTAAACAAGAGCTAATTAGAATAGGTTCTTTTGACGATATTGATTCTGCAATGTTAAGCCATGCTACAACTAATGCCACTGATAAAGACTTATCGATTGGAGGAACTTCTTTAGGTCATGTGGTTAAATATGTTGAATTTCATGGTAGAGCATCACATGCAGCTGGAGCTCCTTATGCTGGAGTTAACGCTTTAAAAGCGGCAAACATAGCAATGATGGCAATGGACTTACAACGAGAATCATTCAAAGATGAAGATAAAGTAAGGGTTCATGGTATATTAACAGAAGGTGGCACTGCTACTAATTCTATACCCTCTATAGTGAAATTGGAATGGAGAATTAGAGGGAGAACTATTGATATAGTTAATGAAGTTAATAAAAAAATAGATAGATCATTAAAAGCAGGTGCCATGGCAATGGGAGCTAATGTTCGTATTAGATCTATAGCTGGGAATTTACCTATGTTACAAAATAAAGATATAAATAATATTTATTTTGTAAATGCAGCAAATATAGTAGGTAATAATAATGTTGTAATTCATCCTGATGATACATCAGGGGGATCTACAGATATGGGAGATTTAAGTCAAATTATGCCTGTAATTCACCCAAGGAGTGGGGGCGCAATAGGAGCAGGCCATGGGAATGATTATTTTATTGATGATTATTATAAATCAGTTATTAACCCAGCCAAAGCTATGGCAACAACAATTATTGATTTGTTATGGCATGAAGAAAACAAATTAAAACAAATCATTTCAGAACATGTTCCTGTATACACAAAAAAAGAATACATCGATTTACAAAAAAGTAGAATGGGTAATGAATTTCATGAATATATGAAATCTTGATAATTTCTAAATAATTTTGAAATATAATTCTTTAGAAATGGAATACCCATTTCCAACACCTCCTTGATAAGAGACTAGTATAATATATATACTAGTCTCTTTTATTTTGGTAATTATATGAAATTGAATAAATATATTTTCCTATTATTTTTATTATTGAATATCTCTTGTTCAATACATATAGATTCAGAAATTGAAAATAATAATACAATTAATAATGATCCTAATTCTGAATTGTATAAATTGATTAAAACAGAGGACGTGTCAAAAATTAATTTGAACGATAGATATAAAAAGATTAGAAACAAAAACAATCTCAGTAAAGAAAAAACTGAAAACGAATTTATGGAGAGATATAAAACGAATGATTTCAAGACAATATATACTAGTAGGCCATATACGTTAATTTACTTATGGGAAGATTTCTGAGCAACGTGCATCTCTGCCAAACCTTCTGTGAAAGAGTTAGAAGACAAATTGAATATCAATGAAATTATTTTGTATTCAATTCAAGTTTCAAAAATTAGTGTTGGAGAACTTTTTGCAAGTTATTTGAAAAACACAAATGTGCCAACCACTTATTTAATTAATAACAAATTAGAGATTATTGATCAAAAAACTGTCACACCTGATATATGGTTTAATCTTGAGAGTAACAAAAATAATATTAAATTATTAATGGTGAGTGGGGATTAAAAAATTCCAAAAAAAAAGCCAGCTGATTAAAGCTGACGTGAAACTATTATAGCATGGTTAAAAAGGGTTTGTCAACCCCTCTCCCTCATAGGGACTAGTAAACGATAAAAAAAATCTTTATATTGATTCCCATGATCCATCAATTACTCTCCAAAGATACCAAGAAAATATTGTTCTATAAGGCTTCCATTTTGTTGCTTCTTTAATCATTTGTTTTTCGCTGTGTTTTTTATTAAAAAGGATATTGAATCCATTCCTTATTGCTAAATCTCCAACAGGGAAAATATCTGGCCTTCCAAGAGAAAATATTAATAACATATCAATTGTCCAAGGACCTATTCCTTTGATAGTAATCAATTCTTCTTTTAATTTTATGTCTTTCATAGAATTAAAATCTTCATATGTATATTCTGTTTCATTAAAGAATTTGGCTGTAGATTTTATATATTCAATTTTCTGCCTAGATAATCCGGCTGACTTTAATTTTAAATCTTTGGTGTTTAATATTGTTTGAGGATTGATGTTTGTTGCAGAATATAAGTCTTGAAATTTATTGTGTACACTGGATGCTGCTTTAGTACTTATTTGTTGAGAAATGATCGACTTAATTAATGACAAGAAAATATTTTTTGTTCCTCTATTTAGATCAGGATTACCGTACTGAGATTTCAATTTTTTTATCACAGGGTAATTTCTAGCAAGAAAATTAATTCCTTTCTCTAATTCGTCTTTTTCAAATAAATTTATCATTTGTTAATATGTGAATAATAATTTTTCATTTCTTGGTCAGTAGCCATTTCTAATTGTCTGGTTTTAAGCGTATTCAATTTAAATGGCCCATACTCAGTTCTTTTTAATTTTACTATGTTCAAGTCTAAAAATGACATTATATTTCTAATTTCTCTGTTTTTACCTTCTTCAAGGGTTAATTTTAATTTAATTGATTTTTTTTGTTCAGATAATATTTGATAATTAAAAGGCCTATATGATAGGTCATTAATTTTTGCACCTTTGCTTATTCTTAATAATTTTTTTTCATTTAAAACCCCATTTACTGATACTTCATAAACTCTTTTAAATTTATTTTTTGGTAATTCTAAGTTTCTAGCAATTTCACCATTGGATGTTAATATAAGTAATCCTTCCGAATAAAAATCTAGTCTTCCGGCAGTTTTGTAATTCCTATATTTAAGGTTGATAATATCAAAGATTATTGGTTTGTTATTTTGTTTTTTATGAGAAGTTATAAACTTAATTGGTTTATTAAATTTTAGTATCACTATTTGATTCTTATGTTCTACTAATTTATCGTCAAATTGAATATTGTCGGCTTCACTTACAAATGTGATTGGTGATTTGATTGTTATCCCATTTACCTTTATTCTATTTTGATCAATATATTTTTCAATTTCTCTTCTTGATCCAATATTTTGTGACGATAAATATTTAGCTATTCTCACATTATCTCCATACAGTTTTTTCTCCAATTATATATGTATCCTTTGCACCTGTAATGGATTTAGCGTTTATTTCAATGTTGTAATAATTTGACGCTGCTAACATAGCAAATCCATATGCTTCTTTATACTTTGGATGTATTCCTTTTTCGTCTATAGATAATATTTTGTATTCTGGTAGCAAATTGGTTAAGTTTTTCAATATTGACTTATTATTTATTCCTCCACCTGAAATATATACAGAAGTATTTTTAGATTTGTGAATATTTTTTATATTTAAAGCTATGGACAGAGATGTGAAATAAGTTAGGTTAGCTAAATTATTTTCATGTGAAATAGAAGGATTTATATTTTTTTCTATCCAATCTACTCCAAAAAGTTCTTTCCCAGTACTTTTTGGTGGATTAGCTGATATAAAATTTTCGTTTTGTATCCATTTATCCACTGTATTAATATCAAAAACTCCTTTGAGAGCTATTTCTCCTCCCTTATCATATTGTTGGGATAAAAATTTAACACAATAGAGATCAGACAATGACATTCCAGGGCCTGTGTCAAATCCTAAAGGTTCTTTATCTTTGCTTAAAATTGTTATATTAGAAATCCCTCCTATATTTAAAGTAATTACATCTTCTTTTTCATTATTAAATATCCATTTATCAACTATTGGGATCAGTGGTGCTCCTTGCCCTTCATTGATAATGTCTTTTATTCTGAAATTGTAAATTACTGGAACTTTAAGGAGTTTTGATATATATAAAGGTTCTCCTATTTGCACACTTGAATGTGTTCCATTATGATAAATCGTTTGCCCGTGTATCCCAATCATATCAATATTAAAATTATTTTTTGTAATCCAATCATTTATTTTTACAGCCCATAATTTTCCTAAATCCATATGAGCTTGAGATATTTTAGATATTGACGAATTATTTAATTCTAATAAATATTTGGTGAAATCATTTGAGTACTTTATATATTTTGTTTTGATAATTTCCCCAACAGGAATATTGTTTACTACACGGCATTCGATTAAGCATAAATCCATGCCATCACATGATGTCCCTGTCATTAACCCTATAATATTAATTTTATCCATTGTTTATATAATTCTACTTAGAAATCCGTCATTGTCTTTTATTAAATTTTTAGCTTTTTGATAACTGATTTTTTTAATATACATAACTATTGCAGTTTTTATTTCTTGATTTGAACATTCAAAAAGTTTCTCTGCAGATTTAAGGTCAGTATTAGCAATTTCAGAGATCATATCAATTGATCTTTTAATCAATTTTTTATTTAGAGGTTTCATATTAACCATATAATTTTTGTATGTTTTCCCGGACCTGATCATAGCAATAGTACTTATCATGTTTAATAATTGTTTTGTCAAAGTTCCTGACGACATTCTTGTTGATCCCAAGATTTTTTCTTTTGTGACACCTAGTTCTATATTTATATCGTATTTACTTTTTGAGATATTTGAGATTAAACAAGTTTTAACTTTATTAGATTTGGAATCATCTAATGCTGAAATTGTGTACGGAGTATTTCCACTTGTACTTATACCTATTACAAGATCCTTAGAAGAAATTCCTTTATTATTTAATTGGATTATACCTGCGGATACTGAATCTTCAGATCCTTCTATTGATTGTGTCATTGCACTATCTCCGCCAGCAATTAACCCAATAAATGTATAGTCACCAAAAGTGGGGTAAATTTCTGATGATTCAATCATTCCTAACCTCCCGCTTGTACCTGCTCCGATAAAAAATATTTTATTTTTATTGACAATTCTTTGAGTACACTCATCAATCAGTTTTTTGATTTCGCTTTTGTTATTCTCAACTACATCCGAAAAAGAAATTTCTTCATTTGCAAATTCTTTAATCAAATTATCTGTTGATGTATTTTCATAATTTTGTAACATTTAATATTTTATTCTTAATAAAAATTTTATTATATTATTATCATACATTTATATTAATCGGAGTAAAAGTAATGTCAATTTTAAAACCTATATCGGAAAATGATGCAAGCGAGAAAGTGAAAAATGTGTTTGAAGAAATCAAAGTGTCAAAAAATGTTAATGTAGTTCCAAATTTTTGGAGAACTATTGCAAACAATTCAGACACGCTAGAATGTACATGGAATTCTGTACAACAAGTTATGAAAGAAGGAAGTTTGAATTCATTGTTTAAAGAATTGATATATATTGCAGTTTCAATGACAAATAGTTGCGAATATTGTATTAGATCACATACAAAATCAGCTCAAACAAAGGGCATAAGTGATGAAATGCCTAACGAATTAATTGCTGTCGTAGCAATGGCAAATGAGACGAGCAGGTTGGTTGAATCCTACCAGGTTGAAGTAGATGAGAATTTGAAATGATATTTTAGTACCATATAAATTCTGTAGCAAAGAGTATGTCTGATCCTAGCAATACCCCAAGAGTAATACTTAATACTCCAGCAATTCCATTTAGCCCTTTAATAACATTTTTGTTATTGTTCCCCAATGCAAATGGAAGTGATAACAAGAATGTCATTATAGACATAGATACAATTGTCCCAAGACCAAAAAGCGATATGAATAATATTCCTTTTAATGTGTTATTTATAGAAGGCAAGAGAATAAGCATTACTGCTGCACTTCCAGCTAAGCTGTGAACAATTCCGATTATAAAAGATTTCATTCTGAAATGTGGTTTATGGAACGAAAATTTAGAGTGTTTTTCAATTTCTATATCATGGTGATGATCGTCGTGAATTTTTATTTTTGGTAATTTTAATATGTTATATATTTTACTGAAAAATAAACCGATCAAATCTTTGTTTTTCATTGAAATAACCAATGCTTGAAGTCCTAGTAAAATTAGCATTAATGCAACAAGGAATTCGAAATAATGAGAGATATCTTCGTAATTATTCATTAAATCTCTAAGATTAAGA
Source organism: Dehalococcoidia bacterium (assembly GCA_029936815.1). GTDB lineage: Bacteria > Chloroflexota > Dehalococcoidia > Lucifugimonadales. Next base: position 143,380 of record JAPYRX010000002.1, read on the forward strand.
ATTATCAATCCAAGAATTAAGAGAGGAATAGTATGCCCTAATCCCCAAGATGTTCCAATCCAAAACCCTCTCCATATGTTTTTGGATTTTGATACAATTGTTGAGACAGCTACAACATGATCAGCGTCTGTTGCATGCCTTAGACCCATAGCTAACCCAAGAATAAACATTGTAACCCATTTGGAATCTGGTAATGATCCTTCTAGAAAAGCAAAATAACTTGAATATAAATAAGATATTTCTATCATTTGATTAATTAAATTAATAGGATTTTAATTATAAGATTATTGCAAATTAGTTGCAATAACTAATTACATTCTGAACATTTACCAATATATACAAAATTATTATTTATTAAATTAAATTTGGTATCGTTTTGTAAAATAGAATTTATAGAATTTATAGAATCATTGGAAATATCTACTATTTTGTCACATGTTTCACATATTACATGCACATTTTGATCATTATCATTTAAAAAATATATAGCAGATTTGTGAGGAATATGTGAATGTTGTAATAAGCCCAATTCTTCCAATGCTTCAAGAGTTCTATAAATGGTAGTTCGATCAACTTTTGATTTTGATTTTTCATTTATTATTTGATGTAATTGCTGAACATTGAAATGAAAGTGAAGATTTGTTTCTAATAATTCACATATCATTTTCCGTGATCCTGTGATCCTGTATCCATTGTTTTTAAGAGCGCTTAATAAGTTCATTCGTTAATTATACATTAATACTTTTTTATCAAATAAATCTAAACTGATATATAATCAAACTAAATATATAAGTATTGGTTATGAAAATAATTCTATTTAGGTTGAGGGTATATTCTGTTAAGCAATGACATTATTTCTGTTTTTGGCTTTCTTAAAAACAGATCAAAATCGTTAACCGCATATTTGTAATCTATACCAAAGTATTTTTTAAATGCAATTTCAAAATCTCCTTCAGCTTCTAAGTTAGAATAAAATTTATGTATTTTTTCCTCCCCAACTTTGTCTATAAGGTAAGCAGTAAACCAAGCTCCTATTTCATATCCAATTTTTTTCTCTTCTCCATTCCAAGTAAATTCATTTATTGTTTTTTCTGATTTTAAATACTTATCAATAAGTACCCCTTGCCATTCTGCCCAAAGAGAGCTTTCCATTTTATCTATAAAATATTCTCGATCTTGCATTTCTTTTGCATAATAATAATATGAGAAGAAAACTGCATTTCCTTCTACCCACCATGGAACATCAACATTTGGATCACTACCAGTGCCTAATTTACCTGCGATTTTCTTTTCATCCTTATAAGATCTATCTTTGGTTAGATTTGAATATTGGTATATATGAAACATTTCATGTAACGTTACGTAGCCATAGGAATCTGAGTGCTCGGGCAAATCATGACTGTTACTTATAAATAAATTAAATCCATCTCGTTTGCTATTACTTGATATAGAAGATCCTGTTACTCTTCCTTCTTTTTGAGTAAATAAACACAAACCAAAATTACAACCTCTCTGTTTTGAATTACATTTCCCATTATCATAACCATTATTACCTTTTCCGCTGTTATGATATTTTTTTATATGATCACACCATATTTTTTCCAATTGCATTGCACTTTCTAAATTGTTTCTGTCGAGTACTGCTATATAGATAGGGTTAACTATTTCCCAATTTGTGGAAGGTTTGTCAAAAAATAATCTCTCAGCTACACAAACCCATTTTGTAATTAAATCTATGCCCTCATCACTTACTGTATCTGATGCCAAAATATAAGCTTCTATTTTGTTTGCACAATCTATTTTTGGTAAATCGATTGTTAAGTTATCGGGTGATACTGTATTGCTTGCTTGATTTGAGGAGCAAGAAATTAATAACAAAACAATAACAGATATATATAATGTCTTATGTATATGTTTGAGACCCATAATTCATTATAACCTGTAAGTGCAATACATCTCCCTTCGTAGCTCCCTTACGCGTACACGCACACGCGTGTTGTGTGTTTTATTTGTATTATAAGAGGATCGAAATATATAGCTCCTCACACGCGTAGGGAAATAAGTATCTCAAAAGTAACTAAATATATTTAGTTACAATCCATTTCAGTACAGGCCAAACCTCCATTCATGCATCTACACTGATTACAATAATTAGAGCCTGTATCCCATCCATCCCATCCATCATCAACTAATTCGCCACCAGATAATTTACAGGATTTTAATTTTTCATTCTGCTGACTTTGATCAAATATTCCGACAAACCAAATCACAACAGATATAAAACCTACAATGAATAATGTAGTTATAATAATATCTGTTCTTTTACCTAACATAATTGTTATTATAAGTCCTTTTTAGAAAAAAAAGTCTGTCACGCATATGTACAACCTACAACCACAAAACCTAAGCCATACCCCCTATCAACAATCAAACCTAACCAATCTACCATCAACACCAACAACTACCACAACAAGAGCAACACCACCAAGACCAAGCCCTTTACAAGCAAAGCTCGTGCAAGAATATATCTCTCTCTCAAATTCTTATTTATCTTTATTATTCATTAAGGAGCTCCACTTAAACTTTCACATGCTATCCCATCTCTGTCTCTATCTAATCCATGAGCATTATTCATGCCAGCTGCCTCATAAAAATCCTGAGCATAAGACCAAGTAGGAAAATCTCCACAGTTCACATCTGGGTCATAAGGGTCAAACATAATCGGAGATCTTGTTCTTATTCCTAATGCACGTGTGGGTGTAACGGGAACAATAATTTTAGGGGTTATTGGTTTTGTATTAATAACAGGAGGAGTATAGCATGCACTCCATAAACCAATTTTAGTATTAGAAGCAAGTTTTTCTGAATTTAATAATAATTCGTAAATTGCATTCAAATTATCAGATTGATATTTTTTATTAACAGTAGCGTATCCATTTTTAACTAAAAAGTCATTAACAAATAATTCTTCATTTGAATCCAAAACTATATATCTCAAAAATCTCTTGTAAATATCTTTATCTTTTTTCCCTTTATATATTCTAATTTCTTTATTCAAAACCAATTCTTTATTTATATTGGAAGCTTCTGGGCCAAAGCATCCAACATCTTTGCTTGGATGTACTGTTTCTGGAGTGTCTATACCAAGATATCTTATTTTCCTGCCATCATTTAATTCTATTGTATCTCCATCCACTACTCTTGAAACATATACTTTTTCATACTCTAAGCCATAAAAAATCCCTCTTGAATTATTAATTAGTTTTTGTGTATTTGTGTTTGTTGGAGTTAGTTTAGATGGAGGTTTTGGAGTTGGGGGTGGTATAGTTTTTGGTGATGGATTAAATAGAGGTTTTGATTGTGTATTCTTTTTATCTACTGTTGAATTCGTTGTTATATTGTCAGTACTAGAAGAGCAAGCAGCAATAAATAAAGCAAATACTAGTAATATTGTTATTTTTTTATCCATGCTTAATTATAGCCATTTAGTCAAAATACATTTTACACTCAATATAAATCAATACAAACATTGTTAATTACTGAATAGAATTTAATTCGTCTGGTATCAAATCAATATAATTAATATCTATTTGTAAATGGATATTAATTCATTTCTTGACTTAATAGTTATAATTTAATAAATAATATTAATGGGGATAAACAAAATGGATTCAGTTTTCTTAAATAATTTTTTAAAACAATCTCTAACTAACAATCTAAAAACAAAAGATCTATATCCCGAAACTATAAATGGACTTGATGTCAAAGCCTCATTTGGCATGGGGACTACTACACATGTTCCATGGATTTCAATTCTTGGCCCTGGGATGTCAACAAGCAACGGTTACTACCCAGTATATCTTTACTATAAAAAAGAAAATATATTAATCCTAGCATATGGCATTAGTGAAACAATTCCTTATGAAGAGCCATGGAATTTAGAAATCATTAGAAATAACTCAAAAATTTCAGACTTTTTAGATACCCCATTTAGATACGGTGACTCTTATGTTTTCAAACACTATATACCTAAGATTACTAATAGCAAAATCAAATATTTTGTAGATGATAAAGAAATAAATGACCAAGTATTGATAGGTGACCTCAACTTACTAATAAATAAATATAAAGAATGTATGGATATTGATGTAAAAGATGAAAGTTCAAATATTAGTAAGGGTCTTTTTTATATGGAACAACAACTAGAAGATTTTATTATTGAAAATTGGAACGAAACAGAATTTGGCAAGAAATATGATTTGATTGTTGAGGGTGGTGATTTATTAAGTCAACAATACAGAACAGATATTGGAACAATAGATATCTTAGTTAAAGATCAAAATACCGACGATTATGTAGTTATAGAATTAAAAAAAGACCAAACGAGTGATGATACTATTGGGCAAATTTCAAGATACATGGGATGGGTTAAAGAAAATTTAAAAAATGATAATGTTAAAGGTGTAATAGTGTGCGGGAAATATGATGAAAAACTTGATTATGCTCTAAAGATACAAAACAACATAGAAGTTTTTCTTTACGAAGTAAACTTCAGTTTAAAAGAATATAAAAAATAATTAGTCATGGCATAGTTATATCACAATCTGATCATTGATTTCTTCTGGTTTTCTTTTTGATTATTTTTGGGTTGTAAAATGTTTTCTTTGCTTAATACTTGTTTAGATCTATATGGCATATTAATTTCCTTTATTTAATTTTTTAAAAAACTCTTTATTATAAAATTTACCAGAAGAAATATTTTCTTCAATTGATTTTTTCTTAATGATTTCTTCATGCACACTATGTTGCTCAGCCCAAGATAAAACATCTAGAATAATAAAATTGGGAACAACTACAACACCTTCGTCGTCACCAATTATTAAATCTTCAGGTTGAACTAACACTTCACCACAGGCTATTACCTTATTATATTCATATGGATACACATCTGGGATTCCTACTGATGCTGTTCTTCCTGCAGAAAATATTTTGAAACCGTATTTACTGACTTCATTTAAATCTCGAATTGCTCCATCAGTTACGACACCTTCGGCATTTCTGATGTGTAAATTTAAAAATTTTACATCACCACCAACACTTGCGTGATTTAATCTCATAGCATCAATAACTAGAACATTATCTTGAGTACATTCACTCATAACTTTGAATTCTGCAGATTGTTCGTGCTTAGGTAATTTGTCTATTAGGTCTACTCTAGGTGGTAACATTCGCAAAGTTTTTGCATACCCTACTAATTTTTTTCCTTTAGTTTGGTTAATCACATTTTTCATATATATTTTTTCATAACCTGTATCAGTGTTATATTCTTTCAATGCTTTATCAATTAATATTGCCCTCACTCCACTAAAAACCGTAGCAGCATCAAGGTTTCTATATCTTTCAATTATTTCTTTTTTATTCATCATAATAAACTCCATAAATTATTATTGTTGAAAATATAATAAGCCTTTTTAAAAAAAAAGTTTGTCACGCATATGTACCACCTACAACCACAACACCTAAGCCATACCCCCTATCAACTAACAATCAACAGCACTACCAACAACAACAACTATCACACTAGGAGCACCACCACCAAGACCACCCTTACAAGCAAAGCTCGTGCGAAAATTCAGGGATAACTTTCCGAAGATATGACATATAAATAAATAATAACCTATAAAGCCAATCGGCTTGAGCTATGGGATATGCTAGAATAATCTTTCAAATAGTAAATCATGGCAGTATTTGAACTTTATAGTGGGAATTATAGTGGGAATATCACTAAGTATTCTAATTAATATTCTTGATCTATGAAGTACGAAGGAGCGTAGCTCAGTTGGTAGAGCATTGGTCTCCAAAACCAAGGGTCAGGGGTTCGAACCCTCTCGCTCCTGCCATGATTTCACTAGTACACACATATCCTCTTTACTGGTGTTTAATTCATTGATAATTTTATTTTCTGTAAGAATTTCAATTAGGTTACAAACCGGAAGACCTATTATATTTAATTTACACCCAATGAATTTTTTGACAGGAGAATTCTTTTCGTCTTGGATAGCGTAAGCTCCTGCTTTATCTAATACATTATTATTATTTATATAATTTATTATTTGAGATTTATTCCAATTTTTGAATTTTACGTCAGATATTTTTGTCATACTTGAAACAGATTTATTTTTCATATTAAATATAGATATCGTCGTAATGACTGAATGATTGTTATTATTTAATTCCAAGAGTATTTTTGATGCTTCTTTGCTATCGTTTGGTTTACCAAATATTTTGTTTTCTTGGCATACGATAGTATCTGCTGCTATTACAAATTCATTGATTTTATTGTTATTGTTAATCGCTTTAAATTCACTAGTTCTGATTGAATATTCTATTGGAGATTCATTTATTAAGGGTATTGGTTCTTCGTCGATAGCATCTAAAAGATTAAATGATAATCCTAATGATTTAATTATTTCGATTCTTCTTGAAGATTTAGATGCCAATCCAAATATAATATTTTGGTTGATGTGTATATTATTCATTATGTAATTATTATATTATTTTAATTATTATATTGAAAATATTTTAAAATGAATGATCCTTTGTACGAACAAATAACAAAACTTCCTTTTGAGTATATTAATGCAAAATTAAAAGATTTTTTACTTGAAGATTCTCCGCATGGAGATCCCACTTCAAATTTAACAGTAGGAAAATCAAAAATCACAACTGCTTTTTTAGTCGGTGAAGATCCTGCGATATTTTGTGGTGCCCAGATAATACAGGCTTTGAATAAAGACTTTGAAGTTGAATTATTATGTAGCGACGGAGACCCTATAGTTTCTAATCAAAAAATTGCGGTTATCAAAGGAAATGCTAGGAAATTATTAAGATATGAACGAATTTTACTTAATTTATTACAAAGATTAACAGGGATTTCCACATTAACTAAGAAATACACTGATATTGTAAAAAATAGTGGAATTAGAATTCTAGATACTCGTAAAACCACTCCTGGATTAAGATTATTTGAAAAATATGCTGTCACAATTGGAGGTGGATATAATCATAGACTGAATTTGTCTGAAGGATTGCTAATCAAAGATAATCATTGGGTAGCTTCATCTGATAATTTTTACAAAATAATAAAAGAATATAATCTTAAATATCCAATACAAGTTGAAGTAGATATAAAAGATCAATTAATTAATTTACTTGAATATGAAATAGATGCGATTTTATTAGACAATATGAATCCTGCTTACGCTAGGGATTGCGTACAGACCATTAGGAATATTAATCAAAAAGTATTTATTGAAATTTCTGGAGGAGTTACAATAGATAATTTGAAGGATTATATTATCGAAGGAGTAGACGGAATATCTTCAGGAGCATTAATGCATCAAGCTCAAAATAAAAAAATTAAATTAGAATTTGAATAATTATAATAAATTCAGGCGATCTATAAGCCGAGTTCTGTAGTGTAAAACACTGACAACTATCTATCTAGACTTGCTGTCACCAGCAAGTTCAAGCGACCTACCCAAAGTACTTGGATATGAGAGATCCGTTTCCTTTCTATATGGTCTTTCACCAGGTGGGGTTTACCATGCCTTTAATGTTACCATCAAAGCGGTGAGCTCTTACCTCGCCTTTTCACCCTTACTATAAATAGCGGTATATTTTCTGTGGCACTTTCCTTCAGGTTGCCCTGACCAGCCGTTAACTGGCACCATCCTCATAGGTGCTCGGACTTTCCTCTATAATTAAATAGCAGTTGTCTAATCGCCTAAATTTATTAAGTCTATTATAATTGACTTAATAAAATAATTGAATCGATTTAGTTTATAATATAAATATAAATATTAATTGAAAATAGAAAAATTTTATGCTCAACAAACCATTAGCTCAAAGAGACAAATCAGGTTCGCTGACAATTACTATAACATCAGATGCAGTAACACATATTAGGCAGTTCGGCAAAGTAGATGGTAAAGAGAAAGCCAATTTAAGAGTTGCAGTTAAAGGGGGAGGATGTTCTGGATTGACTTATGTCTTGGAATTAGCTGATCAACCAAACGAAAATGAAAAAGTGATAAATGAAAACGGATTAGAATTATACGTTGATAAGAAGTCATATATATTTTTGGCAGGTACAACCTTGGAATATCACGGTGGGTTAAATGGAAAAGGATTTGTATTTAATAATCCTAATGCCAAAACTACATGTGGCTGCGGAACTTCTTTTTCGGTATAGATATGAATGAATCAAACATCTTAAATAAAGTTAATTTACACTATTTAAATCACTACTCTTACGTATCTATAAAAGGTGATGATGCAATGGGCCTATTAGACAGACTTACAACTAATGATCTGAGTTCATTGAAACCTATGGAACACATATATACAATCCTTACTTCCACTAAAGGTAAAATGATTGATTTACTAAGTGTTTTGAAATTGGAAGATCAAATTATATTGGGCTGTTCTAAGGATGCTTTGAAAACAATTTTAGAATGGATTGATTTTTATACTTTTGGAGAAGAAATTGAAATTGTTATTGATCAAAAAAATTATGAATCTAGCTTGATGGTATTTGGAGATAATGCAGTTGAATTATTTAATAAGACCTTTGATTTAGATATGTCATTAATTGAAGGTAAGTCAATGTATGTTGCTTTTAATTCGAATTCTGACGGTAGATCTAAGATTTTAATAATTAATAAAAAATATTATCATGCAGATCATTATGAAATTTATAGTACTACATCAATTTTAGTACAATTAATTCAACTTTTTTCAAAAAAGGAAGATTTTGATATTAATTTAATGAATGATAAGGAATTTAATGATTATAGAATTTCTAATAATATCCCCGTATATCCTTCTGAAATTAATGAAAGTTATAATCCTTTAGAAGCAGGGTTGAAAAAATATATTAGTTTTAATAAGGGATGTTACGTTGGACAAGAGGTAATTACCAGATTAGATAGTTATGCTAAAGTACAAAATAAATTGGTATTAATAAAAACAGATAATGAAATCGAAACAGATTTAACATTTAATGATGTTAAAATTGGGCAAATCACTTCGCATACATCAGAGAATTATTTTAACGGAGTTTATAAATTAGCTTATGTTAAGAAGAAATTTTTAAATGATAACTACGATTCATTTGAAATTCAAAATATAGAATAATAACTTTTTTAATTTACCAGGCTATAGCCTCCATCTAATATTATAGTTTGCCCTCTTATCATTTCAGATTTGCTACTGCATAAAAATAATACTAAATTAGATATGTCTGTTTTATCTATTGATCTACGAGACGGATTGTTTTCTTTTTCAGACATCATATCAGATTTATTAGGAAAACTATTTAGTGCATCTGTGTGTACTATCCCTGCTGAAATTGCATTAACATTAATTTTCTTTTCTGCTAATTCAACTGCAAGATATTTTGTTATAGTTTCTAAGGCTGCCTTAGATGTTCCAACGGAAAAATAATTTGGGAGTACTTTTTGTGATCCTAGACTTGAAATATTTACTATTGCTCCCCCACTAATCATTAAACTTGAAGATTCGATGGATAATAACCACGGTGCTTTTGCATTTATGTTATGCGTCCAATCCCAATGTTTTATTTTTAACTCAGATGCTTTTTTATGAACTCCGGATGCTGCATTATTTATTAAGAAGTCTATAGATTTATATTTGGATTTTATTTGAGAGAAAAAGTTGGATATCTGAGACGGGTCATTTAAATTACATTTTATTGCTTCACATTTAACATCAAATTGTAATATTTCATCCATTGTTTCTTTGGCTTCTTGATGATGGCGAGCGTAGTTGAAAATAACATTTGCCCCTAATTTTGCAAATTCAAGGCAAATAGTTTTTCCAATTCCTCTACTCCCTCCTGTGATAATTGCTGTTTTGTTTTTGAATTCTTTCATATACTCTCCTGAATTTCACGGTTGTAAGAATTAGTTATATTGCCATTCCCCCATCAACACTAATTACTTGTCCTGTCATATACTTTGCTTTTTCTGAACATATAAATCCAGCGAGATATGCTATGTCTTCTACTTCTCCAAAATGACCTTGAGGAATCCAATTCATTATATTATCTTTTTGTTCTTGTTTTAAAACATCAACAGTTTCAGTGTTAATATATCCCGGAGTAATAGTATTGACTGTAATATTTCTTTTTGCTACTTCTTTTGCTAGTGATTTGGTGAATCCAATCATACCAGCTTTAGAAGCAGAATAGTTTACTTGCCCAATATTTCCTCTGATTCCGACTACTGAACCTATATTTAATATTCTACCCCATTTATTTTTCAGCATAGATTTTAAAGCTGGTTTGGAACAGTAAAAAACACTATCTAAGTTAGTTCGTAATACTTTTTCCCACGCATCATCATTCATTCTTATCAATAAACTGTCGTCTATGATTCCGGCATTATTTACAAGAATATCTAGTGATCCATATAATTCAATAGTTTTGCTAACAATATTATTACAATCATCTTTTTTACTTACATCCCCTTTTATTATTTCAGCTTTCACGCCGTGATCTTTAATTAATTCAAGGCGTAAATCTTCTGCTTCTGCCTGTGATTTATTGTAGTTGATAACTATATTTATCCCTTGTTTAGCTAATTCTATAGCAATTGCTCTCCCAATCCCTTTGGATGACCCCGTTATTAGCGAATTTTTATTGTTGATATTATTCATTTTCTTGCTCAATAGATAATTCGTTTATTTGTGTATTCATTTCTTCAATCATATTATTTTTAATCCATACAATTACACTGTTTATTGCTTTTCGCACTGCTGTATGATCTGCTTTTCCATGCCCAATCCCAACTATACCATTAACTCCGAATAACGGAGCTGCTCCAACGGATTCTCCAACATTTAAATAATTAAGTGCTTTTGTAGATATTTCGTTTTTTACATTTTCATTAACATATGGGCTTATCTGTTCGGAGATAAAATTATTCATTAAATGACCAGTAGATTCTAAAATTTTTAAAATAATATTCCCTACAAATCCATCACATATAACGACTTCAGCTTTATCATAAAAAAGATCATCAGGTTCTAAATTTCCGATAAAATTTAATTTTGTATTTTTAATCAATTCATAAGTGTCTTTGGTCAGTTTATTTCCCTTACCTTCTTCGCTACCTACGTTTAGTAATCCAATTCTAGGAGATTCTATGCCAAAAGTATGTTTTGAATAAATTGATCCAAGAGCGGCAAATGTAACTAGTTGAGATGGTTTGCAGTCTACATTTGCTCCGATATCTAAGATTACTGTGTTTGGAGAACTACCTATAATTGGTCCTCCTACAGTTGGTCTTTCAACTCCTTTTATCATGCCTAGTGTAAGAGCAGTAGCAGCCATTGTTGCTCCAGTAGAACCCATAGATAGTAGCCCGTTGGCATTTTTATTTTTCACTAAAAAAGAAGATATTGCAATTGAAGATTTAGGTTTCTTTTTAAACGCCATTATGGGCTGTTCTCCATCTTCGATCACTCCTTCGGAAGGTACAATAGAAATTCTATTTGATTCGACAAATTCTAAAGCATTAGGCCCTAGCAGGCTTAAAGAATTTTTAATTTGCTCTTCATCTCCTACTAATAAAACACTTAAATTAGGATGTGAATTAACTGAAATCGCTGCACCTTTTACTATTTCGTAAGGAGCGTTATCTCCGCCCATTACGTCTATTGCTATTGTTATATTTTTTTCATCCAATGTATTTTTCTTTTCTCTTTAAAATAGTTAATAATAGGATCATATATTAAAATTTAATTCTCGCGTAGCCTTTTATAGCTTCTGTTCCGTCATTTTTAGTAATTGAAACATTTAATTTAATAATATTATTTTCAGAGTTTACTACTTCTCCATAAGTTTCTATTGTTTCATCCATATATATAGGAGATTTAAATTTTATGTCTATAGAACCACTTGTTAGCCATGTATCGCCATATTCATTGAATAGCATTTCTCCTAAAAATGCACCTATCATCATTCCATGAGCTATAGTTTTTTTAAACAGAGTTTTTTTAGCGAATTCACTATTGATGTGAATAGGGTTTTTGTCCCCGCTAGAATAAGCATAATTTATTACTTTGTCTTGAGTAATGGTCATTGCTTGTGATTTTAATTTGTATCCTTTTTGATATTTATTCATGATATTAAGAGGTTGCACATTGATTCGTGCAGTATGGTTTTTTTATTATTGGTAATTTCGATTTTTATACTGATTAATCTCTTTCCAGCTTTTATTGTGTTTTTATTTATTTTAGCGAATGCATGAACTATAGAATTTTGTTTTATTGGTTTTGAGAAGGATATTTTTTGGGACAAATGAATTGTTCCGTCAGGTAATGAATATTTATTAAAAATTTCACCGAAAATAATTGCTGTAGGGAAAAATATAGGATTATAAATTGTTATGTCAGAATTTGAAGAGCTATTTATACTTCCCATGTATTGTGCCAATATATCTCTTGATAGCATGATATTTGTATCAATTAATGGCATGTTTATATCTAATTCGCTTAATTTCATTTATTGTATATAATTTAAAATATAATAAATTATATATTATTTTTAGTTTCATTTTATGCTTTATAATATTTCATCGATATTAACGGAACCATTCGGTTTTACTAAAAAATTACCTGTTGAAAATTGCAACATTGTGTACGATGACCTGGGAGAGGTAGAAGTCTTCCAATCAGAAATACAATTTATTAAAACTGATTCTGGAGTCTGGGTTAATGGAATAATTCCAATTTTATTTTATTTAAATTGCTCACGGTGCTTGGAAAAAATAGCGTCTAAAATGAATATCAAACTAAATGAAGAATTTAAATTTGATTACAATGTACAAAATCCGGAAGAAGACCATAGTTTTTTGATTGATGATGATAATCATTTAAGATTAGACTCATGCTTAAGAGAATATATTGTAGTAAATATGCCTTTAAAACCGATTTGTGATGAAAATTGTAAATTTATTATTTGGTAAGTAGTTTGTAATCATGTTAATTTGATGTAGTATGTATCTTGGATTTTATATCTTGGATTTTAATTATGCCACCATTACCTAAGAAAAAACATTCGAGTAAAAGAAAGAAAGACAGAGCTTCTCATTTTGGAATAAAAAATGTTCCTCTAGCTAAGTGCAACCAACCAGGTTGTGGTGCATTTATTGTACCTCATGCTGCTTGCCCAGAATGTGGCTCTTATAAAAACAAACAAGTTTTGGATTGACAGTCAAGGATTCTCAATGAATATAATTGATAAAAATTTAAAATCTAACTCAAATACTGCATTTATTTTCCCAGGACAAGGTAGTCAAAAAGTTGGTATGGGAAAAGATCTTCTGGATTTTGAAATCTCTCAAGATGTTTTTAATAGAGTTGACGATGCATTGGGTAGGAAATTAAGTGACATTATATTTAACGGCCCCGATGAAGAACTAATGCAAACAAGAAATGCACAACCTGCAATAATGACTGTTAGCATTGCCTGTTATGAAGCGATGAAAGAAAAAAGTAACAAATCATTTCCTATACCAAAATTTGTGGCAGGACATAGTTTGGGTGAATATACATCTTTGTATGTTAGTGGAGTTTTAAACTTAGAAGAAACTGCTAAATTAGTTTCTTTAAGAGGAGAGTTAATGCAGGATGCATGTGAGCAAAACCCGGGAACCATGGCTGCTATTATTGGATTAGATGAAAAATCAGTATATGAAATAAGCAGGCAAACAGGTACTTATGTTTCAAATATCAATACTGATTTGCAAACTGTTATTAGTGGAGATAAATCTGCTATTATATCTGCTATTGATCTGGCTACCTCTAGAGGTGCTAAAAGAGCAATTCCATTGAAAGTTGCCGGAGCATTCCACTCTGATTTAATGAAACCAGCTTCAGAAAAATTACAACAATATATAAATGATCTTAAATTTTCTAATCCTAAGATTCCAATAATTGCAAATTGTAGCGCCAAGCCTTTGGAAGATATTGAAGATATAAAAGAAGAATTGATTCACCAGATTTGTAATTGCGTGGATTGGAATAAAAGTGTTAAATATATGTTGAACTCTGGTATCAATTCATTTATTGAATATGGCCACGGAGGAGTATTGGGGAATATGATAAAAAGAATTGATTCTGATTCTAGTATTACATCCATAGACACTACAGAGTCTATAAATACTAACCTATCTTAAATGGTTCAAAACAAAGACAAATCTTATTTTTATGGAAGAAGAACTTTTTCAAGGATTTTGGCATTACAATTCCTATATAAAACCGAATTTATTCCAAACTCTAATTCTGAGATTTACATGAGAGATGCGAAATTAATACTCAATGAGATAAAAATTGACGGATTTGACGACGATATTTCTAATTATGATTCCGATGACATTGACTATGCAAATAAAATTTTAATTGGCGTTAATAATGAAAAAAATACAATTGATTCTATAATAGAGACTTTTGCTACCTCATTTCCATTGAAAGACGTGGCTATAATTGATAAAAATATTTTACGTATTTGTATATTAGAAATAAAATACTTGGAACTAAAATCTGAAATAGCTTTGGATGAAGCTATAGAAATTGCGAAAATTTTTGGTTCTGAGAGTTCGCCAGCTTTTATCAATGGAGTTGTTGATTCTTTCATCCAAGGTATTATGAAAAATAAGGAGAAAATATGAGTTTAGAAGATAGAGTTAAAGACATAGTTGCAGATAAATTGGGAGTAGAAGTTGATAAAGTTGTTTCTGGAGCATCGTTCATGAATGATTTGGATGCAGATTCATTAGATTTAGTTGAATTAATTATGGCTTTTGAAGAAGAATTTAGTACAGACGATAACCCTGTTGAGATATCTGACGAAGATGCAGAAAATATATTAACAGTGCAGAACGCTTTAGATTTTTTGACAAAGAAAGGAATTTCCTAAATATCTATTAATAAATTAACCTTTATATAAATAGTATTCCGTGATCAGATTATTTATTATTTAATTTAAATAAATAATAAATAATCTATGGATATAATAAACAATCTGATTCTTGATATAAAAAATATTTTTGGCTTTGCATTCCCAGTTTTTTTAGGAATTTATTCTTTGATATTTTTGGGTTTTTATTTTATTGGATTGAACAAATTTTATTTAAGATTTAATTTCACGCTATTATTTATTTTTCTCTTCGTGTTTTTTATGTTGGCTAATTTTAGAGGGGATAATTTATTTACAACTTATTTCATATCATCTTCTGATACTTCTCTTGCTGGTACATTCGGACAAAAATTTCAATTAAATTCTATTCTTAAATTTTATATTACCTCTTCAATGTTTTTAATTCTTATATTATTTTCTATAAGCCCAATCAAATTTTCGAAATTAACATTTAATTTTGCATTGATATTATTGATGTTTATTATATTAATGTTTACAACTTTATTAAATATTCTTAAAATAAGAAAAAATGAAAATATAATCATATCCCAAACACCAATTCCTCAAACTATAGATACGAATGCGAATATTATAGAACAAAGTATTCCATTAGAAGAAACAGTTGGTGATATTGAATCAACGAATGAAGTCACAGCAACGTCGAACGAGACACATAATAAGATTAGTGATACAAATGTGAAATATAATTCTTTATGGTCTAATGATGATATGATTCCTGAACAAGATACCGTAATAAAAAACCGTAAGAATAGTAATAATTATTTTGGTGATATTACTAATTCTGACATTAAGAAAACTCCTTTAGTTGACAATGACAAAGATCCTGAATTTGCTTCTATGATGAATAAAAATGATACTTTTTCACCTTCTCTTGATTTACTCCAAGATTTAAAAGAAGTATCTATTTCACAAGAAGAATTAGATACAACAGCTTCAAATATTAAAAAAACATTAAAAGAGTATGATGTTGAAGTTGAAATAGGACAAATTCAACCCGGGCCCGTTGTAACTTTATATGGATTAATCCCCGGATGGATTAAAAGAACTAAAAAAGAAAAACAATTTGACATTGATGGGAATCCTTTATTGGATGAAAAAGGGAAGCATATATTAAAAGAATTTGAAACTAAAAATAGAGTTAAAGTTGATTCAATCATGGCTAGAGAAAAAGATCTTTCATTAGCTTTAAAGACCCCTTCTATCCGAATAGAAACACCAGTCTTAGGAGAATCTTTGGTTGGAATTGAAGTCCCTAATCCAAATCCTGGGGTAATAGGAATTAAATCATTAATCAAATCTAATCTATATCAAGACATGACGAACAATAATGATTCTCTCCCAATTGCTTTAGGGAAAGGGTCAGGTGGCGATAATGTTTCTATTGATTTAACTAAAATGCCTCATCTACTAATTGCAGGAGCAACTGGAAGTGGTAAAAGCGTTTGTATGAATGCTATAGTATCTAGCTTGATTTATAGTAAAACTCCAGATCAATTAAGATTACTTTTAGTTGACCCAAAAAGAGTAGAATTAACTCAGTATAATGGTATTCCGCATATGATTTCTCCAGTAATTGTTGAATTAGATTCTGTAGCAAAGGTTTTTAGAGGAATAATAAATGAAATGTTTAAAAGATATAAGCTTATGGAGTCAAAATCTGTTAGAAATATATCAGAACTAAATAAGAAATTTCCAAATTCTATGCCTTATCTTGTGATTGTGATTGATGAATTGGCAGATTTAATGATGACTAGTGGAGCCGAAATTGAAAGATCAATATGCAGATTAGCTCAACTTGGAAGAGCAACAGGCATTCATTTAGTAGTAGCAACGCAGCGACCTTCGGTTGATATAGTAACAGGGTTAATCAAATCTAATTTTCCAAGTAGAATAAGTTTTAGTGTAAGTTCTAGCATTGACTCACGGACAATTCTAGATACTATAGGTGCCGAAAAATTATTAGGCAAAGGGGACATGTTGTACTTACCGGTAGATGGATCAAGGCCTTCCAGATTGCAAGGATGCTTTATAAATGATGAAGAAATAAAAAATCTAGTTAATTTTTGGAAAAGATTTGATTCGCAAAGCTTAAATTATGATATTAATATTTTTCAAAATATAGAGAATCAAAAAGAAGATAATAATACGTATAATTCATCTAACATAAAAAAAGATAGCTTGTTTAATGATGCTGTTTCAATGGCGAAATCTACAAAAAAATTATCTATTTCGTTCTTACAAAGAAAATTGAGAATTGGATATCCACGAGCTGCAAGATTGATGGACGAACTTGAAGAGGAGGGTATAGTTGGGCCAATGAAAGATTCCGCAAAATCTAGGGATGTTATAATTAACTGATTATAATAAAATTGATACTCTATTTTGGATAACCCTGTTAATGACAATTTTGATAACTCACAAGAATTTATAGAGCAGTATTCTGACGTAAACACAGGTTTTTGCCTTAAATGTGATTCGAAATTAGAAAACTCAGAATTATTTTTAACTTATAAAATTTGTCCTTCGTGTGACTTTCATTTTTATATAAAACCTTATGAAAGAATTAAATTATTAGCTGACAGAGAATCTTTTGAAGAATTTAATAAAGATTTACCTGAGGAATATGATTATTTATATGACCAATTACCCGAATATGCTAAACGAGCAAAATCGGATATTGAACGAACAGGTCTTAATGATTCAGTGATTACAGGATTTTCGTCAATAGGAGGTAATAATTGCGTTATTATACTAATGGATTTTTCCTTTATGGGAGGTAATTTAGGGCTTATATCAGGAGAGAAAATATCTCAAGCTATAGATATTTCTGTATCAAAGAAAATACCTATAATATCTATCATATCTAGTTCTGGTACGAGAATAGAAGAAGGAGTTCTATCCTTAATGCAAATGGCAAAAGTCACATTATCCATGGCAAATGCGAAAAAACAACAAATCCCATCTATATCTTTATTAACAAATCCATGTACAGGGCAAGCTTATATCACCTTAGCAACTTTTTCAGACATCATATTATCTGAACCAGGCGCATCTGTTGGAATGAGCCCTTTAAAGGACTTAAAAGGAAACTTTGGATCTGTGGATTTTGAATCAAGAACTTCTGACTCACTTGTATCAAGAGGATTAATTGATTCTATTGTCACACGTAACCATCAAAAAGAAGAAATATCTAAGATTATTGATTTGCTAAATAATCATCATAAATTGATGTATGAAAATAAAAATGATACTAATTCTACATTTGTATTATCAAATTCAAGTATTGATGAAAGAACGAAAATAGCACTAAATAAGAAACGTCCAAGAGCCTCTAGTTTTTTAAACAAAGTTTTCGAACATTTTTTTGAAATCAAAGGAGATAGATTATTAGAAAATAGTGCAAGAATCATAACTGGGCTTGCACAACTTGGCGGGCAAACTGTTATGATTGTTTCGCAAGACAGTAGTGAATCCAATGATTCTGCAGAAGGCCTTACATCTACAGATTTTAGAAAGTGTACTAGAGCAATAAAAATAGCTTCTAGATTTAATATTCCTATCGTCACTTTTATAGATACAGTTGGCCATAACATGTCTTATGAAGAAGAATTAAAAGGCATAGGCATTTCTCTAGGAGAGACTATGTTGGCAATGGCTGAATTACCTTCTCCTTCGATTTCAATTTTAATTGGAACAGGCGGGAATGAATCCGCTCTTACTTTAGATATATCTGATCGTAGATTAATGTTAGAAAATTCTATTCTTGTACTTGGTGATAACAGAGATGATAGTGATGAGTTAAATAAACCAACTATAATTGGAGCTAGTGAATGTAAAGACTTGAATATAATTGATGCAGTAATACCGGAACCTGTTGGAGGAATTCATCTGAACCCAGATGAATGTTTTAGTCTTTTAAGAAAGTTTTTAATGATAGAACTTGCAGGTTTAAATAAAATTTCTTCACGTTCAAGGTTTAAATCTAAATATAAAAAGTTCAGAAATATATCTAGCCTTAAAAATTCATATGTCTATAATCTTGCGAATGAGGCATTGGTAACTAAATCAAAAATAACAAACTATATATCTGAAAAAATAAAAAACAGAAGATCAACAGAAAAATATTAGGTTATTTTTTTACAACCCCTCCAGTCAAAGAACGAGTTGACTCGAATTGTTGAATTTTATTTTCTTTTTTTAATGTAAGTCCTATATCATCTAATCCATTTAGAAGGCAATATTTACGAAATTTTTCTATGTCAAATTTTATAGATATTTCTTCACTATCATCCCATATGAGTTGAGAATCTAAATCAATGTTAAGATTATAACCATTTTCATTTTTAGATTTGCTGATAATTTCCTTGACAATTTTCTTGTCTAATTTTATAGGCAAAATTCCATTTTGAAAACAGTTATTATAAAAAATATCTGCAAAGCTAGGTGCAATAATTATTTCTATACCATAATCATTCAGAGCCCATGGAGCATGCTCTCTAGAAGAACCAGATCCAAAATTATCTCCTGTAACTAAAATAGAACAATTTTTATATTTCTCTTGGTTTAATATAAAATCTTTATTAATGGAGCCGTCTGACTTGAATCTCCAGTCATAAAATAAGTATTTACCAAAACCTGTTCTTTCTATTCGTTTTAAAAATTGTTTTGGTATAATTTGATCGGTATCAATGTTTACCATATCTAAAGGGACAACCTTGCCATTATGTTTGTTAATTGATTTCATAAATTTTATAATTCCCTTATATCTATAAAATGTCCTGAAATAGCCGCTGCTGCCGCCATTTCAGGACTTACTAAATGTGTTCTACCATCTTTCCCTTGCCTACCTTCGAAGTTTCTGTTTGAAGTGGAAGCGCATCTTTCTTTAGGAGAAAGAATATCTGGGTTCATGCCTAGGCACATTGAACAACCTGCTTCTCTCCATTCGAATCCAGCATCTTGAAATATTTTATCTAATCCCTTTTCTTCGGCAATTTTTTTAACTAAAGTAGATCCAGGAACAACCATTGCAGATACATTTGGGTTGATTTTTTTGTTTTTCACTATTGCCGCCGCTGCTTCTAAATCTTCTATTCTTGAATTAGTACATGATCCGATAAATACTCTATCAATTTGAATATCTTGAATTTTCGTATCTGGTTTAAGTCCCATATATTCTAATGCTTTTGATATCGAAGATTTTTCATCTTCGTCAACAGTATGTTTAGGATTAGGGATTTTCCCCGTAATAGGAGCAACCATTCCTGGATTAGTGCCCCATGTTACAAATGGTTCAAGTTCATTACTATCTATAATTATTTTAGTATCATATTTAGCCCCAACATCAGTCCGTAAATCCAACCACTCTTTCTTTGCAATTTCAAAATCCTTTCCCTTGGGAGCAAAAGGTTTATTTTCAAGATAATTTATTGTTTTATTATCCGGAGCAATCATACCTGCTCTTCCGCCTGCTTCAATTGACATATTACAAACGGTCATGCGGCCTTCCATGCTTAAATTTGTAATTGCATCTCCTGTATACTCTATTGCATGCCCCACTGCACCACTTATCCCAATATGTTTTATTATACCCAATATTAGATCTTTGGCTGTTACACCATTTGGCAATGATCCCTCTATATGTATATTCATTGTTTTTGGTTTGAATTGTCTTAGAGTTTGCGTTGCTAAGACGTGTTCTACTTCAGAAGTACCTATCCCTATGGCAAAAGATCCGAATGCTCCATTTGTTGATGTGTGACTATCTCCACATACAATTATTTTACCAGGTTGAGTTAATCCTAAATCAGGGCCGATTACATGTACTATTCCTTGGTTTTCATGGTACATATCATACAAGGTTATTCCAAATTCATCACAATTTTTAGTTAATGTTTCAACTTGTTGTTTAGCAATTGGATCAGATATTGTATTCCTTCCTTTCCATGTTGGAATTGCGTGATCAGCTACTGCAACAGTTAAATCAGGCCTTCTCACTTTCCTCTGAGCTAATCTTAGTCCTTCAAAAGCTTGAGGAGACGTGACTTCGTGGATCATGTGTAAATCAACATATAAAATTGAAGGTTGCCCTTCATTTTCATCCACAAGATGCTTTTCCCATATTTTATCAAATAAAGTTTTTGGGTTGTGAGTCATAATACTTGTTTTAATTTATTATTAATTTATTTAATCCATCAATATAAGCTTTAGCACTCGATACAAGTATGTCTGTATCTGAGCCTCTTCCTATTACGTTAGAATCATCACTTTCTAATCTTACTATAGCGTCACCAATAGCATCAATTCCTTCTGTTACTGCCTCAATTCTCCATTCATTTAAAGTTACTTTAATATCAATCAGATTATCAATTGCTTTATATATTGCATCTACAGGGCCTGTCCCACTAGATGTGGAAGATTCGATTTTATTGCTTGAATTATTCTTTATTTTTATGTTTGCAGTTGGTTGTTTTTCAGACCCAGATTCTATTTCAACTGAGATTAGTTCATATTTATTTTCAGATCTCTCAGATCTTTTTTGATCAGACATTAAAATTTCTAAATCTTGATTTATAACTTCTTTTTTCTTGTCTGCTAATTTTTTAAATTCTTCGAATGTTTTGTCTAGCTCTTCTTTTGTTAACTCATATCCTAAATCTTCTAATCTAGATTTCAATCCTGCTCTACCGCTTAGTTTGCTAAGAACTAAAGAATTCCCAGATAAACCTATTGATTCGGGATCCATAATTTCAAATGTAGATTTAGCTTTGAGTACTCCATCTTGATGGATTCCTGAAGCGTGCCTAAAAGCATTAGCACCTACAATTGCTTTATTTGGTTGAACAGGAAATCCAGTTATATCACTTACTAATCTACTGGTTTTATATATTTGTTTAGTATTGATGCCTGTGCTTACATTCAATAAATCTTCTCTAGTATCTATTGCCATTATTACTTCTTCTAAAGCAGCGTTTCCTGCTCTTTCTCCAAGTCCATTTATACATCCTTCAATTTGGCGAGCACCTGCTGTTATTGCAGCAAGGCTATTTGAAACTGCTAACCCTAGATCGTTATGACAGTGCACGCTAGTAATAACTTTATCCATGTTAGGGACATTATTAATTACATCCTCTATTCTTTTTTTAAATTCCCACGGCATTGTATAGCCAACTGTATCAGGTATATTTATCGTAGTTGCGCCAGCTTTAACGGTGGCTTCGATTAATTGATATAAGAAATCCATATCAGTTCTAGAAGCATCCATTGGTGAAAACTCAATGTCATCACAATATTTTTTTGCTTGTTCAACACAATATACAGCCATATTTAAAACATCTTCTCTGTTTTTTTTCAGTTGGTTAATTATTTGAATATCAGAGCTGTTGATAAAAACATGAATTCTTGGGCTTTCAGCATTTTTTATCGCTCCCCATGCAGCCTCAATATCAGAAGGAATACACCTGGCTAATGCTGCTATAGTAGGGCCTTTAATTTCTTTGGCAATTTGTGCGACTGATTCAAAATCTCCAGGAGATGAAGCAGGGAATCCAGCTTCTATAATATCAACATTAAGTGCTTTGAGTTGATGAGCGATTTCTATTTTCTCAGATTTTGTCAATCCTATGCCAGCAGATTGCTCACCGTCTCTTAATGTAGTATCAAAAATAAGTATTTTTTCATTTTCACTCATAATAACCTTCTCTATTTACTAAGAATCTTTTAAAAATGGCATCATATCTCTTAATTCTTTTCCTATTTTTTCTATTGGGTGCGAGCTATTTTCTTTTCTTAATTTTTCAAAACGATGTAAACCCTCATCATTCTCAGCAATCCATTCTTTTGCGAATGATCCGTCTTGAATGTCATTTAAAACTTTTTGCATATTTTCTTTTACTGATTCATCTATAATCATAGGACCCCTTGTGAGGTCTCCATATTCTGCAGTAGTACTAATTGAATATCTCATATAATCCAATCCGCCTTCATACATTAAATCAACAATAAGTTTTAATTCATGCAGGCACTCAAAATATGCAGACTCAGGCTGATAGCCTGCTTCAACTAATGTTTCAAAAGCATATTTAACTAGTTGTGCTGTTCCGCCACATAGAACTGCTTGTTCGCCAAATAAATCTGTCTCAGTTTCTTCTTTGAAAGTAGTGTTTAAAACACCTGCTCTTGTGCAACCAACAGCCTTGGCATATGCTAGTCCTTTTTGTTCAGCTGATCCTGAAGGATTTTGGTGTATAGCTAATAATCCGGGAACTCCAGATCCTTTTGTAAATACCTCTCGCATTCTGTGACCAGGAGCTTTAGGAGCGACCATTATTACATCCACGTTTTCAGGTGGAACTATTGTTTTATAGTGAATATTAAAACCATGAGCAAACATTAAAGTTTTGCTTTCATCTAAGTTTGGCTCAACAAATTCGTTATATACCGATGGTTGAACAGTATCTGGCAATAGCAACATAATTATATCAGAGTTTTTAGTTACTTCATCTACTGTGCTTACTTCCAACCCATCTTTTTCAGCTTTATCCCAGCTTTTACTTCCTTCATAAAGTCCTACTCTAACTTTAATCCCGCTATCATGTGCGCTAAGAGCATGTGCGTGACCTTGGCTACCATAACCAATTACGGCAATTGATTTGTCTTTTAGAATATTTAGATCAGCATCTGAATCATAAAACATTTTAGCCATATTAAATCTCCTTCCTTTTATTAATTTTTTCTCTATTCATAGCAATTATTCCTGTTCTTATAACTTCGATTATTCCAAAATTTTTCAACAAATCTTGCAAAGCTCTTATTTTTTGATCGTCACCTGTAGCTTCAATAATTATAGAATTTGCACTCACATCTACGATTTTAGATCTGTAAATTGATACAAGTTGTATGATTTCGTTTCTTGTATTTGGAGTTGAAGTTATTTTTATAAGAGCTAATTCTCTTGATACTATATTATCATCTGAGACGTCATTAACTTTAATCACATCTATTAATTTATGTAATTGTTTAGTTAATTTTTCAACAATATCATCTCCACCTTCAACTATAACAGTTAATCTAGATAGATTATCTATTTCACTGTGACCGACTGCTAGACTTTGGATATTAAATGCTCTTCTTCTGAGCATACTTGTAATACGGTTTAAAACACCAGGTTTATCGTTTACCAACGCAGTTACAATTCTAGTTTCTAGTTGTGAGTTATTTTTAATCATTACTTTATTTCCTGTGATGTAGGTTCTTCCATCATATCCTCTACCGTTGCTCCAGAAGGGATCATAGGGTACACATTTTCTTCGGATTCTACAATGAAGTCAATTAGTACGGGGCCATCATGATCAATTGCATCTTGAATTGCTGATTTAACTTGTTTTTTATCAGTTACTTTAATTCCTAATATCCCAAAAGCTTCTGCTAATTTAACAAAATCCGGGATTCCGTTGTATGAAGTTGAGACATAGGATTTTTCGTAAAATAATTCTTGCCACTGCCTAACCATGCCAAGGAATCCGTTATTTATGATTGCAAATTTTATTGGAAGTTTGTTTTCTGCTATTGTTGCTAACTCTGTCATAGTCATCATAAATCCTCCGTCGCCTGCAATAGACCATACCATTTCGTCAGGCCTACCTACTTGAGCTCCCAGCGCTCCTGGAACCTCAAAGCCCATCGCTCCAGCACCTCCTGATGTTATGAGTTTATTTTTTTCATTAAACGTATAATGCTGAGCAGCCCACATTTGATGTTGCCCAACACCTGTTACAATTATTGCTTTACCTTCAGTTATTTCATGAAGTTCTTTTATAATATATTGAGGAATCAATTTTTGTGTGTCTCTAAGTTTTAAAGGGTGGTTGTTTTTGATTCTATCAATTTGAATCAACCATTCAGAGTGTTCTTTGTCTTTTACATTTGTAATTAATTCTTTTAAAGCTGTTTTTGCATCCGAAACAATAGGTACGTCTACTTGTATGATTTTCCCAACTTCGGAAGGGTCTATGTCTATATGAATTTTTTTTGCTGATACGGCAAATTTTTCTGGATTCCCTGTAATTCTGTCATCAAATCTCATTCCTACAGCAATTATTAAATCTGCTTGATCAAGTATAAGATTAGAATAGGCCATTCCGTGCATTCCTGGCCATCCATAATATAAGTAATGATTAGCCGGAAAAGAGCTTAATCCAAGTAAAGTATTTATTACAGGGATTTGACATTTTTCTGCTAGAGATAGAAGTTCTTGATATGCATTAGAGATTTTAATGCCATGCCCAGCTAGTATAACTGGTCTTTTAGCTTCTTTTATTAATATAGAAGCTTTCTTTATTTGTTTTTGGTTTACAGCAATATTGGGTTTATATCCTCGAATATCAATATTTTGAGGATACTCAAATATGCCGTCTTCTTGTAGAATATCTTTTGGGATATCAACTAATACAGGGCCAGGACGTCCGGTTGTCGCTATATGGAATGCTTCCTTAATAATGCTTCCTATATCTTTTGTTTCCATTACCAAATAGTTATGTTTAGTTATGGGTAAGGTGATTCCTGTAATATCAGTTTCTTGAAAGGCGTCGGTTCCAATCGCAGGCCTACCGACTTGCCCTGTGATAGCAACTAATGGCACGGAATCCATTTGTGCTGTAGCTATGCCTGTCACTAAGTTTGTTGTACCTGGACCGGAAGTTGCAAATGCTACGCCTGCTTTCCCGGTGGCTCGAGCATAAGCATCAGCTGCATGAGCAGCACCTTGTTCGTGTCTTACTAAAATATGATTTAATTGTGGATATTCGGGAAGAACTTGGTAAAGTGGAAGTATAGCACCTCCTGGTATACCAAAAATATGATCAACATTTTCTTTTATTAAGGACTCACAAACCATTTGTGAACCATTTTTTATAATTTCATTATTCATTTATTTATTCTTTTTATAAAATAAAAACCCGTCCCCAAGGGACGGGAAAATTACCCGTGGTACCACCCTAATTGCTACCAATTATAGTAAGCCACTTCATACTAGCTGTAACGGGCATACCCGTCTATCTCTAATATTTTCAAGATAGCACTCCAAGGTGAGTTCTAAAGTTTTATGATATCGACTTTCACTAGACTCGACTCGCTAAAACATAAAGTCCTTCATACTATTCCTTATCATCGCTTTGAATATTATATTTTCAGTGAGATAATATAATAAATAACCTGTAGAATTGTGTCAATTATATCTTAGGGTAAATATACAATAATTTATATCAACTTTGCTTAAAAAACCCTTTAGAGGATGAAAATGTACTTAATTGAGAAATATAAAAATTTTCTGCCAATCAATTCTGATACTCCGTTAATTAGTATGGGTGAAGGATTTACTCCTTTGGTTAAGTCTAGAAATATAGTTAAGGATATTGGGTGTAAGGAATTATATTTTAAATTAGAAGGATGCAACCCTTCAGGTTCTTTCAAAGACAGAGGAATGGTAATGGCTGTTTCTAAAGCTCTTGAAAAAAAGGCAAAAAAAATTATATGCGCTTCTACAGGAAATACGAGTGCTTCGGCTGCAGCTTTTGGAGCTTATTGTGATTTGGAAACCATAGTGTTGATACCCGAAGGGAAAATTTCTTTAGGTAAATTGTCTCAGACAGTTGCTTATGGAGCGAAAATAATATCGGTTAGAGGTAATTTTGATCAAGCATTAAATTTAGTAAAAGAAATTGCTGATAAACAAGATAGTATAGAATTAGTTAATTCTTTGAATCCAAATAGAATTCATGGTCAAAAAACAGGAGCATTTGAAATAGTTGATGAATTAGGGTATTCTCCTGATTACATGGTTCTCCCTGTTGGCAACGCTGGTAATATTACAGCGTATTGGGAAGGATATAAGATTTATCATGATTTGAAAAACATTGAACTTCCTAAAATGACAGGATTTCAAGCTATGAATTCTGCGCCTATTGTAAATAACGCACCTGTGAAAAATCCTCAAACCATCGCTACTGCAATTAGGATTGGCAATCCTGCAAGTTGGAATCAAGCAAAAAATGCTTTAGAAGAATCAAATGGATCGATTAATGCAATAGAAGATGATAGAATCATCGAGGCTTATAAACATATTGCGTCGATGGAAGGTATTTTTGTTGAACCAGCGTCTAGTATAACCATAGCTGGCCTTTATGATATGAAAAATAAAAATTATGACTTTTCAGGACAATCAGTAGTATGTGTTTTAACCGGATCAGGATTGAAAGACCCTGGATTTGCAGAGACTTACTTAGAATTAGAGCAACAAATAATTGATCCGGACATCAATGCTTTAGAAGAAATCTTACTAGTTTAGAAAACTTACGTAAAATGGAAATAAAATATCTTGAACTCTCTTGGAATGAGGCGAAGGAAAAAATCAATGATTGGAACGATCTGTTGTCTCAGTCAGATTTTCCTAACCCGTTTGTGTCTATAGCATTTTATGATGCATGGGTTAATACATTTGTAGATGACATTTCTAATATAAAAGTTATTTTTTTTTACTATGATAATAATCTTGTAGGAATAGCTCCTTTGATGGTTGATCTAGAACGCAAAACAATTGCAATATTAGGTGATAAGGATTTGTTTGATTATAGAGATATTATAGTCAACCCAATTTATTCCGAACATATTTACGAATTGTTATTTAATAAAATTACCAAAGAAAATAATTACAACGATTTCGCATTTATTTTAGAATCAATCCCAGAACAATCTGGGTTGTTTAATTATTCAGATAATGCAAATACTAATAATCAATTTGTTAAATTAGAAGAGGACGTTACCCCCATTATAAATTTGGTCAACGATTGGGAAGAATACCTGATGTCACTAAGTAAAAAACAAAGACATGAAGTAAGAAGAAAAATCAGAAAATTTGAAGCTCAGAACTTTTCGTCAAATTTGATAACAGATAAAATCGAATTGAATGATTTCAATTCTGAATTTTTTTCTTTGTTTGTTAAAAGCAGACAAGATAAGGAAGAATTCTTAACGGAACAAAGAAAAAAATTCTTTATTCAAATGTTAAATAATTTTGCTGATATTGAGCAGTTAAGAATTTTATGTTTATACGATGATCAGAAACTTATTTCAGCTTGTATTGTTATTGATTATGATGAAACATATTTTTTGTATAATAATGCGTATTCATTAATGTATAACTCGTTTAGCGTAGGATTAGTAAGTAAAATTTTTGCTATTAAAGAAAGTATTGACCGTAATAAGAAAACATTTAATTTTTTAAGAGGAAATGAAAAATACAAATATAGTTTAGGCGGTGAAGATATAAAATTATTTAATGTACGAGTTAATTAAATATGAATATATTAATAATTTCGTTTCACACATGTCCAGTAAACAAATTGGGCGAAAAAGATTCGGGCGGCCTCAATCTGTACGTAAATCAATTATCCCATGAACTTGGCATCAAGGAACACAACGTAGATATTTATACTAGAAAACATGATGCATACGATCCGATAGAAATTGCAATCAATAAAAATGCCAAATTGATTCATTTTGATGCAGGAGATCTTAATAAAAACAAATCAGAGATGACTGGTTTTATAGACGTGTTTACCAAGAATATTTTAGATTATATTAATTTAAAATCTATTTCTTATGATCTTATTTTCTCCAATTATTGGATGTCAGGTATAATTGGAGAAAATATTAGTGAAATATTAGAAATTCCTCATGTTATAAATTTTCATACCATGGGTAAAACAAAAACAACTGTTAATTACTTAGAGAATGAAAGTGATTACAGAATTGAAAATGAAATTGAATTAATTAAAAACAGTGATGCAATCATAGTACCTTCATTTCAGGAAAAAGAAAATTTATTAGATAATTATCAACATAATAATAATATATATACAGTTTCACCAGGAGTTGATTTAGATCAATTCAAACAACTTGACAGAGAAAAATCGAGAAACATCCTAGATATTGATCATAATAGCTTGGTGTTATTATCTGTAGGCAGATTGGAGCCATTAAAAGGATATGACATACTAATAGATACACTTACTTATATTAATTATGATGATATAGATTTCAAATTCTTTATCATTGGCGGAGATGGTAAATCTGAAGATGAATTGCAAAGATTGAAAAAAATTGCAAAAGATAAAAATGTTATCGATAAAATACATTTTATAGGAGCTATTGATCACGACTTACTTCCAATTTATTTCTCAGCAGCAGATGTTTTTACTATGCCATCTGCGTATGAAACATTTGGAATAGCGGCTTTAGAGGCAAGCGCATGTGGCCTTCCTATAATTGCACCACAAGTTGGTGGTTTGAAATCAATAGTTAAGCACGGGAAGACCGGATATTTAACTGTTAATAGATGCCCGGAATCTCTTATGCATTATTTGGAGATTTTACTTAAAAACAAACCTATAAGAGATGCTTTCGGATATAATTCCAGGCTACATGCTATGAATTTCAGTTGGGAAAAATCAACTGATGATTTGGTAAAAGTTTTTGAGGAAGTACTATTAACAACTTTGGATTAAAAATTCATACCAATATTTTGTATCAGAATCTTTAAAACCATATTTCTCATATACTTTTCTCGCACCTGAATTGTCATTATCTACTTCTAGTATTAGATGTGTATATTTTGTTTCTTTCAAAAAAAGAATGCCATGTCTTAATAATGAAGATGCTACCCCTTTACCAGTGAAATCCGGATGAGTTCCAATCATTGATACATGAGCAAGTTTACTGTCTTTATTATCTTTTTCTAGCCATATATAGCCAATTGGTATTTTTTTCATGGCGAACAATATACCATTTTTAATATTGTTAGAAGATTGAATCTTATTTGTTATATCAGTAATACTATTCGGAGAAAAACCCCAACTATCTTTAAATGCAGCATTTTGGATGATATGTAAATTTTCAATTAATTCTTTTTCGTTTTTAATATTTATTATTGAATCAAAAAAATTATCATTTGGATTTTCAATGCTATCAATTTCTGTATTTAAAGATGAGATCATAGTTTTATATGTTTTGACAGGAAGCATGGTATCATGCGGAGGTGTTTGAGATTGAGTTTTATTTAATTGTATGTGTATTTGTTTATATATAATTTTTTCATTATCTTCTTTTCGAATTATTGATTTTAATTTTTTGTATACATAATTAAAATCAATTTTAGAATTGTTTTTATCACTTTCATTTGGAATAACAACAATTCTTTTGATTTTAGGTTCGAATATTATTTTCATATAATTTCCGTCTGTTTCCATATTGGTATATTCATTGATTGGGATTCTAGTTCGCATTTCATTTTCCTGTATTTATTCTTTGTAGACGGTTTTTGCAAAAGGGTCATTCGTACCAAAATATATTATAATTTTAGCAATTTCTTTATTTTCATTTCTGAGAGAATGCTCCGTTTTAGGAGGGATGGAAATCATTTGATCTTTTTTTAGATTTAATAAATTATTTTCTATTTCTATTTCTATAGATCCATTTAACACATAAACGATTTCTTCGTTTTCATGTATATGCGTAGGAGCCTTAGAACCTTTTTTTATTTTATGTATAGATATAAAGTTTTCTTCAGAATTAGATTTATTGATGATATCACTCCAATAATAGCCATTTCTTTTCAATTCATATTTCAGATTATTTATATCTGTTATTTTAGAGTTGTTTTTCAATACAATCTTAGTAATAATAATTTTAGCTATATTATAGTAAATACCAAATATATTAAATGATATATTTAAATATTTTTTGATCTGAAAAGGAGTTTGTATTGTTTGACATTCTTATATTAAACGGAAAACTCATTGATGGCACTGGATCTAAGGCCGTTAGAAAAGATGTGGGTATTATAAATGATAAAATTGATGCAATAGGTGATTTGCAAAACTCCTCAGCTAATATGATTATTGATGCTGAAGGTAAAACAGTATCGCCTGGTTTTATTGATACGCACGCTCATTCAGATGCCTCTCTGTTATTAGACCCAATTCATGAAAATGGAATTCGACAAGGAATTACGACTGAAATTTTAGGTCAGGATGGATTATCATATGCTCCTTTATCAAATGAAAATTATTTGATAAATAAAAACTATCTTGCAGGTATTTTAGGTAATCCTCCAGATGATTTAGATATGTCTTCCGTAGAAAAATTCAGATCACACTATGATAAAAAATGTAGTATTAATACAGTTTATCCTGTACCACATGGTGCCATCAGGCTAGAAATTTTAGGGTTTAATGATAAACCATTAGCCGGAGATGATATGAAAAAAGCAAAAGATTTGCTATATAAATCTCTGACCGAAGGAGCAGTTGGGCTTGCTACAGGTATGTCATATTATCCAAATGCTTGGTCTGACACCAAGGAGTTGATTGAATTGTGTGAAGTTGTGAGTGATAGCTCAAAAGTTTATATCACTCATTTAAGAGATAGAAATACCGAAAGAGGGTATAAGGGAGGAGGAATCTTAGAAGCATTAGAGATAGGAAAGCAAGCAGGAGTAAAAGTTCATTTTTCTCACCATAGAACTAATGCAAGCAATGCAGGCAATATTTCTGAAATAATAGATGATATAGATAAAGCTAAAAATGAAGGAGTTGATATAACTTTGGAACTTTACCCTTATCCAACAGGAAGTACTTATCCTTTGAGTTTTTTACCATCTTTTGCTCACGAAGGAGGCCCGACTGAAGTACTTAAAAGACTGAATGATCCTGCCGGATTTGAAAAGATTGTAAGTACCATGATCCAAGAATTATCACCTTATAGAAAAAACGCTTTTAATGATGCTGTATTTTCATACTCTCCTAACAGTCCTGAATTAGAAGGAATGAGTCTTGCTGATATTGCAAACACTAAGAATCAATCTACGGAAATAACTCTATGCGAATTACTAAGAGATAACAAACTCCAATTGGGTTATTGGCAATCACCCCCAAAAAATGTTAATGTTTGGAACCAAATAAATCTGGATGCAATAAATTTATTAAAAAGAGATGACTATATGGTAGGGAGTGATTCTATACCAATGGGTGATTATTGTCATCCTAGAGCATATGGTTGTTTTCCTAGATTCCTTGGAAGATTGAGAAGATCACATTGGGTTGACGGATTAGAGCAAATGATTCAGAGAATGACCCAAAACCCTGCTGAAAGATTTGGACTTGTCGGGAGAGGAGTTATTAAAGAAAAGAATTATGCAGATATTGTAATTTTTGATTCGGAAATAATAAATGATATAGCGACATATGATGATCCAATACAATTTCCTGTTGGAATTGAGCATGTATTGGTCAATGGTGAATTGGTTGTCAAAAATAACAAAGTAACAGGAGCTATTCCAGGCCGAGCTATA
The DNA here is from genome assembly GCA_029936815.1 of Dehalococcoidia bacterium. Taxonomy (GTDB): domain Bacteria; phylum Chloroflexota; class Dehalococcoidia; order Lucifugimonadales. Next base: position 175,809 of record JAPYRX010000002.1, read on the forward strand.
CCTTAAAGATTAGATTTTATTTCGGTTGCTATCATTCGAGTTGATTCGACTAGTTTG
>JAPYRX010000018.1 GCA_029936815.1 Dehalococcoidia bacterium
GCTTCAGAAATTAACATTTGAGATTCTTCGCGTGCTTTAACCATCAAAGTTTCATTTACTTCGGTAGTCTTTTCAGCTTCTTGCTTAACTCTCTCAGCAGTTTCTAAACTCGATTTTATTTTTTCAGATCTGTCCTCTAGCATTTTTATTACAGGTGAATATAAAAACTTTTTCAACAATGTAAAAAGAATAAGAAAGCTAATTAACTGAGTTAAGAGGCCAGGCCAATTAATGCCTACTGCATCCATGAAAACTCCTAAATTTTTAAATTAAACGAATTTAATTAGAATGGCAACAACCAAAGCATAAATAGCAATAGCTTCAGCGAAAGCAATAGCTAAAATCATGTTTGTCTGAATAGGGCCAGCAGCTTCTGGATTTCTTCCAATCGCTTCCATTGCCTTAGCTCCTAACAATCCAATTCCAATTCCAGGACCAATTGCACCAATTCCTATAGCCAAGCCTGCTCCTAGATTTAAAATGTCTCCTTCCATAAATTACTCCTTATTATGAATTTATTTTTTAATTTAATTTATCACAAATTTTATTAATGGTCATCAGAATTATGCTCAACTGTAGCTATTGAAGCAAATACTAATGTTAACATTGAAAATATTAATCCTTGGATTAATCCAACAAATAGTTCAAGTCCTATAAAAGGTATTATTCCTATTAATGGCAATAAAAATGCCATTGCAAACAATAATACTTCACCTGCAAAAATATTTCCAAACAACCTAAAAGTGAAACTAATTACTTTAGCAAATTCTCCGACTAATTCTAAAATTCCCACAAAGAAATTTATTGGGCCATTCTTGAAATTAAAAAATTTACCAGCATGTCCTGAGAATCCTAGGTATTTGAATCCCCACCAATGAATACATACCATTGCGCAAATAGCCAATGCTAAAGTAGTATTCATATCAGAATTGGTACCTCTGAAAAATGGCACAAGAATCCCAACCTTATAATGCTCGTCAAAGTTCTGAACTCCTAATTCTTCCGCTCTTATTTTTTTTGCATCTGCAAAATCATGCTCCAACCAATGGTGCGAACATATCAAATTATCACTATCTTTTGAGTGTGCTATATCATCATTTTTAAATAATTTCTCATCTTCAGATTTCATTAAATAATCATCAGTTCCATATCCAAACATAGTTGATGCGAGCTTCCCATTGCTTTTGTATATTTTAAACTCAACATCATGGACTAGGTTATTTTCTTCTTTTTGATGATGACAATATTCTTCGGCAGTCTCAATTCTCCCTATAGTGCCTGTACCTGGTAAAACTCCCATCCAGTTTGATATAACAACAAAAAGAAATAGGGTCATAACCAAAGGGAAAAATACTTTTCCTTTTTCTTCTCCAGCAATTTTTTTACACGTGTTGTACATTGCTTCTATTGCAAATTCAATTAAATTTTGCAATCCTGTAGGAATAATTTTCATTTTTTTTGTGGCGATCACTGAGATAGTGGTCAAAGTTAATATCGTAAAAAGAGACATAAGTAGAGTGTTAGTAATTGCGCTATTCAAAAACTCAAACAAAAACCCTTCACTCTTGAAGTAGTATAAAGTTTCAGCTGGTATTGAAATATATGCGAAAGGGGCGCTTAAAAAACCTAAATCTAATGCTGCTCCTAATCCACCACCTAAAATTGATAAGATAAATAATGATCCCAAAAAGAATGGATTCAAAATAATTTTAGACAAGGTAGATAAAATTTTATTCATTTAATCTGATTTCAATACTAATTTTACTAAATTGTATGTCCCAATCCCAGCAGTAAATATCCCTATCAATAATCCTGACATTAGAAAAAGGACATCTGCATTTGAGAAGTTAAAAAACTTAGAGATCCAAGAACCTAAAAAAGTACCACCAATTATACAAGCAGTAACATACCATCCAATGCCGATGAGCTGAAAAGCTAATGCAAGCTTTCTGGACCTCAAATCATTCTCCTCAAAACTTTTAAATGCTATCACATACATATAGCATGGTCAAATCAAATGTTTTTTTTAAAAATCGTCTAAATCTAGCTCTTCCATGAATTCATCAAAAGCAGATAATTTTAGTTCTTTTTGGCTTTTGGATTTTTCATTACTTGTTTCAATAAAAGCGTCTGTATTTTTTAATTCTTCATCATTTTGGTCTAATTCAAGTCCTGCTTTTTCTAAGACTTTATCTTCGGCGTAAATGGGCGCATTTGTTCTGACTGCCAAAGCTAATGCATCACTCGGTCTAGAATCAATTTCAATCAAATCACCTTTGAAATCTACAACAATTTTTGCCATAAAAGTATCTTCATGATTCACATCCCATACTACGATATGGTCTAATTTGGCTCCCAATGATTCAAAAGAATTGCAAAGTAAATCATGTGTCATTGGACGAGGGACAGAAACATCTTCTAATTTGAGTGCTATTGCTTCAGCTTCGTTAGTCCCTATCCACATAGGCAAGTATCTTTTGGAATGCTTTTCTTTTAATATTACAACTCTTTGGTAATTCATTAGACTAACCCTAATACTATCTATTACCATTTCAAACATCTAAAACACCTAATAATTAATTAGTAAATTTCTTATTTAATTATATTTCATTTTGAACATATGAACAAGATAATCATACCATGTAATATTTTCAGATATACCATGGTCTTTCATTTTATTATTCTACAAAATTACCACATTTCGAAATTTTATATTCACATACATATGTTTTTTTGATATTTGGTTTTTGGGCTAATATAAAATTGCCATTTAATCTAATTTAAAAATTTTCGTTTTCACAGATTCCACAAAATGAAGTGCTTTTTTTCGTGCCTCGTCTTGAAAATTTTCTTCAGTAGAAGCATAAATAATTGATCTCGACGAATTTATAATATACGGAATATAATCAAGTGATTGAGATTTTCGCACTACTCCAAAAGATTCAATAACTCCATCTAAATCTCCTCCTTGGCTACCAATGCCTGGAATCAAATATGTAACATCGTTTCCACAAATATTCCTTAATCTCTTAATATCATCTATGTTAGTAGCTCCAGCTACTATACCAATGTTATTGTTAAAAGATTTCCATTTGTTTATTAATGTCCCTAAAAATTCAAAAAAATATTGAATCCCATAACTCGAAGCTAGTTCTACTTTTTGCAATTCATCTGAAGTAGGATTTGAAGAACGACACCATATAAATATTCCCTTATCTTTATATTCAAAAAATGGTATTAATGATTCTTCTCCTCCATACGGATTAACAGTGACAGCATCAAAACCCATTTTTTGTAATATTGAATCTGCGTAAGCCTTATTCGTATTTCCAACATCTCCTCTTTTGGCATCTCCTATAGTTATAATGTCAGAATCTTTAGATTTTATATAATCTATAGTCTTATAAAGAGCATTAATACCTTCAAGTCCTTCTTTCTCGTAAAAAGCAAAATTAGGTTTGTACGCACACACTAAGTCAAAGGTACTATCAATGATTTTTTTATTGAATTCAAAAATATCAGAAATTGGCATTTTGGATTTGTCTGGATCTAAACCAATAGTTAAAACTGAAGAATTTTTATTAACAATTTTTTCTAATTTGAATCTAAATTCCAACTTACAACTTCATTTATTTAACTTAAAGAAATATTTACATTGATAGATTTAAATATAACATAAATCTTATCATTTAACTTTAGATTGAGTTTATCAAAATAATCTTTTGAAATATCTAAGACAATTTCAAATCCAACATCACAAAAAAGCCTAATAATTGATTCGGAATTTTTAATTTTTTTTAATACTCCTATCAAAGTATTGTCAGCAACATCAAAGATCGATTTTTCATTGGAAATCATTATCGCAGAAGATGATAGCATCATAATAACTTGGGTCTTATTCACTGTTTCATTTACTTTTATTTTAATTCCATTTATCAATAATTCTTTAGAATCATTACCTTCCAATAAATATATATTTTGGAAATCCGTATTGATATTACTTTGAAAAGACAATTCAGAAGATGTTATTTTAGTTTTTAAAGTCCCTTCTTCTATCATGTACACATCATCACATAGAGCTATCATTTCAGAAATATCATGCGAAACATAAATTATTGGAATCTTATATCTTATATTAATTTTTTTAAGATAATTCAAAATCATAAGTTTTGATTGTGTATCTAATTCGGATAATGGCTCGTCCATCAATAATATATCTGGATTACTAGCTAAGGCTCTAGAAATAGAAATCTTTTGTGCCTGCCCTCCTGAAAGCTCACTTGGAAATCTTATTAAAAGATCCTGAATGTTCATTGTATTAATAATATCATTAACTTCGATTTCATAATTGTCTTGGTATCCATATTTGATATTATCTAATACATTCATTGATGGAAACAAATTTGATTTTTGAGTGACATAACCTATATTCCTTTTTTCCGGATTTAAATAAATTTCATTATTTGAATCGTATAAAATTTTATTCTTAAATGATATATATCCAGCTTCAGGCTTTGTGAAGCCAGAGATACAATTTAAGATTGTAGATTTTCCTGATCCCGAAGGGCCAAATATACCTGTGATCTTTTTATTAATAGAGAAGTTGCAATTTAAAATAAAATCACTATATTTTTTATTTAATTGAATATTCATTGATTTCATTTATATTTCCTGTTTGATTTAGAAATCAAGATATTATTAATAATTACAGAAATCATTCCCAAAACTACAGAGCAAGAAATAAGCAATGTTACATTTTTATCATCCCCGGTTTGAATTGATTGAAATATTGCAAGAGGAATGGTTCTAGAAACACCTTCAATATTACCAGCAAATATAATTGTTGCACCAAATTCTCCCAATGCTCTTGCAAAGCCTAATAAAATCCCTCCGCATACTCCAAAAAAACTTTCTCTCAAAGTAATAGTGAAAAACATTTTTAGTTTAGTAGAACCTAAAGATCTTGCGATTTTTTCTAGATCCTTATCCACGGAATCAAATGCAATTATTATAGCTCTAGCCATCAAAGGAAATGAAACTAATGAGCATGCTAATATAGCAGCAAATTTTGTAAATACAACTTCCACTCCCAAATTAGTTAGTATTTGTCCCAAATATCCGGCAGGGCTAAAAATTATCAACAAAAAATAACCAAGAACAACAGGCGGCAAAACTAAAGGTAGGGATATAAATATATCTACGATAAATTTTAATGATTTAATTTCCGTACGTGTTACTATTATGGATGAAATAAAAGCTAAGGGAACATTAATTAAAGTAGCAATTATCGCTATTTCTATAGTTAATATAAGAGACTGAATTACCACGGCTTCAATTAAGGTTTGCTAAATCCATATTTTTTGAAAATATTTTGAGTTCTATCACTATTCAAAAACACCAAAAATTGGTCGACTTGATCATTATTATTAAAAATAATAATAGGGTACTGAATTTTATTATATAATTTTTCAGAAATAAATTTTTTATTATAATTGCCTTTGTAATTATTAAAATCAGTATTATAAGCAAAAACAGCATCTGACAATCCAAGTCTCATATGATTAACAGCATCTCTAACATTATTGGTTTTGATTATTTTCTGTTCAATAAATGCATTGATATTCATATTATTTATTGCTTGCACAGTGTATTCTCCGGCGGGAGCTAATTCTGGGTCAGCTATTGATATTCTATTTATTTTTTCAGATTTAATAATTTCTTCAATTCCTTTTTTATCCCAATCTAATATCTGCTTGTTACTAGCAAATATTAATTCATTAGATAATAAAAAATACGAATCTTCAAAGCGAACTTTTTTTTTCTTCATAAAATTAAGAGGTGAAATTCCAGCAGACACAAATATATCAGGGGTTGCTCCTTTTGATATTTGGGACGCCAAAGTTTGTGACCCGCCAAAATTCAATATTATATTAATATTCTCATTTTGATAATATATATCTTTAATTTCTTCAAATGGGTCTGACAAACTTACTGCTGCAAAAACCAGTATTTTATTATCTTCTTTTTTTAAAAAAGGGTATAAAATTGACAATAGAACAACTACTGCCATAATAAATATAGTAATTATATATCTACTTTTCAACATAAAAATAAAATTAACATGAAAACAAATAATAAAAATAGTGATCTAAATTATAGATTAACTCCTAATCAAATTCAAAAATATAGCAGGCATATTATAATGCCTCAAATAGGAAGTATAGGTCAAAGAAAATTATTAAACTCTAAAGTTCTTATTATTGGCGCAGGAGGACTAGGTTCTCCAATCAGTATTTACCTAACTCTTGCAGGAGTAGGAACACTAGGTATAATGGATATGGATACAGTAGAAACCTCAAATCTACAAAGACAAATATTGCACTACGAAAATGATATTGGTACAAAAAAAACAGAATCAGCAAAAAAAACATTACTATCTTATAACAGTGATTTAAATCTAAACACATATGACGAACCACTATCTTCAAAGAACGCACTAAATATTTTTTCAAAATATGACATTATTATTAATGGTGCGGACAATTTCCCTGCTAGATACTTAGCTTGTGACGCAGCTTATATCTCCAAAAAACCATTAGTAGACGGCAGTATATTGCTTTTTGAAGGGCAACTTAGTACATACATTCCTGATAGCGGTTGTTACAGATGCTTGTTTCCTGTACCTCCGAAACCAGGTGAAGTACCAAGTTGTGCAGAAGTTGGAGTATTGGGAGTATTGCCTGGGATTGTAGGAAGTATACAAGCAACTGAAACAATAAAATTAATTTTAGGAATAGGTAAAATTTTAAAAAACAAACTTTTACTAGTTGATGCTTTAAGTATGGAATTTAAAACAATAAAATTCAATAAAAATTCAAAATGTGTTTTATGCGGAACAAGTCCTGAAGTGACTGAACTTATAGATTACGAACAATTTTGCGGATTTTAAAAATTTATAATAAATTTTCTCTATCTATAAATTTACCGTCTTTTATAACTTGTGACACAGTTCTTAGATTTTCTATTTGATTAACAGGGCTCTCATCCAAAACTATCAGATCTGCAAGCTTGCCCGACTCAATTGAGCCTACACTATTCTCTATCCAACAAGATTGTGAAGCAATACTAGTTGCTGACATCATTGCCTCGACAGGAGATTGTCCGCCCATCACATGTCCTTCAATGTCTAAAAAATAATTACCCATCTCGTAAGCACCCCAAGCAGAATCTGATCCTGCTGACATAGGAACTCCAGCTTTATGCATTCTATTAAAACATTCCATTCTATGTTCATGTTCTATGGAAACCATATCTGATTCTTCTTGATCAATGTCAGTAAAAACTCCTGCTTTCTTTTTGTTTTCCATTATTTCTACTCTCATCAACCCTGGCCCCAAAGTTGGATTCATATAAATATTATTTTCCAACATTAATTCCACAATATCTTCTCTGTACTTATTCGTGCCATCATATTCTTTGAACACGCCATGAATTATAGTATCAACTCCTGCTGTTAAAGATCTAATCATTGATTCTGAATTATGACAATGTGCTGCAACATGCTTCCCAAATTTATGTGCCTCTTCAACTATTACATTCATTTCATCTTGAGAGAAACTTGGTCTCAATGGAAAAGATGTCTTCGTGCTTCCTCCTGAGGCTGTTACTTTAATAAAATCTGCACCTTGTTTAATTAAATACCTTACAGCAGCTCTACATTCGTTAATTCCAGTAATTTCTTCACCAAAATAACTTAAATGACCACCTATAATTGCCAATGGCCTACCACTCAAAACTAATCTTGGAGTTTCAGCAATTCCCATTTCAGCTGCTTTTTTTAAATGAAATGCTGTATTATTCTTAGCTCCACAATCTCTTACTGTAGTCACTCCTGAATGAAGGTGTTTTTTGGCATTGTTTGCCATGTTGATAGATAAAACTTCGTCAGGTAATATAGATAATTCATCACCTGATCTTCCGTCTCCTATTCCAGTCAAATGCACATGCGAATCCACAAGACCAGGAAGAATAGTTTTGTCCGAATAATCGATTATTTGATGTTCAAGTTCTTTTGGTAAATTTAGTTCCCCTGTAGGTTTGACATCAACAATGGAATTGCCATTTATTACAATGCTTATATTTTTTTTCACTTCTTTAGAAGTACCATCAATTAATTCTCCTGCTTGAAGTATAAGAATGTTATTTTCATGATTGTTCATAATTACTCCTTTACCATAGGTCTATTTTGGGTATAAGATTTATTTGATTTAACAGATCCTCTATTTATATATTCTCCCATGAAAAAAACTTCACTAACAGAATTCAAATTTTTAATATCTTCCAAAGGATTTTTATCTAATATAACTATATCAGCTGATTTACCTTTTTGCAGGCTTCCAACTTTGTCACTTAATCCCAAGGCTTCAGCTGCGTTAATTGTAACCGATTTCAATCCTTCAAAATTAGAATACCCTGACTCAACCAATAATTCTGTTTCATGAACAGTATTTCCTAATGCATAATCACCCCAAGAAGAATCAGATCCTGTAATAACTTTTACTCCCATATCTATCATTTTTCTACAGTGATCTAATTTAACATCTAATCCATATTTAGCCATATCTAACCTGGCATCTAATACATTTTTTCTATCATTTGTTATGGAAACCGAATTAAGTCGTTTGTTTTCAAATCCTCCTAAAGATGGATCATTCCCTTCCATCAAACTCCACAATCTAGCTCTGCCCACATGTAAAGTAGGATTTACATACGCTTCTTTTTCTATAATTTTCTCAGTTAATTTTGGATCGAATTCAGATTCGCCATTTGATTTATCAAAATTACAATGAATAATCATATCCACGTCTGCATCCAAAGAATAATCTATCCCCTCCATTGACAAGCAATGGGTAGCAGTTAGCATATCATAATTTTTCGCTTCATTAGTTACTGCATATAATTCGTCTTTTGAAAAACTTGGCCTCAATGGAAAAGATGTAGCTGTAGATCCGCCTGTAGCAGTAATTTTAAAATAATCCACACCTTCTTTTATCAGTTGTCTAGCTAATGCTAAACTTTCATCTTCTCCTGTAACTTCTCCGCCAAAATATCCCATATGACCTCCAATTATTGCTACTGGTCTACCACACAATACCATTCTGGGAGCTATGGCCAATCCATCATTAACGGCATCTCTCAATCTCATCATTGTTAAATTTTTCGGACCGTTTTCCCTTATAGTAGTAACTCCAGAATATAGACTTGTCTTAGCATTTTTTGCTGATTGAATTGCCAATACATCGTCAGGCATAGTTCCAATTTCATCTCCGCTTCTACCATCTCCAAATCCATTATGATGAGTATGGCAATCAACTAAACCTGGAATAATTATCTTATCCTTGTAATCATAAATTATTGCATCTGGTTGAATTTTATCTTTAATTTTTTCATAATTACCAGATAAAACTATTATTCCATTTTCAAAAATAACTGCGCCATCTTCCAAAGGTTTATCATTAACCATATCTATTAAAATCTTTGATTTAACAACCTTCTGTTCAGACATTCGAATCTCCTGTAAAATAAATAATAATTCTCAATATACATTAATTTACAATATAAAGGATTTAATTTGAAAATATATACAAGAACAGGAGATAATGGAAATACGCATCTTCTATTTGGTGAAAAAGTATCAAAAGATGATATTCGTTGCGAGGCATATGGTTTGTTAGACTCTGTAAATTCTCATCTCGGAATGTGTCGCGCAATAACAAACACTCAATACATATCGTCAATCATATTGGATATTCAACAAGATATCTTCACAATATGTACTGAAGTGTCAGTTTCAAATAAAAATCATCACAAGCTCTCAAAAACCAATTGGGGAATAAAATTAATAGATGAAAATTCAATAATAAAACTTGAAAAAATCATTGATTCTATAGATAAAAAAATCAAATTAAAACCCAAATTTATTTTTCCTGGAAGTAATATTCAGTCTGCTGCGATAGATTTGGCCAGAACTCAAACTCGATCTGCTGAAAGAATGCTGGCAAATTTAAATAAATTTGAAAATATTATTAATTCAAATATTCTAAAATATATCAATAGACTCTCAGATCTATTGTTTTATTTAGCTAGAATTCCTGAAAATGAAAAAGAACGAAAATATTTTGAATCAAAAAATGAAAAAGAAAATTCTTAAAATATATTCCTCATGGAATAGATATATTAAATTTATATGATGGTATAATTGGTAAGTCTTTTATAAGACCAAGCAAAAGACAAAATAAATATTCAAAATGCAAAGGTTGATAAATGATTGAAAGTACCGAATTTATTGCAAGTATAGATACGCATAAAATATTAGCAACTATTCCAATTATGCCATATCAAACCATCATGTGTATGGGTGCCGAAAAGGGATTATTCCCTGTTTTATTTGGGAAATTTGTATTTGATGGGAAAGTTGTTGTTTTTGAATCAAATAAAAAAAACATAACTGAAACGAATAAAATCTTAAAAAAAATTAATCTTGGTAATGTTAAATTAAACGATTTATCTAAAACTATTAAGATTCCCCAAAACACTATAGATGGTATTTTTGTTTCAGATTGGGAAGTTTATAAAAACACTGTGAAATCATTTGAGAATTCTCTAAATAAAAATTCATGGCTTTCAATATTATCAGACATCGATAAATCTTCAGAATATATTAAGATCTACAAAGATTTAAAAAAAGATTCAGAAATACATATTAACGAGAAATACAAACTCTATAATTATAGATATTAAAAGCATAGCATCATAAATATTATTTGTGCAAAGAAATACATTTCTCAGTTGCGATAATTGCTAATTCCAAATCATTATCATTTGGCTTAATTGTAGTGATTTTTTGCAGTAAATATCCTGGAATATTAATGATTGTGCCTACGAATAAATTGTTGGACTTCCATCCTAATAATAAAGTCTCATATGTTAATGAAATAACAAATATAGATAAAGCCATCCTTATAAAAAATAAAAACTGGACATCAATAGTTAATGTATGAAAAATAATATTTGCATAAATAAATACAAAAGCCAAGAATGCAGTGCCACACCTTGGATGTTCTTTATTGAATTTTTTAAGATTATCTACTGATAAATCTTGTTTGCTTTCATAAGTATGAATAGCCATATGTTCAGCTGCATGATTTTTAAACATTGTTTTGCCTATATCAAAAAATCTGTAAAAATATATATAAACAAAAAATATTGAAAACCTAATTAAAAGCTCTAATCCAATTTCTATAAAATCTGAATTAATATCAAATATGTTCACTATACCTGATGAAGAGAATTTTGGTAAATAGATAATTAAACTAACTGTAAAAATAGCGACTAAAACAAACATAAAGCTTATAAAAAACTTGAAAAAAATTGAATCAGTATTAATCTCTTCATCAGTTAATTCTGCCATTACAAAAATAGATTTTAACGATAATCCAAGAGTCTCTACTATAGTTACCAATCCTCTTATAAATGGGACACGTCTTAAATAATTTGTAATCCGAAATCCCCATTTTATGGATGCAGTCTTAATCTCATTATTGTCTGATCTATAAGCTATAACTGTATATATCGGACCTTTTATAAGAATACCTTCAGGCAGAGCTTGTCCACCTAATCTTAGAAAATTATTATCTGAACTCAATTAACGTCTTTTTTATAAATTAATATAAACTAACTTAAATTATATCTTCTCTTAAGTCTTTCAACTCTACCTTCAGTGTCAACGATTTTTTGTTCCCCTGTATAGAATGGATGACAAGAACCACATAATTCGATTCTCATCATTTCTTTAGTAGAACCTGTAACATAAGTCTTGCCGCAGGAACAAACTATTTTAGATTCCGAAAAATATTTCGGATGTATTTTTTGTTTCAATTAAATCTCCTTATGCTGGGTATACACTAGCTTTCTTTTTATCTTTAGTAAGATTTTCGTATTTAACATATCCATCAATCATAGAAAACAATGTATGATCTCTTCCCATTCCTACGCTTGATCCAGGGGCAATTCTTGATCCTCTTTGTCTTACAAGTATTGAGCCTGCAGAAACAAATTCGCTATCATACACTTTAACACCAAGTCGTTTTGAGTTTCCTCTGTTAGGTGTATTTTTAGTACTCCCTCCACCTTTTTTATGAGCCATATCTAATCTCCTAAATCTGTTTTAGTAGCTTTTGGTTTT
>JAPYRX010000019.1:0-1316 GCA_029936815.1 Dehalococcoidia bacterium
CCTAATAATGAACCTATAGCAGAAAAAGAAATTAAAATAGCCAAATCATTTGCATCACCATTTAGCATATCTTTACTAATAAATGGCAAAAATGCGTTAGTTAATGTTAAGACTGTTAAATTAGCCAATGTTGCATATAACATCAGAGAGGTCAAAATTCTATCTTGTATCAAATATTTAATGCCATCCAGAAATTCGTTATAAATATTTAATTTCTGTTTAATAACATTATTTATTTTAACTGCGAAAATTACAAATACTGCCAGTAAGTATGAAATTCCAACTAAAATAAAAGCAACTGTCACTCCATATAAAGAATATATTGTCGCTCCTATTAAAGGAGCGACAATTTTTGATATATCATAAGTAGAACTAATTAATGCTGTCGCATTTCTTAAATTTTTCTTACTTATTAAAATTTGCGTTAATGCTTCTCTAGATATACGATCAAAATTATGAGCCAACCCATAAAAAAAGGATATAACAATCATGTTTGTAACACTTAAAATATCTTGAAATGAAAGAGTTATAATTATTAAAGAATGAATAAACATATATACGCGAGAAAAAATCAGGATGTGTTTTTTATTAAATCCATCAATTATTCCTCCAATTACAGGTGCAAAAACTGTACTAAAATATCTCACTGCACCATATATACCTAGTAATAAGCCTGAATTTGTTTTAGTGATTATTAACCAAGGAATTATTAAAACTTCAATATTGACTGCAAATCCGATTAATAAATCAGAAATCCATAGTTTTCTGAAATTTTCATTTTTAAGCTGCCCGGGGTAATACATAACTGAAAGAATTTTAATTTAGTTGAATAACATAATAAATATAACATTAAAATTACAATATTGAGATATATATGTTTTTTACTTATAATTCGTCAGAAGTTGATAGGGGTATGACTTAGGTTTGGTTGTTGTACATATGCATGACTTTTTTTTAAAATGATTATTATATAAATATGAAAATTTTTAGGATAAATATCATGGTAATTTCAGAATAAGTAATGGGAGTAGACTTTGTCTAATTTTTTTCATTATTGTTATTGAATTGCTTATTTAAGAATTTATAGAAAATACACATAAAATGGATGAACTAATGGTTACTGAAAATAGATTAAGAATCCAAAATGCAAAAGATGAAAAAATAAAAGAAGAAAGAGATATTAAACTTAAATTATTTAAAGTTCATAGATAACTATGTTAGATGGTGAATCATTAATAATTAGAATAGGCCAAAATTCTGATTTAAAAGAAATAAAGAAAATTGATGAATCTTTAAAAATTGTAACTGATACAATC
>JAPYRX010000019.1:1416-9562 GCA_029936815.1 Dehalococcoidia bacterium
ACAATCAATTAATAATAAAAATCTGATTATATCAACAATAAAAGCCAAACCTGTAGGTTATTTGTGGTACGAATACTTTTGGGGATATATTCCTTTCATCTCATTTATTAGAGTACATAAATCATTTCACCGTAAAAGTATAGGTGAAAAAATGTTTAAATTTTTGGAAAAAAAATTAATTGAAATGCAAGACGAAAGAATATTAAGTTCTATAGGAAAAGAAAATACAATAGCTTTGAAATTTCGTCAAAATCTGGGTTTTAAAGAATGCGGATACTTTGAATTATCTCACTTGATCCCAAATAGAGAACTGTGGTTAGAAAAATTATTAATAGATTAATATTGTTTTGGGGAATAAATGCAGAATTGTCCGAGAAATTAACTTCGGTTGATGATTTCCCCTCCCCCATTTTTCAAAAGTGTTAAACATAGTTATTTCTATATTACTAATATCCGTTAATTAAGAGATTTATACTTTATTTAAAATCATTATAAGATATTTGGTCCATCTAACAATCTTATTCCTTTATTCTTTTATTATCAGAAGTCATACAGATGTCCCATTGTGGGTTTTACCTACTTGTGACAATTTGATATTCATATAAATGAAGAATATAATTAATCACTTAATTATATATAAATATTTATAAGGATATATTATGAACGAAGGTTGGAATGTTGATAGTTGTGTAAAAGAATTTAGTTCTGTAGAAGTAGCTACAGAATTTTTTTGTGCCAAAAAATATGATGGCCATATATTAAAAAGAGAAAATGGTGTTTATACAGGAGTATGCTTAGAATATCCTGATGGTTTTTATCCTGATGCTAAAATTATCAAAACTTTAAATTGCTCATCAAGCTCAAAGAATACCTCTTGTTGTTAACAAATAGTATTATAATCGTTGTTACTAAATATTAGATTTTCAACTGTTATATATTAATTGATTGGGGGCATGACTTAGATGTTATGGTTGTAGTTTTACATACCCATGGCAAGCTTTTTGGAACCAAAATATTAATGTGCCTTTACTAAAATTATTAGCCTATCTAAACTTTGATTTATAAAGGGAAATCCTTAATAATAAATATTGTGTTACGTTTTAACCAATGTTTATTATTAGGAGGATTGTATCGGAAGATTATTTTTAGCATTAAAAAAAATGTATTTTGGAGATGGAGTTTTAGGAGGCATTGATGGAATCATAACAACCTTTGCTATAATTTCTGGAGCTGCCGGAGCAAATCTTGATTTTAAAATAATTATCATAATAGGAATATCTAGTTTATTTGCAGATGCTTTTAGTATGGGTGTCAGTAATTATTTAGCTACGAAAACCGATCTTAATTTAATGGAAAAACCAGATAAAAACCCTGTCATATCAGGATTGATTACATTTAGTTCTTTTATCATATGGGGTGTTGTTCCATTAATCCCGTATATATTTTCTTTATGGTTTGATTATCATTATCAGTATCTATTTATTATAAGCATGATAATGTCTCTATTAACATTTTTATCAATTGGATTATTAAGATCTATGTATGACAAATCAAATTCATTATTAATTATATTTGAGACTTTAATTCTTGGAACGATTGCTGCATTTATAGCATATATCATAGGAGATTTACTTGATGCATTGATTTTATGATTTCTGCCGTTATTTATTTGGATACTTTTGTGATAGTTATTTCAGTACACGTGTTCGAGAACTGATGCTATTTTTAACCAAGATTATTGTCCAATATAATAAGATACCAGAAAATACTGCTATTATAAGATCTGTAAAAATAGTAAGAAATAATACTAATATCATCAAAAAATAATCCGGTTTTTTCCCTTTCTTGTAATTTTTTATATAACCCCAATCAATGATATCCCATCCAATTTTGATTAAAATTCCGGCCAATATTGCATTAGGTATTATTTTAACTAAAGGAGCTAATCCTAGTACTAATCCAAATAATAAGATTGAATGAATCATCCCTGACAAATTCGACTGACCACCAGATTTTATGTTTACCATAGTCCGCATAGTTGCACCCGCTCCAGGGATTGCGCCAAATATCCCTGCGATAGTATTTCCAATTCCTTGACCTATTAATTCCCTGTTAGAATTATGCTTAGTGTTAGTAGCTTTATCAGCTATTAATGAAGTAAGTAACGAATCTAAAGAACCCAATAAGGCTAATATAAAAGATGAGAAAATCATAAATGGAAGCTTAGATACTGGAATAGTAAATGAAATTAATTTTGGAAATCCTATAGGTATTGTTCCCAAAATTATTGCATTTCTAAATATGAAATATGACAATAAAGTTCCTATAAATAAACAAATTAGCGGGGAAGGTATAAAATCATTTAATTTTTTTGGATAAATTATCGATATGCATAATCCAATAATTCCAATTATTAACGAATGACTGTTTATATTATTAATATTCATTAGGTTTTGTAAAATATCTGAAATTTTCCCCTGTAATTGAATTCCTAGTAAGGGGCCCAATTGAATAATTATAATTATACATCCAATCCCAGTCATAAAGCCTGAAATAACTGGGGAGGGAACATGTTGAATATATTTACCAATCTTCAAAATACCAAATAAAATTTGAATTATTCCAGCTAATATAACAATAGTAAAAATTACATCAAATTCATTTCTATGTGTTAATACAATTCCAGACATAACAATAGTCATAGGGCTTGTTGGGCCAGAAATTTGCTTTTTAGTTCCTCCGACAAGAGATGCGAAAAAACCTAATATTATAGCTCCCCAAAGTCCTGATATAGCGCCAATCCCGGAAGTCACTCCGAAAGCCAAAGCTAATGGTAAAGCAACAACTGCAGAAGTAGATCCTCCGTAAAAGTCTTTTTTTATGTTTTTTAATACAAACATGTGAATGGTTTAGTAAAAATAAAGATGGATTATTCTAACATATTTTATAGCTTGGATAACTGATAAGAACAGATCTTAAATAGATATTGGTTGTGTATACATGGGACAAATTTTTATAAAAAAAAGGTTGCAAAAAATGCAGATAAAAAAGAAGGTCTTATAATAGATTGATGAGTAATAAAGATAAACAGAATAAATCTGTCGATAATCAACAAACCCGACATTGTAAAAAACGGGATATCACAAGATAGAATGATTAATATTTGTTACCCTAAATAATCTTTTGATCTGCAAGCATGTAATCCGTCCCAAGTATGATCTCTGTTCATTTCACATACTAACAGATACATACTTACAGATTTAGTATTCGTCATAAGCAAATGACGAATAAGTATTATATCAGCGTGTTGTCGGAAAGTGTGCCATTATGGTAATCAGTTTGTAAAGTAACTACTCTAAGGAGATGCCTTTAATATGACTATATATATAAATAAAACATGTTCGAAGGTGGTTTATGAATGATTCAGTTCGACTGTACCAACTTTCATATCCACTGAAACAATATCATTAGCACCATCTATGCTTTTTGTTCTAGCGTCATCAGCTCACTTCATTGCTTCAGTACTCTCATACAATGATATGGCAACAACAGTTGTATCATCTGCTCGTATTTGTAAAAGTTGTTCTGCTTCAGGAAATTTACTTGCAGCAGTTGAAACGAAGTTTTGACCCAATTCATCTTCTCCTTCTTTTGATTTCATAGTAAGTGTAGTTATTCTGCAAACTGACATAAATCCTCCAAATTAAATAAATATTATATAGACATTAGGGTACGAAAATAATCTCTTAACAATTAATTATAAATAGGATTATATTGATTGGAATGATGTATTGGATTGGGTGCTTTGGTAGGTACTGTTGGTTGTAAGTATGTAAATAATAATTGTTTGCAATTAGTAGAAGAAGAATTACATACCTACAGATTAACTATTATATCAGAACTATTTGCAAAATGTTACAGATACGACAATATAAAAATGGAACCCCTGGTCTTAGAATGGCATATACGGCACGGTATGAAAAACGAGTTTAAACAATAAAGGCTTTACACATTGTTTACAATATTACATATGATAGAAAAAAAGACAGGTATTATATTAACTATATTGTTAGTAGTAGGAATATTTTTTTTAAGAGTAATTTAATATGAGTGATATAGAAAACGAAAAAGAATTAAGAGAAATAATGAGAGAACTTAACGCAACAAATCTCGAAGAAAAAAAGAGAATTGACTTCACGAACCACCCAGATGAGCAAAAAAATGAATGGCAAATAGCAGATGCATTTAAAGTTAGGTTTATGAACAACTGGATTTTTTGGGTTGTTGGATTTCACGTAGTCCTTATATTGTATATTTGGTTGAGATAGATCAGAAAGCAAAAATAGAACATATTCTATTAATAACTATCCTTATTCTTTCATTGATAATTCCCAATTTTTATCCACTTTAAATATTTTATATGTATGTTTTTACATAAGAGTTATAATGAATTATAAGTACTAGAGTAAAGAGAGTGAGAGTATATAATTATGTTTGACGTTATTGTAATTGGAGTTGGTGGCCACGGCAGCTCATCCATATATCATTTAGCCAAAAATGGACTTAATGTTTTAGGAATAGAGCAATTTGAACAAATTCATAATAATGGCAGTTCTCATGGATTGTCTAGGATAATAAGTTTGACCACCCGTGTTCATCCTACTTATGTTCCCCTAATACGAAGATCCTTCGAATTATGGAGAGAACTAGAAGTAGAATATAATAAGCAAATCCTTTACATGACTGGATGTATATATATTGGTAGCGAAGATAGTCCTATATTCAAAGATTGTGTTGAAATTGCAATAGAACATGATTTAGAACATGAAATCATGGATGCTTCTGAAATTATGAATAAGTTTCCTGGATTTAATTTGCCTTCGCATTTCTATGGAATATTTACAAAAGAAGGAGGATTTATAACACCTGAAGAATCTATCAAAGCTCATACTAAGCTTGCATCAAATTATGGAGCCACAATAAATTACAATGAAGAAGTTTTATCATGGGAAGATAAAGAATCTCACATAGAAGTAATTTCTGATAAGAATATTTATAAATGTAAAAAACTTGTAATCACAGCAGGAGCTTGGAATACTGAAATGTTCAATATACCTAACTCCCCATTATCAGTCCAAAGACAAGTTGTTGGATGGTTTCCCTCTGAAGATAAAAATATATTTAAAAAAGAAAATTTCCCTGTATGGATATTAGACGGTGGAACAAATGAGGGATATGGATTTCCTGAATATGGATTTGATGGAATGAAATTTGGTATTTTTAACGATACAGATGAAAATGTTGATCCTAACACTTATTCAAAAGATATAAATTCTGAAGATATTAAATTATTAACAGATTTTACCAAATATTTTGCTAAAACAAATGAAGGCGAAAATTTTAGTACTTGCCTTTTTACTAATACTCCCGATGGTCATTGGATACTTGATAAACACCCTGATTCTGAAAACTGTATAATTGTTTCTTGCTGCTCAGGTCATGGTTTTAAATTCGCACCAATCATTGGCGAAATAGTTACCGAATTATGCCAAAAAGATTCTTCAAGCTATGATACTGAGTTATTCAAAATATCCAGATTTAAAAATTAGATATTTGATACGAGTTATAATGAATTATGAAAAAATTTAATGATATAAAAAGACCATCAGAAAGTTTGATTAATTCTATATATAAATTAACTAGTGCTACTGTTTCTGGTGAATTAAGTAGAATGGGAATTAAAGATCCATCTATAACAGGCCCAAGTACGTATAGCCCTGGTAAAAAAATTGTTGGACCAGCTTTGACTTTGCAATTTTTACCTATTCGAGAAGATATATATTATGATGACGAATATACTGACCCCGAAGAACAATTACATAGACAGGTATTATATTTGACTAAACCTGGAGATATAGTAGTTGTTGATGCCAGAGGAAGTATGAATAGTGGGGTGTTTGGTGAAATGATGTTAAGTTTTTTTAAAGGGAGAGGAGGGGAAGGAATTGTAATTGATGGATGTATAAGAGATTATGCAAGTTCTAAAGATCTTAATTTAGGCTTATGGATGAAAGGAGTTACTCCTAATTATCATACACAAACTGGTATATTCCCCAGCGCTGTTAATGTACCTATATCATGTGGAAATACATTAGTGATGCCTGGAGATATTATTATTGCAGATGATGATGGCGTTGTTGTAATTCCTATTGATTATGCTCAAAAATTATCTGATGTTGGAGCTGGTCATCAAGAATGGGAAGTGTTTGTAAAAGAAAAATTAGTTGACGGAGGACATTTAAAAGATTATTATCCAAAACATTCTTGGTCAGAAAAAATAGAATCAGAATATAAAAAATGGCTGAAGAACAATAAAGATCAATAAGTTTTTTTGAATTGCTACTTATCTATGATTTTATTTAAGCCATTGCATCTATTTGAAATATGTTATTAAGATAAATATTTACTTATGAGTGTATGCAACTTTAATAATATATTTTCATTTGTTTCCCAATCAAAACCATCTACAGATAACTCAGATTTAAAGTTTGCACCATCTACTGCGCCTAAATTCAACTGATCTTGCATTATATCTGTTGCTTCTTTAGTGGTTTCTAATAAGTTTTTGTTTGATAGTAATGACAATGCAGCAGCTAAACCCCATCCTCCCCAATTAGAAACAGTTGTAACTATAAGGTGCTTTGCTTTTGAAATGGTTGGCTCATTAATATATTTATCTGAACTCGATATATATTCATACAAATTTCCCATTCCAATTTCATTTCCACCATCTCCTATACCTATTGTGTTTTTATGTAAGTCAAATAATACGTCTATATAAGCGTTGTAATTACTTATATCCTGCCTTGATATATTGAGATATCTGTCCTTTTCAGTAATTCCACACCTTTCTATAGAGATTAAAGCGGAGGGTTCGTGATCTTTTATTATATTTTTAGCAAATTTCAGACTTTCTTCTTTGGTGGTATTAGGGAAAATAATAGTTTTTTGATCTTTCCCTATAAAATCTTTTGTATGGCTCTCTATCAAATATATAACTTCACCCCCAAGTTCTGTTATAGCGTTTCCGATTGAAAATGCTCCTGGAGGTCCATCAGTTTCAATAGTTTTTGGGATTATTTCATAAAAACCTGTTGAAATAATTATTTTACCTTTACTTATATTTTTCAGGATCATTTCTGCAGATTCTTTAATGTAGAGATAATTCATTTTTTTTGAAAGTAATGACATCTCTCTGTAGTCATGCTCTAAAATAATATTCTGTATTTCAATAAATGCTTCTTTATTTATATTTTTCATATTATCTCCATTTCATTAGTTTTCAGATCAGTAATATACATATTTCCAGGATGATGAGTGATCATATCTATATTTTTTTGTTGAGCTATTAATTGAGGCGTAATCCCGCAACCCCAAAATACTGGTATTTCATCAGATTTTAATTTGATTATGTCACCATAATCAGGATTTTCAATATCATCTATCCCAATAAATCCAGGATCTCCAATATGTATGGGTTTCCCATGTACTGAGGGTAATTTGGAAGATATTGCAATTGCTTTAGTAATATAATTTTTATGTATTGGCCACATTGATACAATCATGGGACCATCAAATATTCCGAAAGAATTGGTAGGGATATTTGAGATATAAGTAGGGTCAATTTTATTTTCATTTAAATGATTTATAATAATTCCTGATTCTTCAAAATGTTTCTGCATACTAAATAAGCATCCTATCAAGAAAGTTACTTTAGATTTTGTCCAATAATCTTTAATATTTTCAACAACTTTAGATTTTCCGTTTTGAAATATTAGATATTTTCCTAAATCATACCTAATATCAGAATTAGTGGCTGATTTGACAGGAAATGGATTACCAGGATCCAAAACTTCTAATATAGGACAGGGAGAAGGATTTAGCATGGAATAGCTTAAAAAATCAAAAGCATAGCTTTTATCAATAATAACCAAATTAGCCTGAATATGGCCATAAGCATAAGCTGAGGTAGGCCCAACCACATTTGATTCAGTTATTTTTTTACGAAGATTTTTGGGAATATCATATTTTAAATTTTCTTGCATAACCAATTATATCAAAGTGTTGTAATTTAAAATTCCATAAA
>JAPYRX010000019.1:9662-11668 GCA_029936815.1 Dehalococcoidia bacterium
TTAATTTTATTCTATTTAATATTAATCTTCATTTCTTGAATCAATAGTTACTTTATGTATTATTTTTGTAGAAAATATTATTAATAATAATATAAACAATCCTGATATTGGTAAATATCTCAAAGCTAGTTGAGCAGTATAATTTTCAGCGAAAACTCCATATAGAAATGATCCGATTGGTCCACTTCCTATACACATCGCAAGCATTCCCATTGCCATTCCTCTTTCTTTAGGAGTAGTTGTGATTTGTATTAATGAAGATTGTGTAGCACCAAATCCTGCAATTCCTACTCCTACTACCGCATAAAGTAATAGGCTTAAAATATAGTATGTGGAAAAAGAATAAATAAACAAAAAAAACAAACAAAGAGATGTACAAAATCCAAAAATTAAGCCAATTCTTTTTGTATTTAAAATCATTAAACTTATAGAAGTGATTATTGCTCCAACAGCTGCTGTAGATAGAATGATTGAGCTAAAAGTTGATGATTTTCCTAAAACTTCTACTGCCATAAAAGGAATCAGAGATTGTGATGGGAACATAAATAGATTCATAATTATTGTTATGCCACAAACAGTTAATACAGCTTTGTTTTTTGAAAGCAAAGCAATGTAATCTCTGATTTTAGTTTTGGTATTTGTTACAGAGAACCCTTCATATGTGTATTCGATCAATATTATGGATAAAAGATTGAAAAATAAAAACACACATATTAAAAACAATGCAGTTGATGCACTAAAGATTGATAAACACAATGCTGCCATTAACGGCCCAATCAATGTACTAAGTTGCCAAAAAAATGCTTCAATAGCATTTCCCTTGACTATATAATTTCTACCAAGAATATCGAGCATTAATTGTCTTTTGGCAGGAAAATCAATTACAATTCCTGAGCCGTGAAAAAAAAGTGTTATGTAAACAATTATTATGTTTAGATAATCAAGCATTGCAAACATTGCCAAAGTAACCATTGATATTAAAGATAATGATCTTCCTAAGATCATTATCTTTTTGTCATTGTATTTTGATGCAATACTTCCTGCAAATCCACCAAGTAAAGACCACGGTAATGACCAAGTAACATTTGCAAATGTTACTTTTAGTGGAGATTCTGTTAATTCATACATTATTATAATTATTAAGGGAATTTGAATCCAGAAAGCTATAGATGAAGAGAATGAACCAAAAGTTAATTTAAGGTGATTAGAACTATAAATTGGATTGTTAGTTTTCATGTTTCCACGAATATAATTAAAGCTGATTTAATCTACCATAATATTTAGAAAGTAAGATGCTTAAAACAAGATCAATTCATGTTATTTTTAAAGATTTGGAATTTTTAAAAATAATTGAACTATGTTATATATTATGGAATGATATTTCTCGTATGACTATGGCTTGTTTGTATTTCAATAAATGCTTCTTTATTTATATTTTCATTTACTCAATTTATTCCTTATCCCCTCTTTTAACTTCTTCAAGAGTAGTATTTGATTCCCAATCTAAATCTCTTTCGACATGAAGCCCATCTATGGTTACATATTCCAATTCTTCCAATTCGAAATACCCTAATTTGTTATGCCCTGATTTTACAATATACCCAAAAAATTCACTTTCTTTAGGGTTATACTCTAGAGCATACCAAATGGTACTTCCTACAGGAAAAAAGTATTTGGCGATAACTTTTTTTTCACTATCTGGCAATTCACCAGTCAGTCCTTGTTTTGCAAAGTCTTCAATAATTTTGCTAGTTAGTAATTTCATAATCAAATTATAACCATTTTGACTGATTAAAAGTGGATTCTATAAAAATATTTCTACATTTAGATTACAATTAGTATTGATAGTAATAATTTATAGAAGGTTTATATATGAAAAATAATATTTATACAAAAATTGAAGAATTAAAAGATGATTTATTGAAATTGAGTCATGATATTCATAGTAATCCTGAAATAAGATGGAAAGAATTTCTTGCAGTTGAGAATATTTCTAAATTATTGAA